>DATMYF010000001.1:0-8648 GCA_035561075.1 Bryobacteraceae bacterium
CCTATCGCGCCCTGGTGCGCAAGCACTTTCCCAACGCCCGCATCGTGGCCGATCGCTTCCATGTAATCCGCATGATCAACCAGCATTTCCTGGCCTGCTGGCGCGAGATCGACCCCGCCGGCGCCAGGCATCGCGGCTTGACGTCCCTGATGCGCCGTCACCGCCATAACCTCAAGCCGGAGCAGCAGGACCGGTTGGCGGCCTATCTGGCATCCTATCCCGCCCTGGATCTGATCTACCGCTTCAAGCAGCGCCTCTGCTACCTGCTGCTAAAGAAACACCGCACCCGGCGACAGTGCGCACGACTGGTGCCACGGTTCCTGCGAGCGGTCGAGGAGTTGCGGCAATCCGGACTGCTGCAACTGGTACGGCTCGGTGAAACGCTGCACAACTGGTCCGCGGAGATTGCGGCCATGTGGCGCTTCACCCGTAATAACGGCATCACGGAAGGCTTTCACACCAAAATGGAACTCCTGCAACGCCAAGCATACGGCTTCCGCAACTTCCAGAACTACAGGCTGAGGGTTATAGTGATGTGTTCTTGAATTTGCTTCAGAGGTGCGGGTGCCCCCATTAATGGCGTAGAGCCGGGTTTTTCTGGCGCCGAGCGCGTGGTCACCCGTGGTCACCCAGCGCCCGTAAGTCTATGAAAACATGGTAGCGCTAACGGGAATCGAACCCGTATTTGAGCCTTGAGAGGGCTCCGTCCTAACCGTTAGACGATAGCGCCACAGGTGTATCCCAATTGTAGCAGCACGCCGGCCGCCCTGTCAGCTTCCCCCTGGAGTGCGGCGGCGGAGGCTCCTGACGACTGCCGCCGCGCGACGGCGCTCGGCCGCCCGCACCTGTCGCTCGTCGAGGCCGAAATAGTGAGCCACCTCGTGCCAGAGCGTGTCTTCCACCATCCGTTCAAGGTCCGCAGGCCCGCGCGCCAGGCGCTCGTGGGGGCCCTGGAAAATGGTGATCCGGTCGGGCATCGCGAAGCTCTCGAAGACGCTGCGGCGCGTCAGCGGACGTCCCTGGTAGAGTCCTAGCAGCGTGCCCCCGCGCCGCACCCCGCCGCTGGCCAGTTGCGCCCCCGAGGGCTCCCGCTCCACCACCACCGCGATGTTCGCCATGCGCCGCCGGAAACGTCCCGGAATGCGGGCATAGGCCCGCTCCACCATGCGGTCGAAATCCTCGGCAGTCATCCCTCCTGTTATTCTACGGATAATGGATTCAAATCCGGTACTGCAACGGTCGGTGGTGATCGCCGTGGATGGGCCCGCCGGGGCGGGGAAGAGCACCATCGCCCGCCGCCTGGCCGCGCGCCTGGGCTTCACCTATATCGATACCGGAGCCATGTACCGGGCTGTCGCGCTCTGGGCCCTACGGCAGCAGGTCGAACCCGCTGACATGCACCGCATGGAACAACTCGCCCTGGCCGCGGAGATCCGGCTCGAGCCGAACGGCGCCGTGCTGCTCAACGGCGAGGACGTCACTACCGCCATCCGCACGCCGGATGTCTCACAGGCCGCCTCCAAGGTAGCGGTCATCCCCGGAGTGCGCCGCGCCATGGTGGAAAAGCAGCGGGAAATGGGCGCCCGTACCAGCGTTGTCATGGAGGGCAGGGACATCGGCTCGGTGGTCTTTCCCAATGCCGACGTCAAGGTCTTCCTGGACGCCAAGCCCGAAGAACGCGTCCGCCGCCGCTTCGCCGAAGACGCCGGCAAACCCTCGGCCGTATCGCCCGAAGCCCTCGCCGCACAGATCCGGGAGCGTGACCAGCGCGACAGCACCCGCGCGGAGGCTCCCCTTACACAGGCGCCCGACGCCGTCTACCTGGATTCCAGCGGCCTCACCATCGACGAGGTGGAGGAGGCTATCCTCAAGCTCGTCCGGGCGCGCATCTCCAACGGAAAGGATTTCAGTTGAACAACCTGCTCGTGATGAAATTCGGCGGCACCAGCGTGGGCTCCGCCGAGCGGATCCGCGCCACGGCGTCGATCTCCGCCGAACAGCACCGCACCCGGCCCGTGGTGGTCGTGGTCTCGGCCATGTCGAAGATCACGGACCTGCTCATCGACGCCATGCGCCGCGCCGAGGCAGGCGATGCCGCGGGGCTGGACGCCAGCATGCGGCAGCTTCGCGAACGCCACTACGCCGCCTGCCGGGAACTGCTGCCCCAGGAACGGCAGGCGAATGCACTCGCCGGCATAGACACCCTGCTGGGCGAGTTCGAACGCATCGCCGGCGGCATGCTCATGCTCACCCACCGCCCGCCGCGCTCGGCCGACGCCGCCCTGTGCATCGGGGAGCGGCTCTCCGCATTACTTGTGGCCGATTACCTCTGCTCGGAAGGGGTGCCCGCGCTGGCCATGAACGCCGCCGAGTTGCTGGTGACGGACGCCGTCTTCGGCAACGCCTCCCCGCTGATGGAACCCACCCGCGAACGTGCCCGCGCGCGCTTGCTCCCGGAACTCGGAAAAGGTGTGCTGCCGGTGGTCACGGGCTTCAACGGCGCCACCGCCGATGGACGCCCCACCACGCTGGGCCGCGGCGGTTCGGATTTCTCCGCCTCCATCCTCTCGGCTGCCCTCGACGCCTCCGAACTGTGGATCTGGACGGACGTCGATGGCATCATGTCGGCCGACCCGCGCCTGGTGCCCAACGCCGCCGTGCTCGAGGAGGTTACCTACAGCGAGGCCGCCGAACTGGCCTATAACGGCGCCAAAGTGCTGCACCCCCGCACCCTAGCTCCGCTGGTCGAGAAGGGCATCCCGGTATGGAGCAAGAACAGCTTTGCGCCGGGGGTCCCCGGGACCCGCATAGTCTCCGCGCTGAAGGATGGCGACGGCGGCGCGCGCGCGGTCACCTCTCTGGCCAAAGTGGCGCTACTCTCGCTCGAACCCGCCAGCGCCGAGCTTTCCGGTACCCACGCCATGGCACGGGCGCTGGAGGCACTCTCCCAGGCGGATGTCGAAGTGCTCGCCATGACCGGCTCCAGCTACCGCCAGAGCTTCTGTTTCCTGGTCCGCACGGAGGAATTGGAAAAGGCCGTGCAGGCGCTCGAATCGGCGCTGGCCCTCGAGTTGGCCCACGGTTACATCAAGCCGCTGGCGGTGGACGACCAGGTTGGGCTGCTGGCCGTCGTCGGGGAAGGCATGCGCGGCAACCAGGGCATCGCGGGGCGCATCTTCACTGCCATCTCGCGGGAGCAGGTGAACATTATCGCCATCGCGCAGGGATCGAGCGAACTGACCATCGCCATTGTGGTGCGGCGCGAGGGCCTGGAAAAGGCCGTTCAGGCGGTTCACGCGGAGTGCGGGATGGGTGTCAGGTCCGGCCGGTCCGCCGCGCGTACCTGATCGCGCCAAAACGTAGCAGCGGCCGCGGCAGGTTGCGGACAAACGCGGCGATGGCTTTGTAGCGCCACGTCGGGATCACGAAGACCTTGCCGCGGTCGAGGCCCCGCAGCGAGTCTTCCACCACGCGATCCGCCTCCAGCCACAGCGCTTTGGGGATCTTGTTGCGGTCTATCCCGGCGGTGTCGTGGAAGTCGGAGTAGGTGAACCCCGGGCAGAGCGCCTGCACGGTTACCGCGGAACCCGCGCTGCGCAAATCCAGGTCGAGCGTGGAGGTAAAAATGTTTATCCACGCCTTCGTGGAGCAGTAGCTCACGTTCCCGGGGCTCTGGGCGAAGCCGGCCACCGAGGAGACGTTGATCACGCCTCCGCGATTGCGCCGCACCATGCCGCGCAGCGCGGCGTGGGTGAGCCGCATGGTTGCCAGGATGTGCAGGCGGTGCATGGCATCCTGGCTATCCACAGGGATCTCGAAAAAGCGTCCCAGGGTGCCGAACCCGGCATTGTTCACCAGCAGTTCCAGGCTCTCGTCACCGGCTATGCGCTGTTCGAGCTTTTGGAGGTCGGGGTCGCAAGTCAGGTCGGCCGGCCAGGCCTCCGCACGGCCAGGGAATTCGGCCGCGAGTGCTTCCAGGCGGTCGCGACGCCGGGCCACCAACAATAGACGATAACCGCGGGCCGCCAGTTTGCGCGCGAACACCGCACCGATGCCGCTCGAAGCGCCGGTAACCACGGCCAGCGCACTCATTCAGGGTTCCTCACGTCCCCATTGTACGCTGGAGCCCGGTTACCCCTCAGCGAACGGCTTCCGGATCATCTCGTCGTCGAACTCGTGAAACTCCAGTACGACCTCGCTGTTGCGCAGGGCGTTGATGAACTCCTCCTCGCGGCCGTCCGCCACTTCGTAAATCCAGCTCTCGGTGCCGAACGCGAGGAAGCCGTCGTCATTGGCGTTCTCCGAGCCAGGTTCACCGCCCAAATCGTCTGTCACGCCGAGTCCGGCGGGTTCGATCTCCTGTACCACCTCGGAATCCAAGATTACGCCGTCAGCCGCATCCACCAGGGTGGAGGGGTTCTCCGCGGAATCGCCCGCCTGATCGTATCGCTTCCGGAAAGTGACAATGTACCGCATACGTGGAACACGTCAGCAGTTGGGATGCCGCGGCAAATAGGTATTACTGCGGACAGATGTATGGTCCCCGGCAGCACTGCAAGGCACGCGCATCAGTCGATTACCCGATTGTTTCGCGGGTTGACAGGTTCGTAAGATTAGCGGACGCACGCTATGTCTATCGAACTGAGCGCCGACGAGATGCGCGAAGTGGTGCTGGCAATCGACGCCTACCGGCAGTCGCTCGAGCGCATCAAGGGCTCCCGCAGCGCCGGTTCGAGCATCAGGGCACTTGAGAGCGCGCGCGCAAAAATCAATTCCCAGTGCCGCGGCGATGCGGAAGCTCCGGTCCGCTGGCGAACCGCCTCCGAATAACTCCACCGCCCATACTTTACGGAACCCCGGGCCATCCTTCCTTCGTATTGCACAGTTAGAGCGAAGATCATGGCCAAAAACGGCAAAAAGCGTACAGTTGTATGGATTGCGGTGCTCGGGGTGCCTCTGCTCGGGGGCGCGGCGATGTTTTCGCTGAAGGCCATCGGCCGCAGTTCCCCTAAAATCCCCTCGGAAAAGCTGGTCCGCGTGGAACGCATGGACTTGGCGCGCTCGGTTGTGGCCACAGGGAAGATCGAGCCCACCACGAGAGTCGAGGTCAAATCAAAGGCCAGCGGCATCATACAGCATCTGCCTGTGAACGTCGGGGACGTGGTTCGGAAGGGGCAGGTGATCTGCGAGCTCGATAAGAACGACCTTCAGCCGCGGGTCCGCGAAGCCCAAGCCGCGCTGGGCGTGGCGGAGGCCGCGGTCACTAGCGCGCACGCCGACCTGGAGCGCTACAAAGTGGAAGCCGCCGGTCCCGACGTGCCGTTCCTGAAGCGCGACATGGAGCGCGCCCGCGAGATGTTCCGCGACGGCCTGATTGCCCAGAACGTGCGCGACGACGCGGAGAAGAATTACGAAATGTCGGTGAACCGGCAGCGTTCCGCGGTGGTGCAACTCGGGGTGGCTCGTGCGGCCATCGCCAGGGCAGACGCGCAGCGGGAAGCCGCCCGCGCCGTGCTGGCCCGCGCCGAAGAGGACCTGCGCAACGCCACCATCGTTTCCCCGATGGATGGGGTGGTGCTGTCGCGCGACCGCGAGATGGGCGACGCCGTCAGCTCGATCCTGACCATGGGCTCCGGCGCGACCCTTATCATGACCCTCGGGGACCTTGCCGAGGTCTACGTGAAGGGCAAGGTTGACGAGAGCGATATCGGGAAAGTGTACGTCGGGCAGCCCGCACGCATCACCGTGGAGTCCTACAAAGACCAGAAGTTCATGGGAAAGGTGACCAAGATTTCCCCGATGGGAGTGGAGAAAGACAATGTCACCACCTTCGAGGTGCGGGTCTCGATCTCAAACGAATCCCGAAAGCTGAGCGCCGTGATGACCGCCAACGCCGAGATCATTCTCGAAGAGCGGAAGGCAGTGCTCACGATTCCGGAAGGCGCCATCGTCTATATGAAAGACAAGTCGACGGCGGTGGAAATTCCCGATGCCACCCTGGAAGCCGGGAAGCGGCGCATACCGGTGGCCACGGGTATCAGCAACGGCTCGCGGATTCAGATTGTGAAGGGAGTCGGGGAAGGGGATCGGGTAATACTGCAATAGTTTTTGGATGCTGGGTTCTGGGTGTTGGGGGTTTGTTTGCTCGCTCCCCCGGCATCCCAACACCCATCACCCGACACCCATCACCCGGTTTTGCCATGTCTCATTTTGCGGAACTCTTCGGCCAGGTTGTCTCAAGCTTGTTGCGCAACAAGCTGCGGAGCTTCCTCACCATGGCGGGGATCGCCTGGGGGGTGGCCTCCATTGTCCTGATCGTGGCCATGGGGGACGGTTTCAAGCAGGGCCAGCGCAACAACATGAAGCAGTTGGGCGAGAACATTGTACTGGTGTTCGGCGGCCGCACGGAAATGCAGGTGGGCGGGCAGCGGGCGGGGCGTCGAGTGCGCCTCACCTACGACGACATCCGCGACATCCGCGCGGAGTGCTGGCTGGTGAAGCACGTGGTGGGGGAGATGCAGAACGGCGTGCGCGCGGTGAGCCCGTACAACAGCGGGTCGTTCTCGGTGAATGGCGTGGAGCCGCTCTATTCGCAGATCCGCACCATCCCGGTTGCGGAAGGCCGCTTCCTGGTAGAGGAGGACAGCCGGGAGGGCCGGCGTTCCGCCGTGTTGGGGGACAACGTGCGGAAGCAGTTGTTCGGTGAACGCCCCGGCGCGTTGGCGTCGCAAATCGCCATCAACGGTCTGCCATTCACCGTTGTCGGGCTGATGCCGGCCAAGACCCAGAACTCCAGCTATAACGGACTCGATAGCGAGAAGCTCTACATCCCCTACTCCACCATGGTGAGGGACGTGCCCCCGGCAAAGGACCTGAACTTCCGTCCGGGCATCGTGAACAACATCATCTATGTGCCCTCGTCCCTCACGGAGTGGAAGGCGGCGCGGGACCAGGTGCTGCGGGTGCTTGGGCGCAACCACGGCTTCGACCCCCTCGACCGCGGGGCGGTGCACATCTGGGACACCGTCGAAAGCGCCGAATTGGTGGACGGCCTGTTTGTTTCAATGACCGCGTTCCTGGCCAGCATCGCGGTGGTCACCCTGACGCTGGGCGGCGTGGGAGTCATGAATATCATGCTGGTAACGGTAACGGAGCGGACGCGCGAGATCGGCCTGCGCAAGGCGGTGGGTGCGACGCGCCGCAGGATTCTGGCGGACTTCCTGCTTGAAGGGGTGCTGCTGGGGGGCGTGAGCGGGATGGTGGGGTTTCTGGGCGCATACGGGTTGGCGGCGGTGGTGAACTCCTTCCCCAAGCCGGAGATGTTCGGCGGGCTGCCCGTGGACGGCGCTACCACCGCGTGGGCGTTCGGTGCGCTGGGTCTTGTGGCGGTGGCATCGGCCGTATGGCCGGCGTGGCGTGCGGCGTCGCTGACACCGGTGGAGGCGCTGCGCTATGAGCGTTAAGAGCATTTTCGGCGAGGCTGCCCAGGCCTTGCGGTTCAATCGCCAGCGCAGCATCCTCACCACCATCAGCCTGGCGTGGGGGGTGGCCTGCTTCGTCATCCTCTACTCTTACGGCGACGGCTTCCACGTTGCCATGCAGAAGGCTTTCCGCGCCGTGGGGCACGACCTGATCCTGATGTACGGCGGCCAGACCTCCACGCAGGCGGGGGGAGAGCGCGCCGGCCGGCGCATCCGCATGGAACTTTCCGATGTAGCAGCGATCCGGGAAGCTGTCCCGCTGGTGGATGCGATCTCCCCCGAGGTGATGCTGCGGGGCGCTACCGTGGTGCGCGGCTACCGCAGCCAGAGCCTCTCCGTGCGCGCCGTCTATTCGGTTTACGGGGTGGTGCGCAACATGGGGATGTCCACTGGCCGTTGGCTCAGTCCGGACGACGAGGCGCAGAAAAAGCGGGTGGCCGTGATAGGCGCTGTGGCCGCCAGGAAGATGTTCGGCGAGATCCCGCCCGAAGGCGAGGAACTGACCATCAACGGCATGCGCTTCAGCATCGTCGGGGTGCTCAAGACCAAAACCCAGATTTCGAATTACAACACTCCCGATAACGAGTGCCTGTTCATCCCGTATGCGACGGCTTCGCTGCTGCGTGACGTCAAATACCCGGACTTCATCGTCTGGAGCCCCGCCAATCCGATCTTCCGCGAGGATGCCGTGCGGCAGGTACGGGCGGTAATGGCGCGCACCCGCAACTTTTCCGCCAACGACGAGCGCGCCGTGCAGATGATCGTGTTCAACGAATTCATGCGCCTGATCGACACGATGGGGATGGCGTTGCGGATCCTGCTGGGCTTCATTGGGACCCTGACGCTGGCGATCGGCGGCGTAGGCCTGGCCAACATTATGTTGGTTTCGGTGACGCAGCGAACGCGGGAGATCGGGGTGCTGAAATCGATTGGCGCCACGCGGCGGTCCATCCTGGCGCAGTTCCTGCTGGAAGCCATGGCGGTCGTGACACTTGGCGGCGTGCTGGGGGTGGCGGCAGGTTACGGGGTGACCAGCGTTTTAGAAACGCTGCCCCTGCTTGGCCCGCTATTCAAGGACAATAGCGGCACGGGAGACATCCACCTGCGCATTTCGACCTTCGCGGTGCTTACCTCGACGCTGATGCTGGAGGCTGTGGGGCTGGTAGC
>DATMYF010000002.1:0-42972 GCA_035561075.1 Bryobacteraceae bacterium
ATTGCTACAAAAAAGCATGACGAGCTGGGTCAGGTCGCAACGGCGAACCCGCATAGTATGCGGGGTCCTCGCGCTCGTCCTGCTCGCCATTTCAGCCTACGTCTTCAGCGGCTTCCACACTCACGACCCACGCTCTACAAAGGTCTGCAGCTTCGCTCAGTTCGAACATGGTTCGAGCCTGGAGCCCGCGGGCGACGTAGACCTCTGTCCGCCTGCGGCCTGCCGCTGGCGGCCCATCGACGTAGCGGCCGAGCTTCCCCATATCCTCGATGGCGCTCTTGCCACGGGTCGCGCTCCTCCTTCCTGCTGTTGATCCGCCCGTAGTTCAGCGAATCGTCCGGGCTCTCATGGCCCGGCAAGGAGGATTTGGAGCATGCGTATTTCCCTGCTCTGTGCGGTTGCCGCAGCCACTCTCGCCGCCGCACCACCCGAGCACGTGACCATGGACCGGGCAGTCTCCCAGGCCCTGGCCAATAATGCGGCGTTGCTCGCCGAGCGCGCCAACATCGCCATTGCCGACGCGCAGGTCCTTACCGCCGGCTTGCGGCCCAACCCGGTGGTGGCCTTCGCGGGCGACCACATGGACCTTCTCGGCAGCGGTTTCAACGACTCGAACGGCGGCGGACCCACCGAAGCCGTGGCCAGCTTCGAATTCACGCGCGAGCGCGGAGGTAAACGGCAAAGTCGAGTTGAAGTCGCGCGGGCCGCGCGTTCCGTCGCGGAACTTCGATTTCTGGACGCCGCCCGCACCCTGGTGCTCGATGTCCAGAACGGGTTCGTGGACGTGCTGCTCGCCCGCGACACCCTGGAACTGGCCCGCGAGCACGCCGGCTTCTTCCGCCAGATCGTCAAAATCAACGAAATCCGCGTCCAGTCCGGCGACCTCTCGCGCGTGGAGCTGATCCGCTCGCAACTCGCCGCGCTGCAATACGAGACGTCCGTGCGGCAGTCGGAAATGCGGGTGCGCGCAGCGCTCACCCGGCTACAGACGCTTATGGGACGCAAGCCGTCCCCGGGCTTCGCCGTCGCAGGCGATCTCGACCGCAAGGACGCCCTGCCGCTGATAGACGAACTCCAGCGCGAGGCCCGCGAGCACCGGCCGGACCTGCTGGCCCTGCGGCGCGACGCCCAGCGCGCCTCGTCCGAAGTGCGCCTGCAACTGGCCAACAGCAAGCCGGACCTGACCCTGGGCACCGAATACCGCCGCCAGCAGGTGAACGCGCGCAGCAACTCCCTCACCGTCAGCGTCGGCATCCCGCTCCAGCTCTTCAACCGCAACCAGGGGGAGATCGAGCGGGCTCGCCAGGAGCAGCGGCAGGCGGAGTTGCGCATCCAGGCACTTGAAGCCGAGGTCGCCGGCCAAGTGGAGACGGCGTACCAGCAATTCCTTGCCGCCCGCGGCCTGCTCGAAACGATCCGTTCGGGTATGTTGCGGCAGGCCCGCGAGGTGCGCGAGATCACCGAGTTCTCCTACCGGCGCGGCCAGTCCAGCCTGCTCGAACTGCTGGACGCGCAACGCGCCTTCAACGAAACCATTCAGGGATATCTGGAGGCCCGCGCGGAGTATGCGCGCGCGCTGTACCTGATCGATTCCACATCCGGAAAGGCGGTGAACCAATGACGCGTTGGAGCGTTCTCATGGCGGTCATCTTTGTGGCGGGGTGCAGCCGCGCTCCGGAGTACGTCCGGGCGGTCAAAGCGGCCCCGGAGGAGAGCGCCGCGCGCCGCGTAGCCGGCCGTGTCTCGTACCCGGCGGACTCGCCGAAGTTGGCCGAAATTCGCACCGCCGTGGTGGCGACCGAACAGGTGCCGCGCGACGAAGTGATCGCGCCAGGTAAGATCGCCATCAACCCGAACCGCATCTCCCGGGTGGTGCTGCCTGTTCCCGGACGCGTGACGTCCGTAGAGGTGCGGCTCGGAGACGCAGTCACCCAGGGGCAGGCACTGCTCGGCATCGAAAGTCCCGAGGCCGAAGGCGCGCTCTCCGACTGCCTGCGGGCGGACGCCGGCCTTACCCAGGCGCGTGCCACCGCAGCCAAAGCCCGTGCGGATGCCGAGCGCCTGCGCAGCCTTTACGAGCACGGCGCGGTGGCTAATAAGGAGGTGATCGAGGCGGAAACCGAACTGGCCCACGCGCAGGCGGGTCTCACGGAGGCGGAGGCCGCCACCCAGCACGCCCGGCGCAGGCTCTCCATCCTGGGCCTGAAGCCATGCCTTGCGGGGCAGCCGGTCGTCGTGCGCGCGCCGATCTCCGGAAAGGTTTTGGAGATGAACGTGGTGCCCGGGGAGTACCGCAATGACACCAGCGCCGCCCTAATTACCATTGCAGACCTCAGCACCGTCTGGGTGGCCGCGCAGGTGCCGGAGAGTTCCATCCGCTGGATTAACCAGGGCGAGCACGTCCACATCGAACTAGCCGCATATCCCGGGGAGGTCTTTGAAGGCCGGGTCCGCCGCGTGGCGGACACAGTGGATCCGCTCACGCGCGCCGTCGAGGTGCAGACCGAGCTCGATAACCGGTCCGGCCGCTTCCGCCCCGAGATGTTCGCCCGGATCCGCCATTCACACGGCAGCCGCACGCTCCCGGTGGTGCCCGCGGGCGCGCTGGTGCGGGCCGAGGGCAGTGCCTGGGTCTTCATTGAGCGGGCCCGCGGCCAGTTCGAACGGGTGAGGGTTGAAACCGGGGAGGCCATGGGTCCCATGGTGCCGATCTTCTCCGGCATTGAGGCAGGCGCCACTGTGGTGGTGGACGGCGCCATCCTGCTCGCAGCCAATGGAGGCAGCCGTTGATTGCCAATATACTGCCCGTGGCGTTGCGGCAGCGCTTCATCACCATCCTGGCCGTCCTGGGTATCGCGGGGGCGGGGCTGTGGTCGTTCTCTCAGCTCAAGCTAGAAGCCTATCCGGATCTCTCGGAAACACAGGTAATCGTCATCACGCTCTACCCCGGGCACGCGGCCGAGGAAGTGGAGCAGCAGATCACCGTCCCGCTTGAACGCGCATTGAACAGCGTGCCCAAGGTGATCGCGCGAAGGTCCCGCACCATCTTCGGGCTTTCCGTCATCGACCTCACCTTCGAGTACGGCACCAGCGACTATCTGGTACGGCAGCTCGTTCTCGAAAAGCTGCGCGACGCGGCCATCCCCGACGGCGCCGAGGCCACCCTCGCGCCGCCCACTACCCCGGCCGGGGAACTCTACCGCTACACGCTGGAAGGCGCCGACGAGATGCAACTCCGGGAGGTGCAGGACTGGGTGATTGCACCGCGCCTCGCGCAGGTTCCCGGCGTCGGGGACGTCTTCCCCTTCGGCGGCCTCATCAAGCAATACCAGATCGAAGTGGACCCCCTGGCGCTATACAAATACGGGCTCGCCATCAGCCGCGTGGCCGAGGCGGTCACAGCCAACAACCGCAACGCCGGCGGCTCGCTGCTGAGTCACGGGGAGCAGGCCCTGGTGGTCCGGGGTGTGGGGGTGATTCGCTCGGTTTCCGATATCGAAAACGTGGTGGTGGCGTCCAGCAAAGGCACCCCGGTTTTCGTGCGGGACGTCGGACGAGTGCGGGTGGGCCCCGCCATTCGGACGGGCGTTTTCGGCTTGAATAATCAAACCGGACGTGTGGAGGGCATCGTCGCGATGCGTCGTGGCGAGAATCCCAGCGAGGTGCTGGCCGGGGTGCGCGCCGCCGTCGAGGAACTCAACGCTGCCGGCCTCCCCAAGGGCATCCGGATCGTCCCCATCTACGACCGCACGGAGCTGGTCCAGAACACCATCGGGACGGTCTCCCGCACCCTGGCCGAGGGACTCGCGGTGGTGTTCCTCGTGCTGCTGTTCTTCCTCGGCAGCGTCGAAGCCGCGCTCCTCACGGCCGTGGTGGTGCCGCTCTCCCTACTGTTTGCCTTCTCGGCCATGTACCTGTACGGCATCACCGCCAGCCTGCTCAGCCTGGGTGCCATCGACTTCGGCATCATCGTGGACGGCACCCTGGTCATGGTGGAGTTCATCGTGCGGAAATTGCGGCACGAGCGGAAGGTTTCGCGTGAGCGCGCCTTCCAGGTGGTTTCGGAAGCCGCCGTTGAGATCCAGCGGCCGATCTTCTTCTCCCTCCTGATCCTGATCGCCGCCTACATCCCGCTGTTCGCGCTGGAGCGCGTTGAGCGTCGCCTCTTCATGCCCATGGCGTTCACGATCTGTGCGGCCCTGGTGGGCTCCCTGGTCTTCGTCATGACACTGGTGCCGGTGCTGGCCACCTTCTTATTCCGTCGCGGAGATCGCGGCTGGACCAACCCGTTCATCCCGTGGCTGACCCGGGGTTACGAGCGCGTGCTGGGACGGCTGCTCGACCACGCGCCGCAGGCCGCGCTGGCCACCCTCCTGGTCCTGGCGGGGTGCTATGCCCTGGGTACGCGCATCGGCACGGAGTTCCTGCCACACCTCGATGAAGGCGTCATCTGGGTTCGCGCCATTCTCCCGGCGGGCATCTCTCTAGACAAATCGGCTGAGGTGGCCAACCGCGTGCGATCCATCCTGGCCGAATCCGCGGAGGTCAGCCTGGTGACGTCCCAGACGGGCCGGCAGGAGTCCAACACCGAACCTTTCGGCCCCAACCGCACGGAGTTTCTGGTGGGCCTCAAGCCCTACTCCGAGTGGCCCGCGGGCAAGACCAAGGAGGACCTCACGGGCGAGCTGGCCGAGCGTCTCCAGAGCCACATTCCCGGCGCCGCCTTCAGCTTCACCCAGCCCATCATGGACATGGTGACGGAGGCTGTGACCGGCTCCTCGGCCGACCTGGCCGTGATCGTCAGCGGTCCAGACCTGCGGGTGTTGCGCGCCACTGCCACCCAGGTGCTCGACATCGTCCGACAGGTTCGTGGCGCCGCCGATACCGCCATCGAGCAGGAACCCGACCAAGCGCAACTACGCATCGAAGTGGACCGCCAGGAGGCCGCCCGCTACGGCATCAACGTGGGCGACGTGCAAGAGGTGATCGAACTGGCGATCGGGGGGCGCCCGGTCTCCCAGATGTACGACGGAGAGCGCGTGTTCGACATCGTGGTGCGCTACGTTCCCGAGGCACGCAGCACCATGGGGGAGATCGGCAACACGCTGGTGCCCACCGCGGATGGCGGCCGGATCCCCCTGGCGCGCCTGGCAAAGATCGGGGTGGCCGATGGCGCCAGCGTCATCGCGCGCCGCGAGAATCGCCGCCAGATCAGCGTCCGTACGAACATCCGGGGCCGCGACCAGGGCGGCTTCGTCGCCGATGTGCAGCGCCGCTTCGCCGCCGTAGTCAAGCTGCCCGCCGGCTACCGTGTGGAATGGGGCGGCCAGTTCGAGAACCTGAACCGCGCCAGCGCGCGGCTACGCTGGATCCTCCCCGTTACCGTGGCCATCATCTTCGCCCTGCTCTACTGGGCCTTCGGCTCGGTGCTGGACGCTTCCCTGGTGCTGGTGAACGTGCCGTTCTCGATCGCCGGCGGTGTGCTGGCGCTCTATCTCCGGGACATCAATTTCAGCGTCTCGGCCGCGGTGGGGTTCGTCTCGCTGTTCGGCGTCGCGGCCATGAACGGGGTGCTCTATTTGACGGAGATCAACCGGCAGTTGCGCGAGTACGGACGGCCGCTGAAGGAAGCCGTTCTGGTGGGCGCCTGCGTGCAGTTCCGGCCGCGCCTGATGCTGATCGTCATAGCCATCCTGGGGATCACCCCCGCGGCGTTTGCCACGGGGATCGGCTCCGACATTCAGCGCCCGCTGGCCACCGTCATCTTCGGCGGGCTCGTCTCGACGCTACTGCTCGCGCTGCTGGGGCTTCCGAGCTTCTGTTACCTGCTGAAGAAGAAACTGCGGAGGGAATCAGCCGCGTAAGCGCGCCCGGACCGCAGCCGCGCGGTCGTTAATTTCCTCGCGGGTGATGCCCGCCGCCTCATACATTGCGAAGATGTTGTCGTCCGGCGTCTCGGAGGGCACCGTGTGGGACGCCGCCAGGATGTAGCCGCCGCCATCCGCGGTCATGCCTCCCACCAGCCGCTCCGTGGCCCGCCGCACCTCCGCTGCCGTGCCGAAGGGCAGCACGCCCTGGGTGTCCACCCCGCCCATGAAGGCGATCGAAGAGCCGAAGTCACGCTTCAGCTCCAGCGGATCCATCCCGGGGCAGTTGCACTGCACGGGGTTGAGCACGGTCATCCCGATCTCGATCAGGTCCGGGATCAGCGGCCGCACAGCCCCGCAGCAATGGTATGCCACCGGCAGGTTCCGGGATTTCCCCACCTCAAAAATGCGCGCCAGGTGCGGTTTCACCAGCGTACGCCAGGTGCTGGGTCTAAAGAGCAGCGTCTTCTGGCCGGCTACGTCATCGCCCGTCCACAACCAGTCGATGTCGAGCTCGCACGCCATGCGGGAGAGGCAGATGGCGAAATCCGCCGAGCGCCGGAACATCTCGTCCGCGAGCGCCGGATCGGTGGCCATCTCCAAAAGCGTGTTCTCCATGCCTCGCAGGCGCCAGTACATTTCGAAAACGCACGGCGAGACGTCGCATCCGATGAAGTAATCCGCGTGCTGCGCCATGATCGGCTGCATGCGTCGCATCAACTCGGAGAAGCGGTCCTCGGGAAAGCGGTACTGCAGCACCTCTTCACGGTTCGCGGAGGCAAGGGGATTTCCGGCGATCTGGTTGAAGCCGCCGCATTTCTCCCACCGGATGCCCCAGGGGTCCGTGTGACCTGCGCCCTCGTGCTCGTGGACGATGCCCTCCATGGCGTAGTTGTTATTCACCCAGGTCTGACGGACGTCGTCCCCCATGACCTCCGGCACCGCGGCTGCGGGAATGTTAAGCAAGTGCGCCAGCCGCGCGGCAGTCTCGGGATGGAACCACATGAATACCGGCACGCGGTCCACCGGCTCTTTGCGAAGCGCCGCCCGTACACGTTCTTTTGAGGTCACCGGATCGAGCGTAGGCTGTGGCACATCGTGATGTCAAGTGCGCTGGAAAAGTGGTGCGCTAAACAAAAAATCCCAGGACCAGCTTGTGCCGGTCCTGGGGAAAGAGGTAAAGCTTACCCGGTCTTTACCAGGTGAGCCTCAAGGTCATCTGGAGAACACGTGCAGGGTTAGAAGAACTCTTCGTGGTAGCCACGCCATCACCACCGCTGGGCATTGTCTGCCCGGGCATGTTGAAGACGTTTTCCAGGAAGTCCATGTTGATGCGCAATCCGACTTTTTCTGTCAGCTTAACGCTCTTGAATGCCGAAGCACTCATGTTCCACTGCATCGGGCCGAGGAAGAACTGGTTCTGCATCGGCTCGACATAGCCGCCCAGCCCAACCCTCTGCACTGAGCCGTTCTTCATCGGCAGCCAGACGGTGTTGGTGTCGTAGAAGCCCCACAGCGGATCGCTCGGGCTGCCTCCATTGGCCGGAGTGGGCCAGAGCGGCGTGCCGTAAGGTTTGTAGTTTGAAGGTACGCCCATGACGCCATTCGGCTTACCGTTCGCGTCGTAGCTATTGATGCGGTTCGCCGGAATGTAGCCGTTAAACATGAGATAGCCGTCCTGGCATACACCGCTACGGCAATCCTGGATCGGGTACTTCTTCCCGTACCATTCGACCTCGGTCGTGTTGTAGTTCCTGCCTGCGCTGAGCTGCCAATAGCGGCTGTAAAGCTGGCCGTAGCCGGCAATCTGCCAACCGCCGATAAGGGTATCCAGCGCGCGGCCGGCGCTGCCGCCGAACTTCTTGCCCTTCCCGAACGGCAGGTCGAACAGGAAATTCCAATTGACGCGGTGTTTCGGGATCGCGGCATCACGACGGTAGAACAGCAGCTTGTTGCGTTCGTGCAGGTCCGTCGGCACCGTGCCCGGCATATACTGATTAACCGCCGGCAGCGTATCGTCGCGCCAGCCGTCGCCAGCCACGCGCATTGCGTTGCTCATCACGTAGAAAATCTGGTAAGCGTAACCCTTCGAATACCGGTGCTCGAGTTCGATCTGGAAACTGGAGTTGTTCGACCAACCAGTCTTCCCGTACCGCTGGATCGTCCCCAGCACGGTGTTCTCGAAAGGCCGCCGCGCAACATTGGCGTACTCGCCCGTCGGAAGCGGCTCACCTGTGGTTGCGTACCAGACATAGGCCGGAGGGTTTTCGTTATAGGAGTAGTACTGCGCCATGCGGGCGCCGTGCGTCCCCACCAGTCCGGTCTTCACTACGGTATTGCCGAACACCTCGCGCTCAACCATCAAACTCCACTCATGCGCGCGCGCTGTCGGCTGGTCCGGATCGGCGTAGTAGAACGGGCTGCCGCCGCGTGTGATACCTACCACAGTGTCGGTCGGCAGGATGTTGGCGCTGTTCACGCCGGCGATCACCGTCGGCACCGAACGCAGCCAGTAGTTCGGCAACCCGTCCGGGCTCAGCTCCGCCAGGTTCGGGTTGTACGTAACGGTTCCGCGGGTGGGCAGCGTATTAGCCGCGTTGCCCTGCAGCAACCGCAGCGATTCAGGATAGGCGAAGATCGAATAGCCGCCCCGGATCACAGTGGGGTGGTTCGACGAACCGAGCCGATAGGCGAAGCCCAGGCGCGGGCCGAAGTCCAGCAGGTTCTTGCGCACCAGGTTGCTCGGCAGCCCGGCAGCCTCGGGGGTCGTGTACTTCAGGCCCAGAGCTTGATACTTGTAAGCAACCGCCGGCAGCATGTTGCCAGCAGCAGCCAGAGAGTCGATGGACTGGGGCAGAATGACCGACTTCGTCTTCTCGTCGAAACCGATCAGCGAGTTATCCCTGGTATTGAACGGGCTGTTGAACTCATACCGCAGGCCCAGGTTCAATGTCAGCCGGGGAGAAACCTTGATATTGTCCTGAAAGTATCCCGAGATTTCGTAGTTCGCCAAAGGGTACCAGGAGCGATTGAACCCCGCCTGGTAGGTGCCGAGTCCCATGTAAAGATTTGCGGCGACGCTGCCGGTAAAGGGTTTGGCGCTGTATCCCGAACCCGAGCTGGGGTCATAGAGGCCCGTATTGCCAGCATCGTTGAAATTCAACTGGCCCTGCTTGATCGTCGTGTCTTCCAGGGTCTCGATCAGTTCGTAGCGGAAGCGTCCGCCGAACTGGAACTCGTGACGGCCCATGATCTTCGTGAAGTTCTGGTCGACGTTGAAGATCTTGGCGTAATTCAGGGTCATGTTGATGGCGGCGTCATACGACATCTGTCCCGTGCCGGTCGTCATGGTGTACGGGATGCGCGGAAAACCGACGCCCTTGAACGGATTGGGGAGTCCCAGGGTGCTCGAGATCTCCTCATCTGCCGTGTACGGGAGCTGCCCGCGATAGTCGCGCGAAAGCGAGAACATCGTCTCGCTGAAGAACGTGGGGGAGAACGTGTGGGTGAAGTTGGCCACACCGTTGTCGTTCACGCCCTCGTCGACGTAGGCATTGGCTTTCCGGTCGAGCGTCGTGGGCGACTGGTTCCACGGATTGCTGGTGCGCGGGCTGTAGCTCGGGCTGTGGGTGTAACGGAACGACAGGTTATTGGTATCGTTGACGCGGTGATCGATCTTGGTCGTCTCGGTGTGCTGCCGGGTCTCCGAGAAACCGGTCCCGTACCAGTTGGCTGCGACGAACGGGTTGTCAGCCGTGGTGGGCAGGGGCGTGATGCTGTACAGATACTTAGACAGCGGGCTCTGCCTGTTGGTCGGGATCTTGTTGCCTGGAAACGGTGTGCGCGCCCAATTGTTCTCTTTGCTCTGGGTCGTCATTGGGTCGTACACCGCAGTCAGGCGTGCCTGGCTATCGAGCAGGCCGCTGAAATCGCCGTCGCGCATCGCCTGAGTCGGCATCGCGACCGACCGCGTGGAGGCCTGCATCAGCCGGTAGCCTTCATAAGCGAAGAAGAAGAAGGTCTTGTTTCTTCCGTCGTAAACCTTCGGGATGTACACCGGGCCGCCCAGGGAAGCGCCGAACTCGTTGCGCACAAGGTGCGGCGGCTTGCTGTAATAATCCGTGCGGGCACGAGAGACACCGAGGCCGCTGTTGCGCGCGGTTTCAAAAATGGCCCCATGAAGCTCGTTGGTGCCAGAACGGGTGGTCAGCATGAAGGTGGCCGCCCGGTTCAGCTTGGCCGACGAGTTGAGCGTTTCGGAGCGAAACTCTCCGATCGTATCCAGGCCGGGCTGGCGCGCCGGAATGGATGAAGTCTCGCGATTCTCGAGGACCGCGCCATCCTGGACCATCTCAGAGGCGTAGCGCAATCCGTAGTTGCGGGGCACCGACCCCGATTCCACGCCGGGCGTGGTCATGTACAGCAGGCTCGTGACGTTCCGGCCGTTGATCGGCAATTGCTCGATGCGCTGCCGCTCAATCGTGGTGGCCACCGTCGCTGACGTCGTACTCACGAGCGGTGTGACATCGCCCGCGACAGTAACCGCCGTGGAGGTCGTGCCCAGCTTCAGTGCCGGTTCGACGACCGCAACCTGGCCGGTTTGCAGCGTAATCTTGCCTTTCCAGGTCTCCATACCCGCCGATTCCACCGTGATCTCATAAGCACCGATGGAAAGGGAGGGGAAGAGGAAAAACCCGAGTTCGCTGGTTTGCCTGGTGTTCTGAATATTCGTCGCGGTGTGCACAATTTTCACCGCTGCATTCGGGACCACCGCACCGCTGGCGTCCCGAACTGTACCCTGAATGCTGCTGTTGCCGGTCTGGCCAAACGACCAGGCGGCGAGCAGACACATCAGGAGAGATAACAACCTGAATCTCTTCACCATGTGCGTGAGCGTACACCGCGGCTCACTGATTTTGCAAGTGGAATTCCCACATAAATTCCTCTGCGTATTGTTGGCTGGACGCTCCCATATGTTATTGATGCCAAAGAACGGAACGCGTGCTACAGAGCAGCTCTCATCCGTGCATTACCCCGGCATTTCGACCGGATCGCAACCTCCTCAAACGCTGTTATACTGCGTAGCATTCGCTCGGGACTGAAGCCCCGCGATCGAAAGGATCGGATCGGTCTATGCGTAAAGGCACTTGTTGCGTTCTCTGGATAGCACTCTCCTTGCTCGCCGCATCGGCGACGGCCGGCGGTGGCACCCAACTCACAGGCGCTCGCCAGACGGCCAGCCTGGCTAAGCTCAACATCCCCGAAAAACACCCGTACCTGACCCTGACGCCCGCGGAGATCGCCACCGCCAGGCAGCGCGCCGGCCAGTCCGAATGGGGGAAGCGAGTTTTCGACAAAGCCGTGAACGACGCCAGGCAGCACATCCGGCAGCCTTGGGGCAAACTGCCGGCAAAGGGCGA
Source organism: Bryobacteraceae bacterium (assembly GCA_035561075.1). Classification (GTDB taxonomy): domain Bacteria; phylum Acidobacteriota; class Terriglobia; order Bryobacterales; family Bryobacteraceae; genus JAMCRM01. The sequence goes on from DATMYF010000002.1 coordinate 11,288, forward strand.
CACGGAACACCGCGCCATCGCCAACCGGCTGTTCTCGGCCGCCCTGGCGTACGCGCTTTCCGGAGAGCAGCCCTTCGCCGAATGGACCCGCGACGGCCTGCTGGCCTATGCCGCCATCTACCCCGGCCTCCCGGTCACCAATTTCCGCTCGAAAGTGTTCACCCAGTCTCCACTCTTCGAGGCCACATGGCTGGTGCAAATTGTGCAGGCCTACGACCTCGTCGCGGACAGCGGCGCCTTCACCAACCCGCAGAAGGCCGACGTCGAAAAGAACCTGCTCCGCGAAGCGGTGGCGTGCTTCCGAGTCAACGATTACGAAAAGGACCCGCGCATCAAGGATCTTCACTACCGCTGTTACAATTTCCAGGCTTGGCACCTCTCGGCGATGGGCCTGGTCGGCCTGGCGGTGAAGGACCCGGAACTGGTCGATTATGTCGTCAACAGCCGCTACGGATTCCGCCACCTGGTGGCGCATGACATACGCGACGACGGCATGTTCTGGGAACGCTCCCTGAGCTACCACCAGTTCGTCATCAGCGCCTTGCTGCCGTTCACCGAGGCCATGGCCCGCAGCGGCGTCGACCTGTACGGCCTCACCGTCCCCAATGACCGTTCGAAGGACGAAGACGCGCACTACATCACCGACACCAGCGCCAGCCCGAAATCTATGCGGCTGCTCTGGGAGTCGCAGTTATATATGGCCTTTCCCGACCTGAGCTACGCCGCTCTGGGAGACAGCAACCGCGGCCCGCTCCAGGCTTCCTGGCAGCAGTTGGTGGGGTATCACCGGTATCGGGACCCCAAGCTCGAATGGCTGCTCCGCCGTGGGCCGGAAGACCGCCGCGACTGGCACTGGCTGGTTTACGACCTGCCTCCGGATGCGCCCGCCGGCGCACTGCCGCTCAAGGACGGCACCTTCGCGAACCGCGGCGAGTACCGCAACGGCTGCTCCCTGTTCCCCTCTACCGGTGTCGCCATCCTTCGCGAGGCTGCCGGCGACTTCACCAAACGGCCGGAAACCACCGCCGCTTCGCTCAGCTACGGCCCCTACGGCGGCGGCCACGGGCACCCGGACAAGCTGAACCTGGTCGTCTACGGCAACGGCAGGCAATGGCTCCCGGATTTCGGCAGCATGCCGTACGAAACAAACTGGAAAGCCGAGTGGACCGCACAGACCGTCAGCCATAACACCCTGGTAGTGGATGGAATCTCCCAGGAGCCCGCCGGCGCCCGTACCCGCCAGTGGCCTAGCGACGACGCAACACACAAGATCATCGGCACCCTGGACCGGTTCGATCCGGCTACGCGACTGGCAGCGGCCTCCTGCGACACCGTTTACCCTGGCTTGAAGCTCTCCCGTGCCATCCGGCTGAACCGCCACACGGTGGTGGACGATTTCCGGGTGTCACCGTCTTCCGGCAAAACCCCGCATCAGTTCGACTATGTTCTCCACGTGGATGGGGAACTGACCGAAAGCTCGGTGCCCCTCGAAGCTCGTGAAGGAAAGCTCGGGGAGTCCTTCGGCTACCAGCACATCGGCCGGGTTCGCAACGGCGTGGCCCCCGGACTGGCCACCTTGACGTTCAAGTCGGGTGACGATCGCTTCCGTATCTGGGTGATTCCCACGGGGGACGCTCCCGCCGAAATCAGCCTCGGCGAGGGTCTCACCAACTCACCCGAAGGCCGCATGCCGGTCCTGGTGGTGCGGCGGAAGGCTCCGGGCGCCCGGTTTATCACGCTGCTCGAGCCGGTGCGGCCCGCGCGGCCCGTCAAGAGCGTGCGGCTAGAGAACGGGCCCAATGGACCGCGCGCCCTGTTCATCGACTACCCGGAGGGCGCCGAGCGCGTAGCACTGGATACGCCCTTGGGCCGTTAACCCGGCGGCGGCGGCAAGCACCGCGATATACTCAGCGTTGATGGAGGGAGCCCGAGCAGAGTGTCTCGGGGTGGCCACGGCCCACGGTCTGAGCCACGGGATCCGGATTTCATAAATGCTAAACGAATTCATTACACAACTCGCCGGTGCGGAGATCCGCAAGCGAGCGATGCACGCCCCGCAGGTGCTGAACGAGGCGACGGCTTACGGCAGCGCCTTCTCACGCGGGATGCGCATCGACCTGGGGGGCATCGCCCTGCTGCTCATCTCAGGCACGGCCAGTATCGACGCGCAGGGCCGCACGGTCCACGTCGGTGACTTCCGTGCGCAATGCCGCCGGATGCTCCAGAACGTCACCGAGCTGCTCGCCTCCGAGGGAGCCACCTGGCGCGACGTTGTGCGCACCACTTACTACCTGCGCGATATCGATCGCGATTACGACGTCTTCAACGCGGAACGCACCGCCTTCTACCGGGAGCAGGGCCTCGACCCGCTGCCCGCCTCCACCGGCATCCAGGCCAAGCTCTGCCGCCCGGATCTGCTCGTGGAGATGGAGGCTATCGTGATGTTCCCGGCCGATCGAACGGCGTAATCGGCCGCACCAGCCGCAGCGCCGGTCGTGTATTGTAAGTGCTTCGATACGCCCGGTGCGCGGCATCGTCGGGAAAGCGTTCCTCCGGGGAATACGGATACTGCGACATGCCGTGGAACGGCAGCGGCTCCACCGATTGCGAGAATGCCGTGTTGGCATCGCGATCCTTCGCCCATCCGTCGACCAGCAGCAGGAAATCCCGCTTCCATCCTGCCGGCAGCGCGGGGAAGGCCGCTGCATCGAAGGAGAGCCCCAGTTCGTCGCCCGACCCCATGATCACCATGCGATCGTCCGCGGTGGTCAGTAATTCCCCCACGTCGCCGTACCGCGTATAAAACCCCGGGGTCGGGTTCCACATCGAGACGGGCGCCACGCTCGCGTACTCGAAATACTCCGGCTGCTTCCGTTCAGGATGGATCGTGACGCGCGAGAAGCCGCGGAACCGCAAGTTTGCCAGTGCCGCATCGGCGGCCGTCAGCCGCGCGGGCGGCGGCGCGGAGCTTTCACCCAGAAAAACCTCGTCCCAGTAGACGCACAGGTTGGTCGCGATGCGCACCTGCCGGGAGGCACCCTCGAACTTGCCGGTCAGGTCCACCGCCATGGTTTTGGTCTTCCCCGACGGCATCCCCAGGTCTTCGATCACCGTCTTCCAGCGCCCGGCGGCGTCTTTTACCTGAAGATACGGGGGCACCAGGGCGGCGGCGCTGTCCTGCGAGGAGGCACGAAACGTGCTGCCGTCCGCCCAATCCACCCAGCCGTTGAGTATCAGGACCGCGCGATTGTCCGGCGCGGCGGTGCCGAAATCGAGCTCCAGGGCGTGCATTTCCGCGACCCCGGCGAAGTCCCGCCGGAAACCGTCGGCATAAACGCGGTCCCTGTGCCGCAGGGCCGCCACATCGGGATACACCCGTCTGGTTACTCCGAACAGCCGGAACTCGGGAAATGGCGGCGACTTCCACTTGTCATTCGTGAAGACATCCATTTCCGCGGGGTGATCGAGCGCCATCAGCCGCACCTGGTCGAGATACGTGACCTCGCTCAGTTCCTCGGTGATCCGGATCTCGTACCTGCCGTCCACGGGTTTGAGCGAATCGCCGCTGATCGTGATGTACTCATCGTGGTCCACCGGGAAGAACTGCCCGTCGCCCGAACTGGCGCCCAGCGGCGCCACTCCGAGCACGTCCGTAATGAACTCGAACTCGCGCCCGTTCCAAGTGAATATCATGGGGCAGGAACCCGAGAGCCGTGGCGCCTCCCGGACCTCAATGGTCCGCCCTGCCGCCTGCCGCACCTCGTTCTGGATCATCCCGTTCGGCCAGGTGACCCGCACGGTATCGAGCTGCTTATACGGACCGGTTCCGAACCACAACGGCACGCCCTGGTAGACCTTCTTTTGATAGAGCGCGCCCGCCTTGACCTCCACCTCGGTGCCCGGCGCGAGCTTCATATTCCGGACCCCTGTAAGCCGCACCTCCACCCAGCCGTTCCGGGTAACGGTGCGGTTGGCGAGCAGCCGCACGCTGCCGTCCGCCGCCACGCCCGCCAGATCGGTGCGGCCATCACCATCGAAATCGGCCTGCGCCCAGGCAACACCCTCGACCGGCAGGGTGCGCCCGGTCACCAGCGCCCCCGCGCCGCGGTTGTCCAGATCCGCGAAGATGAACGGACCGTCCGCCGCCGCGCGCGTGGGCTCGAATCGGCCCCGCCGGTTTAACAGCAGCGTGACCCCAGCGGCCGAGCGGAAGCCCGCGTCCACCCAGCCGTCGTTATCGGAGTCGAAAGCCGCCAGCGCCGTGGCACCCGCGGGCAGCGCGTCTACCGTGACCGCCTCGTATACACCGGCCAGCCTGTCGCGATACCACACGCCCGCTCGATCTCCGTACGACACCAGCACATCGTTGGCCTTCGATTCCGGCACTACGCGCAATGCCACCGCATCGAGCGCGCCTCCCGTCACAAAGGGAAACTCCGCGGTACGGTCGTCGAATTTGCCCGATCCGTGATTGCGAACCAACGCCGGCCGCGGGCCGAGCAGCAGCAGGTCCACATCGTAATCGTGATCGTAGTCGAGCCACAGCGCTTTAGCGAACGGTCCGGCCGGCAGCTTCACGGCTTCCGGTTCGAACCTCCCGCCGCGGTTGCGATACAGCGCGGCGCCGGCGCGCGTCAGCACGCAGAGATCGGGAAGGCCGTCGTTGTTGAAGTCGCCCGCCGCCGCCGAGACCACGTCATGCACGGAGGCGAGGCCGGCGTCCACCGGTTCGGACCCGTTGCGGTACAGCAGCATGCCCGCCCCGGACCAGACCAGCAAGCTCGCGCGCCCGTCGCCGAACGCATCGAGCGTCAGGACACCCGCCGTTCTCGGATCGGCCCTGCCGGTTAGTTTCCGGATCTCAAATTTCACCTGAGCCGGAGGCAGCCCTGCCGCGGGACGCGCTTCGAGCGTCTCGGGAATCTCCGCATACCTGCTCCAGTTCACATCTTCCGGAGCCGCATCGGTGCCTTCCTGCTGTTCGCGCTTGCGCTTGGCTTGCTGGAAGCGCTCCAGCGCGCGGGCCGCCTCCGCCTCCCTGCCCTGCTTTCGGTACGTCGTGAACATGCGGTAGAGCGGCGCTACAAAAGCAGGGTCCAGGCGGGCAGCCGTCTGAAACTCGCGAAGCGCGCCATCCAGGTCGCCCTGAAGCTCGTAGAGAAAACCCAGGTTATAGTGCGACACCGGCTCATCCGGCGCCAACTTCAGCATTTCGCGAAACTGCTCGATGGCACGCCCGTACTCGCCCTTCTGCTTGTAAGCTACGCCAAGGTTGAACCAGGTATGCGGAATCGAAGGGTCCTGGCGCTGGACTGCCTCCAACTCCGCAAGCCCCTCGGCGCGCCGATTCGCATTCAGCAGCGCCAGCCCATAGTTCAACCGATCCTGCGCGGATTTGGGCGCCAGCTCCAGCGCCTGCCGGAATTCCTCTACCGCCTGGGCCTGGGTGGTGGGGTTCTCGTAGAAAGCCTTCCCCAGGTTGCGATGGCGCAGCAAACGTTCCTGGTCGGGGCTGCCGGACGGCTGCATGACCAGCGCAGCCAGCAACGCCATAACGGCGCGGCTCACTGGGGTTTGGCTCCCTCTCTAGGGCTCAGCTCGCGAAACCGCTTGAGGTGCTTCGCGGCTTCCTCACCCTGCCCCAGCTTGCGGTAGATTTGAGAGAGCTGCATATGCGCCGTGGCCGCCAGGTCGCTCACGTCTTCGATCCGCACCATCCGAAGGAACGTATCGCGCGCCTGAGGCAACTGCGCTTCCATCACGTATGCCCGGCCCAGTTCGAGCAGGACTTCGAGCATATCCGGCTTCAGCTTGTCTGACCTCTCCAGTTCAGCCAGCGCTTCCCTGCTCTGGCCCTTTTTGAGCAGCACCGTCCCCAGCCGCCAGGCATTCTCCGCATTGCCCGGCGAAATAGCCGCTTCGGCGCGCAGCTCTTTCTCAGCGCCTTCCAGATCCCCCCTATCGGCCATGATTCTGCCCAGCGCCATGTGAATCCCGGGCTGCGCGGGCCGCATCTTCAGCGCATTCCGGAAGGCCGGCTCCGCCAACTCGGGCCTGCCCTGCCCCAGGTATGTCTGGGCCATCAACTCGAGCGCCTGCGGTGACTGTGGATGCAGCCGCATCAGCCGGTTGAACGACTGCTGCATCAGCTCGCCCGACGCCCTGCCGAGATGGAACAGCACATCCGGATCCTCCGGCGTCCTGGCCTGCACCTGCAACAACTCCTGAATTCCCTCCGGCAGCCGGTTGGTGGCGATCAGGCTCAGGGCATGCAGATACAGCAGCCCGCCTCGCTTCAGGTGCGGCTCGGCCTCCGCCGCGAATCCCTGGGCCATCAGCGCCTCCCCCAGTAGCCGGTGCGCCTGGTTCAGGTCCGGACGCAGCTTGAGCGCCCGCCGCAACTCCGGAATCGCGTTCGTGTAATCGCGCTTCTGGTGGAGTGCCGTGGCCCGGCGCAGATGCGCCTCCGCCGAATCCGGCGACTGGGCTCCCGCCATCTGAATGGCCACCCAAAAACAGAACAGTACTCGCATCACGGCTCCTTCACCGTCAGGATTTGATCGGCCGCCACCTTGTCCAACACCTGCGTCTTGCCGCCCGGCCATCGGATCTCCACCCGCGCTTCGCGAGCCGCGCCCAGCCCGAAATGCAGGCTCTTGTCGTGAGCCGACAGATAGCTTCCCGTCGAACTGCAATACCCGTACTGCCCGTTCACTTTCACCCGCGCCCCGAAACCGTCGCGATTGCCGCGCGTTCCCACCAGCCGCAGCTCCAGCCACCGCCCGCCGTTGCCCGGATTGCGGAACACCACCGGGCGGCCGTTTAGCACGGACATCACCGCGTCCATCGCGCCATCGTTGTTCAGGTCCGCGAACGCCACCCCGCGCCCCGCCACGGGCTCCACACCGGCCAGCGGCACTTCCCGCAATTTGCCCCCGACGTTCTTCGCCAGGAAAGGAGTCTCAAGATACGTGATCCCCGGGCTGATGCGCTCGATGTTGTCGATCACGTGGCTGCGCGCCACAAACAGGTCCTTCCAGCCGTCGTTGTCGAAATCGCGCCAGCCAACGCCCCAGCCCGAATGCTTGGCGCTCAGGGCACCCAGACCGCTCGAAAGGCTCGCATAGCTGAACGTGCCGTTCCCATCGTTGCGATAGAGTGACCAGATCTCGGTCGCCAGGTTCGTCAAGACGATATCCGGGCGGCCGTCGTTGTCGTAATCCGAAAAATCGGCACCCATTCCCGATACCGCCCGCCCGTCATCAGAGAGCGCCACCCCTGCCTCGAGCGCCCGGTCCGTAAACGTGCCGTTGCCGTTGTTGTGCCAGAGCGTGTGCTCCATGGCGTCGTTGGAGATGAAGATGTCCGGGAAACCGTTATCGTCATAGTCGCCAAACGCCAGCCCCATCCCCGTGGCCTTCAGCCCCGCGATCCCGGCCTCTTTGCTGACGTCGCGAAACGTGCCGTCGCCCTGGTTGCGGTACAGGATGTTGGCCATGCGCGGAAAGCGCCCCGGCCGGCAGTAGGTGCGGAACATGCTCCCGCACAGGATCGGGTTCACCAGGTCGTAATCGAGGTAACGGGTGACGAACAGGTCGAGCTTGCCGTCATTGTCATAATCCAGGAAGCCGGTCGAAACCGACCACCCGCCCGCCGCGACCCCCGCCTTCGCCGTCACGTCCACGAATCCGCCCTGCCCGTTGTTGCGGTAGAGCACATTGCGGCCGTAGTTGGTGACGTAGATGTCGGTGAAACCGTCGTTGTCGTAGTCGCCGGTGGCGACCCCCATCCCGTAGTTCTTATCGGATTCGCGGTTGAGTGCCGCTTTGGCCGTCACGTCCGTGAAGCTACCGTCTTTGTTCTGCCGGTAAAGGCGGTTCCAGTAGGCGGGGTCGCCACGCGAAAAGCGGGGTGCGGCCTTTACCGGATCGTCCAGACGCCCGCCGTTCACGAAGAAGATGTCCGGCAGTCCGTCGTTGTCGTAGTCCAGGACGGCCACCCCGCCGCACATCGTCTCGATCACGTACTTTCGGGACGTTTGGGAGTTGCGGTGGAGGAAGTCGATGCCCGCCGGACGAACTGCCTGGAGCAGCGCGGCCCCGGTGGGCGCGGCGGCGCCAATGGCAACCGCCCAGACAAGGTACCACGGTGTTCGAGAGAGCCTCACTAAGCGATTCTATTACTTTGCAAATAGTTCCTGCTGGGAACGTGATATGCTGCTGCCCATGTCGGAATTTTCCAGACGCAATTTCATGTCCCTGGTTCCCGCCTCAGCCGCGGCTTCGCGGCTGCAGGCCGCGCCCGCAGCCGCCGGCACCGAGGCCCGGGCGGTGTGGCTGCATCTGGCCTCGATGTTCGACGCCGATCCGAAGAAGGGCAAAGAACAGCTCCGCGCCTGTGTCGGGCGCCTCGCCGAGACCAATTTCAATCTCATCCTTCCATGGGTGACCAGCGACTATCTCGTCGCCCTGGAAGACGCCGAGTGCCGCCAGGGAAACGCCAACGCGGCCTGGGATTCGCTCGGCGTCCTCATCGACGAATCCGCGCGCGCCGGCCTCACCGTCGAGACCTGGTACGCCTTCACGGAGTACCGCAACGCCAAGAGCAGTGACTACAATCCGCGCCTCGGCGGAGACCCGCGATGGGCCGCGCTGCGCATCACTGAGTACCGGCCTGATCCTAAAACCGGCGTCATCGCACCCCGCAAATGGGAGGACGTCTGCCCCCAGCACCCCGGAATGCGCAAATGGCAGATGGCCCTGCTCGGGAAGATGCTCGCCCGTTACCCTAAACTCGCCGGCATCCACATCGAGGAGCCCGGCTATACCTACCGCGGCAACTGCCTCTGCAGCCTCTGCATGGAGGTCTTCCCCAAACTCTACGGCAGCCCGCTGCCTGAAGCCATCGACACCCAGCAGGCCGAGGACTTCCGCACCATCGGCAGCAGCTTCTTCATGGCTGAACTGCTCGACGTAATGCGCAAGAATCACCCCCGCATGGTCTTCTCCGCCAACGGCGGCCCGAACTGGCGCAACGACCGCAAGACCGGCCGCGATTGGGGGCGCTGGGCCCGCAGCGGCTGGCTCGATTACTACGCATCCCAGGTCTATGCCACCAACACCGACGTCTTCCGCCAGCGGCTCCGCGGCACCATCACCGACCTGAGCCCGGAATGCCCCGTGTACGCCGGCATCGCCTTCCGCTGGAGCGGCGGCAAGAACACCATCGAGGAAGTCGTGCGGCAGATCGAAGCATCTCGCGAAGTCGGCGCCGCGGGCGTCTGCCTGTTCTCCGCCGGAGCATTCACCGATGAGTTCTACGCGGCGCTCAAGAACGGCCCCTTCCGGGCTCCCGCCAAACAGCCGCTGCCGAAGCGCTTGGCGACGTTATGAGAATCACGCTGCTCTTCCTGCTGATGGCCGCCGGCGCGGCGGCCCAAATCGGCAATCGCGTCCAGCCGGTCGGACCTCGCGACTTCCCCGTGATGGCGTGGGGCAGTTCCCCCGGCGACGCCGCGCAACTCCGTGAGATGAAGGAAGCCGGCCTCAACGTCTCCGGCTTCTGCAACGTCAAGGACCTCGCCCTGGTGCGGGATGCGGGTCTCGCCTGCCTGGTTGCCGATCCACGCGCCCGCGACTACAAATGGGACGCCCTGCCGCCCGATGCCGAGCTTCGCAAAAACATCGCCGCCCTCAAGGCCGATGTCGCCGGCAACCCAGCCGCACTCGGGTTCTATCTTCGCGATGAGCCCCCCATCACCATGATGCCCGGGATGGGCAAAGTGGCCGCGCTGCTTCGCGAAGCCATGCCCGATAAGTGGCCCTACGTCAATCTGTTCCCCTACCGTGTGGGCCGCGAAGCCCTTGGGGGCAGCGACTACGAGGCTTATGTCCGGTCCCTCGTCACAACCATCAGGCAGCCATTCATCAGCTACGACGATTACTCACTGGTGGAAGGCGAGATGATGGATTACTTCTACAGCGCCCTCGCTGTAGTGCGGCGCATCGGCCTCGAAGCCAACGTTCCTTTCTGGAACTGCATCCTGGCCAACGCCCACTTCAACTACATGGAGCCATCCGACGCCACCTTCAACCTCCAGGTTTATAGCACCATGGCCTACGGAGGCAGGGGCATCCAGTACTTCTCCTACTTCTCCCAGACCCGCGGCAATTACCGGCTCGCCGCCATCGACCAGTTCGGTAACCGCACCCCCACCTGGGACATGCTGCGCCGCATCAACAACCAGATTCACGCGCTCGCCCCCACGCTCCTGCGCCTCAAGAGCACGGGCGTCTATCATTACCCTTACGTACCGCCGCAGTGCCAGGGGATGCAGGGAGCCCGCCTGGTTCGCGACGTGAAGATGACCCAGAGCTTCGTCCGCCCGCCCGCCGGCGCACAGTACCTCCTCGGCGAGTTTGAGGACGAGCAGAAGCGCCCTTACGTCATGCTGGTGAACAAGAGCCTGAAGCACTCCTTCCGCTTCGCCCTGGCGCTCAAGGAAGAGGGCCGCAAGCTGGTCCGCGTTTCCCCTTACTCGGGGCAGGAAGAGCCATTCGGCCGCGAGATGGACTGGCTGGCGCCCGGCGCCGGCATGCTTCTCCGCATCGAGTAGCCTACGGCCGTGCCCATGGCGCCGGACCCTTGCTGGGCGGCGGCGCAAACCGTTTCCGGATCGCCGCCAAAGCCTTCGACTGGTGTTCGGCGCCATACTCGAATACCGCGCCTTCATCCCGCAGCCGCTTCTGCAACTCCGCCATGCTGATATCGTGCAGCGCCGATCCCTGGGCCGCCGCGAGCGCCGCCGCGACACCCGCCGCATGCCCGATGATCATGTACTGCGGCTCCATACGCATACTCGAATAGGCCACGTGGCTGGCCGAGAAACACACCGGCACCAGCAGATTCGTGACCTCGCCCTTCTTCGGCAACAGCACCCGATAGGGGATCTGGTAAGGCTGTACGGGCACCTGCACGTCGCCCTCGTTCTCGACGAAGCCTTTCTCGTTCACGAAGCGCTGCACGTTGTGGGAATCCGAGTTGTAGCTCCCCATCCCGATAGCGTCGGGCTTGGTGCGTTCCGTCTGCAGGTCCTTCTGGCTCGCGACATACTCCCCCACCATGCGGCGCGCCTCCCGGACGTAGAGCTGGTTGGGCCAGTGTCCGGTATCGGTAAACTCGTCCTTTGCCAGGCCGTACTGCCGCACTTCTTCCTGCAGCGCCCCCGGAACGCGGGGGTCGTTGGCCAGGAAGTAGTAGAAGCCCTTCTGGTAGTTCTCGTGGTCCCGCCAGATGCGTTCCCGTTCGGCGTAGGAGCCTTCGGGATACGCGTAGTTCTTACCGATGTAATCGGTGGAGAACCCGCCGCGGTTGTTCAAATCGACCTTGCCATTCGGGATCACCCGCAGCAAGCCCACTTCATTGAACGTGAGCGGTCGCCCCATGTAGGCCGTCATGGCGGTCAGATATCGCGCCAGCAGCTCGTAGCGCTTCACATCGTAGCCCGCGGGCTTTTCCCAGGGGATGCGGTTCGCCGGCACATTCGTGGCGATCACGCGGAAGTTGTAGGCCTGGATGCGTTTGTCGGCGGAGCCGGGCTCCCCGCGCGGCTCGGCGGAAATCTCAGGCAGCAGCCTGCCATCCGCATCGCGGGCCGGAATATCGACGGCGAACTGGTGGCTCGCGGTCACCGCCCGCACCCCCGCCAACGGCTCGCCATATTGCGCGGAGCTTTCGCGCCCGAAGGTATAGCTCACCCGCGACTGAGCCATCAGGTCGCCTTCATATGTGGCGTCTGCAAACACCTTGGCCGCGAAGCGCGCGCCATTCTCGGTAGTGATCTCCGCGATCCGCGTCCCCTCCCGGCGCACCCCGTTCTTTTCCCGCAACCGATGCCGTTCGAACAGCGTGACCCCGGCCTCCCGCAGCATCTCCCGCATAATCGCCTCGGCAGCCTTGGGTTCGGGCATCCACGCGATCTCCTGCAGATGGCGCGGAAGATCATAGTGCCTGCCGGCGCGGAAATAGAACTCCAGGGCCAACCCGCCGATCACTTCCCTGCGTCCCACGTCCGTCCCGGAAAGCCCGCCGCTCACCATTCCCCCGATGTGCACCCGCGGTTCGACAAGCGCGGTCTTCAACCCCTGCCGGGCACCTGAAACGGCGGTCGCCACACCCCCCGCGGTACCCCCATAAACGACCAGGTCGAAACTTTGCTGCGCAGCGGCCGACGCCGCCAGGCAGAGTAGAAGGGCAAGTATCCTCATCGTGACTATCTTAACGTTTCGGCGGAAACGGCACGTGTATTGCTAGATCCCATCTGGAGGAACTATGCCGCGAATTGCTTGGGGCCTGCTGCTGGCCGGCCTGGTTGTCGCGCAGGAGACAGAGAGACGCCCGCAACCGATATACCGCATTCAGGTGGTCGAACGTAGCGTAAAAGCGGTCAACTACGGGCACCGTACGCAGCCGACGAAGGTCGATCTCAAGGGAACCATCCTGGCTCCGGAGGCCCGTGGCGAGGCAAAGGTGGAGAGCAAACGCGGCGCCGTCGAGATCGAGGCCAAGGTGGAGCGTCTCGACGCGCCCACCCGTTTCGGCCCCGAGTACCTGACGTATGTGCTCTGGGCCATCAGCCCGGAGGGCCGCCCCACCAACCTGGGCGAGCTGGTTCTCACGCCCGGCAATAAGGGCAAGCTGAACGTTTCGTCCGAGTTACAGGCCTTCGCCCTAATCGTGACCGCGGAGCCGTATTTTTCCGTCACTCTACCTAGCGACGTCGTGGTGATGGAGAACGTCATCCGCCCCGACACCGTCGGCAAAGTTGAGGAAGTGTCCGCCCGGTACGAGTTGCTGCCCCGCGGCCAGTACACCTATGAGCGGCCTTCGGGTGTCACCCCGCCGCAACCGCGCGAGCAGCTCTCGATGGACCAGTACGAGGCGATGCTGTCTTTATATCAGGCGCTCAACGCGATCCAGATCGCCCGTGCCGGGGGCGCCGACCGCGATGCCGGAGAGGCCATGCGGAAGGCCGAAGGACTCTACGAAAAGGCGCGCAGCCTGCAATCGCGCGGTGCCCAAAGCCGCGAGGTGGTAACGTTGGCCCGCCAGGCAACCCAGACCGCTGAAGACGCACGGGCGATTTCCGTGAAACGCCGGGAGAAGTGAGCCGAACAGGAGCTATACTGGCCAGAACCCGGGAGTCCGGGCTGGACGGTATAGACCTCTATGGACGGCGACAAGACCCAGCGTTTCCCTGTGCGAGTATGGCTCATTTCCTTCCTGGGCTGGACCTTTGATTTCTATGACCTGATACTCCTCAGCTTTTTGCTGATCCCCATCGGGAACGACCTGGGGCTCAGCGCGTCCCAAGAGGCGCTGATCCTCGGGGTAGCGCTGGGGGCATCGGGCATCGGCGGCATTCTTTTCGGCTACCTGTCGGACCGCTACGGGCGCAAGCAGGTGATGACGTGGACCATTGGGCTCTACTCGCTCGGTACCGCCCTGTGCGCCTTCGCCTCGGGGCCGTGGAGCCTGCTCGCCTTTCGCCTGCTGACGGGCCTGGGCGTAGGGGGCGAGTGGGCCGTGGGGCACGCTCTGGTCCAGGAGGCTTCCCCGCGTCACATGCGCGGGCGCGCCGCTGCGTTCCTGCAGGCCGGCGAACCCCTGGGGGTCGGGCTGGCAGCCCTCATGGGGCTCCTCGTAACACCCATGATCGGGTGGCGCTGGGTGTTCCTGATTTCATCCGGGTCCGCGGTGCTGGCGTTTGTGGCGCGGCGCCACCTTCCCGAATCTTCACTCTGGAACCGGCAGAAGGAAGAGCAGCTTTCCCCGGTCGCGGCGCTGCGGTTTATCAAGCGCGAGGGATTCCTGCCGCCGCTGCTGAAGGGCTTTGTCCTCGGCGTCTTCAAGCTGGGAACTTACTGGACCTGCTATGTGTGGCTGCCCAGGTTCTTGCAGGACCAGTTTCACCAACCCGTCGGAAGATCCGCTATGTGGATCCTCACCGCACAGTCAGGGCAACTGATCGGGATGCTATTGTTCGGCTATGCGGCCGACCGCTACGGCCGGCGCCAGGCGTATACGGTGTACTCCCTGCTGACCGCCTGCGCCATCTACGCGCTGGCATTCCACTGGGAGTGGATCGTTCCCAGGGCGGGTCTGTTTTGGACCGTGATGTTCACCATGGGACTGGGGTCCGGCTGCACCGCGGGCTTCGGCGCCTTGCTGGCGGAGTTGTTCCCCACACAGGTCCGCAACTTCGCCATGGGCACGGCCTACAACTGCGCCCGTGGGGCACAGTTCTTCGCCCCCATGGTGGTCAGCTCTTTCGTGGCTCAATACGGAGTGCGCGGAGGCCTGGGAGTGCCCATCGTGCTGGCGCTCGCCACGGCCACCTGGGTCTGGGTCCTTCCCGAGACGCGTCGCCGCGACCTGGCGCGTATCGCCACCGGGCCGTCCAGCTAAGCGGCTGGCTTGATGTTCTGGTTCAGGCGGAAGAAGTTCGTCGGGTCGTACTTGTTCTTCAACGCCACCATGCGCCCGTAGTGTGCGCCGAAGCTCTGCTCCACGCGCTTGGGACCTTCGTCGCCCAGGTAGTTCAGGTACCCTCCCTCCTGGGCCCAAGGCTTGAGCGACGAATCGACGCCGCGCACCCAGGCAGTGTTGCGCTCATCATCGGCTGCGTCCACCCACATTCCAAGTACGTGCATCGACCACTTGGCTTGGCGCCATCCGATAGCCGTGGCGCCATCCGGTACGCGGTGCACCGCGCCGCCTAGCGGCTGAACCAGCACCACGGTATGCGGAGACGCGGTTTCCGCGGTGGCAGCCAGCAGTCTTTCGAGCGCCTCATCCGGCAGGTGCGGGTACATGTCCGCCTTCCAGTAGTTCCGCCGTCCGGGCGGATTTGACCCTTCGAGCAATCCCTGCACCGCTTCGTAGGGCAGGGGACGCAATTCGCCGAAGGCCGGGCCGAGGTCGAGGATGGGCCGCATCGCCTGCTCGCCTTCAGCAGGCGCTCCGGTATAGCAGACGATAATGGCAATCGCAGGCTTGCCCTGGAGTTCCTGGGGCACGAACCCTGCCGGCGGAGCCGTCACCAGAGCAAGCGCGCCGCATACGTCGTCCGGAGCGCCTTCCATGAAGTCCCGGTATCTCCGCAGAATGTCGCTTGCGCGGTGACGCGAGAACCCCAGCATCCCGCCGTACACCATCGGACCGATCGGGTGGACCCGGTACTCAAACCCGGTGACAATGCCGAAGTTCCCGCCGCCCCCGCGCAAACCCCAAAACAGATCGGCATTCTCCCGCTCGCTCGCGTGCAAAAGCTCTCCGCCGGCAGTCACCACATCGGCGCCTGTCAGGCTGTCCACCGTGTAGCCGAGTTTGCGCTCCAGCCAGCCGGATCCGCTGCCCAACGTGAGCCCCGCGATCCCGGTGCTCCGGACGCGGCCGCCCGTCACAGCCAACCCATGCTGCTGCGTCGCTGCGTCGAACTCCCCCCAACACACGCCACCTTCGGCAAAAGCAACCCGGGCCTCGGGGTCTACCCGGATGGCCTTCAACAGCGAGAGGTCGATCATGAGCCCCTCGTCGCACACCGCGTGTCCCGGAACCGAGTGGCCGCCGCCCTTCACGGACACAAGCAGACCGCACTCGCGCGCAAAACTCACACACGTCTGGACGGCGCGGGCATTCGCCGGGCGGACGATCAGTGCCGGGCGGCGGTCGATCATGCCGTTGAAAACCTTCCGCCGCACATCATACGACGGTTCGCCTGGACGGACGATTTCCCCATCGAGTGCCGTGCCAAATCGCCGGATGACAGCCTCCGACAACACCCCGGGTGAAGCAGCTTGCCCACTTGTCGCCATGCACGCAAGTATAGGCAGAAAACCGGCTTCGCAGATGTTAACTGTCGTCCCGGATGTAAACTGAATTGCCGAAGTCCGGCGGCATGTTACGCGAGCCCGCGCAGCATCAAGTCGAAGTACATCGGCTTGAGCACGTACCGTTTCAGCATCCAGCCGGGCCGGTGCTCGTGCCCCGGATCGACCAGCGGCAGACTGGGCGCCGGCTTCTTGTCGTAGCCGAACTCAGCCATCAGCACTTTGCCGTATTCGGTCACGAACGGACACGCCGTATAGCCATCGTAACGGGCATCGGGCGCCCGATTCTCCATCAGCGCGATGAGGTTCGCAGCCACAACCGGCGCCTGCATCCGAATGGCCGCGGCGGTTTTGCTGGTGGGAATTCCCGCCACATCCCCTGCCACGCAGACGTTCCGGTAGCGGGCATGCACCAGCGTAGCCGGGTTCGTGGGCACCCAGTCCGCCGTCTTCCCGGTCTTGGAATCAAATGCCAGCGGCGACGCCTTTACGAAATCCGGCGCGCTCATCGGCGGCACCACGTGCAGGAAATCGAAGTCGCGGGTTACCAGTTCAATCTGATCCCCAGCGCGTTTTTCGAGCGTGACTTTGCGGGCCGAAGTGTCCACCGCCTTCACGCGATGGTTGTAAGTAATGGGGATGCTCCGCTCGGCGTAGATCTCCTCCAGGCGCTTCCGGAACAGGGGAACCTCGAAGAGATGGTCGCTGGCCGTGAAGAGTTGGATGTCCACCCGGCCGCGGACGCCCTTGCGGCGGCAGTAGTCCTCCGCCATCATGTTGATCTTCTTGGGCGCGCCGCCGCACTTCAGTTTCGTCCACGTGTCCGTGAAGTACGCACGTCCGCCTGTTTCCGCCAGCCGCTCGATGGCCGTCCAGCATTTCTGCGCGCTTTGATAGTCGTAGATACAGTGAACGTTGCCCTGTCCGAGATCCTGTTGCCGCAGTCCTTCGATGCCTTCGAAGTGCATCTGCAGGCCGGGGCACAAGACGAGGAAATCGTAAGGCACCGAGCCATGCTGTGCCGTGATGACGCGGTTCCGGTCGGGTTCGAGTCCCGTCACCCGGTCCTGCATCCATGCCACTCCATCCGGCACGAGCGACGCCTGCGGCCGCACCACGCTGCCTGCATCGAATACCCCGACGGCGATCATCGTGAACCCGGGCTGGTAATAGTGCTGGGACGCCGGGTCGATCAGGGTAATATCAGGCTCTGCCAGGGCGCGAGAGAGACGTGCCGCAATACTGAGACCGGCCGCACCGCCCCCCACAATCACCACCTTTGCCTTGGCCCGGCTGACCGGCTGCTTCCAGCGGACAAATCCATAGACAGCCGAACCGGCGCCGGCGAGCGCGGCACCCTGCAACAACCGGCGACGCGTAATGGTGGACCTTCCGTTCTGATCGGGCATTGTGCGGCTGGAGCCATTGTAGCAAGGCGTGTCTGCACTGCCCCGCGGGCATGCTAAGTTGGGCGGATGCTGCTTGCGTTGCTCCTGGCGGCTCTGGCCGCGCCTCCTTGGGTGCAGACCGGCGAGCCCGTGCTGGTGGTCGAAGCCCCCGCCGCTGAGCGCCGCTGGGGCCGCTACCAGTTTCCGCGGATCTGGCGCGATGCCGCGGGCAAGCCGGTCGTCTTCGCGCACGTGGAGGCAGACGCTGTCGAATCCTATGGCAAGCCGCTTCAGGCGTTCGTCTCCCCCGATAGCGGCACGTCGTGGCGGCCCGATCCGAAGGCCGCCGATCGCGCTTACGGCGTGCGCCTGCCCAACGGAGATTACTTACAGTCGGCCACGACGGCTCCGCTGCCGGTGGAGACCGCGCGGCTTCCCAAACCCGTGGGGGAATTGCGCGCCTACGCCGATGCCTACACGTTCTACCGGCTGGCCGAACTGCCCCACGAGATGCGCCTGATTTTCTTCGATCGCTTCCCGGCGGGCGGAACGTCCTGGCAGCGCGAGAGCACCGCCCTGAATGATCCGGACGGACTGCGCGGCTTCGTTCGCGGCACCCTCCCGCGCATCTGGTGGGGCGACATGCGGATCGCGCGGGACGGCTCCCTTGTGGCCGTCGTCTACCCGGCCTACCAGGAGACCCCAGGTCGGCTCTATATGCACGCCGCGTGTTACAGCTCCACCGACAACGGCCGTAATTGGCGCCTGAAAGGACGCATCCCCTATCGCTTCGACCGCACGGCCGACCCGCGCGGCGCCGAGCGCAACGGGTACTCCGAACCAGCGCTCGAGATTCTGAAGGATGGCTCGCTGTTTGTCGTCTTGCGCACCACCGATGCGCTCGGCATCGGGCCGATGTATAGCTCGCGTTCCAACGATCTGGGCCGCACCTGGACCGCACCGCGAGCTTTCACCCCCACCGGCGTCATGCCCCGTCTGCTGTTGCTCGGCAACGGCACGTTGGTAATGACCTCGGGGCGCCCTGGCGTGGACTTGCGCTTCAGTTTCGATGGCCGCGGCGAACACTGGAGCGAGCCCCGCCGCCTGGTGCCGGCCGATGCCGCCAATCCGCAGGCCGATTCCTGCGGCTACACCGATCTGCTGCCGCTGGACCGCAACACCTTCCTCCTGGTCTACACCTGGTTCAACCGCCCCGGCGCGGACGGCCGCCTCCACAAATCCGTACTCACGCGCCGCATCACCGTTACCCGTTGACCGCTACTACGCTGGTCGCTTGGTAGGAGCGCGAACAGCGCCTGAGCCTGACAGTACGGTGTGTTACTGAGTGGTCCGATCTTATTGGGAAGTTCGGATATCATATCCACATTGCGGATAACCTTCCAATAAAGCCTAAACGACCAGGAGGAGAACTGATGCTGAGGAATGCGAAACGGTTTGGCGGCATTTTGTTGGCGGCGACTCTTCTGAGTGCAGCCGCGCTCGCAGCGGACAACTACAAGAACGGGCAAGACATCACCGGGTCGTGGAAGATCAGCGTGACGATTCCGCCCGGCAGTTCTGTCTGTCCGTCAGGCGGGCAGCCGTGCGTCATCTTCGCTATGGCGACGGCCACGAGCGACGGCACCGTCATCCAGACAGCGGCAATACCAGGGACGAGCAACGGCCACGGAGTGTGGGTGAGGACTGGCCTAAGGCAGTTCCTGGTCAAAAGCACCTACTTCCGGCTGGGTCAGGATGGGCAACTAATCGGAACTTCGGAGACGGTTACCAGGTTTGAACTGGATTCGAGCGGTCTGAACGGTTCGGGCAGCTACGAGAACACCCTCATGGACATCCAGGGCAACATCGTCGGCACCTTTTCCGGTGCTGCCTCTGCGAAGCGAATTGTCCCGTAGTAACCCGGCGCGGTAGGGAGCGATGGGTAATACCCTCGCTCCCTGCAGGCTTCTACCGCTTGGCGTATTCGCCGGCTCCGGTAATATCGAGAAGCACGACAGGTTCGTTGCCGATCACCCATGCATCATGGCCGGGCGGTATGCTACAAACCTCCCCGGGGCCGATCTCTTTGACGGTCCCATCGTCCATTACTAAGTGCATGCGACCCGATAGCTGGTACCCCAAATGCGATACCTGGCACGTTTGGGTCTTCGCAATCGGTTTGACGCAAGTAGACCACTTCCAACCGGGTTCAAACGTAGCCTTTCCAAAGGTCACGCCGCCGAGTGTAATTACTTCGATCCTTCCCTTCTCGAAGGAGCGAGTCTCGTCCGGCTGGGAAAAGCTCTTAATAGCCAGCTCGCGTTGAGCACCTGCTCCCGATGATGGTGACATATCTTCCCCTCCTTTCTTAAGCTCTGTGGCAGTAGTATAGGCGAGGAATGGCGCTCATGCCAACAGGCGAGCGCGGGCACCGGTACGTATCAACGCAGTTGAGTGCGCGGGTACAGCCGTCAGCGGAGTGGCACCCGCCGCGCGCGAATCGTATCCTCCAGAATCAGCGCCGCCGGCTCCCCGGACGAGCCGGAATCGAGCCTCACGGCCCGTAGCCCCCCTTTGTCAGGCACGGGTTCGATCACGGTAAGGAACCGCGCCCGCTCTCCCTTGCGTCGCAGCACCAGCATGGGCTTCCTGACATCCGGAGAATTGGTCAAGCCTTCGGCAACAATTGCTTCGGTCTCGCTCTTGCCGGCCGGGACCATCCAAACGCGCAGCTTTTTCGAGCCGGCGGCGAAGGTGAACGAGACGACCCCGCTCGCTTTAAGGCCCTGCTTCTGGTCGATCAGTTGATAACCCAACCTCTCCCCCAGCTTGCCCGAACGCGGCGCGAGCGGCGCCGAACTGCTTTCGAGTTCGCCGTCGATGTGAAGCACGTAGTCGAACTGGTGAGCGGACGGGGAGGCGGACGTCGGCTCGGCGACGTAGTCATCCACCACGCAGTCACCGTCGAGCCGCACGGTCCGGCTCATCTTGAATCCGTCGTAGAGGCGGTCACATGAGGCGCTGGCCAGCAGGCTGCGAGGGTCGAACCGCTCGAGTTTCCCAAGTACACGGTCGGCGGCGGTGTCTGCCGGCCACTCGATGTTTCTCGCTCCGGCAGGTCGCTGGGAAATTCCGTCCACCACGAGGTTGTTGTGGCTCACCGTCTGGGAGGTCCAGTCGGCCTTCCAGTGAGTGTAGTACTGCATGCTCCCGAAATCCGGAATCCACTGTCTGCCCTGGGCGTAGACAACCATGTTTAACTTATCCGGGTGCCCGTGCCCACCGCCGTAGGGCCCATAACTGAGCGTAACCGCCGTCGCATCCGGCCGGGACGTGAAATCGCCACCCGCCGATCGAAGGACCGCGACTCCGGTGGAGGGGAAGAGCGAACAGCCGTTGCGATACTGGCCCGTGTTGGCAAAGGTGCCATCTTTGACAGGCAGTGCCACAGGCGATGAAGGCGGCAAATCGTGGATGAGGAAGTGCCAGTCATGCACCGGCCGGCGTTCCGCAACCGGCGCGGCCTCCATCTCTCTCCCGACGAGCCAGGCGAGCTTCGGCTCACGGTAGCGCTGGTATCCAACCAGTTGCTCCCAGCCTCCGCGAAGCGGGCCGCGGTCGCTGTCGCCCAGGGCAGGGTACGTCAGGTCCGGGAAGCAGAGATAGAATGGCGCCTCCCACATAAGCCGCAGGGACTTTGGCTTGTCGCTGGTGTCAGTGACGTAATGCTGGTCCTCGTCTCTGGACCTGTCGTTCGCGACCTTCACTCCATAGAGGTCCACACCGCAATGAAGCATCGCTTCCGTAAACGGCAGCAGCGCGGTCATGACGAAGCGATGGTAGCCGGCCGAGCGCTCCCAGAACATACCATCGTCGCGAATGTCGTGCGCGATCAGGTGCCGCAAGCCGTACCGGCTGTTCACGGCGTAGTCCACCAGGTCCCGGTCTCGCAGCACAAGTCCTACGAGGCCAATAGCGGAGATGTGCCAGGCCTGAAAGTTGTAGCACCGGTAATGGAGATCCTTGATCCGGGGGTCGTTCTCGAAGTCGTCCACTTTGAAACAGACCATGGACGCACGTAGCAGGTCGTTTTCCACCAGGCGCTTCTGTTCACCGCTGAAAACACCGCTGTCCGCCACCATGTCATACGCCTGGGCGACTGAAACCACCCACATGGCTTCGAACAGCGGCCCGTGTCTCGGGAGAAATAGTTTCACCCGAAGGTTGGAGAGCGGCAGCCCGGGGTAGATGGAGGCGTAGGCGACCAACCCGTCGCGGGTCCACTCGGCGTATTTCCTCTCCCCGGTGAAAGCGTAGGCCAGTGCGACGCCGAACAGGCGCCGGCCGATGGCGGCATGCTCGTCGTCCCCTTTGGGGGGCAGTTTTCCCCAAGGCGCCGCCACCGAGGCGTTCGCCTCGTTCACCAGCTTGTCTCTGACCTCCTTCGCCCAGCCGAACCTCCCGACGCGCTCCCCGGCGCGCACCAGGTCGGCCGGCGTGAGTGCCAGGTACGGGCGCTGCTTCGGGATGCGAAGCTCGAGACCAAGGGGCGCGGAATGAGCGCCCTGCCACCCGAACGCCGCCGCCGAAACAAGCCACATACAGCATGTAAGAACGCGCATTCCAATCCTCCACGTGCGGCAAAGCCGCACAACCTTACGGGTTGACTTCGAGCCTGATTTGCCGTGACTTCCTGATGGGAAGGTCTACCACAATCAGGCCTGAGTGTGCTCCGGGACGCCCATCGCGGGCGTACGGGTTCCAAGGTGTTTCGGGTCCGTGGACAACGGCGTCGCGGGGTATCCGAACCCGGAAGCCGGCATGTTCAATCCAGGCACCGGCCGCTCCCGGTTGCCATCGGAAAGCCGTATCGCTGACCTCCTCGCTGTTGCCCGAAGCCGAGGTGATCTTCTGCCCGTAGCGGGGGTAGATAGTGGCGTGCGCGACCAGCGG
Source organism: Bryobacteraceae bacterium (assembly GCA_035561075.1). GTDB lineage: Bacteria > Acidobacteriota > Terriglobia > Bryobacterales > Bryobacteraceae > JAMCRM01. The sequence continues at coordinate 33,519 of DATMYF010000002.1, forward strand.
CTTTTCGCTCACGTCCACGGCGGACCAGGTATATTCCAGCCGGTTGGGACCTTTAATCTTTAGCCGCACGGCCACGCGCTGCCCGCCGTAATCGAGTTCAAGCCCGCAGTCCTTCTTGCCGAGCACGAGTTTCGCGGCCGTCGGGACGTGGCGCAGTCCCGCGGGCGGCATGAAATCGGGCTCCTTCCCGTTCACCGCCGGCATGAAGTGGAAGCCCGACGTGTCGCCGATAGTGAAGGTACTCCAGTATGGCTGGAGTTTGCTGTTGCCGCCCCCAAAAACCAGACCGACCTTGTCATGGTAGACACTGATCAGGTTCTGGCGATCCATCCACCAGCGGCGCGAGCCGTCGGTCGCCGGAGGCGCCGTGTAAGCGGATAGCACGATGAACCACGGTCCACGGCGGCGCACGGCGGCTTCCTGCTTGCCGAGGACGAAATCGAAATCCGTATCGACAGGGTCGCGGTCCAGCCCGGGGCCTTCCTGCCCGTCGATGAGCAGGGTGGCCGCAAGATCGGCGTTGATCGGGCGGCTGGACTGTTTCAGACGCCGCGCGAAATACGTGCGGCCCTCGGGTGTGAGGGTGAATGCGACGTTAGGCACGCTGCCTCGGGTTGCGTGGTAGGGGTTTCGATCGTCCACTGTCTCGACATTGGAACCATCCGGGTAGGTGAAGTATTGGTGGAACCTGATTGCTTTCTCGAGCGATTCCAGGGCGGCCCTGTCCTGTGACTTCGAGTAGTAAAGGGCCAGGGCGTCCAGGTAGACGTGGCTGTAGCCCACGACCGGACCAACGTTTTCGGCCCAGTACCCCGCCGGATTCTGCCCCCGAATCACATTGTGCAAGCATTGTGCGGCGAGTTCCCGCCATTCCGGCTTATCGAAAGCCTGGCCGGCATAGTAGAGGGCCATGGCGTGGTGGGCGTAGATGTTGTTGTAAGTGCGGCCGCGCGCGATCTGGGCGGCTATGCCCGTGAAACCGAGCAAGAGTGCTCTTTCCCATTTTTCCCGGCGTTCCGGCGGCATGCCACCCCGAATGAGCATATAAGAACGAATCCAGCGTGAGTAGGTCCAGGGCATGAAGATCTTGCCCCACGTGGAGCCGTCTTTCTTGCGGAACTCCCACATGCCTTTCTCGTCGGCATCCGCAATCAGGGCGTCGCCCGCGCCCATCACGGCTTCCAGCACCTCACGTTTGTTGTGGTAGGGGTTGGCCGGGTCCTTGTAGGACCATGCAACAGCCAGTGGCAGCATTACGTTCTGGTCGGTAACGATCCAGAGGCCCGTGCCGAACCGGCCGTTGTCTTTATTCTGGGATTCAAGGATCCCCGGGACGGCGCCAGTGAGGTCCTGAAGGCAGCGGGTCCGAAACGTAATCGCATCGCCGGCGAAGGCCAAACTTCCGGCGCAGGCAAGGAACACCGGGATCCTGAGTACCCGGCTTATCGCGCTTCTCGAAGGCATGTGGATCTTTTACCACAAAACGGTGCGGGCCAACGCCGAACAGGCGCTAACTCGGTCTTACGTAACGAAAGTTTACTTGCACGTGCGGTAACCCAGGTGTATCGTCGTCCCCATGATGAAAGCATTGGGGGGGTTGTTCCTATTATTCTGCCTGACGGCTATCTGGGCAAGCGCCCAGACCGGCTCGGGTAGCATCCAGGGCACAGTCAAGGACTCCAGCGGAGCCGTGGTGCCAAACGCCAAAGTCACTATCGTCCACACCGCAACAAACGGGCAGTTCAACGGGGAAACCAACGAAGTTGGGTTTTACCTCTTTCCATCCCTTCAGATTGGAGCCTACGAGATCACGGTTGAGTCGGCGGGCATGGAGACATGGAAGGGCCAACTGAGTTTGCAATCGGGCCAGGTCGCCGTTGTCGATCCGGCGCTGAAACTGGCTACCGCCGCGACCGCGGTGACGGTAGCGGGCGACGTCACCCCCTTGGTGACCACAACCTCACCGACCGTTGCCACCGTGATTGAGCGGCAGCGAATCGAGCAATTGCCGATTAACGGACGCTTCGTAACCACGCTCTTGTACCAGACCACGCCCGGCGTGGAGTCCGGCTCCGTCCCGCGCAATTACGGTTTGCGGTACGCCTCGGAACTCCTCCAGGACGGCGCTGTTTTATCAAACCGCGAGTGGGGATCGATTCCCGCACGCCAGCCCGGCTTGGATACCATCGGCGAGTTACGCTCGGAAACGACCAATTCGTCTGCCAAGATGAACCGGCCGGCCACCTTCTACCTGACTACCCGCTCGGGCACCAACGATTTCCACGGCTCCCTTTTTGAGACCCATCGCAACAGCGGCCTCGGTGTAGCGCGTTCCAGAACCGACTACTACACGAAGCCGCCCCACCTCGTGCGCAACGAGTTCGGTGTTTCCGCCGGCGGCCCGGTCTACATTCCGAAGCTTTACAACGGCAGAAACAAGACGTTCTTCTTTTTCGCCTATGAAGGCTACCGGCTGATGCAGTCCAGCACACGGTCGATCGCGGTGCCGACAGAGGCCATGCGCAACGGCGATTTCAGCGGACTCGTGGACGGCCAGGGGCGCCTCACCAGAATATACGACCCGAACACCACCCAGAGCGCAGCCGACAACTGGGCGCGCACGCCCTTCCCAGAGAACAAGATCCCTCTCGCCAGGCAGAGCCCTCTCGCGAAGTACCTTTACAGCATCACCCCTACCCCGACCCAGGCTGACAACCCCCTAATCGGGCCCAATTGGTTCGGCACCGGTTTCAACGTCACCAGGCAGCACACCGAAACCGCGAAGGTCGACCACCGTATCAACGACAACAACAGCCTTTCGTTCCGGTATTCGCACAGCCCGGCGAGTTCATCTCTGACCAGCAGTCCCTATGGGCAGTCCCCTACCACGCTGGACAGGAGGGCCAATGCATATATCGATGAAGGCCAGAACGATAACGGCGTGGCCAACTGGACCCATACGTTCTCGCCGACTTTCTTCTGGGAAACGCTGGTGACTGTATCGCGGGACTACCGCGGCCAGATCCCGTACACGCGGGGCGAGGAAATTTCGAGCACCCTGGGGCTGCCGAATCCGTTCAATGGCGTAGGCTTCCCGCGCATCCCGTATACCATGACCACCGCTACCGGCAGCGCCATGAGCTATGACAGCAGCATCAACCTGACCATAAACTACGCCAAGATCTTCAACTTCGACCAGAACTTCACCAAGATCAAAGGACGGCACGAGTTCCAGTTCGGCGGACGTTTCCGCTACGAACTGATCGAAACCCTGGAGGACGTGCAGATCCAGCAGGGGCAATTGAGCTTCAATGATGTCGGCAACACCGGCCTGTACGACCCAACGTCGGGCTCGTCTTACAGCAGTGCGCCGTTCGCCGGCAGCGTTGCCGCCAACCTGTTTCTTGGAATCGGAGCCTACAACGCCCAATTCAACCGGTCCTGGTATCCCTTATCAAACAACGAGAAATCGCTGTACTTCCAGGACAACTTCAAGGTGAACTCGCGGCTGACGTTGAATCTGGGCGTAAGGTATGAGTACAACAGCCCGTTCAATGTCAGGGACAACTCGCTGCTGGGCTTCGATCCGAAACAGAAAGCAGTGATCCTCCCGCAGTCCATCGAGGCGCTGGGCGCCCAGGGCAACCTGCTGCCGTCGATCGCCTATGCCTACCAGAATCTCGGAGTCAAGTACATCACCCCGGAGCAGGCCGGACTGCCGAAAAGTCTGGTGCACAGCAATTACTATGACTTCGGCCCACGTCTCGGCTTCGCGTACCGCCTCGGTTCCGGCAACCGTACCACCGTGGTGCGCGGCGGGTACTCGATCTTCGCCTACTCTGAATCGCTGCGGCTGCTCCAGGGCAATGCCTACAGCACGCTGCCCACCCGGGGCATCGTCCAGTACAATCCGAACCTGGCGGAATTAAGCCCGGACGGGCTGCCGAACTACCTCATGCGCTCGGTGCCCACCGTCATTGCGGGTGTGAACAGTTCGAACATTTTACCGGTTGACCGGCCTGTGGGCATCACACGCGGCGGCGCGGCAGTGAATTACGCCGACCCGGATCAGCCCACCGCGCGCGCCCACGAGTGGAGTTTCCTGGTGGAGCGCGAAGTATTCGCCAATACCGTAGTGAAGACCGGATTCGTGGGCACGCACGGCTCGCGAATCGCGCAGTATTATTCGTATAACAACAACCCCCCCGCGTACGTCTGGTACACGACGACGGGCCTGCCTTTCCCGACCGGGGAGTACGCCAGCGTCGCCCGCCGCCCGTTTGAGAACACGGTCTATGGGACGATTCAGTCGTTTCAAAAGAGCGGCTGGTCGAACAACGTGAGCTACCAGGTGGAACTCGAGCACCGGTATTCGAAAGGGTATGCGTTCCAGGCATTCTACGTCATGAGCAACGCCCAGCGCGTGGCTGGTGACGGCTGGCGCGACGATACCCTGGTGGACGTCAACCAGTACCTGCCGGGAACCGTGCCCGAGGATCAGAACGCGCGCAACCGGCTGCTGTTCTACCGCCGGGACAGCGCGATTCCGAAGCACAGATTCAACTGGAACTTCCTTGTGGACCTTCCGTTCGGGAAGGGCAAGCCGTTCGGGCGCGGTTCCGGGCGCCTGGTGGATGCCCTCATCGGGGGCTGGCAGGTCGCCGGCTACGGTAGCCTGATCAGCCGGTACTTCCAGATACCCACCGGTAACATCGCCAACCAAAGCAATTACGAGTACTACGGCAAGAAGTACCCAATCCAGGATTGCCGTACAGGCGTATGCTACGACGGCTGGCTCATGTGGAACGGCTACATTCCGGCGAACCGCATTAACAGCTACGATGCGAACGGCAAGCCAAACGGCGTCATGGGCGTTCCATCCACCTACAAGCCTATTGGTACGCCGCTTTGGCCGACGCCCGCCAATGGAGGAAGCCCGAGCGATCCGATGTTCCCGTTCTACGAAACCAACACGGTCTACGTACCGCTGAAGGATGGCTCGCTCCAACGGACCACCCTTGGCGGCTTCGTGGATCCGATGATCAATCAGTACAAGCTTGGACCGATGCTGTGGAACATGAGCGCCTCGGCATTCAAGAGCGTGAAACTGACAGAGCAGGTCATCTTGCGCTTCAACGCGGACTTCCTGCAGAACGTCTTCAACATGCCGGGCCAGACTCTGCCCGGCGGTGACGGCGTCGCTACCACCAGGAGTTCCGCTAACTCCCCGCGCGTTCTACAGTTGACGCTGCGGCTGTCCTGGTAACCTGAGATTTCCCCGAGGGCCGGCTTGGTCCGGCCCCTCGAAACCCATACTGGAGGCCTGCCATAATTCGCGCCACCCGCATGCTCCCGTTCCTGCTTATCGCGCTGCTCGTGAACGCTGCCTATCTCGCGGCCTTCACGCACGCCAGTCTCTTCTACGTAGCCAATGTGCTGTTTCATCTTCTGCTCGGCATCGTGCTGGCCGGCGCGGCGCTGCTCGCGATGCGGGCTTACCCGGCCGAAGCGCGGCTGCTGCTCGCGTCGGCATTGCCGGGGCTTTATCTGGCGTTTCGCGGAAATATCGCGGAGACCCGCTGGGCGCTCTGGCTGCACATCGCGCTGGCGGCAGCGGCGGCAGTAGCCTTTTGCATCCGTGTGTTTCGGGATAAGAAATGGTCGCGGTATCGGGCGCCGCTCGCAGCCGCAACCGTCCTGCTCGCGGTTTTGCCGGCCGGCACGGCTGCTTATCGCAAGTTGTGGCCGGACCGCATCCGCAACCCCCAGACAGCGCCCGCCTCGATGGATGAGGAAGGCGCCGGACCGCAGTCGCGGTTCTTTCCGTCATCGGCGAAAACCGCGAGCGGTGGCTTGATCCCCGCGGAATTCTTTCTCGAATCGGAGACCTGCGGCAAGTGCCACCGGGACATCTATGAGCAGTGGAAAAGCTCGATGCACCACTTCGCGTCTTTTAACAACCAGTTCTACCGAAAATCCATCGAGTTCATGCAGGAAAAGATCGGCACGAAGCCGAGCCGCTGGTGCGCCGGTTGCCACGATCATGCGCTTCTGTTCAGCGGCCGCTTCGATACACCCATTAAAGAGCAGATGCACACGCCCGAAGCGCAGGCGGGGCTGGCGTGCGTCTCCTGTCACTCGATCGTCCACGTGGGGAGTTCGATGGGCAACGGTGACTTCACCATCGAGTACCCGCCGCTGCACGCGCTTGCCACGAGCAAGAACCGCTGGATTGGCGCGCTCGATTATTTCGTGACCTATCTCAATCCGCGGCCGCACAAGCAGACGTTTTTGAAGCCGGCCATGCGGGCCGATCCGTCGGAGTTTTGTTCAGCCTGCCATAAGGTGCACCTGGACGTGCCTGTGAACCAGTACCGCTGGGTGCGCGGGTTCAACGACTATGACAACTGGCAGGCCAGCGGCGTTTCCGGCCAGGGGGCGCGGTCATTCTATTACCCGGAGAAGAGTTCGACCTGCGTCGATTGCCATATGCCGCTCGTCGAGTCGCGCGACCCCGGGAACCACAGCGGGCGCGTGCACTCCCACCGCTTTCCCGCCGCGAACATGGCCGTGGCGCTCGCCAATCAGGACGTCCCTCAGATGGACGCCACCGCCAAATTCCTGAAGTCGGGCTTTATAACGGTGGATATCTTTGCCGTAACTCCGGTGGAGGACGGCTTTGGGCAGGACGCCCGGGTTAAGCACCAGGGCGATACCGCGCAGGCTATGTCCACCTTCGCGGTCGGGGAGGAGGCCGAGCAGAGCGGGGCGGGATTCATCCGGGAGGTCGGCCGTGTGGCCGCTCCCATCGACGCAGCGGGTGCGCGGCTACAGCCCGGTTCAACGGCCCGCGTAGACGTGGTGGTGCGAACGCGCAAAATCGGCCATTTCTTTCCCGGCGGCACCGTTGACGCCTTCGATGTCTGGCTGGAGTTTGAAGCCAGGGATGCGGACGGCCGCGCGTTCTTCTGGAGCGGCCGCGTGGAAGACGGAGGCAAAGGCCCCGTTGAAGCCGGAGCGCACTTCTACCGTTCGTATCAATTGGACGCGGAAGGAAACCCGATCAATAAACGGAACGCCTGGCAAACGCGCAGCGTTCTCTACGTGCGGCTGATCCCGCCCGGAGCCGCGGACGTGGCGCACTTCCGGGTAAAGGTGCCCAAGGACATCCGGGGTCCCGTCACCCTCACGGCCAGGCTGAACTACCGCAAGTTTGCGTGGCATTACACGCAGTTCGCGTACGAAGGGGCTCCAGACGTCTCGGGCGCCGTCAAGCACGTGCCGGATCTGCCGGTGCTGATGCTGGCGCAATCCGCCATCGAGGTTCCGACAGGCGAAACGGAATGGAAACCGTTGGTCCGGCGAGAGCACCGCGAGCGCTGGAACGACTGGGGGATAGGACTGCTCCTCCAAGGGGACCTGAAAGGCGCGGAGTACGCCTTCCGCAAAGTCAGTGAAGCCGACCCCGGCTACGCGGATGGCTGGCTCAACGTTGCGCGCGCCCTGATTCAAGAGGGCGAAACGGAGGCCGCGGCGCCGTTTGTGGAGCGCGCCCTGAAGATCGATCCCTCTCTCGCCCGGGTCCATTTCTTCCGCGCCGCCATTCAGAAGGCCGCGGGAGACTACGACGCCGCACTCGCGTCTCTGCGTACCGCTGCCGCGCGTTATCCTCGCGACCGGGTGGTTTGGAACCAGATCGGACGCGTGCTGTTCCTCAAGCGCGATTACGCCGGTGCGATCCGCGCGCTCGAGCAGGTGGGGCACGTGGACCCCGAGGACGTCCAGATGCACTATACGCTTATGCTGTGCTATCGAGGGCTCGGCGACATGGAGAAGGCCGCCCGAGAAGAGCGGCTGTTCCGGCGCTTCAAGGCCGACGAGTCGTCGCAATCGATCACTGCGCGCCGGCGCATGCTCAGCCCGGAAGACAATAACGAGCGGCAGATGATTCACGATCACGGGAGCGTCACGCTGGAAGGCGTGAAATGAGGATCGGCCTCTCCGTGCTCACCGCGACCTTCGCGGCAGCAGCTACGTTGCCTTACGCCGGCCCGATCTTTACGGACGTTACGGCACAGGCCGGCATCCGCTTCACCCACAATGCCGGACGGTCCGGGAAGAAATACCTGCCGGAAACAATGGGCGCAGGCTGCGCGTTTTTTGACGCGGATGGCGACGGATGGCCCGATATTCTGCTGGTGAACGGCAAAGACTGGGTGCCGCGAGGACGGAAGACCACTCACGCGCTTTACCGGAACAATCACGACGGCACGTTCCGGGACATCACTGCTTCTAGCGGCTTAGGCCTGGAGATGCAGGGTATGGGAGTTGCCGTGGCCGACTACGACAACGACGGCCGCCAGGACGTCTACATCACAGCCCTTGAGGGCGACCGCCTGTTCCATAACGAAGGCGACGGCAAGTTCCGCGACGTGACGAAGACCGCTGGCATCCGCAATGCCGCGTTCGGCACCAGCGCCGCCTGGCTCGACTATGACCGCGACGGCAACGTCGACCTGTTCGTCGCGAACTACGTGCAGTGGGCCCCGAATCTGGACCTCTGGTGCTCGCTGGACGGAACGGCCAAATCCTACTGCACGCCAGAATCGTACAAGGGCACGGCATCGAAGCTCTTCCGCAATGCCGGCGGCGGCCGCTTCGAAGACGTGACTGAGAAGGCGCACCTGGGCGATCCGACCAGCAAATCGCTTGGCATTGCGGTGCTGGACTATAACAGCGATGGCTGGCCCGATCTCTTCGTCGCCAACGACACGCAACCGAATAAGCTCTACCGCAACAACCGCAACGGCACGTTTACCGAGGAGGGCATGGCCGCCGGAGTGGCTTATAGCGAAGACGGAATCGCTCGCGGCGCCATGGGAGCCGATACCGCCGATTACGACCGCAGCGGCCGCGCGCATCTGCTGGTCGGAAACTTCTCAAACCAGATGCTGGGCTTGTATCACAATGAGGGCAACGGACTGTTCGTCGACGAGGCGCCCCAGTCCACTGTGGGACGGGCGAGCCTGCTCTCGCTAACTTTCGGGGCATTCTTCTTCGATTACGACCTGGACGGCTGGCCCGATATTTTCGCTGCAAACGGCCACATCGAGCAGGAGATCGGCCGCGTACAGCCCAAGGTGCAATATCGCCAGCCGCCGCTACTGCTACGCAACCTTGGCAAGGGGCGTTTCGATAACGTGACCGCGGGGGCGGGGACGGAATTCAATCGACCGGTGGTGGCGCGCGGCGCGGCGCACGCCGACTATGACCGCGACGGCGATCTCGATATCCTGATCACCACAAACGGCGGCCCGGCTTATCTCTACCGGAACGACGGCGGCAATCGGAACCACTGGCTATCGGTCCGGCTCGCGGGCACCCGGTCCAACCGCGATGGCATTGGCGCGGTGGTCCGGATTCAAAGCGCCTCCGGCAGGCAGTGGAACATGGT
>DATMYF010000003.1:0-32528 GCA_035561075.1 Bryobacteraceae bacterium
CACCATCTTCTTCGACGAGATCGGGAACATCAGCCTTGAGACGCAGGTGAAGCTGCTGCGGGTAATCCAGGAGCGGGAGTTCACGGCGCTCGGCTCGACGGATCCGATCAAGGTGGATGTGCGCATCCTGGCGGCCACCAATGCCGATCTGCGCAAACTGGTAGAGGAGGGCAGGTTCCGGGAAGACCTCTACTACAGGCTGGACGTGATCAACATCCAGTTGCCGCCGTTGCGCGACCGCAAAGAGGATATCCCGCCGCTGGTGCAGCACTTCTTTAATAAGTACTGCCGGGAAAACGAGAAGTTTCTGGACCCCGCAGGGAACTCGCTGCTGCGATTCCAACCCGAAGCGCTGCAGATCATGATCGACCACAACTGGCCCGGCAACGTGAGGGAACTGGAGAACGTGGTGGAACGCGCGGTGGTGCTGGCATCCGAGCCGGCCGTGCCGCTCGAAGTGCTGCCGGAACACCTCCTGCAAGCCAACGGAATCCGGTTGCGCCGGTCGGAGGGCGGAGCGCTTCCCCCTGACGCCTCGCTGTTCGAGATCGTGGCGGATTTCGAGCGCAAGACGATCATGGAGAAGCTCGAGCAGTGCAACTGGAGCCAGACGGAGACGGCGGACGCGCTGCGCGTGCCGCTTTCCACGCTGAACCAGAAGATCAAGCGCCTCGAGATCAAGATCCGGCGCAAGGGCGAGGCGCAGTAGCTTCTGTCAGGAGGCGCGTTCGAGTAACCCGCGCTCGACCACCGCTTTGACCATCAGGTTTTTGCGGCCCACCCCGGGATCGTCGAACAATACCGCCACCTTTTCGCCCTCATAGGCTTCCACCACACCCTTTCCCCACTCGTGGTGTGTGACCCTTGTCTTCACGGGAAAGGGCTCGGCCGCAGGGGCGCTGTTGCGCGCGGCGCGGCCGCTCTCGCAGTTGTCGCAGAACCCGCACGGCCCATTGTGTTCCTCTCCGAAATAGTTGAGGATGTATCCGCGGCGGCAGTCGAGGAGTTCCGCGTAGGCGCGCATCTTTTCAAGGCGCAGCAGTTCGTAGTCGTGGCGGCGCTTCTGCTCTTCGGCCGCCTGATGGGCGGCAGCCTGAAGGTCGACAGCCTCGCCGGCCGGGGCAACGCCGCCGCCGGGCAGGGTTTCGATGGCGCCGGTCTCCTCCAGGCGGCTGATGGCGCGTGCCATCTTGGTTTTTGACAGGGCAGTCTTTTCGCGCAGTTCATCCTGGTCGATGGGGCCGCCCTCCTGGTGGACGACGGCGGCCACCTGTTCGAGTTTGGCTTCATCCACCTTGCCGCCGCCTTTAAAGAACTTGTGGATGTTCTGGTCTTCAGGGCGGTAGAAGAGCACGGCGCGGGCTTCCTTGCCGTCGCGTCCGGCGCGTCCGATCTCCTGGTAGTACGTGTCGAGGGAATCGGTGACATCGTAGTGGAAGACGAAACGGACATCGGGCTTGTCCACCCCCATGCCGAAGGCCGAGGTGGCCACGATGACCTCTTCGCCGCCCTCCATGAAGCCTTCCTGCACCGGGCTGCGCTCTTTATGCCGCATGCCGGCGTGGTAGTGCGCGGCCTTGACACCCCGCTCGTTGAGGTCGGCGGCAATCTCTTCGGCGTGGCGGCGGCTCGAAACGTAGACAATGCCGGGCTTATCGGCGAAGGCGACTCGATTGAGCAGGGCGTCGCGCTTGGTTTGTTCGTCCGGGAATGTTTCTACGCCCAGCCAGATATTCGGGCGGTCGAAACCGCGCACGACAATCTTCGGCCGGCGCATCCCGAGGCGCTCCACAATCTCGTCGCGGACGGGCGGGGCGGCGGTGGCGGTGAGGGCGAGAACGACTGGGTGCCCGAGTTCCTCGATCACAGACCCGAGGCCCAGGTAATCCGGGCGGAAGTCGTGGCCCCATTCGCTGATGCAGTGCGCCTCGTCAACCACGAAAAGGGACGGCTTGGAAGCGCGCACGCGTTCGAGAGTCTCGGCCTTCCGGAACTGCTCCGGCGCAAGGAAGACGAACTCCAGGCGGCCCTCTTCCAGGTCGTCGAGCGCGTCCTCCTTTTCGGAGTCCCGGATAGCTGAATTCACCACCGCCGCAGGCGCCACACCCTGATCGACGATACCCTCCATCTGGTCTTTCTGAAGCGCCAGCAGCGGGCTGACCACGACGGTAGGGCCGGAGATCAGCACCGCGGGGATCTGGTAGATGGCGGACTTCCCGGAGCCGGTAGGCATCACCGCGAGGGTGTCGCGGCCCTCCAGCACCGAGGCGATGGCCTCCTCCTGGCCGGGGCGAAGTCCCTCAAATCCCAAAGTGCGCCGAGCGGCGCGGAGGATGCGTTCGCGTACTTTGTTGGCGGGCACAGCATGAGGGCGACAGCAATCCGTCGGCCAAACGGGTGCGTGAAGAGGCGAACGTTTGCACTTGGCGTGCGGCTCATTCTAAGGGCAATCACTGTGCAGAACGACGACAGCAACGGCGGCCGGAAACTGCCGGAGAAACAGAATGAGGGAGGCACGCCCGACGAGCCCGTCTTTGAGCCGAGGCAATCGCGGGGACCGGCGGGGTTGCAGATTCCGCGGTGGGCCACTATTTGTCTGGCGATGCTGCTGGCGGTGATGGCGGCCGGCGTAATAGCCTTCACCTGGTACTACGTGAAGTTCGCCCGCAGAGTGGACGCGAAACTACGGTCGGGTCCGTTCGCCCATACGGTGAATATCTACGCAGCGCCGGAGAGCATCGCGGTAGGTGACGCGATGACTTCGGGACAACTCGTTGCACGGCTGCGGCATGCTGGCTACGAAACCTCCCGCCGGCACTCGAAGGGCTGGTACAACATCAGGCCGGACGATGCCGTGGAAATCTTTCCGGGTCCCCGTTCGTACTTCAACCGTCAGCAGGCGGGCGTGGTGCAGTTCGCCGATGGAAAGATCGCGCGCATCATCTCACTGGAGGACAACACGGAGCGGCGCGAAATGCTGCTGGAGCCGCTGCTCATCACGAACGTATCGGACGGGAATCGAGAGAAGCGGCGGCTGGTGACGTTCGCACAGATTCCGCCCGTCCTGGTTCAGGCAGTTACGTCAGTGGAAGACAAGCACTTTTTCACACATAGCGGCGTCGACATGCTGCGGGTTCTCAAAGCGGCTTACGTGGACTTGCGGGAGGGACGCAAGGAGCAAGGCGCCTCGACGCTGGGGATGCAACTGGCGCGGTCGTTGTGGCTCCACCCGGACAAAAGTTTCCGGCGCAAGGTGCAGGAGTTGCTGATCGCACTGCACCTGGATATGCGGCTCAGCAAGCAACAGATATTCGAATATTATGCCAATCAGGTATACCTGGGACGGCGTGGCACGTTCAATATCAACGGATTCGGGGAAGGGGCACGGGTATTTTTCGGAAAGGAGATTGGCCGGCTGACGGTCACGGAGGCGGCGACCCTCGCCGGGATGGTACAGCGGCCCAGTTACTTCAACCCCCTGCGGCATCCGGATCGAGCACTCGAGCGGCGCAACCTGGTGCTGTTGCTGATGCGGCAGAATGGGTACCTCACCGATGAGCAGTACCGAGAACTGGCGGCAGCGCCGCTGGGGATTTCCCCCGGTCCCGACGGCCCCGCCGACGTGGAGGCGCAATATTTTGTCGATCGCGTGAACGACGACTTGCAAACGCGGATCAGTGACCAGGATCGCACCGATTCCATCTTCACCACGCTCGATCTAAACCTGCAACGTGCTGCCCAGGAGGCCGTGCACGCCGGCATGGCAGATGTAGATAAGCTACTCAAGCGCCGTGCGCGGAAGGGCGAGGCATTGCCTCCGAACCCGCCGCAGGTCGCGCTGATATCCCTCGACCCGCGGACCGGCGAGGTGAAGGCGATGATTGGGGGCCGCAACTACTCCGACAGCCAACTCGACCATGCGCTGGCGATGCGTCAGCCCGGTTCGGCGTTCAAGCCGTTTGTATTCGCGGCGGCACTGAATACTGCTGTGGAGGGCGGATCCCACATTTTCACGCCGGCCAGCACCATACTTGATGAACCGACGGTCTTTCAGTTCTCTAACCTGGAGTACGAACCGAAAAACTTCGGTGGCCGCTTTATGGGGCAGGTAACGCTGCGGCGCGCCTTGAGCGCCTCATTGAACGTAGCCACCATCAAGTTGGCTGAATCGGTGGGATATGGCTCCGTGGTGGCGATGGCTCGCAGAAGCGGGTTGGACGGCAATCTGCAGCCCACCCCGGCTCTCGCTCTGGGGGCCTATGAAGCCACGCCGCTCGACCTCGCGGGCGCGTACACCGTCTTTGCCAACCAGGGCGTATACACGAAGCCCGCGCTGATTTCAATGGTGCGCTCGCCTGACGGCAGGGTGGTGTACCGCCACGTTCCTGAACAGCGTCGCGCCATGGATCCACGGGTTGCCTACCTGATGGTGAACATTATGGAAGACGTGGTGAACCGCGGAACCGGTGCGAGCATACGGGGGCGCGGCTTCCGACCTCCCGCGGCCGGCAAAACAGGGACGTCGCGCGATTCCTGGTTTGCCGGGTTTACCTCCCAGTTGCTGTGCGTGGTTTGGGTAGGCTATGACGATAACCGGGATCTGAACCTGGAGGGCTCCAAGGCGGCGCTGCCCGTCTGGACGGAGTTCATGAAAAAGGCCCATCAGTTTCATCCATACAGCGAGACACAAGCCTTCCGTGCGCCGAAGGGAGTAGTCACGGACGAAGTGTGCAATGAATCCGGGGCGTTGGCCAGCCCGTACTGCGATTCCACCCGGAGGGAAGTCTTTATCGACGGCAGCCAGCCGGTAGTGGAATGCGACATCCACAACTTCGTCACGCGCTACGTAGAGGGACAGATTCCAGGTGCCGCGAAGCCGCTGGCGGCCGTACCCGCGGCGTCGCCGGAATCGGCCGACCGGAATATTCAGGCGCTGCCCGCACCCCAGTAACTTGGTGCCCTCGAAACCGCGGCCCCGTTATAATGGAGCGTCCAACAGATGCGATGCTTCGTTACAGGGAGTGCGGGTTTTATCGGGAGTAACCTGACCGACAGGCTGCTTGCGGACGGTCACGAGGTGACCGGGTACGACAATTTTTCCACCGGACAGGAGGAGTTTTTAGAGGGAGCGCTGGCCTCCTCACAGTTCCGGCTGGTCGAGGGAGACCTGCTGGATTTGAACAGCCTGACCAAGGCAATCTCCGGCGCGGAGTTCGTTTTCCACCTGGCCGCTAACGCGGACGTACGCTTCGGGCTCGATCATCCCCGCAAGGATCTCGATCAGAACGTAATCGGCACGTTCCATGTGCTGGAGGCCATGCGCGCCAATAATGTGCGGCGGCTGGCGTTCTCGTCTACGGGCTCCATTTACGGGGAATCGGCCGTGATTCCGACGCCCGAGGATGCGCCTTTTCCAGTCCAGACGTCGCTTTACGGCGCCTCGAAGCTGGCGGCCGAGGGCCTGATTTCCGCGTATGCAGAGGGCTTCGGGCTACAGGCGTATGTGTTTCGCTTCGTTTCGATTCTAGGGGAGCGCTACACGCACGGGCATGTGTTTGATTTCTACCGGCAGCTCATGGTGCATCCAGGCAGGCTGGAGGTGTTGGGGGACGGGACGCAGCGCAAATCCTACCTCTACGTTCAGGACTGCATCGATGCCATACTGCTCGCCATCGACCGCGTCGAAAGCAGGCTGAGCATCTTCAATCTTGGGGCGGACGAATACTGCACGGTGAGGGACTCCATCCAGTGGATCTGCGGCGAGCTTGGCGTCCGCCCGCAAATCGATTATGGTGACGGCAACCGCGGCTGGGTGGGGGACAATCCGTTCATCTTCCTCGATACGAGCCGCATCCGGGCGCTCGGATGGAAACCGAAACTGAGCATCCGGGAGGGCGTGCTCCGGACGGTGCAGTACCTTCAGGCGCATCAGGCGATATTGGAGCGGAGAGCGTGAATGTAGCGATTGTGGGGTGCGGGCTGATCGGGCGGAAGAGGGCCGCGTCACTCGAAGGGCGGTGCCGCCTGGTGGCTTGCGCGGATCGCGTGTGGGAACGCGCGGAGGCCTTGGCCGCGCCACACGGTGCGGCGGCTGAAGAGGACTGGCAGCGCGTTGTGGGGCGTGCGGATGTGGACGTCGTGATAGTGGCGACGCTGCACGATTCATTGGCGCCGGTCGCGCTGGCCGCGGTGGCAAACGGCAAGCACGTGCTGGTGGAGAAACCGGCGGCGCGATGCCCGGAAGAACTCGCCCCGGTGGCGGAGGCGGCTGCCAGGAGCGGCGCGCTCGTTCGGGTGGGGTACAACCACCGCTATCATCCTGCGCTGCGGAAGGCGCGGGAACTGGTGGATGGCGGCGCTATCGGGGACCTGATGTTCCTACGGGGGCGCTACGGGCACGGCGGCCGCGTGGGCTATGACCGGGAGTGGCGCGCCGATCCGTCCGTTTCGGGCGGCGGGGAGCTGATCGACCAGGGGGTTCATCTTATTGACCTGAGCCGCTGGTTCCTGGGCGATTTCAGCGAAGTTCACGGGGTGGCCGCAACGTATTTCTGGAACATGCCGGTGGACGACAACGCCTTCCTCACCCTCAAGACCCCGGCCGGGAAGGTGGCCTTCCTGCACGCAAGCTGCACGGAGTGGAAGAACCTGTTCTCGGTCGAGATTTACGGCCGCACGGGGAAGCTGGATATCTCGGGGCTGGGCGGGTCCTACGGGGTGGAGCGCATCGCATATTACCGGATGCTGCCGGAGATGGGCCCGCCCGAGACCACTATTTGGGAATACCCGCGCGCGGACGCTTCCTGGGCGTTGGAACTGGACGAATTCTTGGAGGACATCCGGCTGGGCCGGCAGCCTTCACCGGGATTGCGCGACGCGGCGGCGGTGTTGCGGATCGTCACGAGCGTATACTCGCAATCGAGCCATGATCATCACGCGTAGCCCTTTGCGGATCTCCCTCGGCGGAGGGGGGACCGACCTGCCGTCGTATTACCGGAAGCACAGCGGGTTCCTGATTGCCGCGGCCATCGACAAGTACGTCTACATCACACTGCACCGCACGTTCGCGCAGGAGTTGATCGTAAAGTACTCGAAGCTGGAGCATGTCAGCCATGCCGCGGAGGTGCAGCATCCGATCGTGCGGGAGGCGCTGAAGCTGACCGGCTTCTGCGCGCCGCACCTTGAGATCACCAGCATGGCGGATATCCCGGCGGGCACCGGGCTGGGCTCCTCCGGCAGCTTCACGACGGCGCTGCTGAAGGCGCTCCATACGTACAACCGCAACCTCATTCACCGGGAGGAACTGGCGCGGCAGGCTTGCCATATCGAAATGGACCTGCTGGGAGAGCCGATCGGCAAGCAGGACCAATACATCGCGGCGTATGGCGGGATTACCTGCTTCCGCTTCCTGCCCAATGACGAGGTGGAGGCCTGGCCGCTCAAGCTGGACCCCGAGGCCCTGTACAACCTGGAGGACAATCTGCTGCTGTTCTTTACCGGTTACTCGCGGCCGGCTTCCACAACCTTGCGGGAGCAGGACGACCAGAGCCGCGCCAATAACCAGCAGATGATCCAGAATCTGCATTACGTGAAAGAGTTGGGGCACGAGAGCCAGGCGGCGCTGGAGCGCGGCGATCTGGGCCGCTTCGCCGAGCTGATGGACGTGCACTGGCAGCACAAGAAAGAGCGCTCGGCCAATATGAGCAACCCGCAGATCGATGAATGGTATGAGCTGGCGCGGAAGAACGGCGCCCTGGGCGGGAAGATCATCGGGGCGGGCGGCGGCGGTTTCCTCATGTTCTACGCGGAGGAGAAAGTGCGGCTGCGGCACGCCATGCGGCAGGCCGGGCTCGAGGAGGTACGCTTCCGGTTTGACTTCGAAGGTACCAAGGTGGTCTCGCAGGGATGACGGCGGAGCTTTATCCCGTGGCGATTCTGGCCGGAGGCCTGGCCACGCGCCTGCGGCCGTATACGGAGACGATCCCGAAATCCCTGGTGGACGTGAACGGCGAGCCGTTTCTAGCGCACCAGTTGCGGCTCCTGTCGCGCCAAGGTGTGCGGCGCGTGGTGATCTGCTCGGGATACCACGGAGAGATGATTGAGGAGTACGCCGGCTCGGGCGGGCGCTTTGGCCTGGAGGTGCTGTACAGCCACGATGGCGAGACGCTGCTCGGCACCGGGGGCGCTATCCGGAAGGCGTTGCCGCTATTGGGAGAGCGCTTTTTTGTGCTCTACGGCGATTCGTACCTGGAGTGCGATTACGGCGCCGTGCAGCAGGCTTTCGAGGCGAGCGGCAGGAAGGCGCTGATGACGGTCTATCGCAACGAGGGCCGGTACGACGCCAGCAACATCGAGTTTTCGGGCGGCGCCATCCTGGCGTATGACAAGCAGCGGCGCACCCCGGAGATGCGGCACATCGACTACGGCCTGGGGGTGTTCGACGAGTCGGTATTCGAAACGGTGCCCGCCGGGGTTCCCTGCGACCTTGCCGGGGTCTACGGGGACCTGCTGCGTCGGGGCGAACTGGCCGGGTTCGAGGTGGCGCGGCGATTCTACGAGATCGGCTCGTTCGAGGGCCTCGAAGAGTTCCGGCGCTACATGGGAGGAGCGGAATGAGCTTCACGGAAAGCTATCTGGCGGAAGTGGCGCGAATTGCTCAAGCGTTGGATCGCGAGGCCATCGAGAGTGCCGTGCGGATCCTGGCCGACGCGCGCACCGCCGGTGGGCGGCTCTTCATCCTTGGGGTGGGAGGCAGCGCAGCGAATGCCTCGCACGCGGTGAACGATTTTCGAAAAATCGCCGCCGTGGAGGCCTACGCCCCCACCGACAACGTCTCGGAGTTGACGGCACGCACCAACGATGAAGGTTGGGCGACGGTCTTCGAGCGCTGGCTTCAGGTGAGCCGCCTGAGTGCGAAGGACGTGGTGCTGGTGCTGTCCGTCGGGGGCGGAAACGTCGAACGCAACGTCAGTCCCAACCTTGTGGCGGCGCTCGATTATGCCCGAAGCGTGAAGGCGCGGATAGTGGGAATCGTGGGACGCGACGGCGGCCATACCGCCCGGGTAGCGGATGCCTGCGTGTTGGTGCCGGTGGTGAATCCGCAGAACGTGACGCCCCACAGTGAGGCGTTTCAGGCCGTGGTGCTGCACCTGATGGTGTCACATCCGGCGCTGAAGGCGTGCGCCACGAAATGGGAGTCCGAGCATGCCACGGGCGCTTGAGGGAGCGTTCGCCGTCGTAACTGGTGCGGGGCGCGGGCTGGGGAAGGAAATTGCCCGCGCGTTGGTTGCCGGCGGCGCGACGGTGCTGCTGGCGGGCCGCTCGGCGGAGCGAATGGCGCGGGTGTGCAGCGAACTCGGGGGCCGGACGGCATACGCGGCCGTCGATCTCGAATGCGCGGACGCCGCGGAACGGCTGATGGCGCGTGCGCGGGAGTTGTCTCCGCGGCTGGACGTGCTGGTGAACAACGCCGCCATCCAGGGGCCCATCGGCGCGCTGTGGGAGAACGCAACCGGAGAATGGCAGCGCACCATCCGGGTGAACCTGATGGCTCCGGTAGAGCTTTGCCGGCTGGCAGTCCCGTGGATGGCGGAGGGCGGGGGCGGCAGCATCGTGAACCTCGCGGGCGGCGGGGCCACCTCGGCACGGCCCCGGTTTTCGGCCTATGCTACCGCCAAAGCGGGACTGGTGCGGTTCACCGAAACGCTGGCGCACGAGGCCGCAGCGATGAACGTTCGGGTGAATTGCGTGTCGCCCGGCGCGATGAGCACCGATATGCTGCGGGAGATCCTGGCGGCGGGCGCGGAACAGGCTGGCGAGCGCGAATGCGAAGCGGCCGCCGCGGGTGTCGAGCGAGGCGAAGCTACTGTCCGAAGGGCCGCGGAACTCGTGGCGCTGCTGGCGTCTCCAGCGGCTGCGGGGATCACCGGGAGGCTGATCAGCGCCGTGTGGGACGCGTGGGCCGCGCTGCCCGAACGTGCCGCGGAACTGGCGGAGTCCGATATCTACACGCTGCGGCGTATTCTGCCCGAAGATCGCGGGAAACGCTGGGAGTAGCTCAGGCGGCGTCCACCCAATCGATGTCGATTTCGGCCGCCACGGCCTGCGACAGCATGGTAATGGCAAGCACCAACCGGGTCTCGTTCTTCACCCTCACCAGGGTCCCTTCCACTCCCTGGAGCGCGCCACTATTCACGCGAACGCGAGTACCCTCCCGCAGGTAAGGATGGGGGAAGCAGCGGGTCTGGCTCTCGATGACACGTCGGATCGAGTCGATCTCCACATCCGGAATGGGCTCGATGCGTCCGGCGATGCCCAGGATCTGGCACACCCCGGTGGTGGACATCACGCTGAGGCGCGCGGCGGGTGTGTCCGCGATGTGAACGAACACATAACCAGGGAAGAGCGGCATCCTGACCACCTTCGAACGGTCGCTCCACTGGTGCGTTTCGGGGACAAGAGGCAGCCAGGCGGCGACGCCTCTTGCGGCAAGTTCCGCGGCCACCTTTTTCTCGAAGCGCGAGCGCGTCCGCGCGGCGTACCAGCGTGGTTGCGCATCCCCCGGTGTAGTTTCAAACATAGCCCCCTGCTCTTGCCGTTCATAAATGCAAACCCATGGCCACGGAGCCGTGACCGCGATTCATCGGGGTAGCCGTCAGCATTTCGTAAACGTGTGCCCTAGGGACTCAGGGCCGGGGCAAAAGTGCCCCGCTCAGACGGCGCGAGAGAGGATGGCTGTCAGTTCGTCAGCGGTCAGCGCGATGGGGTTGCCTTTCATGCTGCTGGCTTGGGCGGCGCGTTCCACCAGGCCGGGGACGTCTGAAACGCTAACGCCGTACGAGCGGAGTGGCGGGATGTGCAGTTCCTCGCATAGCGCGGCGGCCCAGGCAGTTGCATCTTCCGGGCGGGCGTTCGGCCGTCCGGTGAGGATGGAAGCCACCGTAGCGTAACGCGCCAGTTGCTCGCTTTCGGGAGCGCGGGAGCGGAGGGCGCGGATGTTACCCTCGATCACGTGGGGCAGCAGGGCCGCGCAGACGGCGCCATGCGGGGCGGGGAACATCCCGCCCACGGGAGCGGCGAAGCCGTGAACCGCGCCCAGCCCGGCGTTGGCCAGGGAGAGTCCGCCAAGCAGGCTGGCCATGGACATGTCCGCACGGGCATCGCGGTCGCGCCCGTCATGGTATACGCGCCGGAGTGCCGTGGCTGCGCGGCGCATGCCCTCCAGGCAGAACATATCCGTCATGGCATTGGCGCGCGCGGAGCAGTACGGCTCGATCACCTGCGTGAGGGCGTCGAGGCCGGTGGCGGCGGTCACGGCGGGCGGCAGGTCAAGTGTAAGGTCTGGATCGATCACTGCCAGGCTCGGCAGCATGGAAGCGCTGCGCAGGCTGGCCTTCACGCGGTGCTCCGGAGAAGCCAGGACGGCGTTGCGGGTGACCTCCGAGCCGGTGCCCGCAGTGGTGGGGACCGCAATGAAGGGCGCGGAAGGGCTGCCGAGCGGCTGCCCGCGCCCCACCACTTCGAGGTAGTCGAGCGGCTCGCCGCTGTTCGGGAGTAGCGCCGCGATAGCCTTGCCGGCATCGATGGCGCTGCCGCCCCCGAATGCCACCACCACGTCGCAGGCGGCTTCGCGGGCGAAGCGCACGCCCTGACGCACGAGGTCCACGGTAGGCTCGCCCTCGACGGCGAATCGCGCGGCTTCAAGGCCAAGGGCCGCGACGCGGTCGGTGGAGCGGCCGGTCACCAGCAGGATGCGGCTGCCCATGGCGCGGGCTGCGGGCGCGACTTCCCGCACCGTTCCCGCGCCGAAGAGGATGCGGCCCGCGGTGGCGAAATCGAAGCGCATGCTACCAGCCTTCATCGCCGGGGAAGAGATTCGAGAACTTCACGCTGGTGCGCGGCTCGGCCATCATGCCGGCCACTTTGTCGCGCCAGACCTTGTAGTGCGCGGTCTCCTTGTGGGCTGAGGCGGCTTCCGGGCTGCGGTAGACCTCGACCAGGATGAACAGTTCGGGGTCGTCCTGCCGCTGGATGACGTCGAAACGGGCGATCCCCGGTTCCTGGACGCTCTGCCGCGCGTTCTCGATGGTGGCCTCCCGGAACGCCTCAACGAACGCGGGCTTGATGCGCGCGTGGACATGAACGATCAGCATGGCCTCTATTATCGCCGGGCCGGGCGAGCGATGTTAAGATGCCGGGCATGAAATGTCTGCTGCCGTTCCTGCTGGCGGTCCTTCCCTTGGTAGCCGCACAGGCGCCCATCACCATCAACGACGACGGCGGATGGTGCTGGTTCGAAGACGAGCGCGTGCTAGTGGTGGATGGCAAGCTGATCGCCGGTTCGGTGGCTTCCGGATATCGGGACGCCGGGCGGAAGGGTGCCGTGGAGGTGGCGGTTTACGACCCGGCCACGGGCAAGCGCACGGTCCACACGCTGCACCGCCCTGCCTCCGATGCCGAGCGCCGGCTGTGGCTCGACGATCACAACTCGCCGGCTTTCCTGGTACGGCCGGACGGGCGTATCCTGGCGCTCTACGCCCAGCACGGCAGGCAAGAGAAGTTCTACTACCGGATCTCGAAGAACGCGCGCGACGCCACGGCATGGGAGGACGAGCGGGTGTTCGTGCCGAGCGCGATTTCGCGGGTCACCTATCAAAACCTGCACCTGCTTACGGCGGAAAAGGGACGCATTTACGATTTCTATCGCGGCTACAACAACACCAACAAGCCGTCCTGGGCGTGGTCGGACGATTCCGGCGAGACGTGGAAGGCGGGCGGGGTGTTCATCGACGTTCCCAGCCAGTTCCGGCACAGGCCGTATGTGAAGTACGCCTCGAACGGCAGCGACACCGTGCACTTCGCCTACACCGACGGCCACCCGCGCGACTTCGATAACAGCATCTATCACATGT
Source organism: Bryobacteraceae bacterium (assembly GCA_035561075.1). Taxonomy (GTDB): domain Bacteria; phylum Acidobacteriota; class Terriglobia; order Bryobacterales; family Bryobacteraceae; genus JAMCRM01. The sequence goes on from DATMYF010000003.1 coordinate 12,912, forward strand.
TCTATCGCGGGGGGAAACTGCACCGGTCCGATGGGACCGTGGTGCGCAGCCTGCAGGAAGGACTGAAGGCGCCGGAGGAAGGCACGCGCGTCTTTCCCGGGGACCCGCGGAATGTGGCGTGGATCAGCGACCTGCATCTCGACCAGCAGGGCCGGCCGTTCCTGGCCTTCTCGGTGCAGAAGGACTCCGCCGGCATGGCGCCGGGAGAGGGCGGGGAAGACTTCCGCTACCATCAGGCACGTTGGGACGGCAAGGCATGGTCCACCAGGGAGATCGCATTCGGGGGCAGCAAGCTCTATCCGAAGGAGGACGACTACACCGGCAACATCGCGCTCGATCCGCACGATCCGAACACCGTTTTCATCTCGACCAACGCCGATCCCGCGACGGGCAAGCCGCTCACCAGCAAGGCCGACGGCCGGCGCCACTGGGAGATCTTCCGCGGCTCGACCCGCGATGGCGCGAAATGGACCTGGACGGCGGTAACCAAGGACTCAGCCGAGGACAACATCCGACCCGTCGTGCCGGTGTGGGAGGGGCGGCAACGCGCGGTCCTTTGGTTGCGCGGCAAGATGCGCAGCTACACAGACTATGACTTCAGCGTAATGGCGCTTGTCGGGACGCGGTAACCGGTTACGCCGATGCCGCGGCGCGATGGCGCACCAACAGCGCGGCGATGGCGCGGCACTCGTCGGCGAGGGCCTGGAACTGCGCTGGGTAAAGCGATTGGAATCCGTCGGAGAGCGCGCGATCGGGGTTCGGGTGTACCTCCACGATCAGACCGGACGCCCCGGCGGCGACTGACGCGAGTGCCAGCGGGTGGACCTTGTCGCGCTTGCCTGTGCCGTGGCTGGGGTCCGCGATGATGGGGAGATGGCTCAGGCGCTGGACGGCGGGTATCACGCTGAGGTCCAGGGTGTTGCGGGTGTGGTCCGCGAATGTGCGGACGCCGCGCTCGCAAAGGATCACCTGGTAGTTGCCTTCCGAGAGGATGTACTCGGCTGCCATCAGGAACTCGTCGAGCGTGGAGGACTGGCCGCGTTTCAGCAGCACAGGCTTGCGGGCGCGACCGGCGCGGCGCAACAGCGAGAAGTTCTGCATGTTCCGGGCGCCGATCTGGATGCAGTCGGTATAGCGCTCCACCAGGTCGAAGGTTTCGGTGTCGATGGCTTCCGTGACAACCCCCAGGCCGGTCTCCTCGCGTGCTTCGGCGAGCAGTTTCAGCCCTTCCTCCCCGAGCCCCTGGAAGGCGTAGGGCGAGGTGCGGGGCTTGTAGGCTCCGCCGCGCAGCAGGGTGGCTCCGGCGGCTTTCACGGCGCGGGCGGCGCCGAGGAGTTGTTCGCGGCTCTCCACCGAGCAGGGTCCCGCGATGAGTACGAGGTCCGCGCCGCCGACCGCTACGCCGGCTACCCGGACGACGGTGTTGTCCGGCTTGACTTCGCGGCTCACCAGTTTGTAGGCCTTCGAGACCGGGATGGCGTCCGCCACCCCTGGCATGTCCTCGAATTCGGCGCGGTCCACAGTGCCGTGGTTCCCGGTGATGCCGATAGCTGTCCGCTGGGCTCCCGGGATGATGTGGGGACGCAGTCCCAATTCTTCGATTTTCCGGCAGACCCTGGCGATATCCTCTTCCCGGGCCTGCGCGCGCATTACGACGAGCAAGCGGTAACCTCTCCGACCAGTTTAGCGTAGCGCGCGGCGACGAGGCCGGGCACCACCCGGTATGATGGCTCATATGGTGGAGAGTTCCCCGAAACGGCGGCGCACGGGCTCCGGTGCGCTGCTGGTGGCCACAGGCATCCTGCTGAGCCGCCTGATGGGACTGGTCCGCCTGCGTGTCTTCGCGCATTTCTTCGGACTGCATTCGGACGCCGCGGACGCGTTTAACGCCGCCTTCCGGATTCCCAATTTCCTCCAGAACCTCTTCGGGGAAGGCGTGTTGTCGGCGTCATTCATCCCGGTTTACGCCGGTTTGCTGGCTCGCGGGGACGAGCGCGAAGCCGGGCGGGTTGCCGGGGCCGTAATCGCGATTCTGTCGCTGGCCACGTCGCTGCTGGTGCTGGCGGGCGTTGCGGCGACGCCGCTGCTGGTGCACGCGATCGCGCCCGGGTTCGAAGGTCCAAAGCGCGAACTGACCATTGGGATTGTGCGGATCATGTTCCCTGGCGCCGGGCTGCTGGTGCTGTCTGCGTGGTGCCTGGGTATCCTGAACAGCCATAGGCGCTTTCTGCTCTCCTACACCGCCCCGGTGATCTGGAATGTGGCGATGATCGTCACTTTGGTGGCGTTCGGACGCGGGGCGGATCTCTCGTTTCTAGCAACGGCTCTGGCTTGGGGTTCGGTGGTCGGCAGCGGACTCATGTTTGCAGTGCAGGTGCCCTGGGTGTTGCGGCTGGTAAGTTGTTTGCGCGTACGGCTGGATATGCACTCAGGGCATGTCCGCGTGGTGCTGAGAAGCTTCGTCCCGGTTTTCATCGGCCGGGGGGTGGTCCAGATCAGCGCGTATATCGACGTGCTGTTGGCCAGCCCACTTCCTACCGGCGCAGTCACCGGGTTGTTCAACGCGCAACTGATCTACATGCTGCCGGTCAGCCTGTTCGGGATGGCGGTTTCGGCAGCGGAGTTGCCGGCCATGTCGCGGGCTACGGGCGATGCCGATGAGGTGGCCGCTTACCTTCGGCAGCGACTCAACGGCGGGCTGCGGCAGATCGCGTTCTTCATCGTGCCCTCGGCCATGGCGTTCCTGGCGCTTGGTGATGTGGTGTCAGCGGCACTGCTCCAGACCGGCCGTTTCACGTATGGGGATTCGCTCTATGTTTGGGGTATTCTGGCAGGTTCCGCGGTGGGGTTGTTCGCGGCTACTGAGGGGCGGCTGTATGCGTCAGTGTTCTACTCCCTGCGTGATACCCGCACGCCGCTGAAGTATGCCGTGGTGCACGTTGTGCTGGCGACAGCCCTGGGATACGTGGCTGCGGTGCACCTGCCGGGGTGGGTCGGGATGGCACCGCGCTGGGGCGTGGCGGGGCTGACGATCTCCGCCAGCATTGCCGCCTGGGTAGAGTTCCTGCTCCTGCGCCAGCGGCTCAACAGTCGCATCGGACCGACCGGCCTGCCGTTGTCCTACATGGCGAAGTTGTGGACCGCGGCGGGGGCTGGGGCGGCGGCGGCTTGGGCGGTCCGGCTGGCAATCGGGACGCAGCATCCGCTGGTGTGGGCGGCGGCTATCCTCTCCCCTTACGGACTTGTCTACTTCGGAACAGTGTTCCTCTTCCGGCTGCCTGAGGGCCGCGCGCTGCTGGCTCGCGGATTTCGCATGATCGGCCGCTAATTTCGCAACGGTTCCGGCGTCCCAACGTAATAGTTCGCAGAGGAAGCTTATGGTGTCCCGGATCTTGGAACTGTTATGGGTTCCGCTGGCGCTCGTCGTCTGGATCGGAGCGCAGGCGGTCGCACAGGATGTGAAGGAAATCCGCAAGACGGTGCCGCTGGCCAAGGATGGCCGGGTGGTACTCGATACCCACAAGGGCCGCGTGGAGGTCAATACCTGGGACCGTGAAGAGGTCGAGGTGTGCGCCCGCATCGAGGCAGATAAATTTTCGTTGAACGGCGCAAACTTGGTGCTGGGGACCGACGTGCGCATCGACGCCGCCCCGGGTTCGGTCAGGATCAAGACCGATCTCCGGCGCGTCGAGGGCTGGGGCCGGCCCCTGGTGCATTATCAGATCCGGATGCCACGTGCCGCCCGGCTGCAGATTCGGAATTACCGTTCCGGCTAACTGCTCCAGTCCATCACGACTTTGCCCGCATCCCCGCTGAGCATCACTTCGAATGCCTTGGCGAATTCCGTATAGTGGAAACGATGTGTGATGACCGGGCTGATGTCCAGGCCCGATTCCAACATCACGGTCATCTTGTACCACGTTTCGTACATCTCGCGGCCATAGATGCCCTGGATGGTCAACATATTGAAAATGACCGTGTTCCAGTCAATGGCCATCTCCCCGGTAGGAATGCCGAGCATGGCGATCTTTCCTCCGTGGCACATATTGGCGAGCATGTCCCGGAAGGCCGACGAGTTGCCGGACATTTCCAGGCCGACGTCGAAACCCTCGCGCATTCCCAGTTCTTTCTGCACCTCGGCCAACGATTGGTTCCGGACATCCACCGCGCGTGTGACCCCCACTTTGCGGGCCAGTTCCAGGCGCCAGGGGTTCACGTCCGTAATCACCACATGGCGCGCACCGGCATGCCTCACCACAGCCGCGGCCATGATCCCGATGGGCCCCGCGCCGGTGATGAGCACGTCCTCCCCCAGCACATTGAAGGTAAGGGCCGTATGGACGGCGTTGCCGAAGGGGTCAAAAATGGCCGCGGTCTCAAGGGGGATGCCGGCATTGTGGTGCCAGACGTTGGTCATGGGCAACGCAATGTACTCGGCAAATGCTCCGGGACGGTTCACCCCGATCCCTTGCGTACGCGCGCAGAGATGCCGCCGGCCCGCCAGGCAGTTGCGGCAGCGGCCGCAGACTACGTGGCCCTCTCCGCTCACCAGGTCGCCGGGAAAAAAGTCCGCCACGTTGGAGCCGACCGCGGCGACCCGGCCCACGAACTCGTGGCCGACGGCCATGGGCACGGGAATCGTCTTGCGCGCCCAGTCGTCCCACTTCCAGATGTGCAGGTCCGTACCGCAGATGGCTGCGCGCTCCACACGGATCAGGACATCGTTGATGCCGATTTCGGGGGTGGGCACGTCTTCGAGCCACAGCCCCGGTTCCGCCTTCGCTTTAACAATCGCTTTCATATAGTGGAAATCTTATCCACAATACTAGAATACGTAAGGTCGGTTTGCAAGAGAAGATTCCAGTAAAATGGAGGATCATGGCGCGATCGAAAATGGCGGGTGGGTCTGTGCCCGAAGTGGATGGGGGTCAGTTTTGCCGGCGGGTGAGAGAGATGCGGACCGAGCGCGGATGGTCCCTTGACGCGCTGGCGAAGGCTTCCGGGGTGAGCCGTTCGATGCTCAGCCAGATCGAGCGCAACCGCGCCAACCCGACTTTGGCAGTAACGCTGCGTATCGCCCATGCCTTCGGGGTAGGGCTGAACGATATGGTGGTCACACCCGGCGCGACTTCCACGGTTGAGGTGATCCGGTCGGCCGACCGGGCGTACCACTTCCGTTCCGACGACCAGTGCCGCATCCGGACGCTCTCGCCGCTGCACCTTGAGAAGGACGTGGAATTTTACGAGGTTCGGCTGGAACCGGGCGGGGCGCTGCGCAGTTCCGCGCATTACCGCGGCACGCGCGAGTTCCTCACCGTGCAGAAGGGCCGGGTGCGGGTCGAGTCGGGCGATGATGTAGACGAATTGGACGTGGGAGATTCGGCCAGCTACCGCGCCGACGTGGACCACGCGCTTATCAATGCCAGCCGCGGCGAAGCCGTCATCATCCTGGTGGATATCTACGAATGAACAACCCGTGGCGCACGCTGGCGAGCCGCGTGGTGTACTCGAATGCGTGGATCCGGGTACGGGAAGACCAAGTGATTCGCCCCGACGGCGCTCAGGGCGTCTACGGAGTAGTGGAGATCCGGCCCTCGGTCGGGATCGTGGCGATCAACGAACGCGACGAGATGGTACTGGTGGGGCAGTGGCGCTACCCGCACGGCAAACTCACCTGGGAGATTCCGCGCGGCGGTTCGCACGAGGGCGAGACGGAAATGTTGGCGGTGGCCCGGCGGGAGTTGCGGGAAGAAACCGGCGTGGAGGCGCAGTGCTGGGAATCCCTCGGTGCAACGGACGTGAACAATGGCGTCACCACCGACACCGAGCACCTGTTCCTGGCCACGGGCCTGACGCTGCACGCGCCGCGACATGACCCCGAAGAGCAGATCGCGATCCGCTGGCTGGCGTTTGAGACAGCGCTCGAGATGACCATGCGGGGCGAGTTCCCGGAGTGCTGCACGGCGCTTGCGATTCTGAAGCTGGGTTTGATGAGAAGGAGGAATCCCTGAATGCAAAAGATCACTCCATTTCTGGGGTTCGACACGGCGGAGGTGGCGGCGGAGTTTACGTCTCGATTTTCGAAAATTCACGGATTGTGAAGATCACCCGCTATGGAGAGGCGGGACCCGGACCAACGGGCAGCGTGAAGCTATATCGTTCTCGGCGGACTGATGCGAGCCATGCTCGAGATGAAGAAGATCGACATCGTGGGTCTGCAGAAAGCGTACGAGGGACGACCCGTTCAATACCCCAGCGTTGTATGGAACCAGGAATGCTGCTTGGCACGTTGTCGTTTGCGCACAATGCACTTTTTAAACTTTTGGGCGCTCTTCCAGTTTCCGGTCTGGCCGTTTTTCGGCTAGCATCGCAGATTGCTCATGCTTCGGAGTGCCGGACATCAAATGTGACAGAACGCGTCCGTTTCTTGTCCGGCGTGGGGCTATTTGACCTCCTCGGCCGAGATGGGAAGCAACTGTGCGTTCTGCTTTTCATTGGCGCGCAGCGTGACCTCGGTTGCACGATCGTCGTACTTTTTGCGGAACTCTGGGTCGGGCCAGAGGTCGTCGTCAACTTCCTCCCAAGCGAAGAGCTTATACGGGCCGGGCCGCAGGTTTGTGAACCGGAACATGCCACCATCGTCCACGGACTGCTTTGCCGAGCGCGATCGTCCATCGCCGGAAATCAGTGTCACCGTCGAACCTGGAACGGGCTTACGCTCGGCGTCCACGACTGTGCCGGCGATCATTCCGGCCGTGTTGCTAAGGACGAATTCAAGCTCCGCAGATCCTTGAATTTCAAAGTCTTCAGGAGATATTTCCTGTCCGTCCAACTTCACTCCCCGGAGAAAGTAGCCATCCGGCAACGAGCGCATGTTTACAATCGAAAAATGGCCGGGGCGTCGAACCGCCGTGGGAAAGGAATTGAGTTTGCCGAGCGCGTCTGATTGCAGTTTGAATTCTCCCGATGCCAGAAATGTGGAAATCCCAGCTATGGTGATACTGACATCTTTCAGGTTGACCTGACCGCCTTCAGCCAAGATGATTCGACTGGAGATGTCGGGGGCCGGGCGCATCGTGAGTATGACGCCGTCAAGTTCTCCTGTAACGGCAATACTTGCTGCCCCGTAAGCCTCTGGGCCGCCGGAGTAAACAGACCCGGAGATGACGTATTGACCGGGCGGAGCGCGCATCTCGAATGCATAGTTGGGAGGCATCGCTTGCGTGGATGCATTCCCGAAGAAGTTGCCGTCTGTCGGAGACAGACCGACGGAGACGATAATTGGGGAATTCGGAGGCAACCCTATCACCCTTCCTCTGATGCGGACGGAAGGTGGCCTGTTAACCTTGAAAAGTTGGATATTGATACTGCTGACCTCTGCACCGACTCCCACCGTAACCGGCATAGCCTCCTGCTGGGTGGCCGCACTCGGATAGAAAGCGGGAACATAGAAGCTCGCCGGTGGAGTGCCGTACCGGTTGTCAACGGGCGCACGATGATCAAAAGCCTGTACCAGGTAGCGGCCAGGCCTGAGGTTCCCGAATCGGTACGCGCCGGTGTCGCCCGTCTCGACCGTGTTGAGTCGGTCCCACATCCTTTGTCCATAGCGGTAGACCTGCTTGAATATCCATAGGCGGGCGCGGTCGACCGGTTCTCCAACCTCATCAAGCACGTGACCGGAAATAACGCTCTGAGGCGGAAGCCGGATCTCAGCAGCAGTTACGTGTTCATTCTCGCCGAGTGAAATCGGGCGGCCCGCTCCGTGGTCGAGGAACCCGGCGCGGGTCGCGGACAATCTGTACGTTCCGGCGGGCAGCGCGGTGAACTCGAATCTCCCTCCGGAGTCGCTAGCGGCGACCAAACGTACCTGAGCGGCCGTCAAAATGACCGTCGCCCTCGGGACGGGTGCGCTTGTCAGGGAGTTCACGACATGGCCTGCAATTGAGCCCCCGCCAGGGTTCGCCTGCGCCAATAACATGCACGCTGAAACGAAGGCGACCAGAAGTGAGTGCATCATCGCGCTTCAATTCTAATCTAACTCGCGGTCCCACTGGTATTGAGCCGACAGGGGACCCACTCCGAAGAGTTAAGATTATGTGTTCGTGATCAGTCAAGGGCGGGGGCTGCCCCCATTAATGGCGTAGAGCCGTGTTCTTGAATTTGCTTCAGAGGTGGGGTGCCCCCATTAATGGCGTAGAGCCTGAAGTGGTGCGCCCGGCATGACTCGAACATGCGACCTTCTGGTTCGTAGTTCGAAGGAAAGGCGTCTATAGCGTCCATACTTGCCCACTTATCAAACAGTTACGGGTTTGGTCGTGATATTGCGTCTACGAAGCTAGGGCGAAAGTCTATCGGCGTTGCTACCACGGTTGCTACCCTGTTGACTGTCCGTTTTTGGGATTGGGTTCGTTTGGTATCTCCGGGGTGTTGTCAAAGATCGCGGCTCCCGGCCAGAGCGAAACGCACCCCCAGCATCAGGCCCATGGTACATCGCGCGCAAGTGCCTTCAGATCTCCGGACGGCCCGCGATGTTGAATCCACGGACGCAAAGTTCCCGATCCGGTTGTGACTGGCGGGCGCCGTTATAAGCCCTCCGGTTCAAGGGCATATCGTACGGATGGTGAGTTGATAAACCACTCCCGCCGCTCACTCGGCAGCAGAGCCAGAAAGCGGTCCATGGCGTGGAGCATGGCCCGGCACATTCCACCAACGTCCCAGAGTTTCTCGCCTGCATCGTACTTCATCCGCGAGTAGCTGAGATGTGCGAGGGATTTGTCAATCTGGGCTTTCCGCTGCGTGATGCCCGCGGTGCTTGGCATGTCTTCAGCACGCTGTCTGCCAAGAAAATCCGAGGCTACGATATCGTCACGTCCAGGGGTCCGTCGCTGGAGACTTGGGCGAAGAAAGGCCCGCAGATTCCGGAAGTGCAGGAGGAAGGACTCCAGGTGAACGTCTTTCTCTTTGCCTTCGGGCCGCTCTGCTGGCGAAGCATGGAAACCTTCCAGGTGATCGGCCGCGAAGAGCATAGTTTCAAGCTCATAAGCGACGTGGCCGGCCGCCGCGTGAAGCTCTTCAGGGGAGCGCTGCGCGCGTAGCACGTTGCCGTCTCCCTACTTGCCGCGCCTAGCCGCCGCTTTCTTTGACCGCACGGCCGCACTCTTCGCCGCGGCCTTCTTCGCCCGGGCCGTCCGTTCCTCGGGGGTCATGGCGGCAGCCGCGGCCGGGCCGCCGATCTTGCCGCCGATCTTGCCGCCCTTGCGGCCCATCTCACTGAAATACTCTGACATGCCCGGGGGAAGTTTCTTCCGTTTCATGTCAATAGCTTAATGCCGCCTCTAGCTTTTTCTCGTTGAACTTGATTCGGCTTCAAGCTAATATCACTATGCCACACGGCCTCGACAGCCGCAAGGAAAAATGAAACAGGTATTGACAGGAGAAACCGCATGTCGAAGACGAACCGCCGTTCAACACCAAAGCCAGCCGCCGAAGTCCAGACCCGCACCCCGCGCGAGCTCTCACCCGCCCAGCAGATCATCTGCGATGAAATCGCGGACATGCTCACTCACGGCGGACGCGAAGATGATATTTCCAACATGCTCTATAACGTCCTCAGTCACAAATGGAACCGCGCGACAGAGGGCATCTACGACGACGAGAAAAAGCGCGACCAGGCCGTTAGTGAGTTCGTCGACCGCGACATACGCGACTATGACGTGGAACTCAAGGCCGAATGGAAGCGTAACCGGAGGGCGAAGCCTGAAGCGGCCGACCCCAAAACCGTTACCGACCGCATCCGCCAAGGGATCATGGACGAACTGCGGGACACCTTCGAATCGTTTCTCAGGCACGGCACCCCCGAGGAACACCGATTCCTGCGTGACGTGCTGGTCATACACGAAGGCGTTAACCGCGGCCCGCACCCCGGCGTTGTGGAACTGGCGCTCGGTGAGGCGTTCATGACTGAACTGGAGGGCGACGCCTCGCACTACATCAAAGTTCCCATGCGCCTCGCGGAACAGGTCGCGAAGTACGCCGAATGCCTAATAGCGGTGGACCGGGACCGGGAGTACGCCGCCTCGGTCCAATGAGCCCCAGTGGGGTAGACCATGGGGTAGACAAAGTCCTACCCCATCCACTGTGGATGGACTACCCACTGTGGATCGGCTATGCTGCGGTCCACACTACGCTTACCGTATCCATTGGGGCCTAGGCCCAGGGCGGGGACAGTAGCAGGTGAAAGCTATCTGCCACGGTAGCAGGTGACCCCATCTTCTACTGTGGAAGGTGGGTTTAATACGGGGGCCGCTTGCCACCCCTGGTACTGCGGCCCCCATGCGCGCCGGGGAGCGCGCAAGCCTATGCCGCAATCACCCCAACTGCGCGCAACTGCGCCAGCAGGGCCGAAAGCTGATTCCTGCATTCGGTGTCCACAGTGGAGCCGCCCGAGGGGGCCGAAACCGCCGCACCCCGCCCCTTGAGCACGGGCACGCCGCCGATGTAAACCCATCCGGTAATGCTGAGGTCCACGCCGGTCACGTTGCCCGCAGACGCGACGCTGGCGAAACTCGCGTTCCGTGACGAATCAATAACCGTTGTTCCGGCGATTTCGTACCGCGTGGCGTTGATTGAAGCGCCATAACTGCCCGTGTAGGAAATGCGGGTTGTCATGCCGCAGGTAATGTCCCACCCCGCGCCGGCGTTTTTGATAATTGCTGAGTTGTTTGTAACTAGTCGCCCTGGATTTGCAACTACGTCTCCGCCGCCCACGCACGCCACGCCACCCGCTCCGGAGAATGTCATCCCACCCCCGCCCACCAGTATTGTTTGCATATTCAATTTCGAGACGTCTGTCATTATGCCCTCCGTGATTTATTCCGCTGAAGACCCCGCCGCAGCCATTGCCGGCGGCCGACTGAGCCAGTGCGCCCCGCTGTCGTCAAGTTGCACAATCTGATCCGGGCCGCCGATGTGCGGAGATGCCTGCTTGAGCGCCGCCAGAAATCTCCGGACCACCTGAGCCGGGCTATCAGTCCAGGTCGCCGGATCTTGCCCAAGGTGCCGGACTAGTTCTCCCGTGGTGCTAAATATCCGCCGTTCAACTGCCGAATACCCACCTCGCTCATTCACCACTTGACCCGCCCGAAGCCGGTACTCGTGTGTGACATACCCTAGCGTTCCATTAGCTATCCGGCCGACCAGCACGCAGCCGTGCATTAGTTTTTTTCCAGACAGCACATCGTCGATACCGACGCTTCCGTTCAGGTCTTTTACGGACGGCATGATTTCGGCTAGTTTGTTCAGGTGAGCCACCGACCCCCGCTCCAGCGCTTCACTGATTACCGAGATATCAGTTGTGCCCAATTGGCCAGCCAACTCGCGCGCCTTCTGGTGTTCGAACTCGCAAGCCATCACATAGCCGGAGGTGGCAATGAATGTTTCCGGTGCAACCTGAATGATCTTCGGCATTGCATCCGAAGCGACACCGCTCCAATCGTGCGTCATGACGCGGCTGTCGGTGCCGAGAACCAAGGTGCGGCCGTCTTTCAGGCAAACAATCGTTGACATTAAACTCCTCTCGAATGGCGCGCTTGCGCCGGTCGTTGATACCTTCCCCCCGCCTGCCCCTGGGAAACGCCCCACAGAGGCTCTGCTGCGCGCCGTGGGGTATTTCTCGGGTTTGGGGGTTCAGGCCGTTTCACCGCCAGGCGCAGTTTGTCCGCGTGCACCGCCGCCAGGTCACGGAGACGCACGAGCAGCCCGCCCGGGTCACCCGTGCGCGCGATCGCGGTCTCGAGCTCGGGGCGCAGGTTGCGAAGCCAGCGCGCGGCGTCCAGGGCCGCGGCCGTCAGCCGGTCCCGGTCGTTATCGGGTTGCTTGGTCATTGGTATGTCGGGGTGACCACGAAGACATTGACCGCCACTGGGCCGCGCTCCGTTTCCGTCTCATCGAACGTGACCATATCGCCGCTGTTCAGCGTCCGCCGGCCACGCTGCCCGATGATGTTGGTATGGTGCACGAAGAACTTACGCCCTTTCGAATCGAGCACCCAGCCGTAACCTTTTTCGTCCAAAAACTTCTGCACTGTTCCCTGCATTGATTCCTCGTTTCTGCGCTTCCGCGCGACTCTGAAAACGAGGGCGCCCGGTGGAAGCCAGGCGCCCCCAAGCGTGGGGAGGTGACCCCAGGAACTCACTAAACGGCAAACCCCGCGGCCCCGGGTAGGAGTCTCTCAGGCGAGAGCGAGCGCCCCGGGGCCGCCGCTGCGGCTTATCATGCTCCGCAGCGCAGCCCGTTAGTTCTGATGTGCTTGAGTCATTACCGCTTCGACTTCGCCGGGCCCGATCCGCCCATCCCAGAGGAGTCGATGCGCAACGGCTTGGATCGCCGGCCAGTTATCCGCAACCAGGCGGTCCGTCTCCGCTTGAATCTCGCGCCAGAGCCGCAGATAAGAGCGCCAGTCCGCCCCGGGCGGGGCGCAACACACCAGCGCCAACCGCACAAGACGGCTGTCTGGAGGCGGAATTCTCGACGGGCGCGGGGTTTCGGCGCTATGCTCGGCGAGCAATGTGTGTCCTTCTGTGACGCGCTTACCTCCCGCGTACTGCGGGATGACGCTTACCTCGGCAACATGCACCCCAAGCGCGCGAGCTATAGCCACATGCGCCGCCTCATGAATGGTCGTGCGATATCGCGGGCCCTTGCTGCGGGAGAGCAGGCGAACGGCCCGCGGACCCGCAAGCGCGATTACCGCACGTTGTCGAAACCATCCCCGATCAGATTCGTTCATCATCACTCCTCTGATCAGCGCGACCCGCTACCCAATATGGCGACCATCGTTCCGGGAAGACAGCCCGCCACTTCGCACTGGCGCCGGGGGCCGCCGCACTTGGGGCACAGGCGTGGATCTTCGGCCGCTTGCGCTTCGAGCGTCTGGCGCTTGCGCTCGGCATTCGTGCGGCGGATGTCGTCCAATTGGAGTTGGGGGGCTACGGCCTGGGCCTTGCGGACGATCTCCGCCAGCTCGGGCGAACAGCCCGCGAGCAGACCGCGGCCCTCGCTAACGCCCGGGAGGCTCTCACCGATGAGAGTGCCGAGTGTGACCTGAATGGAATGGATGTAATGCCGCGCGGGCGCCAGTTCCGAAGCGGTCGGCTCCGGTCCGTGGGGTTGCGGCTCTGGCACTTCAATCTTGGTGCCGATGATGCGCTCCAGTGCCCGCCGCCGGGCAAGTAGAGGGCTAATCTTAGCGAACGCCGCGGTGAGGTCCTTCACGACCTGCGCCTTCAGTTCCTCGGTTTCTTCCGGAACTCGGTTGTGAAGATCGGGGAGCGCGTCCCCCATCTTAGCCACAACGGCCACTAGGCGGAGGCGGAGGGCATCGAGCAGTTCATCGGCCGACTTCACCTTCTCTTGCTGTTTGGCTACGGCCGCGCGGGCCCTTGTGACCACCTCGGGCGAGCCTTCGCCCATCGCCTCGTTTACGATGGCCTCTTGGAGTTGCCGAATACTGGCCTGAAGGTCTGCGTCCGCAGCCTTGCGGGCCGAGGTTGCGTTATCGATGGCTTTGGCGACCTTTTCGTAGTCGCCTTGGAGCTGTCTCGCTCGCTTGATTGGATCGTCCGATGCAAACATACTGATTCTCTCCTTTTACTGGGTTGTGCTGCTGAATCTGGGGGTTACTTCTGCTGCTGTTGCTGCTCTGCCACCGCCCGCGCCCATCGAACCATCAGGCTATCCGGGCCGCCGTGGCGCTCCGGGTCGCAGAGGATGATTTCCGACGCAGCGCGGTTATCCGCTTCGAACCGCCTACGCTTGCGACGGATGTCTTCGGCCTTCATTGGCGGGTCTGAATTCACCTTTCCCGCGAGAGCAGCCGGGCCGCCCGGGTGCAAATGGAGTCGTCACCAGACCAGCCGCCGCGGGCGCCGCTGGTAAATTGCCTGATCCACAGGAGAGCTTGCCGACGATGCAGAAGCCCATCCGCGGTCGCCGGCATTCCCTTCTGCACGTACCGGGAGATGCTGCTACGGTTGCAGCCCAGCTCCGCCGCTAGTTCGGATTGCCGCACGAGGTAGTCTGGGGGTGGAGTGGAAACCGCAGTGGAAACCCTGTTTCGCCTTCGCGGTTGTTGTTGCGTGGTCTTCATACCTAACATCCTTTGTTTCTCTATATTTGTGGGCCTTTGAATGCTTCGGGGTGATGGTGTTGCATGGCCTGGAAAGCTCATATCTAGCGGCACGGTGCCATCGGGACACCCGCAGGCTTTGATCCCCAGGAAGTACCTTGAAGCCCCCCCTACGCCACCCTCAATCCCGCACCCTCGCCTCGGGGTGATCGAAGTCCATCTCTGGCGCTGCCTTGAGTCTGCCAACGGTCCCACCCTGCATGGGACGTTGTCCGCACACCGGGCAGCATCGCCCGCAATACCAGCCGTGCACCTTCTCGGGCAGGTGCAACAGTTCCGGCCACACGCCGCACCCGTCGCAGCACCCGCGCACTTTGCCTGTTTGTCTGCACTCAATTCGCATATCCCCTCCGGGGTTTTGTTCCCACTGTTCCCAGTTCCCAGTAGGTTTCTGAAAAGTTCCTCAGGCGCGCATGTATACGCGCGACACATACATACTGGGAACACTGGGAACACGTATCAAACGAAAGGGTCTAGACTGGGAACAAGACTGGGAACAACTGGGAACATTAGGCCGTTTTCCGCCGATAGCGGCACTCCATGCTGTTCCCAGTCCGTTCGCGGTACCGCTCCCAGCCCGACAGCCCGCAGCGTCATCGCTGCGAGAAGTCTGACACTCATCCTGCAAGTTCCCTGATAACAAACAGGACACAGCCAGACTTCAGCCGCTGGGCTGAATACCGTGCAGGTCGGCGGCCTTCTGGGTGCCGTGGTTGACGCTCGTCGCAGGGTGTCCAGGGCGGTGCCGGAGGGTTTAGCAGTGTGCTACTGTTCCCGATCTCCACCGAAGATCTAGCCACGTTACGTAGCGCTCGTTTGTGCAATTCGCCTGGGTGCATCATAGGGATAGAGAGAACGGCGACGGTGTGTCTACCTGGGGTGCAGTTTTGGGCGCGGTCTCAGGTCTGCAGTATTGATCCCCGTTGACGCACGTTGATCGCCCTTGATAGTCTCCTTGACGTAATCCTTGATAGTCTCCTTGATGTGTTCCCTGGTGCGCTAACTCGTTGATGTTAAGACCCATAGCGCACAGTACTAAGGGGGAGTACGTTTCCGTCTTTCGGGTGTCCGCTTTCGATCGACGAATAGTGCTCGATCCAGTGTTCACAGGTGGAATTCAACTCGGCATACCAAGCGCTTGTTTTCCGAGTGTGCGGCCGATGCCGTAGCCGAGCGATTCCAACCATCTGAATATTGGGGATCGTCTTCTCCACGGGGGCAAGCCAGCATGCTTCACAGTTCTCGCGCTTGAACGCAGGCAGCAAGGCCAGCCCCGCTCTGTGAGCAGCGAGTCCGAGCTCTGCTTCTGTGGGTTCGCCCGCACACGGGTGAATAAGCTCAGCCTGCGAATTTACCGGATCGCCCTCGAAGAGGTGGGGGATAAAGCTCAACAATCCCTGTGCCTGTAAGGCGTGGACCGAATCCCACACGGGATGATCCCTGCCGGTCTCTTTGGGGCGGTGCCGATGAGGTCCTAGTGGACCCTCAAACACCCCCGAGTAGCTGCCCGGTCGAAAGGCCCAGACACGATAGATTCCTCGTTCTCCGACTAACTCGCGCTCGTAACTCTGCCGCAGTACCAGCGGATTCAGGCCGCCGTAGTCGCCCAAGTGGTGATCATGGTAGAGATCGATCAGCATCCGGAGATTCCACAAGTCACCGGCCGCCCGCAACCGCCGGACGGGGGCATCCTCTGGTCCCTTGGCGCCGGTCACCAGTGAGCCGGGAAGCCATATCGGATCGCGCTCAATGCTCGGCTTGTCCGGAAGAGAATAGTCGCCGTTTGGGGATTTCACAAGTAAGCCGCGCAATGCGAGTTGCTCAAGCGAGTGGCGTGCGGACCTACTTGGCGGCTTACCGACACGGACGCACTCTAGCAACAGCCGCTCATAATCGGTCAGGGTGGCATGGTTTCGTTCGTATTGAAGTGTGGCAAGCTCGTCCGCCGGGACCAATTCGTAGCAGGGCTTTTCCTTCGTCGCTGATTGTGTGCGCCTCAGGAATCCGCTACGCACCAGGGAATCAACCGCGGTCAAGCCACGAAGCCAGCGAATGCCAGCGTACGTCTTAACCGCCTTGACCGACCAGTTCGTGTAGCGGTTATCGGCGCCCGTTCCGTGCGCGAGAATCAGGTATGCAACTGCCCCGTTCATCTCGTTGCGGTCGCAGATCTGCCCCCACGTCCAGCGATCGATAGCGAAGAAATCGCCTCGTCGTTTCATATTGAGTGCGGACCTGCCACTCGCCCTCGCCATCACGCCGCCCCTGGGTGCTGCGTGTGCTCGTCGATCCACTTCACCAGCGCAGCCCGCGGCACTCTGATACTCCGGCCGCGCCGGATCACGGGAAGTATCCCGGCGCTCATCCACCTGTACGCCAAGGCTCGGGAGACACCCAGTGCCGCGGCCACTTCCGGCCCACGCAGTAAGAGGGGTGCGCGTTCAGTTTCTTGGTTCATTAGCTGTTCCTGCCTCTCAGTCGCTGAGTTTTTAAGGAATCGGTGCTGCTGCGGCCATATTGCGGCATGAACTCACGAATCTCGCGCGGAGTCAGCGCGCCAGTTTCGCGACGATAGCGCCGCGTGGTGCGGCTACCGTCTCGCAGGCCGTTGGCCGTCCCAAAGACTCGTTCCCGAACCACTCGATACGCCCGGACGATCTCGCCGCGTTTAGTCCGGATCACATGGGCGACGCCCGCTTCAATGAGCAGCGCGCATTTCTGCGGGTCCAAAAAGTCAATCACCCGGCCGTCTGCCGGATCGTAGTAAGGGATGTTCTGTGACACTCCGGGCCTCATGGGTCCTGCTGCGGGGTTGAACACTGACAGCCCCGGCTGTACGCGGCCATTCTGCGACAAATGCAAAATGACTGTAGACACCATTATTCGCCATAGTCTATACTGCGTCAAGGAGTCGATATGGCTAATGACCCTGTACAGACGGCAAAATCCTTCGAAGTTCGCGGAGAGTGGTTTAGGTGGAGTCGTTATGACTTGCTGAACGGTCTGCTGGTGCCCGCGGAGGGCGCGCAGCTCCAGAAATACGATCCCTGGGAAAAGTTCCGGGCAAATGCCGGGAAGTACAGAACAGTTGATCAGCCGTATGTGGCGCTACTCAACCTCGATCAGAACCTCGAAAGCCTCGCGAAGCGTGGCATCTACGCTTCGAAGCGCCGCGGTAACGAGTTCCGGCCCGGAGTTAGAAACGAGGCGCATGAGTTGATTCTCGATTGGTGCAACCGCTACGGTCTCCTCGGGCTGCTGCCGGTACTTTCGAAATCGATGAGGGTTCGGGTTGCGACTCCGCCGGATGCGGCGCCGGGACCAACGTTTGTGCAGTATTACCGTTTAGGTGGTATTTGGCACAGGACAGGTGTGTTAAGAGCAGAGTGCGATGACGACGGCGGGTACACCTGGCTGTCGTGGCCCTTCAGTCTCTACCAAGAGAGACCCATTTGGGATTTGCGAGAGTTTTTTCGGCCCGCAGAGACCGACAGCGAAACAGAGTATCGTTTCCAACCACCATGTCCGTGGTCGAACCGGTTTTGGGAGACCTATTGCGAACCCGTTGAGGAGTTTGAACGCTGGTGCAGCCGATTCTCCATGTTTGTCGAGACGAGCCAAATGCCCACCGCCGAATTGGAATCAGTGAAGTTGCCAGACTTGTCCGAACGCGCGTTGTTACAGATCGACTCGTTCATCGGGTCGAACGAAACTCTCGCTTTACTTGCCGATGCTGTCTCGCCGTCATTTCGCTTCAACCTTGAGAGGAACACCGTGGACGAAGAAAGGGTGTCCGCTGGCCTCCTCGCCTCGTATGCACTGATGTTCCTATGGGATCGGATCGAAAGACGCCATACCGTTCAGTGTGGGAACTGCCGATACTACTTCGTTTCTGACCTGGAAGTGGCCGGCTACTGCTCGCCACGATGCAGGAACACCGCCCAGAAGCGACGGTCCCGCGGGAAGAACTCGGGGAGAGTTGTGGAGGTGCTGCAATGAGGAACCACAAACGCGGAAACGGTGAAGGGTCGATCTACCAACTGCCCGATGGACGTTGGCGCGCGGCGGCCAGTGATGGCTACCGCAACGGAAAACCCGTTCGGAAGGTGTTCACGGCGGCCACGCGCGGCGAGGTGAAGGACAAACTCACAAAGGCCCTCCGCGACCAGCAGCAGGGCATTCCTCTTGCGCCAGAGCGCGCCACGTTGGGCGGATTCCTTCAGGCGTGGCTCAAGGACGTTGCCAAGCCAGGCGTGCGACCGAAAACATACCGCACCTACGATGATTTGGTCCGCCTGCACATCGTGCCCGCCCTCGGCAAAAAGCCACTGGCGAAACTCACGCCCGCGCATGTCCGCGCGTTCCTGAACGACAAACTCACCACGCCGCAACCGTCACGGAAGAAGCCGAAGGAAGGCCAGCAACCGGAGCCCGGTGCACCACTGAGCGCCCGCACGGTTAAACACATCCTCGTGACGTTGCGGGGTGCCCTCGATACCGCCACGAAAGACGGACTTGTTCCTCGAAACGTCGCCGCGCTCGTAGACCCGCCGCGGCTTGCGCGGAAAGAGACGCAAGCGTTCACGCCAGAGCAGGCTTTAAAGTACATCGAAGAGGCGAAGAGTGACCGCTTGGAGACCCTGTTCACGGCCGCAGTAGCTATAGGGCTACGGCAAGGTGAAATCCTCGGGCTTCAGTGGAAGGACGTTGACCTGGAGGCCGGCAGACTTGCTGTGCGTCATGCACTCCAGCGCGTGAACAAAACGCTCACGCTTGTGGAACCGAAGTCAACCACCAGCCGCCGCACCATCACACTGCCCCGGGTGCTCGTCTCTGCGCTATGCGCGCATCGGACCCGGCAGGATGCAGAGCGCCAGTGGGCTGGTACGGATTGGCGGGAGACGGACCACGTTTTCACCAGCACCATAGGCACGCCGCTCGATGCGCGGAACGTGATCCGCCGGCATCGCGCCATCCTGAAGGCAGCAGGGCTTCCGCCGCTGCGCTTCCATGACCTACGCCATAGCGCGGCCACGCTGCTATTGGCTCAAGGGGTGAGTCCGCGGTACATCTCGGACCTGCTCGGGCATTCGCAGGTTTCTTTCACGATGCAGACCTACGCGCACGTGCTACCGCACGTTCAGCGGGAGGTTGCCGACAAGATGGACGCCATCCTGAACCCGCCGAAAAATGGCGTTGCTACCACGGTTGCTACCAAACAGGATTCGGAACAGATCAACTGAGGTGTAAATAGCTGAAAAGAATGGTGCGCCCGGCATGACTCGAACATGCGACCTTCTGGTTCGTAGCCAGACGCTCTATCCAACTGAGCTACGGGCGCGCATCGGGGAACGGCGTAAAACTATACTCTACCGAGTCCAACGCCGTTTCGCAAGCTGCCGCGCGAGATTCCGCAACCTGCTTTTTGCAGG
>DATMYF010000004.1:0-8563 GCA_035561075.1 Bryobacteraceae bacterium
TCGAATGTCCCCGCCACCCCCACCAGCGTGCAGCAGACCTTCGGCTCCGAAGGCGGCCGCGCCGAATTCATTCCCCTCATGATTGAGCTTTTCCGCGACGTGAAGGCCATTTTCAAGGACAATCCCGCGGAACTGTTCACCAAGGGCACCGGCGGCGAGGAGTACGCTTTTGCGCGCCAACGCGGCTTGGAAGAGGCTATTTCCCGCATTAGCGAGCAGTTGCGCAGCCAATACCTCATCAGTTACATGCCGAATAACAGGGAAGAGGGCGGCTTTCACCAGATCACCGTGGAGGTGGTCGGGGCTCGCAGCGGCGTGAAGGCCGAAACGCGGCCGGGCTACTGGCTGGCAGCCAAATTCGAGTAGTCCCCCTCTTTGCGGTTGTAGCTTTTCCCCGCATTCTGTGGAAATAAGTCGCGCAATATGAGGGATTTGGCCCTCATGTTGGGGGCCAGAACACCCACTTTTCGATTCGCCGTTCTGTATCGTGTTTATTCTGCGTCAAACCGCCCTGGTATGCGAAATGCAATATCCTTTCGCTACATCTCAAAACCGGGGTTCTCCATGCAGACTTACTTTGACCAGCCACGTCTGCCCTCTGAGGACAAGCGCTGGAAAATCGTCGAGGCTACCGCCCGCCGACACGGCCGCGAACCGCACGCCCTGATCGAGACGCTGCACACGGTGCAGGAGTGTTTTGGATACCTGGACGAAACCGCACTGCGCTTCGTCGCGGGCACCCTGCGGGTTCCCGTGAGCCGCGTCTACGGCGCCGCCACCTTCTATCATTTCTTCACCTTGAAGCCCAAAGGCAAGCACACGTGCGTGGTATGCACGGGGACGGCGTGCTACATCAAAGGCGCCGCGGGGCTGATCGATGCGGTCGGGAAGCAGTACGGCATCAAGCCGGGGGAGACCACTGCGGACAGCGAACTCTCGCTGCTGACGGCACGATGCGTGGGAAGCTGCGGCCTGGCGCCGGCGGTTGTGCTCGACGGTAATGTGCTGGGCAAGGTGGTTCCGGCGGACCTGATCACGCGCATCGGGAAAGGCATCGGCAATGACCATTGAGGACCTGGAGAAGATAGCGGCCGCGGAGCGCGCCGCCGAGCAGAGGTTTCCGCAGCGCGTTCACGTGTGCATCGCGGCGGGATGCCTCTCCTCTGGCGCGGACGCCGTGAAGGAGACCATCCGGAAGGAAGTGCTCGAAAGCGGCATGCAGAACCAGTGCCACGTAAAGGGCGTGGGCTGCATGGGGCTTTGCAGCGCCGGTCCCCTGGTTCTGGCCGAGCCGGAAGGGTCGCTCTACTCGAATGTCACGGTGGAGAGCGCGGCGGATATCGCCCGAAGTCTGGATAACGGGCTGAACGGCTTCGCCAAATGCGATCCGAAAAACCCGTTCTTTGCGCGGCAGGAGCGCATAGTCCTCGAAAACTCCGGGGTGATCGACCCGGAGCGCGTGGAGGACTACATCGCGCATGACGGTTACCGCGCTCTGGTAACCGCGCTTACCGAGATGACCCCGCGGGAAGTGATCGACCAGATAATCAAAAGCGGCCTGCGGGGCCGTGGGGGTGCGGGATACCCCACCGGCCTGAAGTGGACCACGGTGGCCAAGGCTGGCGAACCCGGGGACCAAAAATACATCATCTGCAATGCGGATGAAGGCGACCCGGGCGCGTTCATGGATCGCGCGGTGCTCGAAAGCGACCCCCACCGCGTGCTCGAAGGCATGGCCATCGCGGCCTACGCGGTGGGCGCGCAGCAAGGCTTCATCTACGTACGGGCGGAGTATCCGCTGGCCGTGAAGCACCTGAAGACGGCCATCCGGCAGGCGGAGCGACTGGGACTGCTGGGGAACAACATCTGCGGCACTACGTTCAGCTTCCGGTTGGACATCCGGCTGGGCGCGGGGGCGTTCGTTTGCGGTGAAGAAACGGCCCTGATCGCGTCGGTGGAAGGCAAGCGCGGCACACCGCGCCCGCGGCCGCCGTATCCCGCGGAGTCGGGACTGTGGGGCTGCCCCACCCTCATCAACAACGTGGAGACCCTGGCTAACATCGCCCCTATCGTGCGCAGGGGCGGGGAGTGGTTCAACACCATCGGTACGGAGAAGAGCAAGGGCACTAAGGTGTTCGCGCTGGCGGGACGCGTGACCAACACCGGGCTGATCGAAGTCCCCATGGGGATTCCGCTGCGCGAGATCATATTCGAAATCGGCGGCGGCATCCCGGACGGAAAGAGATTCAAGGCCGTGCAGACGGGCGGTCCCTCGGGCGGCTGCATACCCGAGGAGCACCTGGATGCGCCGGTGGATTACGAATCGCTGGCCAGGATCGGTTCCATCATGGGCTCGGGCGGCATGATCGTGATGGACGAGACTTCATGCATGGTGGACGTGGCCAAGTACTTCATGGAGTTCTGCATGAGTGAGTCGTGCGGCAAGTGCGTGCCCTGCCGCGCGGGCACCGCCCAGATGCACCGGCTGCTGGTAAAGATTACCGCCGGGGAGGCCACCATGGCCGATCTCGAAATGCTCGAAGAGCTGTGCGACCTGGTGAAGAACACCAGCCTCTGCGGTCTGGGCCAGACGGCGCCGAACCCGGTGATCTCCACGCTGCGTTATTTCCGGCACGAGTACGAGGACCACATCTCCGGCAAGGGTTGCACGGCCGGCGTCTGCAAGCTGAGCAACCAGGCCAAGGAGGCGACCGCTTGAAGACAGCTGCCAAAGTCAAAACCCTGACCATCGACGGGGTGGAGGTCGGGGCTCGCGAAGACCAGACGATTCTCGAAGTGGCGCGCGAGCACAAGATCCATATCCCCACGCTCTGCTGGATGGGCGGGCTTTCAAATGTAGGAGCCTGCCGCATCTGCCTGGTGGAAGTGAAGGGTGTGAACAAACTGCTGCCCGCCTGCGTGACGCGCATCCAGGAAGGTATGGAGGTAACGGTCCACTCGGAGCGCCTGGCGCGGTACCGGCGCCAGATTCTGGAACTGCTGTTCGCCGAGCGCAATCACGTCTGCTCGGTATGCGTGTCGAACGGCCATTGCGAGCTGCAGGCCATGGCGATGGCACTGGAGGTGACCCATGTTCACTATCCGTATCAGTATCCCAAGCTGCCTGTAGACGCCTCCCACGAGCGCTTCGTGGCGGACCACAACCGCTGCATCCTGTGCACCCGCTGTGTGCGGGTGTGCGACGAGATTGAGGGAGCGCACACCTGGGACGTGATGGCGCGCGGCGCGGATTGTCGCGTGATCACAGACCTGGCGGAGCCCTGGGGAACATCGGAAAGCTGTACCGGGTGCGGCAAGTGCGTCCAGATCTGCCCCACGGGGGCTCTGTCGGAGAAAGGAAAATCGGTGGCGGAGATGTCCAAGCGGCGCCAGTTTCTGCCCTACCTGACACTGATGCGGGAGGGCAAGCATGAAAGATAACGGCAAGGTCCGGCTGGCCACGGTGTGGTTGGACGGATGCTCGGGCTGCCATATGTCGCTGCTCGACACCGACGAAAGGCTGATTGACCTCGCGCAGCATGTGCAGGTGCTCTGGGGCGCGCTGGTAGACTCCAAGGAGTTCCCGGAAGAGGTGGATGTCACCCTGGTGGAAGGAGCTGTGTCGAGCGAAGAGGATCTGCACCGCATCAAACTGATACGGTCGCGAACGAAGCTGCTGGTATCGCTGGGTGACTGCGCGGTAACGGGCAACGTCCCCGCGATGCGGAACAAGTTCGGGGCCGACGCGGTCCTGAAGCGGGCTTATCTCGAAAACGCGACCCTGGACGCCCAAATCCCGCGGGAGATCATCCCCGCGCTGCTGCCGCACACCCGTCCGGTGCACGAACTGGTGACGGTGGATATCCACATCCCGGGATGCCCGCCGCCGGCGGACCTGATCTTCTCGGTGTTGAACGACCTGGTACAAGGCCGCACCCCCAGGGTAGTCGCGAAATTCGGCTAGACATTTTTTAACTTTTTTCTTTTGATCCGATGCCTCAGAAACGCATAGTAATCGACCCGGTGACCCGCATCGAAGGCCACTCGAAAATCAGCCTTCACCTCGATGAACAGGGCCGCGTACAGGAAGCCTATTTCCATGTCACCCAGTTCCGCGGGTTCGAAAAGTTCTGCGAGGGGCGGCCGTTCTACGAGATGCCGTCGCTGATGGCGCGCATCTGCGGGATCTGCCCGGTGAGCCACCTGATCGCGTCGGCCAAAGCGTGCGACGCTATCATGGCTGTGCGCATCCCGGAGACCGCGGTGAAGCTGCGCAAGATCATGAACCTGGCGCAGATCGTACAGTCCCACGCGCTGAGCTTCTTCTATCTGGCATCTCCCGACCTGCTGCTGGGCATGGACGCGGATCCCTCGGAGCGCAACATCTTCGGGGTGATCAGGAATCATCCCGAATTGGCGCGCGATGGCGTGCGGCTGCGGCAGTTCGGGCAGCAGATTATCGAATGGCTGGGGGGAAAGCGCATCCATCCTTCGTGGGTGGTAGCGGGAGGCGTCAACGAGCAGTTGACCACTGCGCGTCGGGACCAGATTCTGGCCACCATTCCGGAAGCCCTGGGAATTGCGCGCCGCACGCTCGACTGGTTCAAGAAGGAACTGGACCGTTTCCGCGAAGAAATCCGCACGTTTGCCAACTTCCCCAGCATGTTCATGTCGCTGGTGGACCCGAGTGGCAACCTATCCTTCTACGATGGCAAGCTGCGTTTCATGGACGCCAGCGGCCACATCGTGGCGGACAAGGTGGAGGCCGCGGATTACGACCAGTACCTGGGCGAGTTCGTGAACCCGTGGAGTTACCTGAAGACCGCGTACTACAAGCCCACGGGTTATCCGGGCGGCATCTACCGGGTGGGTCCGCTGGCCCGGCTGAACGCAGTGGACGGGATTACAACGCCGCTCGCGGCGCAGGAGTGGGCGGAGTTCCGGGAACTCGACCGCGGCGCGGTGCTGAGTTCTTTTTACTACCACTACGCACGCCTGATCGAGGTGATCTATGCGATTGAACGGATGGAGGCGCTGCTCACTTCGCCTGACATTCTGAGCCCGCACGTGCGCGCCTTCGCGCGGCAGAACAACGGCGAGGGCATCGGGATCGCGGAGGCTCCGCGCGGCACCCTGCTGCACCATTACAAGGTGGACGACGACGGGGTAATCACGTGGGCCAACCTGATAATCGCCACCGGCCACAACAACTCCGCCATGAACCGAGGGGTGCTCCAGGTGGCCAAGCATTTCGTGGATGGCAACAAGCTGCAGGAAGGGATGCTAAACCGCGTGGAGGCCGTGATCCGGGCCTTCGACCCCTGCCTGAGCTGTTCGACCCACGCCGCCGGGCAGATGGCGCTGCATATCGAGCTGCGCGCGGCGGATGGCACGCTGGTCGACGAAGTCCGGCGCTGATGCCCCGGGTCCTCATCATCGGTTACGGGAGCCCGTTGCGCGGGGACGACGGCTTGGGGTGGCACGCCGCGGAGCGTCTGCGAAAACTGGCGCTGCCGGGAACGGGGGTCCTCACCGTCCACCAGTTGACACCCGAACTGGCGGAGGATATGAGCCGGGCGGAACTGGTGGTCTTCATCGATGCCCGGGAGGGCGGGAGGCCCGGGGAATGGGATGCAGAGCCGGTTTCGCCCGAGGCGGAGAGCATCCAGGCATTCACGCATCACGTCACGCCAGGAAGCTTGCTTGGCGGCGCGCGCCTGCTGTACGGCGGCAAGCCGGAAGGCGTGTTGTTCGCGATGACCGGGGAGTCGTTCGAGTACCGCGAGGGCTTGTCCGAAACGGTTGCGGCAGCGCTGCCCGAAATGCTCGAAGCCATAAACCAGCTCTGCTCGGCGTCCGAATAGAGGAACGAGAGCGTTGCCGAGTTACCGGACGCTCCGCTCACTGCTTGAATTTCAGGATCACGGAGACACGCCGGTTGCGGCTATCGTTGGGGTTGGCCTCCACAATCGTGCGGCGGTCGGAATAGCCGCGGATCTCCGCGATCTGCGCGGGGTTCACACCGGCGATCTGCAAGGCCCGGCG
The DNA here is from genome assembly GCA_035561075.1 of Bryobacteraceae bacterium. Classification (GTDB taxonomy): domain Bacteria; phylum Acidobacteriota; class Terriglobia; order Bryobacterales; family Bryobacteraceae; genus JAMCRM01. Next base: position 6,046 of record DATMYF010000004.1, read on the forward strand.
AGCCATGTTGGCGCGATCGACCGAGAGTTCCCAATTGCCATAAGAATCGGGCGTCACGGAGCGGTAGGCGCGCGCGTCCGTATGGCCTTCGATCACAATGTCGTTCGGAAGCCGCCCGAGCTCCCCGGCCAGCATGCACAGCAACCGCACCCCCAGAGGAGTTGGCCGCGGGCTGCCGGTCTCGAAGAACATACCTCCTTCGCTCTCCTGCAGCTCGATGCGCAGCCCCTCACCGCTCACCGTGAAGTGCACGTATTTGCGGAACTCCTCGAAGTTCTCCAGACTGGCCATGGCTGCTTCGAGCCGTTCTTTCAGCTTGTCAACGTTCTTGGCGTCCATGGCCAGGGAGACGCCGGAACCGGCGCGTCCCGAGCCGGTCATGCGGGCATGGCCCTTGGGGTCCTTGAAATAGGCGCTCACGGCTTCGCGCACGTCAGCGCCTGAGCTCATCAGCCACAGCACGATAAAGAGAGACATCAGGGCCGTGACGAAGTCTGCGTAAGCGACTTTCCAGGCCCCCCCATGGTGGCCGTGCGCCTCCTCCGCCATAGGATCTTCGTCAGGCACCGTTCACCGCCGCCATGGCTTCGGTACGGCTGCCGCCGCGCCGCAAAGCGCCCTCCATCTGATCGAACCCCGGCCGCACGCCCTCGGGAATGGAGCGGCGTCCGAATTCCACGGCCACCAGCGGCGAAGAGCCGTTCATGAATGCCACCATCGCCACCCGCATCACCTGCAAGTACTCCGCGCGCTCGTCGTTGCGGCATTGCAGATGAAAGGCAATCGGCCCTACCACCCCGTAACAAAGCAGGATTCCCATGAATGTCCCCACCAGGGCGGCCGCTACCTTGTGGCCGATCTCCGAGGCCGGGCCTCCCAGCGATTGCATGGTCACCACAACCCCCAGGACGGCAGCTACAATGCCGAGCCCGGGCAGCGCGTCGGCAATTGCCGACAGCGACGTAACCGGCTGCCGATTCTCCCGCTTCTGCGCGGCCATATCCAGCATCATCAGCCGGTCCATCTCCGCTCCCGCCACTCCGGCCGCAATCGCCATCCGGAAAGAGTCGCACAGGAAGGTGCGCGCGCCCACGTCGTTCAGGAACTCCGGGTACCGCTTGAAGATCGGGCTCTGGCTAGGCTTCTCCACTTGGGATTCCAGCTCCGGCCCGCCTGTGCGGCGCGCAAACGAGAATACTTCGTAGAGCATCCGTAGAGTGGAAAGATAGAATGCCGGGGTATATCGGGACGGACGGAAGATCGTCTGCACGGCGCGCCACGTCTGGCGCATTTGGCGCGGAGGATTCGAAACCAGCACAATCCCGATCGCCGCCCCGCAGATGATCAGCAACTCCGATGGCTGCAACAGCACCAGCAGGTTGCCTTTCTCCATCGCGAAACCGCCCAGGACCGCGGCGAAAACGCACAGCAACCCGATCACAATCAACATGGCGCCTGCGTGGCGCAGCCCGGCTGCGCGAGGGTAAGCCGTATTCCTTGTTTATCCGGCATCGACCGTGAAAGCGAACCTCAATTTCGCTTATCGGTACCCTGGCCGGAATCTTGAAGGATCAGACGCTCGCTACGGCACAGGGCGACTGCCGGATGATGGCGTATGCGTTGGTCCTGAGCCGGCCGAAGACGCCGCCGGCCGACCCGCGCCCGATCACCAGCAACCCCGCCCTCAGCCGCGCCGCAGCACCGCAGATAACTTTTGGAGGATCGCCGGGTTCGATGACGACTTCCGCCTGCGTCCCGGCCTGCTCCTGAAGAGCCGCAATGTCGCTCCGGACACGCGCCTCCATCTCCGCACGGTGGTCCGGCGCCGGATGGGTCGCGCTATCCGCCGAACACGTGGGAACGTGAATCACCGTCAGGCGGGCGCCGAATCCCTTCTGGATCGCCGCCGCCCATTCGAGCGTTTTGCCGGATTGCGGGCCCAGGTCGATGGCGCAAAGTATCTCGCGCAATACCGGGGCATCCGCCGGAGGCGCCTCCTCCATGTGGACCCCGGTCCAGACCGGGCAATCGGCGTCGTGCAGCACCTTGGCCGTGATGGAGCCCAGGATGAATCGCCGGAAGTGCCCATAGCCATGGGTGGGCATGATGATCAGACCCATTTGTTCCTGGTGCGCGAATTCAACGATGCGCCGGGCCGGATCGCCCTCGAGCACCAGCCGCCGCACGTTGATGCCGGAGAGTTCCGCCTGAAGAAAGCCGTCCAGTTCCTTCTCCACCTGGGCCGAACGGCTGGTGTAAAGCTCGGTGAGCATGGAGCCACCGATTTCCAGCGCGCCGAACTCGTAGTGCGGCGGCGTCAGCACGTGCAGCAGCGTCAGTTCAGACCCGAATCGACACGCCATAAGACGTGCATAACGGGCCGCACCGAGCGAGCGCTCCGAGAAATCGACCGGCAGCAGGATTTTGGAGAGGGATCGCATATCGACCTCCTGGGAACACGGTAGCACGGACGGCGGCCTCTGGCGCCGCTCTCCTGGGGTACGGAATGGGGGTTGGG
>DATMYF010000005.1:0-6592 GCA_035561075.1 Bryobacteraceae bacterium
CGCCAGAGTGCGGATGACACGCACAAGCGGGGGAGGTTCGGGAAAGGTCTGCGCGGCAGCCGCGGCGCAGAACAGTGCTGCCAGGGACAGGATTCGCATAGCCTCCAGGATCTCAAACCACCGGCCCGTCGGATTATCGCAGATTCGCGAATGGTCTACCGTGCGAGCGAGGCTACCATCTTGAACCCGGCCCCGTTGTTGAAGCACAGCGTGAGGAAGCAAAGGAAGATGCATTTGGCAGCCGCGAGGAGGATGTTTGAAATGCACATCGAGCTTGTCCACGACCCGGCCCGATCCGGGGAACCTCAGTTTGTGATTCTCGGTTCGATCCGCGTCAAGACCTAAGAACTGCCATACCGGAAAGGTGTGGCGAGTCACTTTCGGTAAACCCCACTTATCGACCACAAAGCCCGAATCAGTGCCGAAAGCGCACGCATACTAGCGACGCACCCACCAGTGCCGCGCGCTATGATCTAAGCCTATGCAGCCCAGAACTCCGAGAGTGACTTCCTGCGCTGGTTATCTCGTGGTCTTTGCAACCGTTGTACTGGGGTTACAAGACACCACTCAGTGTGCCTCGATTGGAGGTCGTGTTCTTGCCCAGTCGACCGGAGCGGCGGTGAGAAATGCGATTGTGAGACTCCGACAGCTTCCTAGCCATCCTAGCGAGATTACGGACAATCAACGCGTCCAGCAAACCAACGAAGAGGGCCGGTTTGTGTTCACGAATCTGGACTCGGGCGATTGGGCGCTGTCAGCCGATAAAAGCGGCTACGCAAGTGCGAGATACGGCGCAAGCAAGTACGAACCTCGGGGCGGCCGGGTATCGATCAAGCAAAACGAGAACGTGAAGGACATCGTTCTACGTCTCGCTCCGCAGGGATTAATCACCGGACGCGTGATCGACGTCGATGGCGAACCCATCGAGGGCGCACGGGTATCCGCCATGAGGAGAATTGGTCATGACGCTGGCGTGCCGCGGCTCGTTGAGGCGGCCTCCGCAATCACTCTCGACAATGGAGAATACCGGATTCCGAGGCTTGACGACGGGCGGTATCTGGTCAGATGCATTGCCCCGAGATTCGAACGGGCCGAATCCACCTCCGGCACCGAGATCGGATATGGAACCACCTATTACCCCGACTCGCCCGATCTATTGAAAGCCGGGGAGATAGCGATTCTGGGTGGCGGAGATATCGGCCGCATAGATCTTCGGGTCGCCCCGACACGCCTGTTTCACGTGCGCGGCAGATTCCAGCCGACCCCGAGCCAAGGTCCGGCTTCCATAACCCTTGTGGATGCATCGGACCCTACCAGGGTGTTCGCAACTTTCTCTGTGCGACCGCCGGAGTACCAATTTGATCTCAGCCGTATCCCTCCCGGCTCGTACATCGCCTACGGGCGGTCCGGGTGGGACTACTCGTTGTCCAGCCACCGTGTGGAATTGAGAGATCGGGATATCGACGATTTGCTCCTCGGCCCGCCGGCTAACGAGGCTCTGATCAGCGTAACAGCCAAACCGGCCGAGCGCAGGCTGAACCCTAAAGGGATTTCGCTGTCATTCCGAGCAACCGACCTTGATTCAGGTTCCGTGCGCGCGGTTGACGTCAAACTGCGCGACGACCTTAAAGCCCGCCTTTGGACGAGCCCTTTAGGGAATTTCGCCAGGTTCGTCGTCTCGATCACAGGGCTTCCCGAGCGTTGCTACGTCGCATCGATGCAGCACGGCGGAAAGAACGTGTCGCCCGATACGGAGATCGAATATACAGCAGGGGCGCCGCTGGATATCGTCATCGGCGTCGATGGGGGCACGTTAGATGGGACGACGCTTCTCCAAGACGAGCGGCCTGTTTCGGGAGCGGTTGTCGCGCTAGTCTCAACTGAAAGCAAGATCGCCGTCAGGTCGGTTAAAAGCACCGAAGGCGGAGCATTTCATATAACCGCTGTACCGCCGGGAGAATACAGGTTGCTCGCTTGGGACGACGTAGAACACGCTGACCTCGAAGACCCAGGCTTCGTAAGTCGCTTCTTGGACCAAGGCGCTGCGGTAAAACTGACAGCGAATGTGGCTGCGAGAGCTTCAATCCGAGTAGTTCAGTTGGATACCGCCCGTTAACGAGAGCGGGTCGATTCCCTCTTACTCTGGCCGATCAAGGGCTGCCAAACGTCGGTGGCGACACTATAGTGGTCGTAAAACGCCGTAGTCCTACATCGGCTTATGGCATTGAAAGCAAAGACGAAGCGGCCCGAAATCAGCCTGTAGCTGACAAAAACGGCCTTACCGGAAGCTGGTGGGAATCAGTTACTTCCCCGGTTTGCGGCCGACACGCTGAACTGCATTCCGCGGCGACCAGCCGTGGGCGGATGACGAGCCACTCGGACGTTGCGCGCACCCCAGTATGTTCGCGGCCCGCGCGGGACGCGTTTCTGAGCCTAGTCGAGCCGCTTGTGGAAACGTGCCGCGCTCAAGTACATCACCGTCACCCCGTATATCAGCAGCGCCAGCATCTGGGGCCACAGCACATCCGCGCCGGTGCCCTTGAGGAACACCCCCCGGGTGATCTCCATAAAGTAGCGCAAGGGGTTCAGATACGTCACCCACTGCACCACTTCCGGCATGTTGCGGATGGGAAAGGCAAAACCGCTCAGCATGAATGCCGGCATCGTAAAGAACGTGGTGGCCATCATGGCCTGCTGCTGGGTATGGGAGATGGTGGAGATGAACAGCCCCGCCCCAAGCGTGGTGAGCAGGTACAGCATAGCCGAAACCAGCAGCACCAGCGCGCTGCCGCGGAAGGGGATGCGGAAAAGCGCCAGCGCCACTCCCGTCACCAGCGCCACGTCAAGCAGCCCCACCACCGCGAACGGCAGCATCTTGCCGAGCATCAGTTCGATGGGCCGGATGGGCGTCACCATGAGCTGCTCCATAGTGCCGATTTCCTTTTCCCGCACGATGGCCAGCGCGGTCGACATCAAGGTGACCAGCATGATGATGTTCACCATCACTCCGGGGACGAAGTAGTTGCGGCTGCGCAGGTCCGGGTTGAACCAGACGCGGCTGCGCGCGTTCACCTCCGGGGCCGTCATGTCCGCCGCGGTGCGGCGCGCCATCATGCGGGCCTTCTGCTGGGTCGCCATGGCATCCGCGGAGTAGCGCGCGACGATCTGGCCCGCGTAGCTTGAAACCAGTGACGCAGTATTCGAGTTGGTGCCGTCCACCAGGACCTGGACGGCGGCGGTTCGGCCGCGCTCAATATCCCGCGCGAAACCCGGCAGCACGTTGACCGCCACCACCACCTCACCGCGATCGAGCAGCGCCTGCACCTCGGCTTCGGTATTCGGCGTGGCCTCGATTCGGAAGCGTCCGGAACCCTCGAAGCCGGCCAGCAGTTCGCGGCTCTGCGGCGTGCGGTCCTGGTCGATCCACGCCATGGCAGCGCTGTCCACATCCAGGTTCACGGCATAGCCGAAGATGATCAACTGCAGCAGCGGGGGCACGAACAGCACCCCTCTCATGCGCGGCTCCCGGAGCGCCTGCCGGAACTCTTTCTTGATGATTTCCCGAATCCGTTCCCACATATCAGGCGATCCTCTGTCTCAGTTTGCTGGTGGCCAGCATGAACACCACCGCCATGTAGATCACCAGCGCCAGCGCCTGGGGCCAAAGCACCTCCAGCCCCACGCCTTTCAGGAAAATGCCCTTCAGGATAGTGACGAAATAGCGTGAGGGAAAAATGTGCGAGAGCACCTGGATGGGCGCCGGCATATTCTCGATGGCGTAGACAAATCCCGAAAGCAGGAATGCCGGCAGAAACGATGTGATCAGCCCGATCTGGTAGGCCATCAACTGCGAGCGCGTGGCGGCGGAAATGAAAATCCCCCAGAACAGCGCGCCAAACAGGAACACCGAGGCCGTCCCCGCCAGCAACACGATACTGCCGCGCAGCGGAACCCCGAACACCAGCACCCCCACACCCACGGCCATCAGCATGTCTGCCACGCCCAGCAGGAAGAAGGCGAACATCTTACCCGCCACCAGTTCGCTCGGCCGCAGGGGTGTCGAGAGCAGTTGCTCCATGGACCCCATCTCCCATTCCCGTGCGATGGTCAGGGACGTCAGCAGCGCCGCGATGATCATGATGATCACCGCGATCAGCCCCGGCACCACATAATTCCGCGACTGGAGGGTGCTGTTATACCAGACCCGCAGCCGGGGATCGATAGGGGGCTCGAACCGCCGCCCCGCCTTGCGGCTGAGGGCGTCTGAGCGTAGCTCGAACGAGTAGTTCCCGACCAGCGACTCAACATACCCCATAGCGATGGCGGCGCTGTTCGAATCGCTGCCGTCGATGAGGATCTGGACCTCTGCGCGGTCGCCCGCGGCTACGCGCTTGCCATAGTCCCTCGGGATGGCTACCCCCATCAGCACCGTGCCACGGTCGATGCCCGCCTCGATTGGCCGGTAGGTATCCACGTAGCCCTTGATATCGAAGTAGGGGGAGCCGGCCAGGCGCTCGATCAGTTCGCGGCTGGCGGCGGTGCGGTCGGCATCGTAGATGAGGGTGGGAATGCGGTCCACGTCCAGGCTTAGGGCAAAGCCGAACAGCAGCAGCATCAGGAGCGGCACCGCCAACGCCATAATCAGGCTGCGCACGTCGCGCAGAATGTGGCGGCACTCCTTGATGAAAACGGCACGGGTTCGCCGGAAGCTGATCATGCGGTTTTACGCTCCTCGGCCTCGATAAGGGCCACGAAAACGTCCTCCATGGACGGCTCGATGGGTTCCAGGCGTCGCACCGCCAGATGCCGCGCGCCCAGCGCCTCCCGGATGCGTTCCATCACCGGGCCGGGTTCTTCCACCGTAACGTGCAGCCCGCCGCCGAAGACGGCCACATCGCGCACGCCCGGCAGGCTCTCGACGGTCCGCATGGTCTCGAGCGGATCGGCCGAATCGAGGCGCAGCAGTCCGTGGCCGTCAAGCTGGCGCTTCAACTCCCCCGGGGCGCCCATGGCGATAATGCGGCCGCGGTACATCAGGGCCAGGCGGTGGCAGTATTCCGCCTCATCCATGTAATGCGTACTGACGAAGACCGTGCGGCCGGCGGCGGAGAGTTGATAGATCAGGTCCCAGAAGGCGCGCCGCGCGATGGGGTCGACGCCCGAGGTGGGCTCGTCCAGGAACAGGATGGGGGGCTCGTGCAGGATGGCGCAGCCGAGCGCCAGCCGCTGTTTCCAGCCCCCGGCAAGCTGCCGGGTGAGGTCGTTCTGGCGCTCCTCCAGATTGGCCATCTTCAGCACATACGCCTTGCGCTCCGGCCGCCTTTCGCGCGCGACGCCGTAAACCCCGGCGAAGAAATCGATGTTTTCGGCAACCGTTAGATCGTCGTACAGCGAGAACTTCTGCGACATGTAGCCGATGTTTTCGCGAATCCGTTCGGGCTCCGTCGCCACGTCGAAGCCCCCCACGGAGGCACGCCCGGAGGTCGGCCCCAGGAGGCCGCAGAGCATCCGGATGGTGGTGGATTTCCCCGCTCCGTTGGGTCCCAGGAAGCCGAAAATTTCGCCTTTGGCAACCTGGAACGAGACGTCGTCCACCGCGGTGAACGCGCCGAAGCGCTTCACCAGGCGCTCTACTTCGACAGCGTGGCTCATGCGCGTTCCGCCTCCCCGATCACCTGGATGAAAACGTCTTCGAGCGATGCCGCGCCGCGCTTCAGCTCGTCGGGTGAATCGCAGCGGATCAGCCGCCCCCGGTGCATCAGGCCCACGCGGTTCGAGCGCTCCGCTTCGTCCAGGTACGCGGTGGTCATGAAGATGGTGATGCCGTCCTTCAGCAGTTGATAGAGGATGGTCCAGAAGTCGCGGCGGGAAACGGGGTCTACGCCGTTGGTGGGCTCATCAAGGAATAGGATCTGGGGCCGGTGCAGGAGCGTGCACATGAGCGCCAGTTTCTGCTTCATGCCGCCGGAGAGCCGGCCGGCCTGGCGGTCGCGGAAGGGCTCCATGCGGGTCATCTGGAGGAGGCGCGCGGAAAGGTCCTGGCGGTCGCGCCCGGTAATGCCGAACAGGTCCGCGTAGAAGACCATGTTCTCGTCCACGGTGAGGTCGCCGTAGAGGCCGAATCTCTGCGCCATGTAGCCGATATGGTCCTTCACGGCCTGGGGGTGCCGCGCCACGTCAATGCCCGCCACGTGGGCATCCCCGGAATCGGGGGCCAGCAGGCCACAGAGCAGCCGCAGCGTAGTGGTCTTGCCGGCGCCGTCCGGACCCACCAGGCCGAAGATCTCGCCCGGGGCGACGTCGAGCGTCAGGCGGTCCACGGCCGTCAACGCTCCAAAGCGCCGCGTGAGCTCCCGGGTGCGGATGATCGGTTCCATTAGGGCACCACGATCTCGGCGTCCGCTGGCATGTTGTTCTTCAGTTCGCGCCCGGGGTTCTCCACGTCGATCTTCACCCGATAGACCAGCTTCACGCGCTCTTCCTGAGTCTGGATCTGCTTGGGGGTGAATTCGGCTTCCGAGGAGATGAAACTCACCCGGCCCTTGTAGACTTTGCCGGGGAAGGAGTCGGTGGTCACCCGGACTTCATTCCC
>DATMYF010000006.1:0-25667 GCA_035561075.1 Bryobacteraceae bacterium
CGGCATAACACACAAAAAGACCTTTGACCCCCAAGACACCTGTATAGTAGACTAGATGGCCAGTATAGACAACTAGAAATATGGAAATGAAATCAATCCCCGGTTGCAGCATCGAGGCATTGATCGCCGCTCGCGTCCAGAAAGACAGCCCCATCCCTGTTTACCTGCAGATCAGTGAAGCCATCCGTCACGTTTTGAAGGATATCTCCATGCCCGTTGGCACGCATTTCCCTCCGGAGCGGGTTATGTGCGAACACGTTGGGGTGAGCAAGATGACTCTGCGCCAAGCGTACGCACTCCTTGAGCGCGAGGGGCTGATTCAATGTCGCCGCGGCGTGGGTACATTTGTGGCGCCTTCCCGGGTCGATAAGAACCTGCCGGAGATGCGCAGCTTTACCGAGGAGATGGTCGCACGCGGTAAGGCCGCCTCTTCCCGCCTGCTTTCCTTTCGTCTCGCGAAGCCATGTCCCGCTACCCGCGAGTTTTTCGGTTTGGCGGAGTCGGATCCTGTCTACGACATTAAGAGGCTCCGTCTGGGCGATGGCGTCCCCGTAGCCCTGGAAAGAGTGGAATTGCCAGCCCCACTGTTCCCCAATCTGGAGCGGTTCGATCTTGCCACTCAATCGGTTTACAAGGTTCTTGAAGAGCATTATGGGATTCAGTTGCGGTGGTGCGACCAGGAGGTCTCCGCTGTTCCACCGGACAAGTTGCATCGCCGGTTGCTCGAGATTCACGCCACACTCGCGCTTCTCGTGATCAAAAGGAAGAGTTACACAGTTAACGATATACCGGTGGAACTCGCGGTCACAGCCTATCGCGGGGACATCTACACCGCCAGTATGCACTCCAAAAGAGTGCGCTAGTACCGGGTGCAGGCCTAAATCGAAGGTTCAGTCAAACAGTTGACAGGAGATTTCATGAGTGCAACGTTATCGTTGAAAGAGTCGGCCGGGCGCCCGTTGACAGGTGCCGGCGGCGTTGTCGCTGCTCGTCTCTTGACTCGTTCAAGCTCAGGACACATGCGACCCATCTTGGCCCCGGTTTTGGCCCTGATGCTGCTATTCAGCGCGGGGGCGTGGGCGCAGGAGTTTCGCGCCACGCTGGTGGGCCGCGTGGCCGATCCCTCCGGTGCGCCGGTACCGGGTGCCTCGCTCGTCGCCACGCAGGTCGAGACTAACATGCAGTACCGCGCGGTCACGACTGAAACCGGAGACTATACCCTCCCGTTTCTACCGCCGGGACGGTACCGGCTGGAAGTGGAGCGGACCGGATTCCGTACGTACGTGCGGGACGGCATCAGCCTGCGGGTTCAGGATCGTGTGCGTGTGGACGTGGCACTCGTACTCGGGGCACAGGCGGAAAGCGTTACAGTGACGGCTGAGACGCCACTGCTCGACGCCAGCAGCGCCTCGGTGGGGCAGGTCGTCTCGAGACAGACGATCGAGGACATCCCCCTGAATGGCCGTAACGGCTATAACCTCATGCTGACCGTTCCCGGGGTGATGACCACCGCCCGCGACAACAGCATCTCCTTCATGCGCTACACAGCGGCGGGCGATACCGGCGGCATCGCGTCCATGAGCATGTCCGGCGCTCCCAGCGCATATAACGAGTACCTCCTCGACGGCGTTCCGACCACCAGCGACAACAACGCGGTGGACTACGTGCCCTCCGTTGAAGCGACACAGGAGTTCAAGCTGCAAACGAACTCGTTTGACGCCGAATTCGGCCGCTTCCTCGGAGGTGTGCTCAATGCTTCCACGAAATCCGGAACCAACACGGTCCACGGTACGGCGTTCGAGTTCATGCGCAATTCCGTTTTCAACGCGCGGGATTTTTTCGCCGCCAAGAAGCCGCAGTTCGCCTATAACCAGTTCGGCGCATCGGTGAGCGGGCCGGTCTACATCCCGCATATCTACAACGGCAAGAACCGGACGTTCTTCTTCGTCCTTTACGACGGGTCGCGCGAGGGTGTGCCCCGTTCATTCGTCAGCACGGTACCCACCGATCTCGAGCGCGCGGGCGATTTCTCCCAGACGTTTACCCGTGTCGCGGGCCAGGCCACGCCGGTCACCATTTATGATCCGAGTACGACCCGCCTGGTCGGCAATGCGTACGTCCGCGACCCGTTCCCGGGAAACGTTATACCCGCCGACCGCCAGAATCCGGTTGCGAAGGCCCTGTTGGGAATTTACCCGCGGCCCTCGGCCACCGGGGACGCCATCACGCATATCAGTAACTACCCGCTGTCCTACAAGGATCCCGTGCTGGACAACGGAGTTATTTTCAAAGTGGATCACCAGTTCAGCAGCCGCCACCAGATGTTTGTGCGCTATTTCTGGCGGCACTTCTATGTCCGGGGCGGCGGCGAGTTTCTGAGCGGCGCTACCAGCCGCGGCGTCAACCGCTACTCCCCCGGCGTGGCACTTGACCACACGTTCGCCCTGAATCCGACCACCGTACTCGACTTCCGCTACGGATTGTCGCGCTACCGCGCGGTGGCTATATCCGACAGCTATGGCTTCGATGCTTCCACGCTGGGCTGGCCCTCCTCGCTGGTCGGGACCATCGATCGGCCGGCCATCCCACAGGTGACCGCGTCCGGCTACACCGGTTTCGGCAGCTTCAACAAGGATGCCAGCGCCGGCGATACGCACTTCGCGCGCGTCAGCATGTTCAAGCAGAAAGAGCGCCATGCGCTGCGGGCAGGCTTCGGCGCGCGGCTCTATCGCCACACCAGCGGGCCGGGCGGCACTAACCCCGGAGCCTACGCCTTCGACGGGGGGTTCACCCGCGGCCCCAATCCCCAGGTGGCCAGTTCCGTCGCGGGGAACTCAGTCGCCTCCATGCTGCTGGGCCTGGGAGCCAGCGGCTCGATGACGTATGCCTCCTCCCTGGCACGCCAGATTCCGTACTACGAGATGTACCTCCAGGACGACATCCGCCTCACTCCGAAGCTGACGATAAACGTGGGGCTGCGCTATGAGTGGGAAGGCGCGCAGACCGAGCGTTACAACCGCCTCAATCGCGGCTTTGATGTCACCGTCGCCAGCCCGATCGAGGCGCAGGCCATCGCGAAGTACACCGCTAGCCCCATTCCGGAATTGCCGGCCTCGCAGTTTCGGGTAAAAGGAGGTCTGCTGTTCACCGGCGAGAACGGCTCGCCTCGCGCTCTCACGAATATCGACCGGAACAACGTCTCGCCGCGCGTCGGCTTCGCCTACAGCCTCACTCCCAAGACCGTGATTCGCGGCGGTTATGGGCATTTCTACGGCCCTACGACGCCGGAGGGCGCGTCCGGCCAGGTGGGGGGCGCACTGAGTCTACCCAGCTACGGCTTCAGCTCGACTACCTCGTGGATCACGACAGTGAATGGCGTGACACCGGTGGACGTTCTGAGCAACCCCTTCCCGAACGGCATTACGCCTCCGGTCGGCTCCAGCCAGGCATTGCTCACAAACATCGGCCAGGCCGTCAGCGTCTTTAACGTCTCACGGCAGCAACTGTGGACGCAACAGTTCCAGTTCGGGATCCAGCGGCAACTGCCCGGACAGATTCTCGTCGAGACTGCTTACTCCGGCACACGCACCAACGACTCGCCGGTCTCCGTAGCCCTGAATGCCACCCCGCGGGAAATTCAGGTGCAGGCACGCCAGAATTTCATCAATACGAAGCGAAACATGCTCAGCGACTCGGTGGCCAATCCGTTCTTCGGATTGATCAACGCAGGCAGCCTGAGTCTGGCCAATACCACCCGCGGCCAACTGCTGCTGCCTTATCCGCAGTTCACCGGCGTCACCATGATGAGCATGAACATAGGCTCAACCAAGTACGATTCTCTTCAGGCCAAGGTTACCAAGCGCTTTTCCAAGGGGCTGTCGTTCCTGGCCGCGTACACGCTGAGCAAGTTGACCGAGGAGACCTCATACCTGAATGCGAACGACCCGCAACTGACACGCCGGCTGTCGGCTTACGACGCACCCCAGCGATTCGTCGTGAGCGGTTCCTACCGGCTGCCCTTCGGCAAGAACGGCATGTTCTTCTCGAACGCCAAGGGTCTGCCCGGAAAACTGGTTGAAGGCTGGCAGGCGAATGCGGTCTACACCGCGCAAAGCGGAGTCCCTATCACCCTTTCCAGCGGAGAGAGCCTGGGACGGAGTGCTTTCCTGCCCAAAGACCAGAGGACACGGCAACGCTGGTTCGACACCTCGGCCTTCCGGCTTCGTGAAACGCTCGAATTCGTGGGCACCGCCGCGCTGCCGGACGTTCGCACGCACGGCAGCAACAACTTCGATCTGTCGCTTTACAAAGACACCCAGATCCTGGAGAGCCTAAAGCTACAGTTCCGGGCGGAATCGTTCAACCTGTTCAACCGGGTTGCCTTCGGAGCCCCCAATTCCACAGTCGGTTCGGCGAGCTTTGGGGTGATCACGAGTCAGGTGAATTTTTCCCGGCAACTCCAATTCGCCGTCAAGCTGCTTTGGTAGCCATGAGAACTATACTTTCGTTGCTGATTCTGGCCGGTTTGGGCTACGGCGAAGAGCTTGTCATCGGGTACCGGCAACAGGGGCTGAAATACCAGGGACCCGGTGAGTGGCGGCAATCGGCCGAGCCGATCTGGGTTTATGACTATCACACGCTTCGCCTGCGCTATCGGGCTTCGGGCCTCCCGAAGACCGACGCTGCCGTCCTGACGCTGCGACCCGGCAGCGTCGGGCCGGTGACGCCGGGGGCCAACAATATCGAGAACCCCTTCGTCGCAGGCCGTCCAGTGGTGGCGGCCGCGGCACGGGACCTGGTGTCGGACGGTGGCATCCATACCCTCGACATCGATCTGCGCGGGAAGGTGCTCAGCGCGCAAATCGACCAGTTGCAGTTCTCATTGCCGGATGGAGCGCGGCTGGAGATCGATGATCTTCAGTTCCGCGGCGATCCGGACGTCTTTCCGTGCAACGCGGCCGGACCGGCTCTGCCGGAGAACGTAGAGAAGCTTACGGCCCGGGGACCGCTCGTCTGCGCGGGCTCTCCGGCGACCTCGCTACGCGGCCGCCAAAGCATCCGCATCGAGGGCGGCGGCCGCAAGGGCGCCGCTCTCTACCTCAGTCTCTCGGCGCACTTCGCCGGTGTTGCCGGGTGGCTGGTCGGTTCCGCCGGCGGCTGGCGCAGCAAGGAGCTCAAAGAGAGCGGTGAGACAGCATTTGTGCTGGCCCGCGTGAAATATGCGGATGGATCCGAGGAGGAACAGTTTCCGATGCTGCTGGCGGAGCGCCGCCACGCAGTGCTCAATCGCAGATCCGCGCTTTACGTTTTGAGCGTGGAGCCGTCGCGCCCCATCGCTTCGATCGAACTGATGGACCGCAGCCCACACATGCAGTTGGTGCTGTTCGCGGCCGGGCTTTCGCAGAAGGGTGCGCCCGAGCCTCGCGAAGAGGAAGTGTTGCGCCTGGTCTCGCCTGCCGCAGGCCAGCCCTCCGGCGAGCCGGAGTTCAAGAGCTCGTACAGGCTGGCGGCCCTGGCGGGCAGGAAAGCGCCCGGCGAAGCCGTCGAGGCCGAACTCCGCGAAGACAAGGGAGCCGGCGGGCGCAGGCTCTCGCTGGTGGTGAAGAACGTGAGCAGCGAGGTCCAGGAGTTTACGCTCGCGTTTCCCTCGGTGAACATCAGCCCGGCCGCCGACCCTGCCGACGTCTACTACCTGTTTCCCAGGCAAGGAGCGGTCATTTCTCGCCAAGAGAAACCGCTGGAGGCGACGTACAGCGGCGAGTTTCCGCTTCAGTTCGTGGACGTGTTTGCCCCCGCGGCCAACCGCGGCACCTGCGTAATGGTGCAGGACACCTCCGGCCGGCGGAAGAAATTCCGATTAAACAAGACCGGAGCAAGTGTTCAGGCGGAAGTCGAGTATGTTGTGCGGCTGGCACCCGGCGAGACCTTTCGGCCACCCGACGCCCAGGTGACCATGCACGGCGGCGATTGGCGCCAGGGCTTCGAGATCTACCGGAAATGGCTCACCACCTGGTACAAACCCAAAGGGCCGCGGCCCTCCTGGCTGCGTTCGGCCTTCTGGGCGCGCCGCGATTACCCGGTGGGCGGAAGTGGCCGCCTGTTTGACACACGCAACAACCGCTACACCTACGATGAGCTGATTCGCGACGGCGAACTCTTCGGTGGCATCGATTTCATCGATATCTCCGGGTGGGCGCTGTCGGATACGGCCGGCCGCGTGGGCGACTATCCCATCGAATTGGGCGGAACCGACGACCTGCGGCGCAACCTAACCGCCGGTGCAAAGGCGGGCATTCCGACGGGGCTGTACTTCGAAGGCTATCTGATCGACAAGAACTCCAAGGTCGGTCGCCGGCACGGCAGCGAATGGCAACTCATCCTCGAAGGCGGAAAGGGCCGCTGGTGGCAAGGCGGGGCGGAACTGTTCGCGTGCCCATATGTTCAGGACTGGCAGCAGTACCTCAGCGACCGCGTGGCGACGGTGGCGCGCGACGTCGGGGCGGCAGGTGTCTATCTGGACGAGTACGGTTTCGGCCGCATGACATGCTATTCGGCTGCGCACGGGCATCCGCCGGGCCTCGAAACGCTGCGCGGTGAGCTGGCCATGACCAGCCGGGTGCGCCAGGCGCTGGACGCGGCGGGAATGCGGGACACCATGATCTACATCGAAGAGACCCCGCCGGATGCCGCCGCTCCCTATTTCGACGCCGCCTTCTGCTACAACCTCCCGTTCGCGAACCGGGCGCTTTCACCGTTAAAGCTGAACCTGTGGAGGTTCGCATTCCCCGACATCCGGCTCTGGGATATGCTCTCGATTGGAATCGATCCCCGCGCACTGCCGGCGGAAGACTTCCGGCTGTCCCTGTGGCACGGCAACGGGCTCTGGCTCAAAGGCCACGCGGAGACCTGGTACGGAGAGGACCTACTGCAATTCATCCGCCGGTCCCGCGCCATCCTCAAGGAACACGCGGCGGCCTTTGGCGGCACCGCTGATCCGCTGGTCGCCTCGACCCACCCCGCGGTTTTCATCAATCGCTTCAGCGGGGACCAGGAGACCGTATACACTCTGTTCAATGCTTCCTATCGGACGGTGCGTTTTTCTTTCCAGGGGCGTGAACGGACACTCGGCCCGCGCGATGTGGACGTAGTAGTTGGCAGGCGAAACTAGCGGGCAGCAGCAACGACGTGGTGCGTGCGTTCTACCTGACCCGAGCCATAACGCCCGGGGAACGGGAGAAGAGGCTGAACGGATGTCCGTCACCCGCACGCACCAGACCCCTGGCGTTGCGTGGAACCGCGCGGAGATTGCAAGCTACGAACGGTTGATTAACCAAGCTCGATAGACTAGGTCTGTGACTCATCCCGGGCACACGCGCGTGCCCATTGCGCCATTTCGGCCACCCGCCTGACCCGTTATCAAGCCGTTGCGCGCTTTTTTCGCGGCACGCCGATTGCACTCCTGGGGATGTGCGCCCCATCCTGGCATTGCTGCTCGTCGGGACTTCCGCGGCCTTAGCCCAGACTCTCGCCTCGATCGACAGCCGCCTTGAAGCACTCCTGAAGACCCGCCGCTACGTGCCCGCCGTAATGGCTGCCATTGCCGTCCTGGGCCGCGCCATGCCATGGCGGCTATAATCGAAGTACCTGTGGAAACCGGCAAGGCCCAATGGACGCGCGCCGGGGTGACTGCGGCGGGAATCGGCATCGCGGCCCTGTTGCACTACCTTACGCCACCCTCGCTGCTGCTCTGGCACAATGTCTTCCAGCGCCTCTACTACCTCCCCATCGTCTACGCCGCTCTCTATTTCGGATGGCGCGGTGGCATCCTCGCGGCGGGGCTGGCGGCGGTCTCCTACATCCCCCACATCTCCATGAGCTGGCATCACATGCCCGAGTACGCCGGCAATCAGTATGCCGAGATCATCGTATTCTTCCTGGTGGGTTCGGTCACCGGAGCCCTCGCCGACCGCGGCCAGCGACAGCGCCGTCAACTGGAACTTACCAGCGCGCAACTCGCCAAGGCGAACCGCGATTTGCAGGACAGCTTTGAGCAGATCAAGCGCGCCGACCGCCTCTCCGCCATCGGGCAGCTCTCCGCCAGCCTGGCTCACGAGATCCGCAATCCGCTCGGCAGCATTGAGGGCGCGGCCAACCTGCTTGAGCAGCCCGGCACCCCCAGCGAGATCCGCGGCAAATCGCTTTCCATCATCCGAAAGGAAGTGCAGCGCCTGAACCGGCTCCTGACGGGCCTGCTCGATTTCGCCCGCCCCCGCCGCCCGGCACTACGCACCGTGGATCTCGCTACCGTCCTCGATTCCGTAATTGCCCTCGTCACCCACAGCGCCCGCATGGGCCAGATCGAAATCCGCCGCACCGTCCCTCCCGGCCTGCCCCCAGTCGAATGCGACCCCGAGCAGCTCAAGCAGGTCATCCTGAACCTGAGCATCAACGCCATCCAGGCCATGCCCGAAGGCGGCGACCTGGAACTCGCTTTGGAGCCCGCCTCAGGAGCCGTCCGGATCTCAGTCCGCGACCAAGGCGAAGGCATCCCCGCCTCCGAACTCGAAAAGATTTTCGAGCCCTTCTACACCACCAAGACCAACGGCACCGGCCTCGGCCTCGCCGTCGCCCTCCAGATCGTCACCCAAAACCGCGGAACCCTGACCGCCGAACCCAACACCCCTCGGGGCATGCGGTTCATCGTTACGCTGCCGGCGGGCGCGCCTGACGTCACCCGTACGGATTCAGACACGCGTCCGGCCTGAAGGGTTGTCCTCGCCTGGTTTTCGCCCCATACTTGACCAAACCACTCAGAAGGAGCCAATGCTATGGCACAGGCAAAACCGCAAACGACTGCTGGAAGGGATCCCGTCTCAGTTGATCCCGACCACTACCGCGTGGAAACCGAAAACGATCAAGTCCGAGTCCTGCGAGCCCGCTACGGACCGAAGGAAAAGTCCGTAATGCACACTCATCCCGCTTCCGTCGCCATCTTCATGACCGATGCCCGGTGCCGGTTTACTTATCCGGACGGAAAGAAAGAAGACCACGACATCAAAGCCGGAACCACAATGACCATGCCGGCGATGGATCATCTTCCCGAAAATCTCGGTAACACCCCGATTGAGGTGATCCTGGTCGAACTGAAGAGATAGCCGTCAACCAACATCGAGGGCCTGCCGCAACCAGGCCCTTTCGTATCTCAGTACACCTCGCCCGTGCGCCCGTTTACGGGATCGTGGTCGGGGCCGCGAGCTGGTCAAAAATTGTAGCCCACGATCATTCGGAGCGTCGGAGCCGGATCTGAATACACGCTCGCCTTCAGCTCCATGAACATACCGCTGCGATATCGTATCCCACCGAGGATATTCAACCCCAGGTCACTATGAAAATCTCCAAAGTCGATCCGGCTGCGTCCCTCGGTCCTCTCGAAGTTTTGGTGCAGGAAATTGAACCCGGGTCCGAGGCCAAAGTACGTCGACCAGCGGCCCTGCCTGGACGAAATCGGCAGCCGGTAGATAGCCTCCATGTTGAGCCCGAACATGGCCGTGACTTCACCAAATGCGAACTCCACATTGGGACGCAGGAACAGGTCGGGATTAAAGAAGGGACCCACCTGCGCGTGAACGCCCACCAGCACGAGTTCGGGGTCGAGCGCCACGCCCGCACGTACGCCGGCTTGGTAGCGCCGCGCCTGCCTTTCGATGTCCCGCTCCAGGCGGCGCACCTCCGCCGGCACAACTTCCGCCGTCCCCGTACGCCCTGCGGCTCCCGGCGCTACGGCTCCCGGCGCCGCCGCGGCCTCCACTACCACCACATTACTGGCCGCGCGAACTCCGGGCTCGTCGCTGGCCGTCGAGGTGACCCGCACTCGCGAACCCGGCGCAATCTTTGCCGGTCTGCTCGCGCCCCGCTCATAAACAAACAACCTGTACTGGCCGTCGTCGTCTCTTATAACGAGTGTGTTCCGCGTTGACGACGCCACTGTTCCGGTCGAAGTTATTACATCCCGCGAGGTAGAAGTCTCCTGCGATCTCCCGGGAACGCTCGTGCTGGTTGTAACTATCAGCAGTCCCAATAGCCACATCAATCGTGTACAAATCTTTCTGTTGCGCATTCCGTTCTCCTGATCGAATCTCGGCGGGCTGGTTTGTGCATGCGAAACACCAATGTACGTACCGAGTCTGCAAGTGGAGGTGACAAGCCCTGCCCAGCAGCATCGTCAGAAGTAAGTTGCGGCATCGGGTTAGCGTGTCGGGGAATTCCCCGGTTCACGTGGTCGTCTAAGCCCGGGCCAATCTCAATGCGATGAGTGATCAGCTCCGCGTTTGTTCCCGCAGGTACGTTCGAGCGCTCGTCGCGGCCTTACCGGGGCACCCCTGCCTTACTTTGTGTATCCTCGAGGATTTCGGCCCTCCGCGAGACATCGCCATCCGGCACCGCCACCGCCACCCATGGCGCGCCGGTGTTTTCCACCCTTCCCTTCCACACCAGCGCACCCGCCCGCTGCACTCTGAGATTGTCCGCCCGGATCTCGAAAGCGCCCTTGCCTTCGACCCTCAAGGTGACCTCACCATCCGCGGCTGTCGTGGATGTGAAGCGGAAACCGGGCTGCTGTTCAAGCGGCGTCAGAAGGTCCTCCATCAGCCATAGCCAGCGCGCCGAAGGATGCACCCACACCTCTTTATAGACGAAGCCGTTCTGTGCCGGCCAATACGGCAGGTCGTTGTTGCCGCGCGTCATCACTCCCACCGGGAGCGAGCCGACGATGTCCCCGGAGGACAGCGTATACTGCGGCGCGAAGTCGTAACCCTCCCCCCACATCGTGCTCTGGACGAATGGGTTGCGCCCCACCACCCATTCAAGCTGCCGGGTCGCCAGTTCGGCCGAGGCGCGCGGCGGCCGAGAGTCCCTTGGCCTGAGAGAGCAGCACCCCATAATTGCCGCGCCTCGCGAACCACACCGGGAAGGCCCGCAGGTAGTAGCCATCGCCCATCGGCATGCCGCGCAGTACCTGTTCCCGGAAGGCTTCGCGGCTCGATTCGTAGCGGTCGCGCTCCGGGATAGTCTTCCATTCGTCATCGCGATAGATGTAGGCGGGGAGCACGCTCCAAGGCTCCGTAGTCGCGGCGGCGCGCTTCTGGTACTCGCCGTAGAGCGCGGCGGTAGCATACCAGCGGATCCAGTCGGCGTGGTCGGGAAACGCCTCGCAGAGCGCCGCCATCGCCACCGCGGGCGCCTGATCGTTGGCGCGATGAAATTGGCGGAAGATGCCTTTCTTGTCGGGGCCGTTGTAGAAGAAGCCTGTCATAGGATAGCGGCTGCCGACGTAAGTTCGCTGCTGCGAATCCATCACCACGCGCGCGAGTTCCCGTGCCTTGTCGGCGTATACCTGCCCGCCGGTGGCGCGGTAGAGTTCGACCGACGCCAGCACCCCCACCGCGGCCAGTTCCATCTCCGTAGCCGCGAAGGCCGGGGTGCTGAGGTTCTCCGGGGTCTCGCGGCCCACCACGGCTTGGCGCCAGTCGTCCTCGGCGGTACGTAGGGCGCGGGCGGCAAGTTGCGGGTCCGCGTCCTTCAACACGCGGTACGCGATGCCTTCCGCGGTGGCCGCCAGGTAGTTCACGTTGGGGTTGTTGAGGGCCTCGCGGGTGCGGTCGTCGGCGTCCCCGATGATCCCGTTGGTCCACAGGTTCATGCTGGCGAAGCCGATGCGGTAGCCGCCCTCGAACCGCACCTTGAGCACCCAGTCGAGCCCCCAGCGCGCCTCCTCGATGAGGCGTGCCCGGAGCGCGGGATCGGGCGTGCGTTCGGCGAGCGCGAACATCGCGTAGGTGGCTTCGGCGGTGTTGACGAGCCCCTGGGAGAGGTCGCCGGCATCGTGCCACCCGCCATTCATGACGATTTTACGGTTGCCCTGAACGGCCTGCCAGTCGCGGTGGCAGGCCTCGTGAATGCCCGGGATGGCCATGCCGCAGCGCTCCCCGTAGAAGAAGTTGATGGTCTTCCAGATGCTGTCCCGCCAGGCGTCGGGGCCGATGCGAAAAGTACGCGTGCGGACGCTGCCGGCCTCGATGGTGTACGCGCCGGGCGCGCGAAGGCCGGAGAAATCGAGCCGCTGGAACTCGCCCAGGCGCGTCTGTACGGTACTGACGGGACCGCGCCAGACGGGCTCCCCGGTATCATCGCGCAGCACCGTGAACTCGCGTGCCGTAAGGCCGCTGGCTAGCGCGGTCTTCGCCGTGCCGGGCTGGTAACCGCTGTGGCTGAACGCGATCCTGCCGGGCGCGACATTCCAACCCTCGTAGTGGTCGGGCGGCACGCGTTCGAGTTCCAGGCGTCCGATTTCGAAAGCGAAGCGGTCGGCGGGGTCGGCCAGGCGCTTGTTCACCCACGGGCTGAATTCGATAGCGACGACTTTGTCGCGGGCGAGCGGCGTGATTTCCCACTGGACGCGGGTCCATCGGCCGTGGGGGATGGTGACATAGTGCAGGCCCTCGCGCTGATAGACGTCGGGGACCTTCTCCTTGCCGTCGTTGCGCAGTACCACGCCCAGCGAGAGGACGGGGAAGCCGGCGATATCGGCGCGGACCCAGAACGAGAGGCGATTGTACGCGGACCAATCCTCGCCGGGAAAGGCACGACGCAGGTTGACCCTGGGGAGCCCGTTGCCGTTACCTGTGGCGGGGCGCGGGAAATGGAGGTCCACGTCGACGCGCAGCCGCCGGATTTCCATGGGACCGCGATCTTCCGGGAAGGTGAGTTTGCCGTTGCCCCGGATGGTCCAGGTGCCGGGGCGGGAAGTGGGGTCGAGGAGGCGCGAAGCGAGTACGGGCTTCGCGCGCCAGCCATGCTCCGCGGAGTTCCAGTACACCACCGGCATCGGCATGTGGGGCGCGCGGTCGGAAGCGAAGGCGAGGGCGGCAACGGCGAGGCACGCCGCGAGGAGATTCATACGGGCGACTCTCATGGAAGAGTCATGATACCGCGGGCGGCGCACGTTATCATGAATACCCTGGAGGGAAACTACCATGGATGATGACGTTGAGAACATGACCCGTGCAGAACTCGTGGCAGAGGTGAGACGCCTCCGGGCCGGCATCCGCGAGCACCGGGACAGTTCAGGGCACGACCTCTGTTGGCATCATCCGAAGCTCTGGAGTCTTCTGCCGGAAGGAGCCGCAGCGCTGCCGGTCGTTCCGGCGTGGCCGCAATTCCTCCGCGGGTGCATTAAGTATCGCGAGTCTCTCGATCGCGAGATCCCTCAAGCTCAGAGAACCGACAAGGAATTGTGAGTTCCGTAGAAAAACGCACCCCGCACCGATGGGCAAAGCCTAAATTAAATAGGCCATCCCGCGGAGCGCGCAACCCCATACAGCTGTTCCCATTTGCCGGTCACCGGAGCGGCCGCCGCGATACATGGACCGCCGAACGGTCCGGGAGGCACAGAGTACGATGGCGCGTTGCGCTTAGCCTTTGTGAAATCCAGTGCCTCGGCGATGTTATTCGCGCTCGCGTCGCGAACAGTGAGCGAAGGTAGTCCCCACCGCCACTCGATCATTTTCAGAATCGAGGTATGGTCGTAGATCCCGCTCGAAGGCTCATTACTTCTTGCCAATGGCGCAATCATCAGGGCCGGCACGCGGAAGCCGCGGAGGGCGAATGCAGCGTTGACGTCGGGAGCTTCAGTGGGCGGGACGTGGTCGAAGAAGCCGCCCCACTCATCGTAATTGATGAACAGCACCGTCGAGGACCAGGCGGGACTCCTCACCACGGCGTTGTAGACCTGATTGATGAAGACCTGTCCGTTGCGGATATCGGCGAAGGGGTGATCGTCTACGGACGTCCCCTGCGCCTCACCGAGAAAGCGTGGGTCCACGAAGGAAACATTGGGTAGATCACCGGAAGCGCAATCCTCGAGAAAGGAAGGGAATGTCCGGCTGATCGGTACATACTTCGACCCCCACAGCGCGAGGAAGGGCACGTCGCTGAAGTAGTAGCGCGCGGAGCGCCCGGCTGCCGCCATAAGGTCGAATATGGTCGGAAGCGTGCAGGGCTCGAAGGTATTCTCCGCACGATCGGTCTGTGCGGCGTACTGGTAAATCTTGTTTGGAAACGTGCCCGCCATCGTGGCCGAAAAATAGCGGTCGAAGACGGTCCAGTGCATTGCGGCGTCGCCATAGAAGGCGAAGTCTCCCTGGGTGTAATAGCCGAGCGCGAACTCGTCGTTATTCGCGCGCAGCCATCCGTCGCATGCACCCCCGTTGTACTCGATTCGCCCGCCCGCATAGGAGTGATCGGGATCGAGATGCCCGCATCCTTGGTAGTCGGTCAGGTGATAGGTGGAATGAGGGATGTTGTTCCTGTCCAGATAAGTGAGGCCGGCCTGCTTCCCGTCCGCGCCTGGGATCCAACCGAAGAAATGATCGAACGACCGGTTTTCCATCATGAGCACGATAATGTGCTCGATCCCGGATGCCTCGGGGCTCGGGAGCGGTCCCGGAGGATTCTTCGCGGCGTAGCTGGAGGTTCCGAGCAGCGCGCCCGCGGCATAGCCGGCATTTCTGAGGAACTGACGTCGAGACCAGTGTGTTGAACTCATGGATGCGGGTGGCTGCAATCGGCTGGCCAGACCTCGCGCGAGAGGAGCGCACCTGCGTGAACAGGGCACCCGCAATTACCGGGTCGGTTCAGTACCGTACATCCCGGTTGCAGTGGTGACTTTACACCCGGACTCCGGCACAAGATGTTTGCCGCAAGACGGTGCTGCCGCTGCGTCGTACAGCTATTTGTCGCGCGAGACGCGAATCGCTTCGCTCTCTTTACCTTCACGCACCAACAAGCCCTCATTCGCGCCGGTAATCTTCAGGCGGAAACTCACCGGTGGATCATTAGCGGTTCGAGCACCATGAGAACGGCGGTGGCTCACACGAAAGTCTAGCGCCTTTCCGTCGAACTTCAGGTTGAACAGGGGCTCGGGAATGCCAGGAGCAGAATGGGGTGGCTGCCCCGGCTGCCGGCGAATCAAGTAGAAGAGAATCGCACCGGTAAGGTCACCACCCTCGTCCGAAATCGTCATGACGAGCGCAGGAACGCCATCCATCTGACCGCGCCACACACCCTCGATGGCGGAGTTCTTATCGGCTGCGAACGCCAGGCAAGCCCAACTCAGCACAATGGCAAGGAACTTCATGTTTCGACCTCGAAACAATTATCAAACTAAGGCCGTTGAACCGGCAGCTTGAAGTACTCTCGCCACTCGGGATGTACCAGCAGAGCGACCATAAAAGGACCTGCGAATGGAACCACCAGATAGATGATGTGATAAAGGTAGTTAAACAGCCACATCAAGGTGCCGGTTGTGTTAGGCGTGTTGATCACAACTCCGTAACCGTTGATATACACGTAAGCTGCAAGGGACAAGATATTGATGCTGGTCTGTAGCCCTACACCCAGAAGTACCCTCTTTGTCTGCCTTCTTCCAGAGAAAGCCGCGGCGCTTAACGCGAGTGCGAGATAGGAGAACCACCCGCACGCAAAGAACGCGACACTGTCCTCGCCGACGGCAAACTCCAAAGAGTCGATGTACTGCGACTTTCCGGTTCGCAGATCCTTTCCGACGGTGTTCACGGCCACGTTGAACAACCATTCGCCCGTGGTCGGACTGATCGTGACTGGATCGAGTCCGGCTGGGGCGACGAGCAAACCCAAGGGTAGATAGGCAACCAAACGGAGCAGCCAAAGGGAGGCGCCCTTTAGCACAAACCACCACAGGGCCATGGCGAGCGGCGTCAAGACGGCCGCGCGGCCCATAATGCCGCCGAACGCGAGGCCGCGACTCGTTCTTGAGAGACCAGTGGTCATGTGCGGGCTGCGCGCCTGATCCGGACGCCAAACACCACCATGGCGTCGATCATAATCAGCATTTCCCACCAGCACAAGTGGGCAAACTCAAATAAGGAAGGGTTGTATTGGCCCCTTTCAGGCTGGAGGGATATGTCAGAATAGCCGCCCACAGCGGCGCAGCCAGCAGAATGCCGAACTGCATCAAAGCGGCAACGGCAAAGATAAGAATGAACGTTCGCGATTTTGCCTTTGGCGAAACCATTACGGCTAAACCTTGCCGAGGATGTCGTGTTGTCCCGTTGACTGAGACAGGTGGGAGAGCCGAATCTTCACCTTGGCAAATCGGCTTCCCCGCCAGTATACACCGGGTCCGCCATCTCCTGCTCACCCCTGCCTTCCCATCCGGCAATCACCACGACCAGGCGAGGGCAAGGGAGGGGCGGAACAGGCTGAGGTTTGCCCGTGAGAAGGCGGTCGCGTTGTACACACGTAGTTCAGGCCGGAGTGACAGCCACCGGGTAAGGCCGATCCGGAGGCCGCCGCCGAAGGAAACTGCAAGACCGGTATCGTTCCAACGTCCTTCGCTGAAGATGGCGCGCTGCTCCGAGGCGTACAGTACCGGCGAAAAGCCCTTCGACCAGAGTGCTCCCATCCCTCCGGTTAAATACGGGCGAACGCGCGCATGGGTGAACTCATAGGATATGTTAACGGAGACAATCGTCGCGCCTGTGACGCCCTCCCTTGCGGAGCCCTCGCACGGAACGTTCGCAATGCCGCATGGCACGATTTCGGCCGAAAGGCCAAGGGTGCGATTCAGTTCGACAGCGAAGCCCAGGCCGGAGCGGTGCCTCAGGCCAATTCCAGCCCCGAGGTTGGGACCGCTGCCGAGAGGGTTGTCTTCGATGCGGAAGAGATGTCCCTGCGCGATGGAGACGAAAACCTCACGGACCAGCGGTTGGGAGTGGGTTACCGCTTGGAACGCGAGCAGCAGGAATATTGGTCGTAAGCAGCCATAGTAGGTCATATGTCTGGCTCCAGACCATACTTACGTCCTGACGTGGGAGTGATTGTCACGCCGGTGGGGGATTAATGTAATGTTTCTGCGGGGCGGCACGAAGCCGTACATCAGACCACGGGGTTGCGGTCTGACTGATTCTCCGTAGGAAAAAACAGCTCTACGGATGTCCCCGACTTCTGGGCTGTTGTCAGGCGCACAGCACCCTTGTGTGCCCGCATAATGCCCAGAACCACTGACAGGCCCAATCCGCGGCCCTGGAACTTGGTGCTGAAAAATGGATCGAACGCTCTTTCAGCGATTTCGGGAGGCATGCCGGACCCGGTATCCTCCACCTTGACCCGAACATAAGTTCCGGGACCGAGCTTTTCATCCTGTGGAGTCATCCCCGGCTCGTTCCCGGATAGTTCGCAGGCATCGACGCCGATCCGGATGCCGCCGCTGGCTTCCATCGCCTCAATCGCATTCAGAACGAGCTGCTTCACCACATCTTGCACCTCGTCCGTGGCAGCCTGTACGTTGGGCAGCCCCTCGGCGATGTCGAAGCAAAGCTCGGTGCTCGAACCAGCCAGGCCAATAAGTGAGCACCGCATGTTACTAACCACGTCGCCAAGACAAACAGGCCGAAGAGTATGATACGACCGGCCCGTATAGGCCAGAACCTGATGGATCAGGTCAGCCGCCTGCTGTGCCGACTCGATCGAGTCGGCAAGATGTAACTGCGCTTCGGGCGGGTTGTGCATCGTCTCCATGGCTAAGGAGGAGCGCCCGATCACGCTGGTCAGCAGGTTGTTGAAGCTGTGGGCAATCCCACCCGCCATTACGCCCAGGCTCTTCATCCGCTGTGCGCCCAGCAACCGCCTCTCCAAGTCACGCCGTACGCGCTCCTCCGCTTTGCGGTCCGAGATGTCCACCACAGCGTTGAGCGCTCCGCGAACGCGCCCATTCTCGTCGAATAGTGGGGAGGCGAACGAAAGTACGTCGATCGTGCTGCCGTCCGCCCTTACAATTTGTTCTTCTTCCCCGCGAACCTTCCCGCCGGTGCCGGATGCTACTTGCATCGGTAACTCGTCCGGTCGGAGTTCCTGTCCATTGCGAAGAACGCGATAAGGCGAACCTGCCATATCCGTGTCCGCCTTCGAAACGCCGGGCGTCTGCTGCACGCCCAGCATGTCTGCAAGCGCCGGGTTCATCGTGATGTCCCTGCATTCGGCCTCGTTGGCGACCGCGATACCGATCGGAATCACGTCCAGCAGAGTCTGGAAATCGGCGACTTTGTGATTCAGCTCGCGATTCAAATCGCGAACCTCCACTTCAATGCGCTCACGCCTGCTCACTTCGGCTTCGAGCGCGGCATTCGCACGCTCCAGTTCGGAAGAGCGGCGCTGCGACAGGTACAATAACATGGCCGAGGCGTAAATAAGCGCGCCAATTACGCTGACCACCGTGAGAATCGATTCCCTGAACTCGCGAAAATAGTGAAATTGCACTTTTAGGGCAATGGTCCAGACCTGGTTCGGGAGTTCCAGCCGCGCGGAGGCGTGCTCCTCCGAAGCTGGCACGGCTCCAGAGGGCATGGAGTAGATCTCCTGCGCTGCCGATCGGAGCGAAAACTGCTGATCGGGTCGTACCACGCTGGCGGCCAACGACGAAATGAGCGCGGAAGCGTCATACAGGCCGACGACGTAGCCCCGCAGGCGTCCCTTTTCAATGAGCGGGACGCAGACGTAGAGCGCTGCCGTTTTGTCCGGCGCTGCGAAAATCTCGGAGGTTGCCATGGCACGACGCGGCCCAGCCGTTTTGATCACCTGCTGGACGCGATAGTCCGGCCGAACCCTCTTCGTATTCGGCGCGGCGCCCCGTTCCGCCGACCAATACTGGAGACCGTCCGTCCCTACCCAGGCGGCCACCCGCAGCCCCGCGGACCGGGACAAGAACAACTGACCGTCCGTGCGCCAGTCGTCCAGGTCCAACGGTTTGCCTTGCGATAGCCACCACTTGCCCAGCCTGTCCAGGTGCTCAAAACTCTCCAGCATGCCCCTTTTCAGCGCTACGGCAATCAGTTGGGCTTCCGCCGCTGTGGTGCGCAGGGTTTCCGCGCGCTGCCGAATGATCAACTGGCGGCAGAGGAGGCTTGCGGCGCACAAACCAGTGAGCATGATCACAGCGGAAACGGCTTGGAAAATGAGGCGGCGCTTCATCCCGGCATCCCGATACTAGTACGTATAGTACTCTCGGGAAATTGTAGCACTCGTTGTTCGTAGATCGAAGAGCAATCGATGCCGCTCGTATCTACTCTTGTCAGCAGATCACCGGGCTGGGAACGCCCAGGATGAAGGCCATCGGCGCCTGTTGTTCACTGCACAAGGGACACGCGATATGCCCCCGTACCTGTCGAGGCGCCGGACGACGAGCTCCCGATGACGTAGGGGCCTACATACACTGCGCAGAACGGATCGTTGCCGGATCCACCGGTGTAGTACGTGCTGGTGGGCGGGCCGCTACTGATGAGCAGGAACGCCGCGAATCCCGTCACGTATGTCCCCGAAGCAGTGGGCTTTGTCACCGGCACGCCGACCAGCCTGCGGCCATTGTGCAGGGTACTGTTGAAGTACAGTCCACCGGTGTTCTCTACTAGTTCCCGATCCTGGTTGACACGTCGGTCCAGGATCTGACCTTCCACGTTCTTGTTCCCTGACGACATGGTGATCAGATCACCGATCGCAATGGGACTGGTTTGAACCAGGCCCAGGACTTCCGCCGCGATTTCGCTATTCTGATTGGAACCCCAGTAACCGTTCGTGCTTGCGCCCCAGTGCTGTGAGACGGCACTAAGGGAGGAGGGAGGATCGCCGGAACACGGTGGAGACACGAAACAGTTCGCCGGATTCGTCGAGCAGCCGTGCCGGGAGCCGTTGTATTGCGGCCATTGGAGCGAGTACTCATTCCCGCGGATCAGCCCCAGTTCCGGCGAGGTGTCGTCCGTGCTTACCACCGTGAAAGGTGCCAGCCCCTGTTCGAACCTCGTCACCGCGATTTGCGCCGCCACGGCTTTCGCTGCCACCGTGCCGTAAGTCGAATTGACCACGGCAGGAAGCAGGTAGAGGTTCACCGGCATCGAGGTCCGCACCCGTGCAAACTTATACCCGACCGGTGACACAGGGTCTGTCGAAAAGGTGTTCGCCAGGCCGGTAGAGAAATCGACCACGGGTGTGCCGAGCCTCTCGCGTCCCATATTCCACGGAAGCTGGTACGCGCTGGCCACAGCGGCTTTAGCGCCGGTGATCCCTTTCACGGTGCCGTCAAGCTGGATGGCTGCCCCCAGCGCGGCGGCATCGCAGAAGGCCTGTGCCTCGGACTTCGCAACGTACATTCTGCCCAAGTCCACCGCAAACCCGGAAACGCCGAGCAACACCAGTATCGAGAAGGTGACCGCAATCAGCACAAAGCCACGCCGGGAAGTTGCCGGGCGCACCATAAAATACTCCTGTTTGGGGGCGTGACTTCCACCCCGGTTCAGTCGGTCAAAAGCAGATCCCATTCCAAATGTCCCGTCTACTGAGTCTCCACCGGAATGCTAACGGTGATCGGTGTCCCAGTGATGGAGCCGGCGATGTACGGCGTAATAAAGGCCGCCCTATAGCCCGACACGGTGAGAACGATGCGATCTTCGGGTTTGCCGGTATCCAACCTGGAAACACTCACCATCTCGGGAGTCAGCCCGAAGATTGCAGGGCCCGATCTGCCCTCGGGAATGGTAGGACGGTCGTACAGGACCACGTTGCGAACTGCCGCGAAGTCTGCGGGGTTAATCGCGGCATATCGAGCCGCCGAGCGCGCTTTATGTGCCAACGTCTGGTACTGAAAGAGCGCAAAGCCAAAGTCGAAGCACCCGAACAGGATCATCAGGAGCAGCATCAGAATGAGCGAGGCTTCGACGATCGCATTGCCGCGCTGACCCTGAGCGCGCCTCAAATGAAGTTTCATCGTGCGTTCCCTAAATCGGTGCATAGATTCCCAGGTAGGGGAACTGCACCGTTGGTTTCCTGGTCAGCCGGACCGAACCGATGAAAAATGGCAATCTATAGTCGTTTATGGCCACGCCAACCGTGGCAGGCACGCCGTTCACGAACTGGACGGTCACGTTTACATTGGCGGTGGTGAGGCCGGACGCCACCGGTTTGGCTGCCCCACCGGGGCTGCCGTATACCGCCACGTTTCGCACGGCCGTTAAATATGCGGAATCAGGCGTGGTCGTGGCCGAGAAGTAACTCCGAAGCGACGCGTAACGGCCGGCAGCGCGGACCGCTTGTTCCAGTTCGCCATAGACGAAAAATGCATAGCCGAACTGGAGTGTGCCGAGTGCCAGGGAAATCAACAGTGGGGCGCAGAACGTGAACTCGAGGATCGCCGTCCCGGATCTGCAGCCTCTTGAACGGCTGTCGTCGAACTTTCCTGTGCTCATTGGAACACCGCCGGGTTCTTCAATTCGGATCGATGAGGTCTGGCCAACGCTTTTCCGCCGATGTTTCGGTCAATCTAAATATCGGTCGAGCGTGAGGCGAAGACAATACCCCGAAACGTTAACTGGCGAGTATGCCCGAAGTTAATACGGCCGCGGCGCGGGAGTCGGGCCGGCTGCTGAAACCCAGGCGCGAATGAGCCCTCCCGGCCTCGGGGTAAAGCGGATAAGTCTCGATTTTCCAAATGGATGGTCGGAACTTGCCGCCCCCCCGGACTGCTGCTGATTGACAAGTCCGTCTTGCGGACGTAAAGTCGGGGAGAATTCTCCGTTGAGCGGGTGAACCATTCGATGACGCACATCTCCCGACGATCCCTTCTTTCCGCCCATATTCCTGCCGTTGCCGGCGCCCTGCTTCCTTTTTCCCGCTCCGTGCTAGGTGCCAATGACACCGTGAACGTCGCCGTAATCGGCGTGGGTGGTCGCGGACGCGCCCACATCGGCCTGCTGGCGCGGCAGTCGAATTGCCGCATTGCCGCAATCTGCGACGTCAACCAGGAGGCGCAGGAGCGCGCCGTTGCGCAAGTGGAAAAGGCGCAGGGGCACAAACCCAAGGTCTACGGCGATATGCGGCGGCTCTTCGACGACCGCGAAATCGATGCCGTCTCCATGGCCACCCCCAACCACTGGCACGCGCTTGGCGCGATTTGGGCTTGCCAGGCGGGCAAGGACGTATACGTGGAAAAGCCCGCCTGCCACAACGTGTGGGAGGGCCAACGCATGATCGACGCCGCCCGCAAATACAACCGCGTTGTGCAGGTCGGCTCGCAAAGCCGCACCACCGCCATAAAGATCCGCGCCATCGAACTCCTTCAGCAGGGCATCATCGGCAAGGTCTACATGGCAAAAGGGCTATGTTATAAATGGCGGCCCTCCATCGGCCACACGCCGGACCAGCCGGTGCCGCCCGGAGTTAACTGGGATCTTTTTCTGGGGCCTGCCCCCATGCGCCCCTTCAGCCAGAATCGCTTCAAGTACAACTGGCACTGGTTCTGGGACACCGGCAACGGAGACCTTGGGAATCAGGGAGTCCATGAGGTGGACATCTGTCTCTGGGGACTGAAAGAAACCGGTATGCCGAAATCCGTGGTCTCCACCGGGGGCAAGTACGTCTACCAGGACGACCAGGAGACCCCCAACGTGCAATCCTCATCCTTCGACTACGGTGACCGGCAGATCGTCTTCGAAGTACACGGATTGCACACCGGCACCGACAGCGATGTCGCCGGCAGTGGCGGCAATATCGTCGGCAACGTCTTTTACGGTAGCGAGGGATATCTGGCCGTCGATCCCGAAGGGTTTCGCGTCTTCAAGGGCCGCGGCTGCTCGCCCACGGCTTCCGCGCCCTCGAACTGCCGCCGCGAGAAGGTCATGGAAGAGAAGGCCGTGGGGCCTGAGGGCGGCTATGACGGCACGGCACATTTCGGTTCCTTCCTCAAGGCCGTCCGCAGCCGCAACAGCAACGACCTTACTGCCCCCTTGGAAGTAGGGGTGCGGGCCGCGGCGTTGTGCCACCTCGCCAATATCAGTTACCGCCTGGGCCGCCGTCTGGCATTCGACCCCGCGCAGAACAAGTTCGCCGACGCCGATGCCAACCGCATGCTGGCCCGCCAGTATCGCGCGCCATACGTAGTGCCGGATCGGATGTGAGCCGCTCATACGGAGTACACGGGCAGATACTGCTACGCCGTTTAGTAAACGCCCGGAATCATCCGCCATGTACGGGCGCAGTAGGCCTTGTACTCGTCGCCAAACTGCGCGCTCAACAGTCTCTCTTCTGCGGCTATGCGTGACACGAGCGGCGGGATAATCATCGCCGTCAGCAGCACGCCAACTCCCGAACGGAATGCCAGGGCCCACCCCAGCGCGTTGACGAGCAGGCCCAGATAGCTGGGGTGCCGGATGACCCCATAAACACCGCTGGTGACCAGAGTGTGCCCGGGCTGGATGGCGACCAGCCCGCTGAATCGACGGCCGAGCACAAAGACCGGCCAGATCCGCAGCGCACCGCCGGCAGCAAAGAGAACCACGCCGACCCAGCGGATAGTATCGCCGTCGATGGTCCAGAACTCTTTGCGGTCCGTGTAGGCCGGTAGATAGCCCTCCAGCAGCGCGGTTAGCGCGAACGCTGCAATGACCCAGCGGTTGGCACGATCCTCGCGCACCCCCGGGCTCAGATTTCCGCCGGCGAAAACCGCTACGCCGGATAACGCGAAGAGTGCCATCGCGAGCGCGGTCAGAGCCGGGTGGGAGAAGAACGCCGCGAACCCGCCCCAGCCGAGGAGAGCAAGGCCGAGATATGCAGCAGTGCCGAGCGCAACGGCCGTAAATCGGACGACTGATATCACCCTGTGACCAACATACCCCACCATTGCGCCGGATGGCGGATTGGCGTAGCTGATCTGGCCCACGTACGTTCCTTCACCCCAACCCTCGCCACCAGTCAGGAACCAGGATGTAGATTAGTTGTGATGGCGCTGAGTCGTTCGGCCGTCCAGCAGCTCTACAGAACCCGGATTGACCGTTACAGTTCCTTCATCGCTGCCTTCCAGTCCCGCGAGGGAATTCAGGCGCTGCTGCGGAACTCACCCCTGCTGCAAACCGGACTTCGTGTCCTGGATGCGGGTTGCGGCTTCGGTACCGCTACCTTCGCGTTCATCGAGGCATTGCGCCAGAAGGATTTCGATTATCGGAGCATCGATGCGTTCGACCTCACTCCTGCGATGCTCTCCCGGTTCCAGGAAAGCCTGGAAGCGCGCGGCATCGCCAGAGTACAGCTTCGGCAGGCCGACGTGCTCGCGCTCGAAACTCTGCCCGCTTCGTGGACGGATTATGACCTGATCCTCTCGACTTCGATGCTCGAGTACCTTTCAAAGCAGGATCTCCGCCGGGCACTAAAGGAACTCCGCGCGCGACTCGCCCCGAACGGCCACGTGCTCCTGATGATTACGAGGAAGACGCCGGAAACCAAGGTTCTCATCGAGTGGTGGTGGCATGCTCAGCGCTATACGAAGGACGAACTGCTGCGGGAATTGGAGGGTGCGGGGTTCCGGGATGTTGTATTCAGGCGGTTTCCCTGGCGTTACTTCTGGCTGAACCGGGGATCGTACGTTGTCGAGGCCCGTAAATGATCCTTCATCGCTGCGGAAGCGGAACAGCCCTTTGAGGATGACCGAAGGAGGTCGCGATCTTGCTGAGGATCTGGCGGTTCATCGGTATTTATCTAACCGCGCTGACGCTGTCGCTCACCTTCTGCCATTTGCTGGAAATGCCCCGCAAGATGCTATACGACGAAGCATTGTACATGGCGGTGCAGCACTCGCTTTACCTGTATTTCGCGTGGGTGGGCGCTATTGTTGAAGTGGGCGCCGTAATATCTCTAACCGCACTTTCGCTGCTCACGCGAAAGCGTGGCTTGATCTTCCGTCTCACCCTGGGAGCAACCATCTGCGTGGCCGCCGGCCTCGCCGTCTGGTTCGTGTTTGTTTCCCCCGCCAACGCGCAGATGGCCCGGTGGAGCGGCGTTCCGCTTCCCCCTGATTGGACCGACGTGCGCAGGCAATGGGAGTTCGGGCACGCTGCCTCTGCCGTAGTCGATTTGATCGGGTTCGGCGCCCTCGTGCTCTCCGTCCTCATCGACACACCGAAGGGCGGCAAGGCATCCACGCCGAAGTGACCGTCGATATTGCGTCCGTTCCGGCTATCGCTGGTCCCGGGGCTTAACCACAAGCACCGAGCACCGGGCGCGCTTGACGACACTTTCGGACACGCTGCCCAAAACGAACTTTTCAATGCGGGACTTCTCACACGAGCCGACCACAATCAGGTCGGCGCCCCATTCACTGGCATGGTCAACGATCACGCTTTTGGGATCGCCCTGCTTGGCAATTCCATCAGCCTGAAATCCATGGTCCCTTAGCTGGGCGGCGGCAGTCGTCGCAATCTCGCCCGCTGCGGCATCAGCCCTGCTTTGCACGTCGGGTACGTCGGCCGCACCGGGAACCAGTTCCGCCATAGCGGGAACTCGAACAAACTCCGAAACCGTTAAAACCGAGAATACGGCATCGGCAGGCCACGTTAAGGAGGCCGCGGCGGCAACCGGATCGGCGCATTCCGAGTTCCTGCCCACAGCGATTAGAATTCGCATATCGTCTACCTGCTTTGTTTGACGCAGGTTTGGCACAATAAGTCTCTAATCTGGTACCGATGTGCCCTACCACCCATCTTCCCCCGGAGCCCCCCGCGGATAGACCGTCTTCGCCCCCCAGCACCCCAGCGCCACCG
>DATMYF010000007.1:0-8812 GCA_035561075.1 Bryobacteraceae bacterium
TAACTCATCAACCGCGCGAACCTCCGGGAAGAGTTGACACGCGGTAAGTTCCAGAATCGCTGGATGCTAAGACAGGCGTTCAGAATCCATCACTTGCAGAAATCGCGAATCGGCCTGAAGCGAGCTGCGAGCTTTGGATCCGCGCTACAGCACAAGGGGACCCTCGGGGTTGTAGCCGGGTTTGGCCCCGGCATGCTCGATGTGCCGCTGCCAGTTTGCGCCAAGGAAGTAGAAGCGCAGGCTGTCAGTCGACGGGTCGATCGTTTCCAGTAGATGGGTGCGCAGCCTGGTCCATTGCGCGGGCTCCAGCAAGCACTCAAAAACCGACAATTGAACCCGTTGCCCGTGATTCTCGCACAGTTTGGCTATCTGCCGGAGACGTCGCTTGCCGCCCGTAGTCAACGTCTCAACGTCGTAGGTAATCAGAACCATCACTTCCGCTTACCTCCAGAAAAACGACGGATAGGCGTCGAGATCGCCGCGCAGGTGGCGGGCCAGGAGGAGCGCCTGGGCATAGGGGATCAGGCCGAAGGGGATGCGCTCATCAAGAAAGGGATGAAGGAT
The DNA here is from genome assembly GCA_035561075.1 of Bryobacteraceae bacterium. Classification (GTDB taxonomy): domain Bacteria; phylum Acidobacteriota; class Terriglobia; order Bryobacterales; family Bryobacteraceae; genus JAMCRM01. The sequence continues at coordinate 565 of DATMYF010000007.1, forward strand.
TTCCTCCTGCTTGCGGTTCTGCCAGGCGACCAGAACCTCCTTCCGCGTTTCGTCGCTCATGCTGACGCCGCCGGACTCCGATCGGGAGAAACCGGACGCCACTACCTGACGCCGGTTGATGAGAGTCAATGCGAGGCGGTCGGCAAGAACGGGGCGGAGTTCCTCCATCAGATCGAGTGCCAGGCCTGCCCGTCCAGGGCGGTCGCGATGAAGGAAGCCGACGGCCGGATCGAGCCCAACGGTTTCAAGGGCCGACGCGACGTCGTGAGCCAGCAGAACGTAGAGGAACGACAACAGCGCGTTGACGTTGTCCAGCGGCGGGCGGCGGGAGCGTTCGTGGAAGTGGAATGTCTCCTTCTGTTGAAGGATAAACTCGTCGAAAACGGAGAAGTAGCCGTGGGCGGCGTCGCCTTCGATTCCACGCAGGGCGTCGAGACAGTTTGCGGATTGAAGAGATCGCAGCGACCCGGCCAGTTGGTCAGCGGTTCGATCCAGCGTGCCGGAAGGATGCTCGCGCGCAGATCGAAGGATAGCGGTTCTGCAATTGGCGATTTTGGCGAGCAGCACGGAGCGCGCAATCGCGACGGACGCCGGCTCTGAATCGGAGCGGCGGTACTGTTCGCGGCGGAGCAGGACGTTCCCGTGAATCGGGCCTTCCACACGGGCGAGGAAGCGGCCGTGCTCGCTCAAAAAGCTCACTCCGACTCCACTCTCGGCGCAGAAGGCCATAAGAGCGGGACTCATCGACACCTGGCCAAAACAGACAATCCCTTCCAGCGCGAGAATCGGGAGCCGGAGGCGGGTCTCCTGTTCCTGCCGGACCAGAACGGTTTCTCCCTCTTTGCTCAAGTATGCGTGCGGAAGTGTGACGTAGAGCGTGTTGCGGAGCTTTCTCATGGCTGCTGAAGATCCTCGCTTTCAGGTGTGTGGCCGGCCTCCTGTCGGAGATTAGTGGAGACGGCACGACGGAGGTACCGGGACGCGCTGGCCGAGCCGGCGACAGTGGGAAGGCAGACGGGGAGCATGGAGCAGGAATCGCACTTCTTCTCGTAGACGGCTGGAGGCGTGGCTCGAGATCCGCAGATGGCATGCATCCTGGCGGCGAGTTGCTCGACTTGTCGGCGCAATTCCAGGTCGAAAACTACCTCCTGGCGACGTCGTTTCTGGCCATCGAAGATGGCGCCCGAAGGGACGGGTGTCCTCAGCATTTCCTCCAGACAGAGCGCCTGTGCACAGAGCTGGAGGCGATAGGCCATGCTGCCGTGTTTGTCGCGTGAGCGTTTGTACTCGATGGGGTATGGAACCCAGAGACCTTTGCGGCGCGGCATGGCTATGCCCGGCTGTCCGGACGGACACGGAATAAACTCCACGACGTCGGCCTGGCCCGAAAGGCCGAGGCGGAAGGAGTGCAGGGGAAGTGTGCGGCGGATGAGCGCGTCGGGGCGTGATTCGATCTGGGCCGAGTGAGCCTTTTCGTGGAGGAGTTCCCCCTGGGCGGTGAAGAGGTTCTCCTCCCACTGGCGCTCGAGGTGGATGAGCGCCCACCGGCGCTCGCAAAAGGCGAGATGCTGCAAGCCGGAGAGCGGGAGGAGATCCTCTTCCAAGTACATGGTTAACCGCCGGAATGAAGCCTCAGGCGAGGCCGTCAATCAGAGTAATGCCTTGAGGCAGCGAAGCCCGGTCGGGCAGGGTGACGGTGTAGTCGGAGAAGGCGCGAGGGCTCTCGACGTCATCCTTCTTCTTAACTTGAATGGATTCGAAAAGGCGCTGCGCCTGCGCGTTGCCGAGCTTCGACTCGTGCTTGAAGATGTAGAGGCCGCGAGTCGCCATGGAGCCGCGTGCGGCCGAGCGGTCCAGCTCAAAGAGGTTGGCCAGGGCCTTCCAGAGGAGGACGAGGTCCTCGTCGCTGAACCCTGTCTTGGCGGCGAACACGGGGTTGATGTAGCCGTGTGAGAGATAGAGACCGTATGAGACCGTGTGCTTGCGCCCAAAAGTGCCGGTGCCGGATTTGATGTCTTTTTCGCCGGTGAACGCCTGGCGCGAGATGGTGTGCTCGGTGGAGAGGATGCGGTCGATGGAGCGCGCGAAAGTGAGCTGAACGGGACCGCGGACCTGGCCGCAATTGAACTTCGTGGTGCTCATGACGGCGCCGAAGGCTCGGACGTCGAAAAAGTTGTGGCACATCCACGCGCGCGCTTTGTCGATGTCGTCGGGTTTGGTGTCCTTGCCGTTGGCTTCGATCTTGCAATCGCCGTTTTCAAACGGGCGGCGCTGGCGGCTTTCCAGTGTGTCGCCGCTTTGCACGAAGATCTCGTAGCGGGCGGAATTGGATTTTGTGTAGAAAACGTAATCGCGGATCTTGCGCTTGAGGCAAACATCAGAGACCAGGCCCTGAAAAGTCTCGGGGTCGACGCGCGGGCTGTTGTCGGCGTCCGGATCTCCGTTGGGGTTGCCATCCTGGCAGTCGAATAGGAGTGCGAAATCGTAGCGGCTCTCAATGATGCTCATCGGTCAGTTCTCCTCTGGAGTTGTGCTGTTGTCGGGCTGGTTGGACTGTTTGCGATCCTTCGCCTGGGCGATAGACCATGCTTTCTGGTGGTAATAGCCGAGGGCAAAAAGCCCCTGGCCATCGAGGCCGAGTTTCGACGGAAACGCACCCCCCGGATTCGGCAGCAGCAGGCGATGCAGTTCCTGAAGGCGCGCGTCAATCGCATAGGCCACCTTGGCCTTGTCGCGGCGGAGTTTGCGCAGGTGCTTCTGGCCGAGCGTTTCGATTTTCGGGAAAGCCGCGGCCGGGTACGTGGAGGCCAGGGCGAAATAGCGGTCCAGAACGGAGGAGTTTACCTCGGATTCACTGGATTCACGTTGCAGATTCTCGAATTCCGCCATGAGCCGGCCGCAGACGTAGGCGGGCAGGGTGCAGGACGGGTCCAGCCCTTCACTCATCTCTGTTTCTCCTTTGGAACGTCTCAAGTCGTTGATGCACATTCGGATCAGCCCCAGCGGGACGCGCAGCTTGGGGAGGGAAAACCTGTCCCCGCCGGCATCCTTAGCCGTCGCCGATTTTTCTGCGGGGTGACGCAGGCGCGTGAGGACGGTACCGAGCATGGAATAGCCGAGCGGTTGGGCTGGGCCTTCCAGGCCGCGCCGCAACAAAGCAAGGGTGTCGTGAGCGGGTGCCTTTCCCTCGCGGTGAATGGCGTAGAGCAGTTGCCAGAAGCGCACGGGCTGAGCATCGTCCCAGGGATAGTAAAGGCGAAGCTGCTGGTGCCAGCCCTTGAGATTCTCTTTGATCTGATTGAGTGACTCCGTGAGCCAGTAGCGCACCCGAAGCCGGCCGCCATTGCCGGAAAGGCCGATCAGATAGAAGCGATTGACGTCTGGATTGGCGTGGGGATCAAAACCGAGGAGCGCTTTCACCTGATCGGGGTCGGCGCGTTCCATGATATCGAGAGCTTCGAAGTCGTCCGGGTCACGCAGCCAACTGACGAATCCCACCCCGGCGATGTCCCTGCGCCGCCCCTGCCGTGAAGAGGCAGCATCGCCGGAGCGCAGCAGGGCGTTGAGAGCGAGGACGTATGCCAGGGCACGGTCGGGAGAAACGGGACTGTTCTGATTTTGCTCCCATCCGTAAGATCGGAAGGCCTCCTTATCGAAGGACATGAGAGCGACCCCAGCGGCCTGGCCGCCAAGGCTTGAGACGCCCTTGACCTTTTCATGCGTGGGCGCGATGGGGCCCCATCTGCCGCTAACGAGGCACTCGCCAACATTGCCCTCCATGCGTGCGGCAAAGGCGCATTCGTAGTGCTGGCGCCAAAAGGCCTGGACCTCAGGGCGATCCACCACCGGACCTTCGACCGAAAGGGCGACCAGGGCGCCGGGTTTGGCTTCCGCGAGGGCTGATCGGGCCTTATCCACTTCGCCCGAGTTCGAGTAGAAGCTTGCGCACGCCGACAAGGCTTTATCGGCGGTGGCCGATGCAGCGCGCTCAATGAGTTTGACAAAGGCGTCGAAGTGGTTCTCTGCCTTCTCCCGATCGGCGGGTTTGTCCGGCGTCCACGGACCGGTGCCGAGCACATAAGCGATATCGTCGACGCCGAGCAGCGGATGATGGCCGCTGTTGCGAAGCACTGGCGACCGCGGAACGCTCATGGGCAGGGGAATTTGAACCTGTTTCTTGCCACGAGAGACCGATTGCATGCGGGGAACAACGGCGAGGAAAGTGCCGCGGCGGGAGATTTCGAGCATCCAGGGAACGGGCTTCGATTCCCAGGCGGCATCGTTGAGCGCCTCGGCGAGATAGGTGTCGGCGTATTCGGCTAACGCCTGTACGAGCATTGCAGCACCTCCTGGCGGCGCGCGCCATCCGGCAGGACCAACTCCGGGCGAGTATCCATAACGCCGTTTTCGAGACGGGCGTCGAAGAACGTGGCGCGATTACCCTCCGGCAAGAAAGCGATGTCGTAGAGCATACGGCCGATCTCGAAGGAATCGGGGATCGGGCGGTCCTCTTCAAGAGGCGGGCCGAACTCGGCGGCGAATTCCCGACAGCCGAGGTAGGGGCGCCCGAAGCACTGTCCTTTCTCCATGCGGCGGCTGAACATCTCGACATACTTCACCGGGTTGTTGCCGTTGGATGTGTCGAAGACAACGGGATAGGCGTCGAGCCAGTAGGCGACATCGCGCAGCAGGGTGGTGTTGCGTGGCGTGCCATCGGTATCCTGGCCGGCGCCGGCGATAACGGGCGCGAACTCATTCGGATCGCGCATCCACTTCTTCACCGCAGCGGGTGAGAGTTTGCTTTGTACCTCATTGCGGAGCACGCTCAGGAAACGGATGGGTTTCAGGACTGTGATGCGCGTGATAATCCAGCGCATTTGAGGCCGCCAGCAGATGGCATCGATGATATTGCGGGCGGCCGAGGGTGTGATGACTGGATACGAGAACCTCTCGACTTTGGTTTCAGGGCGGGAAAAGCAGGCATAGTCGCCCGAGACGCGGACGCGAACGGCGGGTGCGGACATGAACGGGACCTCCCCCGTAATTCCTAGATCAACCCCTCCCATGGCACATGGAAAGGAGTAAGCTGATCACGATGCGCGGTAAAGGAGCATTACACCGTCGCTCTTCTACGGCGAGCTGCGACTGGCGGCGGAACGTGTGGGCGGTCCGTCTACCGGAGTTAAGGCGCGGGAATCGTCGTGGAGAATCTCCCCGTCCTACATGCGTAATCTTTTTTGCATCAGGAGGATTGTAATCCTGATTGAAGGTTTCGTCAATCTATTTCCATGGACGAAAAGATGACGTCAAATTGTGTGGCAATCTTTATATTAGATATTGAAGGCGAGGTGTCGCGCCTCAGGCGCACCTGATCAAGGATGCGTGGATTGAAACATCTTGTCGTCGATGGATCACGATGTTCAAAGAGGGAGGCCGGCCGGCCTCCCTCCCTGATTGATCACTTGTTCGTCAAATGATGAATCTGCCGGCCTCGACCTCACCGCGCAATCCCACATGCTGGTCGTAAGCGGGCTCCACCGCGATCCAGATCTCACTGGCCGGACGCAATTCAGTAATAACTTGCCGCATGCTCTCGAACTCGGATGGGTTGAGTGCGACGGTGTGGCGCTGGAGACGGCGGCGCAACTCGCCGGTGAGTTGACCAATCGCGCGTAGCTCCGCGATGGCCTGCTTCGCCTCGTCGTCGTCCGGGACGAAAACGTCGCGGGCGCGGCTGGAGATCATTTCGAATTTGTCGGCGAGGGTGGAGAACTTTCCCTGGCTCCCCCGGCGGAGTTCGACGAGGTCGGCCCCGAGATCGATTCCCGATGTTCCATAGTAACGCTCGAAGTACTGAGTCATCGCGTCCTTGGAATCGACCTGTATGTGGCGGCCCTCTTCGAGTTCGGCTTTGACAATGGCCAGAGTGACCGCAGCCGCCTCGGCGTATTCATTGGGCGGCATGCGGTTGTCCTCAGGCAGGAAGACGACGACATCGCCGCTCGGGCAGCCGTAGAGAGCGCTCCGCAAGCCCTCGCGATCCGCGCGGCCGGCGGCCTGGATAACGGAATCGAGCGGCGCAAGGGCACGAAGGACAAAGGGAAAATCGATATCGACCCCCGCCTCAACGAGCTGTGTGGAGACGACGTGGCAGTGGGCGCGGGCCCGGAGGCGCTCCCGAATCACGTCGAGTACGCGGAGCCGGTGCGCGGCGGACATCCGCGTGGAGAGATGGAAAAAGCCGGCCGGGTCCAGACCGCGCTCGGCGGCCAGGCGCTTCATCTCGGCGTATAGCTCGCCGGCGTGCCGGCGCAGGTTCACGATCGCCAGGCACTGGTCCGCGTCCAGCGCGCGCCAGGCCACCTGACTCCAGTTCACCGGCTGCTCAATCTCCCAGTGGATTTCGGTCCGGCGCAGCGCGCTGCGGAGTGGCTCGGGTTCTTGAATGATCTCCGTGACGGTTCCCGGCGGCCAGCGGAGGTCGCGCTTGGCGACAGGGCGCTCGAAGGCAGGCTGCGTTGCGGTGGAGAAGACGAAATTGACGCCCCAGTCCTCGGCGAGCTCGCGGATCATTCCGAGCAGCGGCCCAAGGAGCCTGCGGGGCAGAGTCTGGACTTCATCAAGAATGACGATGGAGCGTGCGATGTTGTGCACGCGGCGAAGATCCCGGGGACGGTTGGAGAAAAGGCTCTCGAAGAAACGGACCGAGGTGGTCACAATGAGCGGCGAGTCCCAGTTCTCCGTTTCAGTCCGCTGGCTGGAGCGCTGACAAGCGTCCTCGTCGTCAATCTCCTGGGCGGGGACGTAGATGTCGTTCAGTTCCTGGGCAGAGTCCCGCTGGGATTGGGCGGGGGCAGCCTGAACCCGGAGCTTGACGTGGCTGCCGGAGTGGTGTTCCAGAACGGCGGCTTGGCCGAAGACCTTGGAGTAGACCTGGGCGTTCTGCTCAATGATAGACAGGTAAGGGATGACGACGATGACGCGACGGATTTGCTCCGGTTGTAATGCGGCGCGCCGTAGTGCGAAGGCCATCGAAGCGAGGGTCTTACCTCCCCCGGTGGGGACGGAGAGGGAGAAGAGACGGGCGGTCGAGGATGCCGCCTGGAGGCAGTCTTCGAGGACGCGGGCGCGCATCTGCTTGACGCGGCTCTCAGGCGCCTGTGCGGCAATTTCTGAGATGTGGCGCAGCACGGTTTCAAGGCGCTGAGGAGCCAACAGGGGCGCCTGGGTCGGGCGGCGTCCTCCTGAGTCGAGGCGATCGGCGTCTACCAGGCAACTGAAGAGCATGCGGGTGATGAGGTCAAACTGCGGGGTTTCATTGACGCAGCCCGGCGGGATGGCGAACGATTCGGCGGCCAAGGCCGTAGCGAGTGGAGCGCAGTCGCCGCGGGCGCGGGCAAGCAGGGAGAGTGCTTCACGAACGAATTGCGGCTGGTTGAGGCGGTCCTGCAATGAGCTCCGCTCACCGGTGAGATCCGGCAGGCCCGCGTGATGGCCTGCTATGGCGGCAGCCAGGTGCGGCATCGCGGAGGGCGTGGTGGCCTCGCTGGGGCCGAAGTGAGCGATCATCGCGCCGTGAATCGAGTGCTGGCAGTCACGTCCGCCGCTAAGCATCCGCTGGAAAGCGTCGGTATATTTCCCGTAGTCGTGGAGCAGGCCTCCCACTGACGCTAGCGCCTGAAACCGTTCGTCATCCGGGCGCGCGAACGCGGCGAGCTCCCGGGCGAGGCAACTGACTGCCTCGAGATGTTCAGCCAGGGGTTGCCATCCGACGCGGGAATGCGTGTCGGGTGGTTGTGCAGTCGAGGAGTGTGCCCAGTAGGTCATAGCGGGTTCCGGCATCGTTCGCTTCCGGCGAGGCCGACTACCTAGGGTATCGTACAAACTGCGTGGGGTAGGGCGAAGCGCGCGACGGGCGCACCGCGCAGTCACACGCCTTGGCGCATTGACAACAAAGCACATCCACCGTGCTCTCCGGAATTCCGGGGCTATAGTGAGAGCGAGGTTCGGATGCCATCTATCAGACGCATCATTTCCGCGCGTGCCCACAGCGCCCGCTCCAAAGGTCCAAGCCACCTGCTGCGCACCGCGGAGATACCAAACGAACCGTGATTATCTACTTGACACAGGAGTGAACCAGCGGCATACTACCGATAGAGGCCGCGAAGATGAACCTGATAGACGTTGCCAAACAGTTCTCCAGTGAGGAAGCCTGCCTTGATTACCTCGAAGGGATGCGCTGGCCCGA
>DATMYF010000008.1:0-45132 GCA_035561075.1 Bryobacteraceae bacterium
CAGTCGGTGCGGAGTTCGGCAATGCGCCATTGCCGCATCTCCCGAGTGGCGGCGCGAAACGCTTCCACGAGCCGCTCTTCGAAACGCATCAGAACAGCGTGTTCAGCACCCGGTCGTTCTTTCAGGTGGGCGCAGTCAAGCCGGCGCGCGAGAACCACTACGGTATCAATATAGGAATGCCGGCCTGACGCAGTGCCTTCATCGGCATTAAAGCATTCCAACAGAAGCTCCGGGGGAGCGTCATCGGGAACGTGCTGGTGCCCCGGCCCGACGAACGCAACGCGCTGGACGCCGACCCCGCGACCGTACTACCCCTACACCTCCCAGCACGTCGAGGCGTTCCAGTTCGTAGCCGGCCAGAGGCTTCCGAGCAGTGCCTCTGGTCACGCCGAGTCCCGACAAAACTGTTCTCGCCGCGGAGCAGTGTTCACAAATGAGCTGCCGAACGGGTTCCCGGATTCGGCAAGCTGTGTCTCGTCTAGCCAGGCCGTGCTGGTGATGGGTATTGCCACGCCGCCCTCCTCCGGCGCGTTCGTCGTCGCAAAAGAGTGCAGCCTGAGAGCCGCAGCTCATCGCCAAGCGTTAATAAGTTAGTGGTAGCCGTACCAGAGCAAGGTGATTCTTCCCCTTTACAGTCCAACCGGTCGAAGGAGATCTCCTCGTCGAACGGTTCGCATAAGAAAATGGGTTGTGATCTCGTCTGCAATTTCAAAGTTCATCCTACGTGCAAGCTCGAGAACACAGTCCGGCACCTCCATGCCTTGGTGTCGCATCCGTGCGCGCTCCGCCCTTGTGAGTGAGTTCCATTCTTGGATGGCCTGAGCCAAGACGTTCAACTTCTGGTCTCGTAGAACCTTGCGCTTAGTCTTGGTTCCCTTGGTGGCGTGATGCCCGCGCGCACACCGCTTGCTACAAAACACTCGATTGTGCCGGCTTCCGAAAAAGAAAAATGCCTTGCAACGTAAACATCGCCCGATGCGGTTATAGAGGCCACTCGTGACGAATCTAAGAAATAGCTTTGCCGCATCCATGCGTCCCACGCCCTCAGCGGCGTCTTTCCCATGTGACGGACGCCACTTGATCGATAAGGTCGGTTGACTGTTATTGGCAGTCAAATAAACGGTCCTTCTGTTGATTACCTTCTCAAACCATTGTCTCCTGCTCCATTTGGCAAGATCATAACCAGAAGCGATCCAAGTAACTATTAGTGTATACAGAACCTCCTGCTGCGAGGTCTCGCTGTACAACTCAAACATGCTATCCCGCTCGTCTTCCGAAAGCCGACTGGGATCCTCATCGGGGTCGATGTTCAGCAGTTCCCCCTTATCTTTCGCCTTCTGCAGGTCGAGCGGCTGGGCTCTGGAGTTAACGAGCGAGACGATCTCCTGACAGCATTGGCTTTCCTCCGCATCCAGTCTCCTTGGCCGCATATGACCAAGCTCCTCGAAAAGATGATAATACGATCTCGCCGCCAGGGGCGCAGATCGTATAACCATTTGTGTTTTCATATAGTTGCGCTATAATGGGAATGTCATCAGAGGGAAATCGGAACGGTGATAGAGCAAGTCAAGGCATCACGACAATCGCCGGGATGTTCCCAAAAGGCGTAGACGTGGCGCGTCTCCTAACCTGGAACACTAATGGGTACTCGAATGGGGTGCTTGCATTTGATACCTGTTCTGGGTTGGGCGGCTCATGTGAACGCTGTTGAGTGGGAGTCAGCGGCCGGTCGAGATGGTGGTAAGCACCGTATCGTACACGCGGGATGGGTATTTGCATGGGAAGACAATTACGCGCAGAGGAACTGTGAATGCGCTAACTAGCTGATGGCTGTCGATGGAGGTAAAGGAACAATGGTGAGGTCTGTATTAACTGGCGTGCGCCGGAAGTCTCCGGTGTACGAGCTATGCGGTGCTCACCTATCGCTGAGGAGCACGAGTGAAGAACGTCGGGTCTTCAGACGAAGGGAGCGGATGTCAGTACAAAGTGACATTCTAGGTGCCGTGGTCACTGTGTCATCGGAGTCGGGCCCAACCGAAAGCCCGGTACAGCAGGGCACATCCGGTGACTATCCAAGTGGCGGAGTTCCCGCTGAAGGCAAATCGGCAGATCCTGCTGTGCCGGAGGAATCTCCGGGTTCCGCTGCAGCGTCGCCGACAATCGTGCTTCGCGACAATCAGGCAGGCGAACCACCTCTATTGGCGGCCGCCGGGAAGACGGACAGCCAGCCAGTCGCGACAACGCGCGGCTGGAAGCCGCCGCACCGGACGGACCTTGGTAACTCTGACCTGTTTGCCAGTGTTTACCAGAAGGAACTTCGATATGACCATCGCAGGGGCAAGTGGCTCATGTGGCGGGGCAACTGGTGGAGCGAGGACCAAAAAGGGGAAGTGTGGGCTAGGGCCGTCAAGGTCGTTCGGCTCCGTGCACAACTTGCGCCACAAATTGAGGATGCGGACGCGAGGGACAAGGAATGGCGTTGGGCGATAGAGTGTGAATCGCGGGCAAGGTTGGAAGCAATGTTGGTTCTTGCTCAAAAGGACCCACGACTCGCAGATTCTGGCGCGGACTGGGACGGAAACCCGTGGCTGCTTGGAGTAGCGAACGGCGTCGTGGACCTCCGAACGGGCGGATTGCGCGAGGGCCGACCCAGCGATCGAATCACGATCCACACGGCCGTGCCGTTCGAAGGCCGCGCCCAAGCTCCGCGGTTTGAGCAGTTCCTGCTCGAGATTTTTGGAGGTGATCTGGAACTCATTCAGTACGTGCAGCGTGCTATTGGCTACAGCCTTACCGGGGACACATCGGAGCAGTGTTTTTTCGTGCTGCACGGTGAGGGTGCGAATGGCAAGAGTACGCTGCTTGAGGTCCTCCGAGAGGCCGCCGGCGAGTACGGCTTCAATATGCCGTTCAGTACCGTCGAGCTAAAGGCTCGTGCTTCAATTCCGAACGACATGGCTGCTCTCGCCGGACGACGCTTCGTTACGAGTAGTGAAACCGATCCCTCTGCTCAGATTAATGAAGCCCGGATGAAGACGCTGACGGGGCAAGACAAGGTGACGGCCCGTTTCCTCCATCGGGAGTTCTTCACGTACCGGCCCGTAGGCAAATTCTGGCTCGCCTCCAATTACAAGCCTTTGGTCCGCGACGACTCGCATGGGTTCTGGCGCCGAGTCAGGCTGATTCCATTTCTCAATCGTTTTCAGGACACCGGCGACCCCTCGGATGTTGGCGACCGCAGCGGAACCCCAAACGCGAGGGTCGGTGGCGCGGACAAGGACCTGTTCAGAAAGTTGCGATCCGAGTTGCCTGGCATTCTCGCATGGGCAGTCCGCGGGTGCATTGAATGGCAGAAGCGGGGTTTGGGAGTGCCGCCTGCGATTCGCGAGGCCACCAAGAGCTATCGGGAGGAGATGGATTCGTTGACGGAGTTCTTGGAGGAATGCTGCATCCTTGATCCTGATGGTCAGGTATCTGCGCACGATTTGTGGCGGGAGTTCGCGGTCTGGGCGAAGGAGAAGGGCGAGAGCCTTGATCGGCGGACGTTTTCGGCACGCCTACAGGCTCGTGGGTTCCAGAGGGTCCGGGCCGGGCATGAGCGAACTTGGACTTGGTTAGGTTTACGCCTGAACTCGTCTGCGGAGTATGGGCCCATCCTCGCCGTGGACCTGGGAAGGGCAGCGTAAGGCACACTCGGCACTCTCGCTGGATTGCCATTCGCCGTGCCGAAAGCAAAGGAACAGGCCGGCACCCAACGATGGGAGCGCGTGCGCGCCGGCCGCTGTAGACGACGAATCCGCTGACGGCAGATGCCGGGGAGGTCGAGGGACCGTCTTAGAGGCCGCGTCACGATGAGGAGCGAGATGTCAGCCAAAGTTGTTGCACTTGGGGAAAGGTGGGACCGACCTCGGACCCGGGGGAATCGTCAGATTTCGCGCGAGGACGCGACCGATACCTTTAGGCGCAACTCGGAGCGAGGGAGCGGAGCCGCCCGTTCCAATCGGGGACGGGGAGCCACTACTAACTGTGAGCGGAGTTGCGACACGGCTCGGGGTGTCGACTGGCCGGGTTCGGGATCATGCCACCGGCAGGCGCCGGCCGAATCTCCCGGTTCTACGCGTGGGAAAACTGCTCCGCTTCGAGGCGGCGGTTGTCGACCGCTTTATCCGCGACCGGGTGAGGGTCGTGAACACGGCAGGTCACTACGAACTGCTCGCCATAGAGGGGGAGCGGGTTCGATACACCTTTACAGGCAAGAACGGCCAAACCGCCGAGGCTTCTGTGCCCAGGTTCGTCTGGGAGCGCATGAGGACTAAGCAACAGCCAGCTCATTTACCAAAGACTCGTGGTGGAGACGATGAACCCCGGAGAGCCGCTTAAAATAAGCACCGAGCGGTCGCAGGGTGGGAAGGATGTGCCAGCCGAGGGAACAGCGCACGTGCGGCATCGGCGCGACTACCCGGTGATGGCGATCAATGCCGTGGAGCGCCGAAGCAGCGGTCGTGATCAGGCCAATACCGTGTCCGCAGCCCTGGAGCGGCACTACACGGTGGCCGAGGTGGCCAAGATGTGGAACCTGAGCAAGGACGTGATCCGTGAGCTATTTGCGAAGGAGCCGGGTGTCCTGGTCGTCGGCGACACAGCAGGCCGGCGTGGCAAACGGCGCTATAGAACCATGCGCATTCCCGAGAGCGTGTTCCAGCGCGTTCACCGGCGGCTCTCGATCGCGGCATGAAACCCGCCGGTTGCGCGGCGTGTCCAACTCTCAAATTGAGGTACGAGAATGTTGACGATTTACCGCCGGCACGTCAAGGAATGCACGCATCGCTTGCAGGGACGCAAGTACCGCCGCTGCCGTTGTCCGATCTGGGTGGATGGACTGCTGAACAGGCAAGAGATCCGGAAGTCGCTAGGGACACGGGATTGGGACAAGGCCCAAGGGATGATCCGCGATTGGGAGGCCCAGGGCTTCCCCGACGAGCCAACAGCGGAGCCGATAACCGTGGAACAGGCATGCAACGCTTTTTTGGAGGATGCAACGGCTCGGAAGCTTCGCGAACCCACCTTGTCAAAATACCGGGTCCTGTTCGGGCAATTAAAGCAGTTCGCACAAGCGCGCGGCATTCGTTATGTGCATGAGTTTGAAATTACGTTGCTACGCCAGTTCCGCGCCACTTGGCCGGACGGAGATCTCTCAGCTTTGAAGAAGCTCGAGCGGCTGAGGGCTTTTTTTCGATTCGTCCACGAGAGCGGATGGCTTCCGGCTAATCCCGCCGCCAAGCTCAAGAACCCGCTAATTACCCAGTCGCCGACGCTGCCGTTTACTGACGAGGAGATGCAAGCCATCCTCGGCGCCTGCGAGCAATACCCGGATAACTACGGCCGGACGGGGCAGGACAATGCCCGGCGGCTCCGGGCCCTGGTTCTGCTCCTGCGCTACACCGGACTGCGGATCCGCGACGCGGTGACGCTGCGGCGCGATCAAGTGGCTGGCGACCGGGTTTTCTTGTTTCAAGCCAAGACTGGAGTGCCTGTCTACTGCCCCATCCCGGAGTTTGTCGTCACGGCGCTGAACGAGGCGCCGCGGAGCAGCGATACGTTCTATTTCTGGACCGGCGATTCCAACCCCAAGAGCGCGGTCGGGGACTGGCAGCGCAGTCTCCGCAAGCTGTTCCGGTTGGCTGGGGTTAAGGGCGGGCACGCGCACCGATTTCGGGACACCTTTGCGGTCAGTCTGCTGTTATCGAGCGTACCTTTGGAACGGGTCTCGGTCCTGCTGGGGCACCAAAGCATCCGAATCACCGAGAAACACTATGCTCCCTGGGTGCGTGCCCGCCAGGAGCAACTCCAGCAGGACCTGCGGCGAAGCTGGGGCCAAGATCCGATCCTGTGTGGGGCTGCGAAGGGTACACCAGAGGTACACGGCCCAGCCGCTTCCCATAAGTCATTGAATGTAGGGGCGATTAGGTTGGTGGAGGCGGCGGGAGTTGAACCCGCGTCCGAGAAAGCCCGCCATGAAGAGCCTACGTGCGTATCCGGTTCAGAATTTTCGGCCGCCGCTTCAGAGCCGGCAAGAGCGGCGACGGCCTAGTCCGATTGATCTCGACCTGCGGCTCCGGACCGAAGCTTTAGGCCTATCCCGCAAGATGACGCTCGATCGCCGCCGCGCGGGCTCGGCTGCGGGAGCGGCTACTTAATTACTTAAGCAGCGTATGCAAACTGCGTGTTGTTGTTGGCAGTTGTGTTTTTCCGATCGTTTTACGGGAGCTCGGAACCCGGCACGCCTCTCCACCACGATTCAATCCCGTCGAATCCGGTGCGCCCCCAATCAGGCAGAGGAAACCCTTGGGTGCTCATCCCAAGGATCCAGTCCCATTTTAGCGCACATCCAGGGCGGAAGGCTGCCAGATAGCTGTCCTAGGCCGCGGCACCGCGCGCCACCCGCTTCCTCGCGGCCGGCCGCTCCCCGCACCTCGGCCGGGCTCAGGCACCCCAGCCGCGCCGGCAGATCCACCCGATCCGGCGACGTGCCTTGCCGCAGCGGAAGTGTTCCCACGCGTCCCGTGCCCCCGGCCGGGAGTTTCATTCCGATGGCACCTGCCGGACGAGCGTGAACAGGATATTGCGCGCGCAGGCCTCCAGAAAACTCCAGCGCAGTTTGCCGCCGAAGGGGCGCCACGCGCGCCACCAGCGCCGCAAACCAAACATAGATCGTCCGGACGCTTGAGGCCGACGCCCAAGCGCTCGGCGGGCTGCCCTCCTGCGGAAGCGCAGGAAGCCGCTCAGCGGTCGGTCGGCGATGCGCGTCCGAAAGGAAGAACGGAGCCCTGCGGCGTTATCCAGATGTACGGTACCGGACTGGCCCGACTATCCACGCATCCCGCGACGGGCTCATTGGTGGCAAACGTGGTGATCTCCGGGAACGCTTCCGGACGGTCGATGCGAGTGTGCACGATCGGTGCCCCGGGCGCTCGATGCCCCTGCTTTCGCCCCGGATGGCCGCGGCGTAGCTCCCCGCGATGGCCCACCAGGTTCTTCGAGTGATCGTCTCGAAAGCGGCAGGCCGTCTGGCCGCTGGCAGGTGCGTGGGCCTGTTCATCGCACGGATGCGTGCATTGCGGTGATCACTGCCACGTTGCAGCCGCTCCACCATTTTGCACGGGACGCGGACGCCAGGTCGAGGAAGATCAGGGTATTGGCACGGCCGGCAACCGTTGAGCCGGTGCCATCGGCCCCGCCTGCGGGAGCAGGGCGGCGTCGGCCTGCATCACTCCGGGGCCCGCGCACGAATCACCCGAAGCGCCTCCACAATCTTGTCAACGGCCTTCTGCTTCGTGCTCCCTCACGTCAAACGAGAGTAGCGCCACCACCGGTTCGGTATCGAGCAGAATGCGGGTGTTCTCCGCGGTCGCCGCGCGGACCGTTTCCGCAGTGGACGTGGCGGCCCCGCCCACGCTGGCCGTCGGCATCCCCCGCGCTCACCATCAGCTTCGAGAAGTACAGCCGCGGCGATTTGGCCGGTTCCACGAGCGTGACACCCGCTGGGGCGGAGGCAGACCGCGGAGCCAGCAAAACAGGCTCAGGCAGCCCTTCCGTAGCCAGGCGGCCCGCGGCTGTAACCACCACGCGGGCTACCAGGGCCGCCATGAATCGGCGGCGGATTGCAGGATCGGCATGAATCCCCGATTGTACCTGCCGAAAACCCGCCGCAGCGTGCGATGCTTGGGGAAGAGGAGGGTGACTATGGCTGAACGCGAGATCGTGACACTGGGGGGCGGCTGTTTCTGGTGCCTCGAAGCGGTCTACCAGAGGATGGACGGCGTGCTGGAGGTGGAGTCAGGGTACATGGGCGGGCATGTGCCGGATCCGTCCTACGAAGACGTCTGCACCGGGAAAACCGGCCATGTTGAAGTGGTACGGGTGGCCTTCGATCCGGCCGTCACCAGCTTGCGCGAAATCCTGGAGGTCTTCTTCACCATCCACGACCCCACCACGCTCGACCGCCAGGGCAACGACTCAGGGACGCAGTACCGCTCCGTAATCTTCTACCACACGCCGCGCCAGCGCGAGACGGCCGCCGAAGTCATCCGCGAGCTCGAAGCCGCGGACCTCTGGGACGACCCCATCGTAACGGAGGTCGAGCCCGCGCACGAGTTTTACCGCGCAGAGCCGTATCACCAGGAGTACTACCGCAACAATCCGCGCCAGCCCTACTGCATGCTCGTAGTCGAGCCCAAGGTGCGGAAGTTCCGCGAGAAGTTCGCGCACAAGCTGAAGCGTGAGCTCACCGCCTGAACCGCTACCTGCTAGACTCGCCTCAGAGGCGATATGTGGAAAGCAGTACTGGCATTCTTGACCGCAGCCGCTGCCTGGGGTGGCGCCGATCCCTGGGCGAAGGTGCAGGAGCTTAAAAGGGGCACCGAAGTTCGCATCTACCAAACCGGCCAGAAGCGGCCCATTACCGGGAAGTTCGACGCCCTTAGCCCGGAATCGCTGATTGTAGTGTTGAAGAACGAGCAGTTGGCGATTCCCAGGGGGAAGATCGAGCGTATCGACCGCCGGTCGTCCGGTAGCGACGTGCGTACGGAAACCATGCGGCACGTCGGCACGAGGGAATCGGTCTCGACCGGACGGGACCGCGGCACCACGCTCCCTCCGCAGTCGACGTCTACCGGTGTCCGGATCACGCCGCGGCCCGGGTTCGAGACCGTATACCAGCGGCCATAGGTTACAGTGGTCCGGTATGCGCCGCTTCCCGCTCATCCGCTCGTGCCTGCTCCTATTCATATGCGGCTATGCTTGCCCCGCCGCACCCGACGCGCAGCAACTCTATAAAGAGTTCCGTAATCCACCCCCGGGGTACTCGGTCAGCCCATACTGGTTCTGGAACGGCCGCGTGACTGCCGCCGAAACCACGCGCCAGATCGGCGAGATGGTGAAGCAGAACGTGCGCGCCGCCGTGGTGCTGAACTGGGCCGGCCTTGAACCTCCATACCTCTCCGAGCCCTGGTGGAAGGAAGTGGCGCACGCCCTAAACACCGCCCGTGCCGCCGGCCTTACCCTCAACTTTGCCGACGAGTACCTCTGGCCGAGCGGCCAGGCCTGGGACTGGGCTTCCCTCAATCGCGAGCCGAGCCGCGTCCTTCAACTTCACCCCGAGTACCGCATGCGCCGCCTCACCTGCCGGGAACTCGATGCCCCCGCCGCTCCGATCACGCTTGAAGCGAAGCCTGAAGCGGTGGTGGCGGCTCGTCTGGACGACTCAGGGCGCATTGATGAAGCCACCCTCGAATCGCTCCCGCCAGCGCGACGTCTCGACTGGAAGCCCCGCCCGGGCCGCTGGCGTCTCTACATTTATACTGCTGTCCCCGCCAGCGACCGCGGGATGCGCGTCGATCCCCTGAACCCGGCCGCAGTGCGTGCCTACATCGACCTCGTCTATGAGGAGTTCGCGCGCCGCTTCCCGGAGCACCTCGGCACCACTATCCGGCTCTTCGTCGCCGATCACGAAGGCAGCTACGGAGCGGCTCTGCCGTTCACGCCGGCGCTCTGGGAGGAGTTCCGCAAGCGCCATGATTATGATCTGGCGGCCATGCTCCCCCTGGTTGGCACCGAATCCCCGCGTGCCGCGCGACTCCGGCAGGACTACCTTGAAACCATCGCGGCGCTCTACTCCCGCTCCTTCGTCGGCCAGGTCACCCAATGGTGCGGGCGCCACGGGATCCAGCACGGGCACTCCGATATTGAAGAGACCTTGCTGCTCCAGACCATTTTCACCGCCGACATGTTCGCCCTCTGGCGCTCATCGAGTGCGATCTTTATAGACGCCCTACTCGAACGTTCGCGCATGCCCATCGATTTCCAGGAAGCGCTCTCGGTGGCGCATTTCGAAGACCGCCCGCTAATCGTTGAAAACCAGGGCCTGATCGGCAATGACTCTTACTGGAGCCTGGAGAAAGCGCGGCGCGGCACCAACATGGCGCTCGTCTGGGGCGTGAATCGCCTGGTCCCGCATTTTTTCGAATACGACCCCACCCACATTCAGTACCCCCCGAGCTGGTTCCTCACCCAGCCCCAGTGGCGCTACTTCCATCATTACGCCGACGTAGTCCGGCGGGCGCAATACCTGAATGCGCAGGGTCGCCATAGCGCGCCCATCGCCATCTATTACCCGCGCGAAAGCGCCACCGCGCAAAGCGCCGCAATCTTCCGCGAGGGTCCGCGCGATTACGGGAACTGGCACAACTCCATGGATGAGACGCAGAATTTCTATTCCGCCCTTCAACTGGAGCTGTCGCGCCGCGGCTGGGAGTACCACATCATAGATAGCCATTACCTGGAAAAGGCGGAGCTCCACGGAGGAACACTGCGCCTGGCCGGAGAGGAGTTCCGCGCCCTGATTCTGCCCCCGATGGAGTATCTGGCGGAAAGCTCCGCCGCGCGGATCCGGCGTTTGGCCGAAGCCGGCGGTAGGGTATTCGCGCTGGGCCGGCAGACCCCCGCGCTCGCAGGCGCGCCGCTCCAGCAGATCCCCGTGCGGCCTCACGAGCCGTTCATGGGCCGCCTCGACTACACGGCGCAGATCGAAGTTCCGGAACCCGTGAAGGCGGACCTCGCACCGCTGTTCGAGAAATTGCGCGCCGTGGTGTCCCCGGCTGTCGAAGTGCTCTCCGGCAACCGCGATCACCTCTTCTTCTCGCATCGCTTCTCCGACGATGCCGACTGGTATTGGGCAGTCAACGACAGCCCTGACCCGCGCACCGCATCCGTACGGTTTCCCTCCGGCGGCGTCTTTGAGAAGTGGGACCCCGAGACCGGCGAGCGCTTCGCAATCCCCGCAAAGGGCGGGGAAGTGACGCTCTCCTTCGGGCCCTGGGACGCGTGGTTCGTCGTGCGCCGCTCGGGAACGTCCGCCGCACCGCCGGAACCGCGGGGGCCGCGGCGTCTTGTGGCGGAGTTGCCGAACACGGGCTGGCGCTTGACGGCCGAATCGACGGTCCGGATTCCCTATGCCGTAGCTGCCGGTGGCGGCGAACCCGTATGGCTCGCGCCGGAGCGCCTGGCGAACCGCTCCTGGTGGCTTGCCGGTCCCTATCCCTATGGCGACCACACCGGCTTCTTCGATGCTTTCCCGCCCGAGCGCGGTTTTGATGCGCAGGACCCCGCGTGGAAGTGGATCGAGTCCCCGACGGCGGCCGTGCGCCCGCCCACGCGGGACGGCGTCTACTATGCCTTCGTCAACGTGTGGTCCCCCCGGGCGCGGCGTGCGCGCGCGGCCGTCGCGGCTGCCGACAGCCTGAAGCTGTGGTGGAACGGACGCCTGGTGGTCGCACACCACTCGCATCCGCCCTTTGTGAACCTCCGGGACCCGTGGTCGCACCGCCCGGCAATCGAAATGGAATCGGGCTGGAATACCGTGCTGCTTAAAGTAGGTCCCGCGTCCGGGGGCGCCACCGGCTTCCTCTTTCGCCTGACCGACGAAACCGGGGCCACCCTGCGGGATCTGGTCTACGCGCGCGACCGTGTAAAGCCCGCGCCATCGCAGAATCGCGTGCGGCTTACGGTGGAAGCGCCCCCGGGCACGCTGGGAAAGGCGTTAGTCATTGAGGGCGATGAATCCCAGGTCCCCGAGCGGCCCGTGGAATTCGCGCCCGGAACCACGCCCTTCACCTTGACGTCGTGGACCGATACGGCGCTGGCGCACTACTCCGGTACGGCCCTCTACGAAACGGAATTCTCCCTGCCGACGGTCCCGGCTGCAGGCCGTCTGCTGCTCGATCTTGGGGCGGTCGGCCTCGCCGCCGAAGTCTGGATCAATGGAGAGAAAGCCGGGGA
Source organism: Bryobacteraceae bacterium (assembly GCA_035561075.1). Lineage (GTDB taxonomy): Bacteria > Acidobacteriota > Terriglobia > Bryobacterales > Bryobacteraceae > JAMCRM01. Next base: position 11,836 of record DATMYF010000008.1, read on the forward strand.
GCGTGCCTGGCGGCCCTTTACGTTCGACATCACCGGCCGCGTCCGTCCGGGCAGGAACCAACTGCGCGTCCGGGTGGCGAACTCAGATGCCGGCTGGATGGCCCAGGGAGATCCCGTTTACGAGCGCGGCAGATGGGGGGTGAAATTCACCTCTGAGCGCGACCGCCTCCGCACCCTCCGGCCCAACGGCCTGGAAGGGCCCGTGCGCATTCTGGTCGAAGAAGCCGCGAAGCCCTGAGGCCGCTACAACTCGCAGGAGAAGGTGAGCTTGCCATCGCTCGATTTGATCCGCAGGGCTCCGTCTTCGACCCATACGGTGTCGCTCCAGCCGGGGCCTGTGATGATCGTGTGGTCATTTCTGGCGGTCCAGGTCACCTCCGGGCGATCCTTCAGGTTGGGGATGAGGGTAAACAAGGCAATGCTGTCAGCCGCTCTCCAAGTAGCGAGCGCAACCTGATTGCGGAATTCCGGTATCGCGGAACGCGGGCGCCAGCGCCCTTCCGCCAGGCTCAACTTCGCCATCGGCGGTATCACGGTGGTGAGTTGGGTCGTCCCGGCAGTCGGATTGCGCCAGTCGCCGGTGGTGATACCGGGCCATGTGACCTCGCGCTCGCCGGCTTTCGTCCCGGGAGCGTCCGGCGCGCAGGTGGAGCGCACTTGCCACGTATACTCATGTTGCGTGTCGGTAAGGACGCGGTCGGCCACCGCTACGTAGCGTCCACGCACCAGCGCCAGGGTGCGCCGGACCGTACACCCCTGGTACTCCGTCGTCACGGTGGCGTGCTTAACGCGGCCCTGCGTCTGGACGTGCGACATCTCTCCAGTGGTCTGGGACGTTGGGCCCTCACCATCGATCAGCAGTACGTTGTGGAACTTCGGGCCGTAATAATCTCTGCTCTTCCAGTGGTCGTAGCCGGAGTCTGTCGCCAGGACCTCGCTCCCCATGGCAAGGACGAAGCTCCCGCAATCTCCGTGACTATACGTGGCGTAGGTGCGAGGGTTCCACCAGCCGGGCTCCTTGCCGGCAAACCAGACCGAAACACATTCGTCACCCCAGTTATCGCGAAAGACGGCGGTATGGGAACCGGGGAAAACTCGCGAAGCGGGGGGCATCTCCCCGGGTACCGGGCCGTCATAGTGCACCAGCGCAATATGGCGGTGATAGACGGACGGCCGGAGCGCGCGGCCGAATGCCCACCCGAACAGGGGTGCCATATCCCGCCCGTAACGCGCGTTCGAGAGAAGCGCGAAGATCTGAGTCCCGTGCACCTCGCACGTGCCCCAGGGTATGACATCGCCGCTGCCCAGCATCTGGTAGGCGTTGAAGACCAGGGAGTCGCGCAAACGGGGCTCCTCTAGTATGTACTTGCCCGTCGCCCGCTCGTACGCTATCGCAAACGGCACCAACTGCACGCCCATGTAGTTGAGGTACCCGGCGCCTTCCACGAACAGGCCGTCCTCCCGGAAAAAGCGGATGTTCTCTTCCCGGCGGATCTCGTACAGCGCGCGTGCAAGCCACTGGCGCGGAGTGCTCGGACCGCCGTTGTACTCGCAAAGCGCGAGAGCGGCGATTCCCAGGGCGGAAGCGCCCAGCGTTCTTTGGTTGCCGTAGTTTGCCCCGCCGCGGGGACCTCCGGAGAGAATGCCGTAGTAATAATCTGCTTCGGCCGCGACTTTGCCGCGGATGGCCAGGTGGTCTTCGGGTGAAAGGCCGGGCCAGGATGCCAGCAGGTCGTAGGCGACGATGTAGTCGGTCAGATGATGGGAACTGGGCTCCAGGTATCCTTGCGGCTGTTGACGATGAATCGGCGCACCCAGCAGGTCTGCCCGAGCGGTCTGAGCCGCCGTTTCATCGCCGGTGAGCCACCATCGGAACGGAGCATTGCTCCGCGGCGAAGCGGCCTGAAGGCCGGCCCACCAGGTTTTCCACGGCTCCCGCGAGAGCCGGGAGACGATCCGATCCCGGGCGGTGCCGTCGTAGAACAGGGAAGGGTGGCGTTCGCGCTCGGGCAGGCTCGGCTGCCAGAGGTCGCCCCAGTCCCGTGGGACGTCCTGGGCCTGCATCTCGCGTGGCGCACACAGCAGGGCGGGCGCGCAGCAGAGCCACTGACAAAGGGCGCGCCGCTTGATGGCTGGCGACATGGTTTCTGCGTTATTCTACCTCACGCAACACGCCGGCTCGTAGGGAAGCTGGCAAGGGAAGCTGCCAAATTTTTTTCTGCGATAGCATTTAAATCCTAGAACAGGCATTCCGGGTCATTGGCTAAAATTGTCGATAGGCTACACTTGAGACCATGCGCTCGCTTGCGTCTACATTTCTACTCACACTATTTCTCGCGAACCTCGGGTTCAGCCAGGATTCGCGCGGAGCGATTGCCGGCCGGGCCATGGATCCGTCCGGAGCCAATTTGGCCGATATCCAGGTCCGCGTGGTCAATGAACAGATGGGAACAGCGGTTGAAGCCCAAACCAACGAATCCGGACTCTATGCAGTCCGGTATTTATTGCCCGGCACATATAGTGTCACCGCGCAGCGGTCCGGTTTCAAGAAACTCGAACGGAAAGGTATCGAAGTGCGAGTTGGCGAAACAGTCACGCTCGACCTTAATCTGGCACTCGGCGAAGTCACGGAAACGATCGAGGTAACCGCGTCCGCGCCGCTGCTGCAGCGCGACAGCGCGTCGCTCGGCGCAGTCATCGACAGGAGCAACATGATGGAGTTGCCGATGGCCGCCGGAAACGCCGCCGAACTGGTCGATCTGGCGCCTGGCGTGGGACGGACCGGTTCGATCGCAATCCACAAGGCCGCCTTCAACGCCGGCACTTCAACGCTGGTGGTCAACGGCAACCTGTCGAACGCAAACGAGTTCACCATTGACGGTATTCCGAACACGTTCGCCAGCGGCACGTCTCCACGAATCGCGTTTTCGCCGCCGTCGCAAACCATTAGCGAGTTTAAGGTCCAGACGAGCCAGTATGATGCCTCCATCGGTCACACCATGGGGGCGGTGTTCAACATGAACACTAAGAGCGGCACCAACGACCTGCACGGCGAAGTGCATCATTACCTGGGTAACAGCGCATTGGACGCCACCAATTTCTTCGCCAATCGCAATGGCAAAGGGAAAGACGCGTACACGGACAATCGTTACGGCGGGGCAATTGGCGGTCCCGTCTTCTTCCCGAAACTTTACAACGGTAAGAATAAGACTTTTTTCCTCTATGCATTCGACGGCAACAAGTGGGGCGCGCTGCAACAATACACCAACACCGTTCCCACAGCGGCGGAGCGCCAGGGAGATTTCTCCGCACTACTGAAACTGGGTGGGACCTACCAGATCTACAACCCGTTCACCACTGTGGCCAAAGGCGACGGCACTTTCACGCGCTCGCCCTTCCCGAACAATGTCATTCCGGCCAGCATGATTCAGCCGACGGCAAAGGCCATCTTGGCGTATTACCCGGACCCGAACGTGCCCGGAAACGCCAACGGGCAAAACAATTTCGTGCGTCCCACCTTCGCGGCTAAGGAGACGTATTGGGCGCATTTCCTGCGCGTGGACCACACCTTCAATGACAAGAACCGCATGTTTGTCCGCCTCGACTACGATTTCTGGGATGAGGACGAGAACCACTGGTTCGGCAACGACAACGTGGCGGATGGATGGAACGACGGCCGCACCAATCGCGGCATGGCGATTGACCACGTCTACGTTCTGAACCCCAGCACGTTGATCAACGTGCGTTATGGCATCACGCAACAGGATTTCCCGGGGACCCGCCCCAGCAAGGGTTTCGACCTGTCCTCGCTCGGTTTCTCAAAGAACCTGACGTCGTTGATTCCAGCCAGCGAGGCCAGGTTTCCCAATGTCGTGCTTACCTCGTTCGCTGAGTTGGGAACCCCGTTATCGCCCGGCGACGGTATCAATACCAGCATGATTCACAGCCTGGCCGCCAGCGCGACGACGCTTAAGGGGAGCCACAACCTGCATTATGGCGTCGACTTCCGCGTCGGCCGCGCCTTCCAGAACCGCTATGCGCAGCAGGTAGCACCGCTGTTGCGCTTCAATACCGATTACACCAAGGGGCCCACCAGCACGTCGGCTGCTTCGGCGCTCGGCCAGGATCTGGCCGCGATGCTGTTAGGAATTCCGGCAGGCTCCATGCAGGTCACCTCCAGCTATGCGAGTCAGGACACCTGGTTCGGCGCCTACCTGCAGGACGACTGGAAGATCACGCCCAAATTCACGGCGACCCTCGGCCTGCGCGTGGAGCACGAATCGCCGCTGACCGAGCGCTTCGACCGGGCCGTAAGCGGTTTCGATTACGACTCCATCAACCCGATCGCCGCGCAGGCGACTGCCAACTATGCCAACAGCGCGGTTCCCGAACTGCCCGCCAGCAGCTTCAAGGTGCTTGGTGGCCTGAAGTTCGTAGGCAATGGCAACAGCCGCGACTTGTGGAAGTCCCAAGCCGCCGTTCTCCTGCCCCGCATCGGCTTGGCCTATGAGGTGGCGCCGCGGACGATGATCCGCGCGGGCTTCGGCCTGTTCTACGACACGCTGGGGATCTACCGCTCGCAACCTGTCCAGACCGGCTTTACGCGAACCACCTCTATCATCCCCTCTTATGACAACGGCCTGACCTTCGCGGCCACGACTGCCAACCCCTTTCCGAACGGCCTGGATCAGCCGCTCGGTGCGGCTGGGGGCTTGACCACGAACCTCGGCCAGGCGTTGAGTGTCTATCCGACCGAGCGGAAACTCCCGTATGCCGTGCGGTGGTCGTTCGGCCTGCAGCGCGAGTTACTCCACGGCTTCATGGTGGATGCCTCTTATGTCGGCAACCACGGTGTCCGGTTGCCGCTCGATCGGCAACTCAACTCCATTCCGGCGCAATACCTCAGCAAATCGCCGGTGCGCGACCAGGCCACCATCACCTTCCTGGGACAGCAGTCGCCCAATCCGTTTTATGGCTTGGCTACTCCCTACACAAAGACCATCTCCCGCGGCTCGTTGCTAACGCCCTATCCCCAGTTTTCCGGCATCACCGAAGCGCAAGAGAACGCATACTCGCATTACCATTCGCTCCAGGTTCACGTGAATAAGCGCTTCTCGGCCGGCTTCATCGTCAGCTTCGCCTACACGTTTTCGAAGCTGATGGACGGCACCAGCTACCTGAATCCCACCGATCCGATGCCGTGGTACGGGATCAGCGCGAACGACTGGCCCCACATGATCCGCATGAGCGGAAGCTGGCACCTGCCGGTTGGCCGCGGCAAGCTGATCGGAAACAGCATTCCCAAGTGGCTGGATTACGCAGTCGGCGGATGGGAAACCGCCGCCGTGATCACCTATCAGAGCGGCGCACCCTTGACCTGGGGCAATCTCCTGTTCACCGGGAACATCAAGGACATCCCGATATCGTCGGATCAGCGCAGCGTTGAACGCTGGTTAAACACATCGGGTTTCGTCACGGCTTCCAATCAGCAGTTGGCGAACAACATTCGCACCTTCCCGCTTCGGTTGTCGGGTGTTCGCGCAGACGCTCAGAACCTGTGGAACCTTTCGTTAGTGAAGTACTTCCCCATCACCGAGCGGATCAAAGTGCAGTTGCGCGGCGACGCCTACAATGCGCTGAACCACCCCAACATGGGTAATCCCAGCCTGACCGCAACCGGCAGCACGTTTGGCCAGGTCACCGCCATGAACGGTTTCTCGCGGCGTGGGCAGGTTGCCGCGAGGGTTGTGTTTTAGCGCAAACGTAACTGTCTTATATGCGTTGGACTCGACGAGATCTCATTACAACGGGCGCCCTGGTAGGGGGCGCCCATCTGGCCCGGGCGGCTAGCGACCGCATTCGTGTGGCGGTTGTCGGCATGGGTGGCCGCAGCCGTGATCACATTCGGGAAATGTCGAAGATCCCTGGCGTGGAACTAGCCTGTTTCTGCGACCCGGATACGACGCAGATGGAGCGACGCGCCGCCGAGTTTACCAAACTCGGCGGCACACCGCCCACGCTGCAGCAGGACCTGCGGCGCGTTCTCGACGATCGTAGCATCGATGTGGTGACGATCGCCTCCTGCAACCACTGGCACGCGCTCTCGGCCATTTGGGCGCTGCAGGCCGGCAAGCACGTTTATGTCGAAAAGCCGGTCTGCCACGATATGTTCTCCGGCAGGCAGATGGTGGCGGCCGCCAGGAAATACGGACGGCTGGCGCAAGGCGGAACCCAGCGCCGTTCGAGCGGCACCGTGCAGCGGGGTATTCAGGCGCTGCGCGAGGGCGTGATCGGCGACCTGTACATGGCGCGCTGTGTGCACTACCAGAAACGGAACGCGCTGGAGGTCCGCGAAGCGGAAGAAGCGCCCAGCACGCTGAATTGGGATTTATGGCTCGGCCCGGCTCCGAAACAGGCCTTCCGCCGGAACCTGCAGCCGTACAACTGGCACTGGTTCTGGGACTTCGGCAATGGCGAACTGGGCAACAACGGCGTCCACTTTATCGACATCGCGCGTTGGGGGCTGAATAAGCGCCTGCCTTCGAGAATCAACTCCATAGGCGGACGGTTCGGCTACAAAGACCAGGGGCAGACGCCCAACACGGAACTGAGCACGTTCCAGTTTGAAGACGGCACGGAACTGGTTGTGGAGATCCGCGGCCGTTACAGCAACCGCGACGGCGACTTCACCTCGGGTGTGATTTTTTACGGCTCCAAGGGTTACATGACGGTTGACGTGCGCGATCGATGCGCCGTCTATATCGAGGGACGGGACACCGCGGAACCGGAACTTCCGGGCATGGATGCAGCGAAACAGACTAGCGGCGGGGCGGCCACGCGGGCGCATTTTCAAAACTACTTCGCCGCCTTGCGCGCGAACACGCCGTCGCTGCTCGCCGCCGATATTGAGGAGGGCTATCTCTCGACAGCTTTCTGCCTGCTCGGCAACATCTCCTACCGGCTAAATAGAGGACTCCGTTTCGACCCCGGCACGCAACGCTTTACCGGCGACGACGAGGCCAACCGGATGCTCCGCAACAAATACCGCGCTCCCTTCACCATTCCTGATCGCGTGTGAAGTATCAATAGATGGGGGCAGACCGTAGGATTTGTGGTCTGCCCCCACAAATTAAGAATTCCATGACACGGAAAGCCAGAGTAATTGCGGTACTTCTGCTCGCGGCGGCGGCGCAGAACGCGTTCGGCCAAGCTCGCACCACGGACGACCAGCGCTTCAAGTGGTGGCGCGATGCGCGCTTCGGGATGATGATCCACTGGGGCCTCTATTCCGTTCCTGGAGGCGAGTGGAAGGGGCAGACCATGGAGTATATCGGCGAGTGGCTCATGAGCCGCTTCCGGATTCCCGTGCGGGAGTACGAACAACTCGCCCGGCAGTTCAACCCGGTGAAATTCGATGCGGAGGCCTGGGCGCGAACGGCGGAGAGGGCCGGCATGCGTTACATTGTCTTCGTCTCCAAACACCACGATGGCTTCGCGATGTTCAAGTCCGCCGTGGACCCCTACAACATCGCCGACGCCACGCCTTTCGGCCGTGATGTGATGGCGGAACTCTCGGCCGCCTGCCGCCGCCATAACCTCCGCTGGGGAGTTTACTATTCGCAGGATCTCGACTGGCACGAGCCCGACGGCGGCGGCACCGATCCCACGCGCTCCCTCAATTACGGCATGTCCTGGGGCAACAATTGGGATTTCCCCAATCATGCAGAGAAGCGCTTCGAGCGCTATTTCAACCGCAAATCCAAGCCGCAGGTGAAGGAGCTGCTCTCCAATTACGGCCCGGTCAACATCTTCTGGTTCGACACCCCGCGCACGATCTCGCGCGACCAGGCGCAGGAACTCTACGGCATGGTGCGGACACTCCAGCCGGAGTGCCTGGTGAATTCGCGCCTCGGCCAGGGGCTCGGGGATTACGGCAGTCTCGGTGACAATATGATTCCGGTCAGCGCCTTCAAAGGCGCTTGGGATAATCTGGAAGCCGTCGCCACCATGAACGACACGTGGGGCTACAAAAAGAGCGATCAGAACTGGAAGTCCTCGCGGGAGGTGTTGACGCTGCTGACGGGACTGGCAGGCAAGAACATCAACTATCTCCTGAACGTCGGCCCGAACGCGCTGGGCGAATTTCCCGCCCCGACCGTAAAGGTGCTGAACGAGGTGGGTGCGTGGATGGAGAAAAATAGCGAATCCGTTTACGGCACGCGCGGCAGTCCGTTCGCGCACGACCTGCCTTGGGGTCCCGTGACGCGCCGCGCGGGCAGGCTGTACGTGCATCTGCAGGACTGGCCGCAAGGCGGGAAGCTGGCCATCCACGGGCTCCATAACCGGGTGAAGAAGGCATGGCTCCTGTCGCAGCCCGCGGCGCGGTTGAAGTTCGCACAACCCCAGGATTCCAGGCTGGGCCTGCGGGTTCTTCGGGTCACACTCCCAGCTACGCCGCCGGGCGATATGCCGGTGCTCGCCCTGGATATCGTGGGCGATGCGGCTGTAGAAAAAGGCCTTTTCCAACAGGCCGACGGCACTGTTACTCTAACGGCAGTGGCGGCGGAAGTTCACGGCGAAAGTGCCCCTGTGTCCGCCGTTGCGCCGGGACAGACCGCGCCTGCCGCCATGGGCATCAGCCGCCTTGGCGCGATGGAGAACTGGCGTGACCCGGGTAAGTGGCTAACGTGGGATTTCAAGGTATATAAGCCGGGAGCCTACACCGTGCGGGTGATTACGACCGGCCTCCGGGGACGCCCGTTCGAAGCACGGCGGAAAGTGGAAGTCACGGTGGCGGGAAGGACACTTCGCACCACACTGGCCGGAGACGAGGAGATCCGCACGGTGGCCACGCGGTACCATCCGCAACATGCCTCGCGCTGTGGCAGCATTCGCCTCGACAAGTCGGGCGGCGCGTATCAACTCGCCCTACGGCTCGATGGCGCCGCAAAATCTATCAACCTGGTCTCGGTGCAACTGACGCCCGATCGTCAGTAGCACTTCTTCTGGGGCGGACCCGCTCGGGTCGTAGTTCGGCCCGCTTAGTGATCGCCCGGCCTGTCGCGCGCGACATCGCTCGTCCCCCCCTTCCAGACAGGCGCGTCTTCGAGTGGACCATGCTGCTTTGCCGCGGCCGGGATGACCGCGCCCGTGGACTCGGTAAGGGGGCTGCGGATAGCTCCGCGTGGCCGCTTCTGCAGAAGCGGCGGGCTCCTGGCAGCCACGCGGCCGGAATCACAACAACGAACTTCCTATTTGGCGGAACCTGATCGTAGCGTGCCGCGCGGCGCGAACTCCGGATAGGCATCGAAGACGTTGTCGGTTTCGCGGCGCAGTCCGATGCGTGCATGCTTCGCGCGGCTGTACTCCTTTTTGACTTCTTCGGTGCGAAGGATCGGTCCGGCGGCCGAACGCGCGCTCACGATGGACAAAGGCCGGGGTGCCACGGCAGCGGCGAGATCGGGTAAGTCGTATTGGCCGAGGACGCCCGGCACGATCACGTCGAAAGTGCGCCTGTGCAGGGGGGCAGTAGCCACGGCTGCCCATGAGACCGGCATTTCTTCCAGGGCGAGCGAACTGATGCGACGGTCGAATGCCGCGGCGTGCAGCAGGTCGACAGCGGCGTTGCGCTTCCCGAAACCCGCCACGCCCTGAGCCGGCAGAAGTTTGCGAGATTCGAGTACATCGAGGGCGGCGACGATGTCTCCAGCCCGGAGTCCCACCAGCGTGCGGCCCGTCATCAGCGCCAGCCATGCTTCTTTTTCTTCGCGGCCGAACCAGGCGCTGGAGTAGCTGAGCCATTTGGAGGCCGTCTCGCCGCGTCCGGAGACGTCCACCGCAAGCACGCCATAGCCGGCGGCAGCGAGGCGGTCCAGATCGCGCCCGCTCCGGAATTCATCCAACGCCGCAGTTTCCGATACGTGGAGCACGACCGCCCGCGGCGAACCGGCGCGCGGAAGCGCCAGCGCAGCCGGCAGTGAGCGGCCGGCGGATTCGATGGTGAGGCGTTCAAGGGAATAGGCGCCGAATTCCTGCTTGCCGCGCGCGTGCACGGCGGGGCGCGCGGGGCGTTCAAAGCGCGTCAGCCGGCGGGCAATTTCGGGTGCGGCGGAGGGCTCGGGATGGCGCTGGGCGAGTACCGCGAAGCGCCGTCGGTTGAGCGAACCGGCCGTTTCGCCGCCGAGCGACGTCGCGAGTTGTCCAGTGGGTGTGGCGTTCAGGTCTTCTTCGTATTCCGTGACCATGGGTGGTTCGACGGCGGGGCCCGCCGGGCCGCCTTGTAGCCAGCGTTTCATCCAGCCATAGACCCCCTCGCGGTTGCCCTGGGTCATGCCGTGCCCACCCGGATCGTGCGTCCACTCGATCTTTTCGGGCGCGCCCAGCAGCGTGTAGATCCGCCGCGCTTCCTCGAAGGTCTTGCGTGCACCCTCGAGGGGGAAGAAGTCCTGCTCTGTGGAACAGATCAGGTAGGGCTTAGGAGCGAAGGCAGCCACGAAATCGCCGTGGTCGTAGCCCAGCGCAAGCAGGTCCGGGAACTGCTGCTCGGCGTCCTGCGGGCCGGTATCCGCTTGCAATTGATCCTCCCAGCCCGTGATGTAGCAGGCCGGCGCAGCGGCGGCTACGCGCGGATCCAGTGCGGCGATGTAGGTGGTGAGGGTGCCGCCGCCCGAACAACCGGTGGCGCCGATGCGCGCGGCGTCCACTTCGGGCAGCGAGGCGAGCAGGTCGATGCCGCGCATACCGTCCCAAATCATGTGGCGGGCCAGGCTTTCGCCGGCCAGCAGGCTCTGCGTCCCGACCATCTCGTGCTCGACGGTGGTGGCGCCTGCCTTCGACTCGCGGAGGTCAGCGTCGAAGAAGAGGCCGCGCTCGCCCTGTCCGAGCGGATCGTAGGTGAGCACCACGAAGCCATGTTTCACCAGGCCGATGGAGAGTTTCTGGTATACGGACCGATTCTTCGCGGACTGGCTGTGGCCGGTGGAATGCAGCACGGCGGGGTAGGGCGGCTTACCGTTTTGAGGGACGTACAGGTTTGCGGTGATCCACACGCCGGGCTGGCCTTGATAAAGGATTTTCTCGACGCGATAATCGCCGCGGTCCAGGCGGCCGGTGCGGCGGAGTTGGAGCGGCGGCTTTTCGGTGGGCAAGCCCCCCATCATGCGTAGCAGGTCGCGGCGGAACGCGGCGGTGCGGGCCGCGATCTCCTCCGGCGTACGCAGGGCAGCCACGCGCTCGCGGCGGGCGGCGAGTTGTTCGCGGGCCAGCCCGGTGAGGTAGGAACGGAGCATCTGATCGCTCGGCGGAGCTTGGGCGAACGACGCGGCGCAAAAGAGCAGGAGAATGGAGACTCGCACCCATACAATGTAACAGCTAACTTGCGCGGTCCGGAGGCGATCACGCCGAGTTTGGAAAGTGATGCGGTTACGATCGCGATCGGGTGTTCTTCGGCTCCGACTTCTTCCGTGCGCGCCATTGCCGCCGCTGAACCGCATGCCTGCATCGTGGAGAGCAGAAGCGCGCCCTCCCAGCGCTGCTGACGTAGATACGGTCGCAGCGGTCGCACACTTGGATCCACCCCTCGGCTAAATCCAGGAGCGCCATTCGGGCGAACGCGGCGAGCAGCGAAGGTGTTCTCCAGCGGGCCGTTATGTCGCCGTGCGGCCGCGACCATAAGGTCAGACTCGCGCCAGTCGCCAGCACCTCAAGGGCATCCATGGCGAGTTGCGTCTGTGACGCCGGAGTGTCAGCGAGGCTCTGGCCGGCAGCGCTCGAGGCAATCGCGCGAATCAGATCTGCGAATCTAAATGCCGCACCCAGAAAGGCATCGCCGTCTTCAGCGTACAAGTACGCGAACGATTCGGAGCTTGGTGCGGGATAGAGATAAGTTTCCGCGTCGGGGACATCTGGGAAGTACCGCGCCAGATCGCGCACACTCCTGTTGAAGTAGATGCCGCTTTCCAGGTCCTGGAGGAGCACCCCTGGCACCCATTCATTCGGCCAGTACCGGTTCGGGACCAAGCCTCCACGCGGCTTCTCCTCCGGCGGCAGCAGGGCCGTTTCCAGGGTGGCGTACCGGTGAGCCGTGCTCCTCCACTGGCCCGAGTAGCTGTACTGGTACATTGTGGGCTCGACGCGATCATCCGACCTGGCCTCCCATCGGGGATACGGCGTCAGTTGCCGAACCTCAATAAAGAGAAGCCCTAGAAGTCCGGTTCGGGCCATCGGGTTGACCATGTTCATTCAAGTCATGCGGGAGGGAAGCGCGTGATGGGAACCCTGACGGAAATCCCGCGCGCCGTGTCGCGCTTGAATTCTCACTACTTCGGCCGCCTGGCTTCCATGGACCTGCTCCGGATCCGCCACCATCTCGATAGCGTTCTGGAGAGCCGCACCAGGGAAACCGGTTTGTTTGGCGAACCTAAGCTGATCGTTCCGGCACCCATGGATCTCGTGCGGGTGGGAAGTCGGGCTCTACAGAGCGCCAGCGTGCCGGAGGCATTGGGCGCTGTGCTCTCCCCCTCGCAGGTACGGACGTACCTGGACTGCTCGGCCAAGTGGTGGTTCAAACACGGATTGCTGCTGCCTGAGCCCAAGACCAGTTCGCTCGCCTTCGGTCTGGCGATCCACACGTCCCTTGAGATCAACTTCTGCCAGAAACTTGGAACCAAGCAGGATCTCGAGGCTGCCGCCGTGGTGATGATCTTCCGCGAAGCCTGGATGGAACAGCGCGGGACGGCTCACTTCCGCGAGGATGAGAATCCTGTGGAGTTGCGCAGAACGGGCGAACGGCTGGTCGCGAAATACATAGCAGAGGCGGCACCCCAGATTCAGCCCGCGGCCGTGGAATTTGAGGTAGAAGGAAAGATCGGGGGCGTGGCGGTGCGCGGCAGGGTGGATCTGCTGGACGTCGAAGGAACCCCGGTCGACCTGAAGACCGCGGCCGTCGGCCTTCCGCGATTCCTCCCGACTATGCCTTCCAGTTGGCTACCTACCGGCAGCTTACTCCCGGGGCATCCGGCGCAGCACGTTTGGACACGCTCGTCAAAACGCGGTTTCCGCAACTGGTGCAGCAGAGCTATCAGGTGAGCGAACAGGACCTCCACGCCACCCGCACGCTGTTTCCTCTGGTGCAGGAAGGTATTCGCTTATTAGTTCTCGTTTTGAGAACATGCCAGATTAAGTACGCAGGAATCACGTGATTTCCTTTAAGTTTCGTGTTCAGGCGCGGTGCTCCTGCGCCCACGAACTGGGCGTCCACGCCTTCCCAGCCCCCATCCGGCCGAGTGTATCGCGGTGCGGGGCTGGACAACGCCGCCGCGCGCGAGCGTTGGAATAAGGAGAAAGAGATACTGCGCCGCGCCCAGCAACTGGGCTCGCTCCCGGATACAGCATGAGTGGCAACGACCTCTATCGGAACCAGGTGACCCCGAAACTGCTGGCCCCTAGAACCGAACGATGGGCCGCTTTTCCACGCGCTAGCGCGCCCTTCGGTGCCGCGCGGGCGCGAGGTGACCCTGGCCAACAAGGCAAATCTGGCGCGCGAACTGATGCAGTGGCGGGTGTGGCACTCTCGCCCGCGGGTATCAATACCCGGCCATGATTGATGCGGCGCGCCGGGTCCGGAATCGTCCAGACCGCAGGATGTGCGCAGAATCTACATGTAAATAGATGCACCAGTACTAGGAGGGTTGTTATAGATGGTTCATTGACAACGGAATACGACGGATAGATATTGTTTGTAGGGTGCCTCCCCTCGAGTCCGCCACTACGGTATGAAGACCGCAGAAGTGGGACAACAGCGGCGATAGCTTACGCTGAGAGGCCTACTGAACCGAGGAGAACCTCCGCCGTAGGGCTCTTATGACTGACTTCCGGTGGTTCGCTGTTTTCACTCAAACTCTACGCGAGCAATACGTGGCATCACTCCTCCGCAACAAGGGATACACGGCATTCGTTCCGCTCTATAAGGTAAGCCGGCGCTGGTCTGATCGGTTGAAGGAGGTGGACTTTCCGCTGTTCCCAGCCTATCTTTTCTGCCAGTTGGATCCCGACGACAGAATGCCAATTTTGTCCACGCCAGGAGTGAAGGGGATCGTCGGAATTGGAAAAGTTCCGACTCCTGTCTGCGACTCGGAAGTGGAGGCGATTCGAACCATCGTCGCATCGGGACAGGGTGGCGTGCCCTGGAACTTTCTGCAGACTGGCGTGAGCGTGCGTGTCGATGGAGGCCCGCTCCGTGGCCTCGAAGGCATACTCGTCCAAATCAAGAGCCAGTATCGTGTCATCGTTTCGGTGACCTTGCTGCAGCGGTCCGTAGCCGTGGAAGTGGATCTCGAATGGGTGAGGCCGATCCGTAGGCACTGTCGTCCGGTAGTTTACCCGACGGCGGCAGCATCGTAACCGTTCGCCTTTCCGAGCATTTCCGGTTTTGACCGGATTGCGACCCAACAGTGGATTGCGGGAGTAAGAATATGAACAAGCCGATGCTTATGCTCGTGTTTGTTTCGGCGCTGTTCGCGCAGTCTGTGCCGCGCACCCCGGGTTACATGCTCGGGCCCGACGACCAGATCCAGATCCGAGCGCTGGAGACCGGGGACATGTTCGAAAAGCCCGTGCTCATCGGAACTAATGGGAACATCACGCTCCCGCTCATAGGGCGCATCCAGGCAGGCGGCCTGACGGTGGAGCAACTCGAATCCGAGCTGAACCAGCGGCTGAAGAAGTTCCTCCACGATCCCCAGGCGTCGGTGACGGTAATCGATTTCCAGAGCCAGCCGGTGTCGGTGTTCGGCGCGGTGACCACGCCCGGGGTGATTCAGCTCCGGGGCCGCAAAACGCTGAACGAGGTCATTTCGATGGCCGGAGGGCCCCGCGAGACGGCGGGCTCGAGCGTGACAGTCACGCGCCAAGGCGAGTATGGCCAAGTTCCGCTCCCCGGAGCGGCCAGCGACCCCAGTCGTAACTTCAGCAGTGCTGAGGTTAGTGTGCAGGAAATCGTGGAGGGGAAAAGTGCGGCGGCGAACATCGAAATCAAGCCGCACGATGTGATCTCGGTCGCCCATGCGAACGCAAAGATGGTGTATGTGGTGGGCGACGTGCAGCGCGCGGGGGCGTTCACGCTTGGTGCGCAGCGAACGATCTCCGTGCTGAGCGCACTGTCGATGGCGGGCGGCCTCGGCCGCACCGCAAAAGGAGATAAAGCCCGTATTCTCCGAGAGTTGCCAGGCGAAACGAAACGCCAGCAGATCGCCGTCAACATCAACCGGATTCTGGCCGGAAAGGCGGAAGATATCGGGATGCGGTCCGAGGACGTCCTGATAGTTCCCACCAGCAGCCGCAAGTCTTTCACGACGTACGTCGTTCCGGCGTCGCTGGCGGCCGCCGTAGGCGCCATCATTTACGCCACTGGCCGGTGATGAACCCTATGGAGAATCAACCACTCCTCGGACCGGGCAAATACGATAGCAGCGGAAGCCACCTCGCGGCGCGGCCGCAGTGTATCGAAGCTGCCCGGCCCCAGATGACGGAGGGGCGCCCAAATCTACTTGAATACTGGGACATCCTACGACGCCGCAAAGGCACTCTTATCGTCACTGCGTTCCTGGGCCTACTTGCCGCAGTCCTGCTCACCCTTCCGCAGATGCCGGTCTACCAGGCCCGAGTCCTGGTAGAGATTCAGAACATCAACGAGAATTTCCTGAACATGCGGGAGGTCAACCCTACCGTGAGTGATAGCGGACGGTATCCTCCCGAATACGATCTCCAGACGCAGGTCAAGATTTTCCAGAGCGAATCGGTCCTGGATCGCGTGGCCGGCAAGCTGCAACTCGAGAAGCGATTTTCTGTGGGAAAGGACGGCCGCCTTGCCTTCGCCTGGCGCAGGGCTTTGGCACTAATTCGGCGCGCGCCGGTATCTCCCCGCCACGAGACTCTGGAGGAACTGACGAAGAACCTCGAGGTCCGGGCGCAGATGAACACGCGGGTAGTCGAGATCCTGTACTCCTCGACCGACCCGAAGCTGGCCGCCGAAATCGCCAACGCTTTGACAGCGGAGTATATCGAGCAGAACCTCGAAGGTCGTTGGCAGATCACGCAGCGAACCGGCGAGTGGCTGGCGCGCCAGATGGAGGATTTTCGCATCAAGCTCGAGAAATCGGAAGAGCGGCTCCAAAGCTACGCGCTCGACTCCGGCCTGGTGTTCACGGCGGAAAAGGACAATGTCGTCGAAGAGAAGCTGCGGCAGCTCCAGTTGGAGCTCTCGAAGGCGCAGGCTGACCGAATTGCCCGACAGTCGAAGCACGAGCTGGCGTTGTCGGCCTCACCGGACTCGCTTCCCGACGTGCTGGACGATGCGACGCTGAGGGACTATCAGGTGAAGCTTACCGACCTCAGGCGGCAGCTTGCCGAGCTGACATCCTCGATGACCGGGGCGCATCCAGCGGTGAAGAAAGTGCTGGCGCAGGTGACCACCCTTGAAGCCGCGCTCGACCGGGAACGCGCCAATATCACGGCGCGCATCCGGAACGAGTTCGACTCCGCGCGGCGGCGCGAGAACCTGGTGTCCGCGGACTACGCTGCGCAGGCCCGCCTGATGTCCGCCCAAGCCGCCAAGGTGACGCATTACAACCTCCTGAAGCGCGAGGTGGACAGGAACCGCCAGCTTTACGACTCGATGCTCCAGCGCGTCAATGAGGCGGGAATAGCCTCCGCACTGCGGGCGAGCAACATTCGTGTCATCGATTCGGCGAAGCCGCCGGAGCGGCCCTACAAGCCGAGCCTTCCCTTGAACGTGGCGCTTGGCCTCCTCACCGGAGTGTTCTTAGGCGCCGCCTTCGTGGTGATGCGGGAACGTGCGGACCTCAGCATTCAGGGTCCGGGAGAGACGCCGGCGTATCTGAACATTCCGGAGTTAGGAGTGATTCCTTCCGCGCGCGCGGTGCGGAGATCCGGCAATTCTTATTACGGATACAGAGAGAGCACAGAGAAGGAAGTCATAAACGTGGAGCTCGCGACCTGGCAAAAGACCCCTTCGCTACTGGCGGAATCGTTCCGGGCGACGCTGGCGTCGATCCTCTATTCGGGGGAGAACGGGAACCGGCCCCGGGTGATCGTGCTGACCAGCGCGAACGTGATGGAGGGGAAAACTTCAGTGGCGAGCAACCTGGCCCTGGCGCTGGCGGAGATGGGCCAGCGCGTGCTGCTGATCGATGGCGATCTGAGGAAACCGCGGCTGCACGAGGTGTTTCGCCTGCCCAACGAGTGGGGGTTCAGCGACTTGCTGGAAGGGAAGAACCCCCCGGAGGGGCGCGAGGCGCTGGTGATGGGCACTGGGTATGGTGACCTGTACCTGCTCCCAGCGGGATCCGCGTCGCAGAACATTCCGCGGCTGCTGCGTTCGGAGCGGGCGGCGGCGTTTCTGACTCGGGTGAAGCACGAGTTCGACACAGTGCTGATCGACACGCCGCCGATGGGACTGATCCCTGACGCGCGCGACTTGGGGCGGCTGGTGGACGGAGTGATCCTGGTGGTGCGCTCAACCGAAACCACCCGGGACATGGCGGCGGCGGCTAGCCATCGGCTAATCGAAGACGGCACGCGTGTGCTGGGGACGGTGCTGAACCAGTGGGATCCGAAGAGGACGAGCCACTACGGGTACAGCTATCACTATTACCAGCGCGGCTGAAGCCGAACAACCCGACGCTACATAATGTCACGACACTTGGGAAGCGTTGCGCTGGCAACTATTTTGGACTAACCCACAACCAAACAAGAACGGGCAAACGAGATGACACATCTCTCTCACATCCTAGCCCGGCTGGCAAAATGCCACCGGCTAATTGTAATAGCGGGTCAACCATTCCTGTTCCTGATCGCTGGGTCTCTCGCTTTCCTGCTCCGGTTCGACTTCAGCATTCCCGCGTACTACCTCCCCCACTGGGAAGCAGCGCTGTGGGTTTGGGCAACGGTCAAATTCGCAGCCTTCGCCTTGGTCGGGATTGACCGAGGCTGGTGGCGGTTTGTATCCATCAATGACCTGACGCGGCTGGCTGTCGCGAACGTGCTGGGTTCGTTCGTCAGTGCCATTATGATTCGGTGGATCGCTCCGCCCGGCTTTCCGAGGTCGATCTACTTACTGGATCTGCTGCTCTGCTTCCTGGTTACCGCCGCGGTGAGATTGGCGGCCCGAATGATTGCCGATGTACATAACTTCTTCAAGACGGCCCGCGCGGAGAACAGGCGCACACTAATCTACGGAGCGGGCAGTGCTGGGATAACACTGTTGCAGGAAATCCGGAGAAATTCAAGCCTGCTGTATGACGTAGTCGGATTTCTGGACGACGATCCGCAGAAGGCGCGGCTGATGATCTGCGGCGCCGGGGTTCTCTGCAGCGGAAGCGACCTTGCCAAGACCGCGAACAAGCATCGCATCGACACCGTACTGATCGCTATACCGTCGGCTTCCGGGGTACAAATGACACGGATTCTGCGGCGCTGTCATGAGGCCGGTGTGACGTATAAAACGATGCCCGGCCTGGGCGAAATCATCGCCGGCAAAGAACTGTCTAGGCACATCCGAGACGTTGCGGCGGAGGACTTGCTGGGGCGTACGCCCGTCCGGCTCGAGGAGCCCCAGATCCGACAAAAGCTTCACGACCGCGTGGTGACCGTCACGGGTGCGGGCGGCTCTATCGGCTCCGAACTGTGTCGGCAAATCGCGCGGTTCGGGCCCAGGGCCATCGTGGGGTACGACATTGCGGAGACGGCGCTGTTCGAGTTGGAACTTGAGATGAGGCAGCGTTTCCCCGGAGTGCCCTTTTGCCCCGAGATCGGAAGTGTTCAAAACCCGCAGCGTCTTCGCGAAGTTCTGGAGTGCCATCAGCCTTCGATTCTTTTTCACGCCGCCGCGTACAAGCACGTGCCGATGATGGAAGCACACATCTTCGAGGCCATAGAGAACAATGTTTTCGGAACGTATGCTGTCGCCTCGGCAGCCGCCGAGCTGGGGCTCGAGGACTTCGTGATGATCTCGACGGACAAGGCGGTGCGTCCGACAAGCGTCATGGGCGTCACCAAGAGACTGGCGGAGCTCTCGGTGAATTCGTTGCAGGAGGGTAAGACCCGGTTCGTGTCCGTGCGCTTCGGCAACGTCCTCGGCAGCAATGGCAGCGTGATCCCATTATTCAAGCGGCAAATTGCGGCGGGTGGACCGGTTACGGTCACTCATCCAGAGATGCAGCGCTACTTCATGACCATTCCAGAGGCCAGTCAACTGGTGTTGCAAGCTTCTACCATGAACGGAGGCAGGCAGATTTTCGTGCTGGATATGGGTGCACCCGTGAAGATCGTGGACCTGGCCAGAAACCTGATCCTGCTCTCCGGCCTGCGCCCTGATGAAGATATTCGAATCGAATTTACCGGAGTCCGCCCGGGGGAGAAGCTCTATGAAGAGTTGCGCGCATTTGAGGAATCGACCGCGCCGACCTGCCACGAAAAGATAAAGACGTTTACGGGACCATCGCTGAGCTACGGAGAGATGAAGACTCACATTAAGGCCTTGCGGCGGATCTGTGCCGCCCGCGACGTCACGCGGCTCGTTATGCGGTTGAAGGAGATTGTGCCGGAATACAACCCAAGTGCCGACGTGCTGCGGCGTGCTCTGAAGGAAAAGAGCAAGGGAGACGACAGAAGAGTGCAGGCAATTGCCGTCGGGGAAGGATAGGAAAAGGTTGAAGTTGAGGCAGTCGAGGGCCCACTTGAGCGGACCAGTCATACTGTTGGGAAGATGGTTCCCTTCCGGGCATCCGCTGCGTAGTGTCGTGCTGCTCGTGGGTGGCGCCGGCTTAGCCGCTGGGCTAGCGGTAGGCTCCTCGCCAGTGCTAAGCCGGTTGTATAACCCGGAGGCATTCGGCACGCTGGCAGTCTTCATCTCACTTGCCTCGTTGTTGACGAGTGTGGGCTCATGGCGTTATGAACTCGCCATTCCGCTTCCCGCGCAGAGCACAGTTGCGGCGAATCTGTTGGTCCTCTGCCTAGTGGTTGTGGCACTGATGGGCGCCGTGGTTTCCCTATTCGTGTTGTTCGCTGCGGGTTCGATCGCCGGATGGCTGAATTGCATCGAATTAGCACCATACTTATGGCTTCTGCCGGCGGCTTTCGTTGGTGGCAGCGCATACCAGGTGCTAGGCGCTTGGGCGCTACGTCATGAGGCCTTCGAGGAGATTGCCCGCACCCGAGTCAGCCAGAGTTGCGGGATGGTGGGTACTCAACTCGCGCTGGGTGCGGCAGGGATCGGTGCAGTCGGGCTGTTAGCCGGAGACGTATTAGGTCGAATCACGGGAGTGGGGGTGCTGGCTCGTTTTGCATGGCGCAATTTTCCAACAGATGCCGTCAGCCTCGCAGGCATGCTCGCCGCCCTCCGGCAGTACGTAAAGTTTCCTATTCTCAGCTCGCCCGCCAGCTTGCTGACCTCGCTGAGCACGCAACTGCCTCTCTTGCTGCTAGTACGATTCTTCGGCCCAGCCGTCGGCGGGTTGTTTGTCCTGACAACCCGTGTCCTGGGAATGCCGGCCGCGCTGCTCGGGCAAGCCGTGGGCCAGACGCTGCTGGCGAGAGCTGCGCGCATCAAGACGGATGAAGCGCAGGTGCGTCGGTTGACCCACCGTACTGCGATAGGAATGTTTGCGGTGGGAGTCGTAGTCTTTGGCCTGGTCGCCGTTGGGGGCCCCGGGTTGTTCGCGGCAGCCTTTGGCAGGGAGTGGACGCAGGCAGGGCTGTACGCGCGCATGTTGGCGCCGTGGTACCTGCTATGGCTGGTCTGCAATCCGCTGAGTAACCTCCTGAACATTCGGGAATGGCAAAGCACGACCCTGCTCTTTTCGGCGTTGGAGTGCGCTGTTCAGGTTGCCGCTATCATGATAGGCGCCCGGCTTGGGTCCCAGGTAGAGGCGATTGCACTGCTGGGAGCCGCCGCGTCCGTTTTGGCCCTTGTTACTATGGGCCGATTTTTCCGCGCCGGCTACACGTCAACGTTCCGCGTCTTTCGGAGGATGGCGGTGCCTTTGGCTGGCGTACTAGTGAGCCTGGCGGCCTTGCTCTGCCTACTTCGTGGACCGGGCCTGGCCCAGACCGCGATTCGCATTGGTATCTTCATGCTTATCTGCGGACTGTTGGAGTGGCGATTCCGCGTGCTCCAAGAGGCTCTGAAAACTTGATGGGGGCCGGCAAGTTGAATACGGGGCGCGGAATTCGAGTTTGTCTGCTGGGGCAGCCGGCCTGGTGCCACAGGCTGGAAGCCGGTTTGAACCGGCATACCGCGGATGAGCTAGTGATTTCGAAGTTCTTTCCACAAACCCGATTTTCCTTCCGGGCGCTTCGGGATGCTGTGAAAGCGGATGTTCTGTTGCGGGTGGGGTTCCGCCCGGGCGCTTCAACTGTGCGCGGCAGAGTCTTCGACGCAGTTTGGTTCGCCCTGCGCCGCTTGAACAGTGATGCATGCGGCGCCATGTACTGGATCGGCACCGATGTCCTGAACACCACCAGGGACTTCGCCGCGGGAAAGCTGCGTCGCGCCTTCTTCGATAGCTCGGTCGCAGACCTTCATATTGCGGACGCTCCATGGCTGGTGGACGAACTCGCTGCCACGGGGGTTCGCGCCACCTTCATTCACCTGCCGGGATCGTCTTCCTGTGCCTCGGAAGTCGTGCCGCTCGGCCCGACATTCCGCGTCCTCACTTACATTCCTGAGTCGCGCTATCGCTTTTACGGTGGAGAAACCATATTCGAAGCAGCCTCGCGCTTGCCGTTCATCCAGTTCGATGTCGTGGCGGGGCAGGGCTGTTGGACATCGGCCCCGTTACCTAATCTCCACTTCCACGGTTGGCAAGAGAACATGGAGCGATTTTATAGGAACGCCTGTGTCGTTCTACGGCTGGTGGAGCATGATTCGATCGGCTCGACGGTGCAGGAAGGCCTGTCGTTCGCTCGCCACGTCCTCTACTCCTACCCATTTCCGCACACAACCCACATCGCGTTTGGAGACGTCGAGCGGCTGGTCGAGGCATTGCAGAAGCTTTTCCACCTCCATCAAACAGGCCGGCTGGGGCCGAACGTGAGCGGGTGGGCCTATGCCACACACGAGTTTGACGAGGCAAGGGATGCTCGGGTGCTTGTGTCCTTGCTGTCAGAAAACGCGTGCCGCCGGCGCAAGGGGATGAATACGTGAGAAGTCTAGAGGCGTCTGCTGAAACCAGAACTAATGATTCCGTTGCATCCGGCGATGACGGGCGCCTCTGCTATCTCTGCTTCCAGGCGACGAAACAAGGGCAAGCCTCGCACGCCCACGTTAACGAGATCATCCGAGGACTTGAGCACAGGGGATGGAGTGTGAGCCTCTACGAGCCGGACTATGGCTCTGCGTCGCAGCCGCCTGCCCTGTGGCGCAAGGTCGCCGCATATCTTCCAACGCAACTGCGCCTCTGGCAAGCTTCGCCGCGTCCCAAGGTGCTTTACGTGCGGGCTCATCCCGCGGCGCTGCCATCTTTGATCTGGGCCAGATTGAACGGCATTGTCGTCATCGAAGAAGTTAACGGAACATTCGAGGACCTGCGGCTGATGTATCCGTTTCTTTGGCCCCTGTTTCCATTCATCTATGGTGCGAGTCTGACGTCTCTGCTCCTGGCGGACGGCGTGATCACGGTAACGAACGAATTGCGGGAGTGGCTGCAGACCAAGGCGAAGGGCAAGCTTATTACAGTCGTACCTAATGGCGCCAACACCGAGTTGTTCCACCCCGGCGAGGCCGCCAAAGAATTGGGCGATCAACCCTATGTCGCTTACGTTGGTGTGATGTCACCGTGGCAGGGCCTGGAGACGATGTTGGCCGCCGCATGCCTGCCGCAGTGGCCGGATTCCGTGCGGTTGGTGCTGGTGGGTGCTGGCGTCGAGCAGGCCAAAGCGGAAGCGGCGGCCGTGTTGAACAAAAGAGTCATTTACCTGGGGCGCAGGGACTATCGTGAGATTCCGGGTATCCTTCGCGGCGCGATAGCTGGCCTGAGCGTCCAGAATACACGGCGACACAGCCAGAAGTTTGGCTTCTCCGCGCTGAAGGTCTTCGAAACACTCGCCTGTGGCGTGCCGGTCATTGTCACTGGGTTTCCCGGGCAACGCGAGTTGGTAGCCGACACCGGAAGCGGTCTCGTGATCCCGCCGGATGACCCCGAGGCTTTGGCGAATGCCGTCCGCGAGCTGAGCGGGAATCCGGAGGCGGCCCGCCAGATGGGGATGCGTGGCCGCGAGGCGGTGGTACGCGAACATTCCTGGCAGCGAAGGGCAGACGACACCGGCGATGCGATTCGTCAAGCCATCGCCCGAAAAGCGGCGCATGCTTAGCGTACACCTGACACTTATCTGTGCAACACTCTATGTGCTGCTTTCGGAACGTATATTCCTGAAAGTAGCCTCAGGCGGGCGCGGCGTGCTGCAACTCATGCCGCTCGTCATAATCCTGCTGGCTGGCGGGCTCGTCCTTGTGGCGCACCAGAGCGGCGGCAAGCGTTTCCAGGAACAAGGTGGTTTTGGGCCGCCCTGGTTTCCGTATCTACTGCTAAGCACGCTCCTGCCGGTGCTCGGCATAGTGCTCACAGAATATCCTGTTCGGACCGTTTTCTCCACCGTGCCGGGCCTGGTAGGTTTCTCATTTTTGGCGCTGGGCTCCTGGCTGGCAATGTCCGGCGCGGCTGGACGAAGACTCGCGGTGAAATACCTCTTCGTAGCTATCATGGCGGAGTTCCTTTTTGCCTCGGTCCAGTTTGCGCGAGTGCAAGGATTCTTGCCCGGCGGGATTTTCGATCCCTTGTACCGATGGGATTTATCATCGCAACTGGCCTATAGCAAGGACTACATAATTACGGGTAGAAGCGTTGGCACTTATGTAAATCCCAATAATCTCGGATTCTGGAGCGTTATCGGTTTCTGGGGTGCCGTGCATGCCTTTCGTGGCGCACCACGCCTGGCTGCGATCCTGGCCGCGCTGGGGACCCTCGCGTTTAGTCAATCCCGCGGCTCGCTGATGGCCCTGCTGGGTAGCTTTGCGGTGTGGCTGGTCTATCTTGCCCTGTCAAGGGACAAGACACTCCGGCCGGCGCTTGACATCGCGTTAGCCCTGGTTCTCGTGTCACTCGGGGGATTGATTGGAGCCGCGGCTACTTGGGATCCCGGATCCCTTACCTCGCGCATGGGACAGCGGTTCGCAAGCGCGGTCGGCGTGGTCACCGGCGGAGTGGCGATGGATCAGAACGCGCAAGGGCGCGTCGATGCGTGGTCGCGCTCGCTGGAATTCTATCAGCATCACCCTCTAGGGACGCTCGGTGAACCGCAGTTCCTATTTGGCGGGTTCATCGATAACGACTTCGTGCGGATCCTGCTCCAGGGAGGGCCAGTATTCCTGATAGCCACCCTTCTCGCACTGGGCGCCGGGATCCGGCTGATCGAGTTTGGAACGCTGGGACGCATGATCGCGACGTGGTCCGCCGCGATTGCCGTCAATGCCATGACGGCCAATCCCCTGAGTTATCCCGCCATCGGGCTGTACTGGATGGGCGTGGGTTTCTATTTGGGCCAACAGAGAAGAGCTGCACCGTGCCTAAACTCCTGTTTGCGACAACCATTGCGGCCTCTCTAGAGGGCTTTTTAGCGGATCTCGCGCTGCATTTCAGGGCGAAGGGCTGGCGCGTGGATGCAATGGCGAGCGGCGTTTCGTCCAGCGAGAAATGCCGGGACGCCTTTGACGCTGTATGGGAAGTGAATTGGTCGCGCAATCCCCTCAGTCCAAATAACCTGCTCCAAGCGCCTGCCCAGGTGCGAAACGCTGTCGAGAGGGTGAGGTTCGATCTTGTGCACGTACACACGCCGAACGCTGCTTTCGTGCTTCGGTTCGCGCTTCGAAATCTGCGGAAGGCGAGGCCCAGAGCGCTCATTTACACCGCCCACGGCTTCCACTTCCATCCGCAAGGAAACCGGTTATGGAACCTGGCATTTGCGGGATTGGAGAGACTGGCCGGGCGCTGGACCGACTACTTACTGGTGATCAACCGCACCGACGAGGAAGCCGCGAAAAAACTCGGCATCGTTCGGCCCGATCGTCTGCGCTACCTGCCCGGGATCGGCATTGATAGCGGCAGGTTCGATCGGCACTCGGTAAGTGAGGAGCAGGTCGCCGATTTGCGAAGGGAGTTGCAAATCGAGCCGCAAAATCCGGTCTTCACCATAGCCGCCGAGTTCACCACAAACAAGAGACATCGGGACGCACTGGAGGCCCTGGCACGGCTGAAACGGCCTGACGTGCAACTCCTGCTGGCAGGCACGGGTCCCCATATGGAGGCGATGAAGCGGCTTGCAATTGGGCTCGGCGTGGAAGGGCAGGCGCGGTTCCTGGGATTCCGCCGCGATATGCCAGTCCTGATGCGCGCCTCGAATGCGGTTGTGCTGTGTTCCCAACGAGAGGGTTTGCCGATGTGCGTTCTGGAGGCCATGAGTTTGGGCGTTCCGGTGATCGGCACAAAGATCCGCGGTACCGCGGATCTGCTCGAGCCCGATGTGGGACTTTTGGTTGGTGTTGGGGATGTGGACGGGCTTGTTGGCGCAATGTCCAAGGTGATTGAAGAACCGCACGCGGTCACCGTCATGGCTCACAAAGGCCTGCAGCGGATTCGTGCCTATGGTCGCGACGGAATCGTAAGATCGCACGAAAGCCTATACGACGAAGCGCTCCGGAGTTGAAGGGTGTACCGACGATTCGCCAAACGGGTTCTGGACCTGATATTCGTGATAGCTATCCTGCCCTTTGTGGCGCCCTTGATAGTGGTCCTGGCCATCGCTATCCGGCTTCGCATGGGAAAGCCGGTATTCTTCCGGCAGCGGCGTCCCGGCTATCGCGAACATCCGTTCACGATGGTGAAATTTCGGACTCTGACTCACAGAACGGATTGGGACGGCAGGTTCTTGAGCGAAGAACAGCGGTTAACCGCCCTCGGTGCACTCCTTCGGAGGACAAGCCTGGACGAACTCCCGCAGTTGTGGAACGTCCTGTTTGGCCAGATGAGCCTGGTCGGCCCCCGCCCGCTGCTCGAAAAGTACCTGCCTTTTTACACTCGAGAGGAGCATCGGCGCCACGATGTTCGCCCAGGGATTACGGGGTGGGCGCAGATCCATGGCCGGAACGAAGTGCCAGCCGCGGAACGGCTGGCGTTGGACGTTTGGTACGTCGATCATCTTTCTCTTGCCCTGGATTTGCACATTCTTCTTCTGACTGGCTGGAAGGTTATGCGGAGTGAGGGTGTCAAAGTTTCGCCGGGTTCCAATCAACCCGATTTTGTCGAAGAGAGGAGCCAGAGATGACGAGTGAGTGGATTGTGGATGAAGCTCAGCCGGAGGATGCGCCCGCGATAGCTCGGCTTCTGGGGACTGTGTTGCCGTCGCGATTGAACGACCTGTCCATATGGAGTTCCCCCAAACTGAGCCGTTATCTGGCGGGCCTGATCGAAAGCCGGCATGCCGATAGCGAGAGGCGGATATTTGTCCTCCGGGGACCGCAAGACTTGGTCGGTGCCGCCTCCATGAAAGACTTCGGAGCTGATCTTTGGATGGATAACATCCATGTCGTTCCCGACTTCCGGAAGAAGATGCTCGCAAACGAGTTTATCGTGGAGGTGCTTGAGCGCTGTTTGGTCCTTCGGCCAGTGGAGTACGTGGGTTGGGACAGCTACACCGGGGACCCGCGCCTGGACGCCTGGCACAAGCGACTTGGAGGCGTGGAGCAGAGCCGCACAGGGTGGCATACATTGTCACTGGACGGGTTCGAGTTTCAGCCGCACATTCTGCCAAGCCAGGTGGAGGGCATGGCCGAGGCGGACGAGCGGCATGCGGAATGGGGCTTCTCGTCCTTCGCCGTTCACACTTCGAAGGGTTGCTATACGATCGGGAGGCTACCAGCCCCATATTTCCGGATTATCGATGTCGCGGCAGCCCGAGATCTCGAACTCCTCAGAATTCTTTGCACTCTCGACCGATCACGCAAAGTGCTGCTCCTAGGGCCCGAAGAGTTGGGCGACGCTGGCTGGCTTCGAGTAGCTGTAAGCCGGCGGGAGAAGGCGCTGATCCGGCCTCTTATGCGGCGGCTAAGGGCGATGGTGGCGATGTCGGGCCGGGCACAATGAGTATTTCCATTCGCCTGAACCCGGCCACTAGTCCGGAGTGGGATTCGTGGGTGGAAAGGGCGCCCCACGACGTCTTTCATACCGCGGCCTATCACCGTTTTTCAAATCAAATGAACGAGGGCCAGCCTTTCCTGGCAGTGTGCGGGACGCGAGAGCGTTTCCTGGCGTGGCCCTATTTGTTGCGTCCTATACTTGGGAGCGACGGACTCACGGCTAGTACCTGGAACGATGCTACCTCGGTTTACGGCTATCCGGGTCCAATCGGCGTTGGATGTGTGCCCGGCGACGGATTCATGGAACAGGCCTGGAGCGCTTTGTGCGAACTGTGGAGGGCGCAGCGCGTCATATCCGTCTTCACTCGCCTCCATCCGTTGCTGGAGAACCACAGGCTCATCGAGCCCCTGTGTCTCCCCGCCGGCGCCCGGTCCGAGAGTAACATCCCGCATCTGCGCTTGCACGGCCAAACCGTTTCTATCGATCTCAGGCTGCTACCTGAGGAGGGGTTTCGGTCCTATCAAAAGATCCTGCGCCAGAATATAAATACAGGAAGAAAGGCGGGTCTTGTTTCCCATATCGATGAGACTTGGCGATGCTTTGTGGACTTCTTATCCATTTACCACAGGACGATGGCGCGTAACCAGGCGGACGAAGGCTACTTTTTTCCGGCGGCCTACTTTGAAAATCTACGAGAGGCGCTTGACTCACACGTCCACCTGATGGTTACCAGCCTTGGCGGCTCTACGGCGGCTGCTGTTGTGGTTCTGGAGTCCGAGGAGATCGTTCAAGCGTATCTCGGAGGCGGTGCGGACGAGTTCCGAAATCTGGGGTCATTTAAAGTGCTGTTAGATGATTTGCGTCTGTGGAGCATCGCTCGCGGGAAGCGTTTCCTTCACCTCGGAGGGGGGCGCGGGGGAACGGCTGACACCCTGTTCGCGTTCAAAAGCCACTTCTCCCACCGCCGGCACGATTTCTTGACCGCTTCATTTGCGGTGGAGCCGGAAGTATGCGAGGAGATGGCGAATGAGCGGCGCCGCTACGCCTCGACTCAGGGCCTGGAGCCTGTTTCGGACAAGTTTTTCCCGATATATCGTGTGCCGCTTGTTAATCGCGGAAGAGCCGTCGCCGCGGGCCCGGCCTATTGAACCAGCGATATTGGTGCGAAGTTTTCCGCCGGCTGGAATTTTTCCCCGGCTACTGTCAGACCGGTGCCGTAGTATACGGTCTTATATTGCCGGGACCCGGTCAAGTCGGTGGAATATATATTGTCGCGGATTGACCCCACACGGCCGTAGACGATCACCCAGGGCTTGGATCCGGTCGAACCGATGTACCCCGAACCAGCGACAAAAAAGGTGTTGGCCTCGACGCGGTCCAGGTAATAGAGGCCCAGACTGGACGTATCCTGAGCCGAGGAGACAAGACGAACAATGTTTCCGAGGAAGTCCACAGGCGCTTTCTCAGAAGCGGTGATAATGCCCTGCTTGCTTTGCAGGTTAAACGTGTTTCCCCTATATGTAAGCCTGACCAGGCTCGAATAGTTGTCCTTCTTGAGCGGAGCGAGAGCCACTGAGTAGCGCGGTCCAAGGTCGAACGTATTGCCCGAAACAATACCGGTAGCAGGGGCATTAAGGAAGGCGACTGGAGATGAATCCGATGATGTGGCCTTAATACGTGAGTTGGTTACCGAAATCATCTCGACCCGTTCGGGCCAGGCGGAGATGAACTGCGAACCCACGTTTTCTTCGAACCGGCAGCCATCAAACGTCAACAGGCCCGTTCGAGCGTCTTCGGCCGGTGGTACTCTCTCAGGTTCCACGTCGACGCCGGCAGCGGGCTCATGGTGGCCATAGCTGCCCCCGGTTCTGCCTGTGTTCAGAAACTGCGAATTCAGGATTGTCCCCGTGCGGAGTTGGACAATAGATAGTCCCTGGCGGGCGTTGTTCGAGGCGGTGACATTCCTCAAGACAGCGCCTTGGTCGGCCACGACGCTGTTGCCTCCAAGGGTGATCCCGTCGGTGTGGAAGTGATGGACGTTGACGTTCTCGATTGAATAGTTCTTGCAGTTGGTTGTCAAAATACCGGCATTGCCTCCCTCGACGACGCCCGGGTCGCGACTCATCTCGTCGACGTTCCCATCCAACTCAAAACCCACGATTTTGAAGTTGGAGGAGTTCAACACTTCGAACGGGATTACCCCAACCGAATAGCTGACCGAGTAGGGGCCCTGGGTCAGGTCCGCTGAACGGTGAAAACTCCCGGTCACGTCGATCTTCGCGCCGGTTCCGATGATCTGCACTCCGTTGCAACCGTTATAACGGATGTTCGAGACGTCGTTCCGCCTCGGGCCATTAATGACCCGATAGCGGTCAATTTTGTACACACCTGGAGGGTAAACCAGTGTTCCTCCAGGCGCCGTGCATATATAGTCGGCAGCAGCTTTAATGGCGCTGTAGTCGTCGGTGATGCCGTCGCCCTTGGCGCCAAACTCCCGCACCGAAACGGTGCCGCGGACACCTCGCTTTGAGACCCTGGGCTGGCTAGTTGCCGTCTGGTCCATGGTACGTGCGAGCATCGATTCCCGGTTCTGCTCTTCATCCGGGCTATGCACGAGCAGACTACCGACAACTACCCACGTGTCGGGCAACGTGCACAAGAAATTACCGCCATCGCGCCGGGCCACTACGTCACCTTGGTCACAATTCTCCGGGAGACTACTCCCGTCGACCAGTTCCAAGGCTGAATTTCCTCCCTCGAGGCCGGTTGCTGCACACCACGGCATATCGGCCAAGAGGAAAATGCCCCCCGCGATCGCGCTCAATAAATAGTGACGGATCACAGTACCGTTGGCTCCTCACACGCAAGCTGCCAGTGTACTGAACGTTTCACGGTTCCATCCTGAAAACAATGTTCTCCAAAGTTAACCAAATACTCCTTATCGGTCAAAACCCTCTTCCCGTGAGTACCCGGCCGGGAGAAGAGAGTACTCTTTCAGACGAGGACTGATCATGAACCGTATCCTGCTTTCCGTTCCCCATATGGGCGGCGCCGAACAGTCCTACGTCCACGAGGCGTTCGCCTCCAACTGGCTGTCCACGGTGGGTCCCAACATCACCGCGTTTGAGCGCGAGTTGAAGGAACGGATCGGACTCCCCGCCGTCGCGTTGGGAAGCGGGACGGCGGCGATCCACCTGGGCCTGCGCGCCCTGGGCGTCAAACCAGGCGACGAAGTCTTCTGCCCAACCCTTACGTTCGCGGCCAGCTGCAATCCCATCCGCTATCTTGGCGCCGAGCCGGTGTTCCTGGATAGCGACCACGCCACCTGGAACCTGGACCCCAACATCCTCGAAGACGCTTTCCGTGACCGCGCCGCTCGTGGCAGACTGCCGCGCGCACTCGTAGTGGTACACCTCTATGGCCAGTGCGCCGACATGGACCCCGTCCTGGCGCTCTGCCGTCGCTATGGCGTACAGGTGCTGGAAGACGCAGCCGAGGCATTGGGCGCGACGTATGGGGAGCGCCCGGCCGGCACAATCGGGGACGTGGCTGCCTTCTCCTTCAACGGGAACAAGATTATTACCACAACCGGCGGCGGAATGCTCGTGTCACCCAATGCCGCGTTGGTCGAGAAGACGCGCTTCTGGGCGCAACAGGCCCGTGATCCTGGGATTGCCTACGAACACTCCGAACTCGGATACAACTACCGCATGAGCAATGTGCTCGCAGGCATCGGCCGAGGCCAGCTCCAGGTGCTCGATCTGCGGGTAAAGCAGCGGCGCGCCGTGGCGTTCCGATACCGTAACGCATTCGCGGATCTCCCCGGCATCACTCTAATGCCCCAGGCACCCTACGGCCTGCATACGAACTGGCTAAGCTGCTTCCTGATCGCCGAAAGGGAGTTCGGCTGCTTGCGCGATGCCCTGATCCGGCAGCTCGACGACGCGGATGTGGAGTCACGCCCGGTGTGGAAGCCAATGCACTTGCAGCCGCTATATGCGGGATGTGAACACTACGGCGGAGATGTGGCGGAGGACCTGTTCCGGCGGGGGATCTGCCTGCCAAGCTCGAGCAGCTTGACTGACCTGGAGCAGTTGTACGTCATCAACACGGTGCGAAGGACGGCCGGCGCGGAAGCATTGAGCGAGATCGTTCAAGCGGAGTGCCCGGCTCTAGTGTCGGGGCAGAGGTCCTTTTAGAAAGGCGCTCGACCTTGCCCAAAACCAGGTCCGCATCCGCCGTCCACAAACGGCTTGGGATGTGTGGCTTCCCCGCCGAACGCATCGTTGCGGCCGGTATCGACGGGCAGGTCGCGACGGATCCTCTGCCGCAGCCCAAGCTCCCCGTCTCCGTTCAGATCGGCGGGCAAGATGCCGAGGTGCTATACGCAGGCGCTGCACCGGGCATGATTGCGGGTGTGACCTGCCTTCGGTAATCTCTACCAGTCATAATTGAGGAGCTCCCAGGAGAAAAGGAGCTTTCGAGATGAAAAAGGGCCGGTATTCGGAAGAGCAGATCATCGGCGTGCTGAAGCAGATGGAGGCAGGCCGGACGGTGAAGGACTTGGCTCGGGAACTGGGCGTCAGCGAAGCAACGCTGTACACCTGGAAGAGCAAATACGGCGGCTTGGACGTGAGCGAAGCGCGGCGGCTGAAAGAGTTGGAGGACGAAAACCGTCGCCTGAAGCACATGGTCGCGGATCTCAGCCTGGAGAAGGAAGCGCTGAAGGCGGTGATCCGAAAAAACGGCTGGAGCTTGTAGGTCGTCGGCAGGACGTGGCTTACGTCGTTGCCGAATTCGGCGTCAGTGAACGCCGGGCTTGCAAGCTGATGGGGATGGATCGGACCAGCTACCGTTACCAGCCGCGGCCGGATCACAACGCGGCGCTGCGGGAGGAGTTGATCAGTTTGGCTCGCCAGCGGCCCCGCTATGGCTATCGGCGCTTGGCGGCGCTGCTGGAGAAGCGCGGCGTTCGTGCGAGCGCACAGCGGGTCTATCGAGTCTACCGGGAGGAGCACCTGGCGGTGCGGCGGCTGAAGCGCAAACGGCTCCTGCGACCAGCACCCGAGGCGTTGCAGTTGACCGCCCCGAACCAGGAATGGGCGATTGACTTCGTGACGGACGGGCTAGCCACGGGTCGTGGGTTGCGGATGCTGACGGTGGTGGACAGCTTCACGCGGGAATGTCTGGCGATCGAGGCGGATACCAGCCTCTCCAGCCGGCGGGTCACACGAGCCTTGGAATGGGTGATCGGCCAGCGCGGACACCCGGCGGTGATTCGCTGTGACAACGGGCCGGAGTTTACGAGCCGGCATTTCCTGGGGTGGTGTGAAGAACGCGGCATCCGACTGCTGCACATACAGCCTGGACGGCCCATGCAGAACGGCCGAGTGGAGAGCTTCAATGGGCGATTTCGTGATGAATGCCTGAACGCGAATTGGTTCATGACCCTGATGGAGGCGAGGGAAACAGCAGCCTGGCGTATCAGACGCCGGAAGAATTCGCGAACGCCTGCTCAGAGCTCACCAACAGGATGGGGTGTAAGACCCATCCCGTCGGCCCGCCCGTCGTGAAACAGAGCGGGTAGCAGAACGGTACTCGCGGTCAAGGGTACGCTGCCGCCGCGCCACAAAACGGCGCGCCCTTGACCGCTCCGTGCCGTTCTGCAGTCGGGAGTCGCGACGGGCGGCTCCGACGGGATGGGAAGAGGAGTTACAGTAGACGGAGCGTTTCAGTTATCTTTGGCAGAGAAAACCGAGGCAGGTCAACCCTACGACGGGGCCGCCCACACAGGCAAGCCACGGGAGCGCCCCGGTAAGCGCCGAAGGTGTACGACGCTCCGGATTCCTACGCCGACCTTCCGGTACGGACTTTTTTTTCTGGCCAATCCCGGCAAAAACCTTTTTCTCGCCTTTTTCTGAGCAGGCTTCCGCCCGGTCAGGATTGCTGGAGGCTCTAGATCATCAATGGGGGCAGGCCCCACCTCTGAACTGATAAAACATTCTTGAAAGGAAACGTTTGATCAGATCAGAGGCAATACTGGGCCTGCCTGGATACCAGATTACAGGCATCGACGAGGAAAGTGGAAGGG
>DATMYF010000009.1:0-38620 GCA_035561075.1 Bryobacteraceae bacterium
CGGTAGAGGTCTGGCGTTCGAGTCGCCACGGGCGCACCATCCCTTCACTTCTTCACATCGAGCATTGCCTACTGCAAGCTGATCCGAACGGGATTTGAAGGCTGGCCGTCCACCGTCAGGACGACATCGACCTCACCGCTAATCCGCCGGTCAAAGGTCAGCGCGACGTTCACCTGATCGAGCCCCGCATAGGCAGGCTGCGCTCCCGCATACAAGACCGGCACGTTTACATCGCCAATCCTGCAGGTCACATTAGCCAACGAGCTGCCATTACGGATGCCGGTGCCGTAAAGCGTCAAATACACAGGCGCATTGGTGACAATCTCGATAGGGACAGCCGCACAGCCGTCCGCCCCACACTCAAACACAGGGACTGGAATTTGCACCCCCGCAACCAGGCGTATGGCCGTCGCGGCGGCCACTCCCTTCCCGGTCCCATTTGCGGAAAACAACGCTGGAGCTACGGTTCGGATCTCAGCCGATCCCGTGCGATCGGCGGCCCCGGCCTTCTGGAGCACGATCTTCGCCACGCCCGGAGCCGTCCCCTGCGGCACCAGGAAATTGATCTGCTCCGGAGAAACATAGTAAATCGGGGAAGGCCGCGTGAACCCGGCGCTGTCCGTCACCAGCAGGCTCACGCCGCCGAGCGAAAAGGGTAGCGGCTGGCCAGCCTCCTCGGTCGTCGAAGCAAATTCCGAGCCTATCAACGACGCGATTGCTTCCGGCGCGAGCACAGGCGCTCCACTCGCGGCCGAGACGGCGCGTAGGGTATCTTCTACGCTCCCATAATAGCGAGCCATCCAGTAAGGCAGGATGTAGTCGATTCCGGCTGTTTCGATGAGACCTTCGCCGCCGCTCACCATCTGAAAAGGGCTGCGCTGCCAAAGGTAGTCTGTCGTGATCCGCTGCGCTACGGGAATTGGCTGGCAGGCGCGATCCACTGCCTCGCACGCAGCGACCTGGCCTCTCAGGTCCACAGGAACGTCCCGCCGAGACCGGAGCAGCCACTGCTCCAGCAGCGTCTTCGTCTCAGCGTCGCGCGTCGGGTTGGTCCCGTTGAGAGCGCGATCGATCATATTAAAGAACGCGTTGCCGTGATCGTCGGTATGGTTCCGCAAGATGTCGTACGCCTTACGGTAGATCACGCCAAAGCTGCTCCTCTCCAGGTGAATTAGCGTGTACAGGTTTATCGAATCAATGTTGAACTTGTAGTACGAGTCATCGTCGAGTACTTCGAGCGAAATCGGTGCGATAGTAGCCGAGGACAGCAACACGCGGGAGATGTCGTAAGCAGTCGAAAAGCGGTTTGGATTGACCTCCCGCGCCAACTGCAGGAAAGCGAGTTGCTGATCCGGCCGATGCAGGAAGGTGGTGCTGATTGTGCCGTCCGGCATTCGCACAAGCCAATCATTGCCGCGGAGGAAGTCCACAATCCGGGTCACCGTCGCAGCGATTGTCGATTTCAACTCGGGATCGTCGAACATTTCAAACGCCACCCCCAGCCCGAACATCACGCCGGAGTACTGATCGCGCGAGGTCCCGCCGATCCAGGTATTCCCCGGACCGCTACGGTACACGCCGTTTGGCGCCTCTTCCGAGTGAATCGCGGCGACATAGGGTGAAGCATCTGGGATCAGGCAGCGCGCCAGTACATTGTTTCCGGTCACATCCAGTAGCGACTTGATACCGGCAACCGCTTTGCGGGCGTTTGCGAGCGCGTCCGCCGAGCGCGTCACCTTGTAGCGGAAGGCCTCGGCGGCCAGGTAGTGGCCAGTCCAGATGGCCGAGTCGCCACAACGCGAGTAGCTGACTATCGTGTCGCTCGTCGGGCTGGCGAAAACAGGGTCGAGAATCGTGCCATAGATCAGGTGATGAGCCTGTATCTCCCGTGAGATAGCCAGCGCGTCGGCATCTGAGGCGACGAGGGGCGAAAGACAAACGAATAAAGTCAGCAGAAAAACTGAAGATATCAACCGCGTTTTCATCATTTGGACTCCCTTGCGCCTTACCGCCGCGTCACGCCGAGTAGTTCGTCCACCGCTCTCAAAATCTGCTGTGCCGTGTAGGGCTTCTGGATGAAAGCAGCGCCGGGATACGCCGCGCAGAGCCGCCTCGCTTCGAATTCGCTGTAGCCGCTCGTGAGCAGAACCTTCAGTTCTGGCTGTGTCCGCTTCATCTGGGGCAGCAGTTCGTTCGCACCCATCACCGGCATCACCACATCCAGCACTACCGCGTCAATTCCGCCGTTCTCCCGGTCGCAAACTGTTAATGCATCCCGACCATCCGAGGCCACTACGACGCGATACCCCTTCCGGCGCAGAACCGCACCGATGAAATCCCGCACGGAAGGCTCATCGTCGACCACCAAAATCGTCGCGCGCCCATCACGGCCGGTCTGCTCTCCGGCTTCCGCAGCTTGGCCGGTCGCCGCAGGCAAAAACACCCGGAAGGTGCTGCCGCACCCCGGCTCGCTCTCCAGCGTGATGCCGCCCCTCTGGGACCGGATGATACCGGCAACCGCAGCCAGCCCCAGCCCTCGTCCCGTGAACTTTGTTGTGAAGAACGGGTCGAATATTTTGGATTTGTTCTCCTCGTCAATCCCGCTGCCTGTATCCCGAACTTCTACGCAGACGTACCGTCCCGGCGCTACGTCTTCGCCTGCGGCATCCACGAAGGGCTGCGCGATGTCGGCCATTGACGTGCCCACCGTGATCTTGCCTGGATTGCCTTCCCCGATTGCCTCCCCGGCATTGATGACCAGGTTCATCAAAACCTGCTGCAACTGGCTGGGGTCCATCCTTACCACCGGCAGGCGGCTCTGCACGGTTACCGCGAGTTCCACGCTCTTCGGAATCGAGAATTCCACCAGTCCGCTGATCTCGTGGACCGCCTCCGACACATTGAGGTCGCGCACCACGAACTGCCCTTTACCCGAGTACGCAAGAAGCTGGCGGGTAAGATTGGCGCCTCTCTTTGCGCTGCTGATCACCTCTTTAATTCGCTCCGCCGGACCGGGATCAATCTCATCGAGGATCATGCTCGCGTTGCCCATGATTCCGGTCAGCAGATTATTGAAGTCGTGGGCAATGCCGCCGGCAAGCAAGCCGATGCTCTCCAGTTTCTGGGATTGACTGAGCCGCTCCTGCGCGCGTTTCCGTTCAGTCACATCGGTGAAGATTGCCGCGAACTGCCCAGGACGAGGCGAGTATGCGATGGCCTCATAATGCCGCCCCATGTCCGTCCCAAACTGCTCCAGATGGGCGGGGTTTCCCGTGAGGGCCACTCGTCCCAGGCTGGCTACCCAGTATTCCTTCGGCGCGTTCGGGAACAGTTCCCCATATCTCCGCCCGACCAATTCCTCGCGCTTTCGCCCAAACATGGATTCGAACGCCGGGTTTACATCCAGGTAGCGCCAGTCCACCGGCTCCCCGGATTCGGAACAGATGATCTCTCCCACCGCGAAACCTTCATGCACGGATTCAAACAATGCGCGGTAGCGCTGCTCGCTTTCCCGCAGAGCCTGCTCAATCTTTCGCTGTTCGGTCAGGTCATATGCCGAGAGATAGACGAGGCGTTCGCCGCTGCCGGTCTCGACCATCGCCCCGGAGTAGAGAAACACGCGCTCCCAGCCCTGGTCGGGGCGGCGCAGCCTAAGTTCGAGGTTGCGCACCGTCCCGCCCCTCATAATGCGCGACATGGGCCACTCCTCAAAGGTGAGCAACCGGCGAGCATCCGGGGTCCAAAGCTCGAACGTGTTACGAGCCTCTTCGAGTGGAACACGACCCTCGTCCGGTCCGGCAAGGCCGTGCATTGCACGGGCCGCGGGATTCCAATAGATGAGTTCGCCCGTTTCGGTGGCGACGATTACAGCCTCCCCAAGTTGCTCGAGCGCCGTGCTCAACCGCGCTTCGGTTCTGCGCAGCGATTCCTCGGCCTCCCTACGGTCCGTGATGTCCTGCACGACACCGACGAGCCGGCGGGCACTCCCCGGCTCCCGCACCAGAATCCCGTGACTGTGGAACCAGCGCACCACGCCATCCACGCGCTGCGCCCGGAATTGCGAGTCGTAAGCCGGGCCGCCTTCCTCGCATGCGGCTGCGAACTCCGCCGCCACACGATCGCGGTCCTCCGGCACCACAAGCTCCGCCCAGCGCTGCTCGTACTCCGCGAATGCCTCCGGGGGCACGCGCAACAGCGGCGTGAAACGTTCGTCCCAAACGTGCCGGCCGGTTTCGAGATCGTACTCCCAGGAGGCGGCGTGGGCTGCATCGAGAGCCAGCCCGAGCCGTCGCTCATTGGCCCGCAAGTGCTCTTCGGCCTGCTTGCGCTCGGTAACGTCGCTGACCACCGCGGCGCATTGTCCGGGGCGAGGACAGTACGCAATGGCGTGGTACCGGCGGGTTCTGTCGACACCGGAAGTCTCGAATTGCGCCGCCTCGCCCGTCTGGGCCACTTGCCCAAATACGGCTGCCCAGTCTTCCCATGGCGCGTCCGGTAAAACCTCTCGAAACCTGCGGCCCAACAGGTCCTCGCGCTTGACGCCGGTCATCGATTCAAAAGCGGCGTTCACATCCAGGTAGCGCCAATCCACCGGCTCGCCGGTCTCATCCCGTATCATCTCGACGAGTTGGAAGCCCTCCTGCATTGTCTGGAATAACGTGCGGTAGCGTTGCTCGCTCTCGCGCAACGCTTCCTCGGCACGCTTCCGTTCCGTGAGGTCCACCACGAAGGACAGAACCTCATTGGTGCCGGCTATCGATGTCGGTGCCACGAGAATCGGTATGCGATGCCCGTCCTTGTGGATGTACTCCTTTTCGTAGGGTGCTGCCTTGCCATACCGCAGGGCTTCGGCAATGCCGACATCGTCGGCGGCCTGCGACTCCGGGGTTGTGATGCTGTCCCACCTGATTTCTCCGGCTTCGAATTCAGCGCGGCTATACCCGATCAGCTTCAGGTACGTATCGTTCACCAGAGAGAGGTGGCCCTTGTTCGGCCCCGCCACCGAACCCATCACGATTCCCACGGGATTGTCTTCCACAAACCGGCGGAAAATCCGCTCTTTTCTGATGGTTTCGGTAATGTCCACGGACGTGACAATGACGCCGGCCACCTCTCGTCCGCGCCGGAGCGGAGTAAACGCTACCCTGATGTATCTCTCGACGGGCACTGCGGCGCTCTCACCGGCTACCGGTGCCGCATCGAGTTGGACGGTCTCCGCGTGCAGATAGGC
This sequence comes from Bryobacteraceae bacterium, assembly GCA_035561075.1. Classification (GTDB taxonomy): domain Bacteria; phylum Acidobacteriota; class Terriglobia; order Bryobacterales; family Bryobacteraceae; genus JAMCRM01. The sequence goes on from DATMYF010000009.1 coordinate 5,231, forward strand.
GCGATCGAAATACTCCAGGTAGGGCCTCCACCGCTCGGAGGAAAACGCATGCACCGGTAAAGTGGCAAGCTGCCCGGCTTCGGGCCAGTTTTTGATCGCCGACGGATTCGCATACACAACGCGGTGGTCCGGCCCCTCATGGACAGCGACATCGAATGGCAGGTGATCGAAGGCTTCCCGAAACCCGATCATCTCTTCCCGGCTCTTGCGCTCCGTGATGTCACGCCACTGCGTGGATGCCCCGTTTTCAAACGGGTAGATGTAGCTCTCGATCCAGACGCCCAGCACATGGGAGTAGCGCTCCACAGTGACCGGCTGATTCTCCGCCCATGCGCGCTCGCAGGCCTCCTGAAAGCCGGTATCGGCGTCGTCGGGAAACAGGTCCCACATGGATTTCCCGATCATCTCCCCAGGCGCTTTGCCGAGCGCCTGGCTGGCGCGGCGGCTCACGTACGTGTATCGCCACTGTTTATCGAATGCGACAACGGGGTCCGCAATGCTTTCGAGGATATCCCGTGCATACCGTTCCGCTTGCCAGGCCCGCTCTTCGGCTTCGTGCTGCCGCCGCTCTGCTTCACGAGCCCGGATCAGCGCGTTCACCGTCGCGATCAGTGTTTCCGGGGCGATCGGTTCCCGCAGGTATGCATCGGAACGGTGCTTCAACGCTTCGGGCAAATCGTGCTCCATTGCGCCAATTGCCGAAACATGCAGAACCAGAATCGATGCCGTATTTGGATTGGACTTAAGCCGGTTGCAAACCTCAAATCCATCGATATCCGGGAGCCTGATATCGAGAACAATGAGCGAGGGCTGATATTCAAGCGCCAGCGCCAGGGTATCCGCGCCGTTGGCCGCTTCTATTACCTCGAATCCGGCAGCGCGCAGAACACGGCTCCGAACGTAGCGATTGCTGTCCTGGTCGTCAACTGAAAGGATTAGGGCTGGTAGGGACGGTTCTGCTGAAACGGACTCGCCGCCAAGCGACAATTCACCCAAGAGACACCCCTAAAGACAGCTGTTACGGATGCCCCCTATTCTATCGGAAAAGTGACTAAATGACCATACGCCATCCACGTCGGATGGAAGCCGGGCCATCGAAGGCGGGTCGCGAATTCGACGCCCGGCTATCGAGCAATGCGCTCTACTCGCCGCGCACGCGCTTTACCGCCTGATGTACCGCGCCCACCACGGTCTCTTCGACGGAGGAAGCCCACCGGCCCGGCAGCAAATAGAACTCCATGGAACTGTCCGCCTCATAGCCGCCCTCATCAAGGATCCGCACGGACGGAATATAAGCAAACTCGTCGTTGCTGTAGCCCGCCACCCAGAGGCGCTCCGTTCCCAGTTCCTTGTTGAGGCGAAGCGCGTACTCGCTGACCACTTCTCCGCCCAGGGCAACCATGGTCAGGTCTTTCCCGAACTGCCATGCCTGCACCGGATAGGGATAGTCGGCCGGAAGGCGCCCGTCCCGATCGAGAGTCTTGAGCATCGTCTCGGCATGCCGGCGAGTAATCGGGCTTCTCGATTTCGCCCGCTCCTCAAATTGCGCGCGCGTGGGAGGCTCGGCAAATTTCAGCGGCACGGTCTCGAAGTGCGTCTTCAAGTCGCCGTTCACCGGCACCATTCCGCGCTGGAATCGCTGCTCGACCGCCGCTCCCAACGTCGCGCCGTAGGCGTCAACCAGCTCCAGCGTCTGGTTGGGATACGCCTTCACATCTCCGCCGCAGCCCATCACGAACATTGCCACCGCGCCCGGATGGCGGTCTTCCAGCCATTTCTGCGCGCTGCCGGCGTAGTCGCCGTGGAATTTGAAGATCCCCACGGTGCTGTTGTGGGTCCCATATCCGAAGGCCACCGCGAGCAGGGAGCCGTCCGCCGCCTCCACACGAAGCACCGGGACGTCATGATCCGCTGGGCCGGCATAGTTCGGGCCCCAAAGCTTCCCCCCGGGCATGCGGCGGTGCACGCCGAAGCCGGCCACGGTCTTGCCGAAACTCAGCCGCGCGGGAGCCATCTGCTTGATCGCGGTCCCGATAACGGCCACGATCTTGTCTTCCAGTTCGCGTGTGTAGACCGCCACGGCCTCCCAGTCCTTCGGCTTCATGTTATAGCCGGGAACCGCGGCCATCCCCATCACCACCGGTCCGCAGTGCGTATGGGAGGAATTCAGCATCAGGCGGTCCCGCGGGATGCCGTACTTCTCGCGCACGCGGTCCGCGATGGCGTTGCTAAGGCTGGCCGGAAAGCCCAGCATATCGGTGGTCACCAGAACAGCCCGGGTACCCGCCGGATCTTCCAGGACCAGCGCCTTGGCGTACAATTCCAGGGCAACGCCCTCGGACGGCCTCGCCCGATTCCCGTAGCCGGCCATGAACAGCGGACCCTGTGGCGTCATCGGAACTTTCGCCGCGCCGGCTTTCCACTCCGCGGCACTCAAGACCGGCACCAGAAGGGCGGCCCACAGCACACACCATCTCTTCATCCAGAAACCTCCGTGGTCAGGATCCCCGTACGATTAACCGCAGTGTAGCGTACCGCGCTCCATCCCGCCATGCTCAATCAGCCACGCCACCGATTCCTGCACCGCCGCCAGCGACCTGTACCGCGGCTCGTACTCGAGCTGCCGGCGCGCCTTCGCGATGCTGCCGTTCGGCGAGTGCGCGATGTGGTCCCAGGTGGCCGCGGCCTCCGCCTCGGAAGCGGTTTTCCGCCATTCCTCCCAGGGCAGGAAGCGCAGCCGCGCCGGTTTCCCGAACCACGCCGCCATGGCCTCCGCGTAACCCCGCAGAGTCACGGCGGCGGGGGAGACCACATGGAAGCTCTCCCCGACGGCAGTGCTCCAATGCGCGATGGCCTGCATGAACGCCTGCGCGACGTCATCCGCATGGACGTGGTGCACGGTCTCCAGGCCCAGGTTCGGCAGCACCAGCTCGCGGCCTTCGGCCAAGTCCGCGAACACCCGGGGGTTGAAATGGCCGGCGGGATTCAGCGGCGCCCAGCCCGGTCCCACGATATGGCCCGGATGGAGCACCGTGGCGGGGAAACCGGTCCGGCGCGCCTCCCCCAGCAGGTACGCCTCGATCTCCGCCTTGCGGCAGCCGTACTCGCCGAACGGATGGCGGGGCTGTTCCTCCGTGGTGGGCACCTCCACGCTATGCCCGTGGACCCACATTGTGCCGCAATGGAGAAAGTGCTGGACGCGGCCCCGCAATGCCTCCACCAGCCCTCGCGCGCTCTCCGGTGTAAAGCAGATGAGGTCGATCACCACGTCCCCGGCAAGCTCCGCGATGCGCTCGTTGAACGCCTCGTCCGAAACCCGGTCGGCCTGCACGAACCGCACCTCGGCCCAGCACGGGTGCTCGCGGTATGGCCGCCGCTCGCGCCGCGAAACGCAGACCACCGCGTGCCCCGCCTCCACCAGTCGCGGTACCAGGAAGCTTCCAATATGGCCCGTACCGCCGATCACCACCACTCGCATGTAGTTCTCCTCCTCAACGCGATTGCGCGCTCAACCAGCCGTACAACTCCTCGGTCCCGTAAGCCCGATCCCAGGAATTGTGGCCAACCCCGGGGTACTCCGTATATCGCGGCTCGGCCCCGGCCTGCCGCAGAGCCGCCACCATTACCCTGGAGGTCTCCACTGGAATGATCTCATCGGCGCTTCCGTGGAAAGCCCAGCACGGAATGTGGCCGATCCGCGTTGCATCCTGCGGGTTGCCTCCGCCGCAGATGGGCACCAGCGAGGCCCAACGCTGCGGATACGCCGCGGCCAGGCTCCAGGCGCCGTAGCCCCCCATGGAGATGCCGGTCAGGTGTACGCGCCTTGCGTCAATGCGCCAGATGGCCTCAACGTCCGCAAGGACGGCCATGGCGTCGGCCGCGTCCGCGCCGCCGTGCTGCCAGGATCTCCGCCGCGACTGCGGAAACACCACGATGAACGGAAACTCCCGTTCCCGCTGCCGGATTGCGGGGCCGATCCCAACCTCAGCCGGCCGCACGCCGTCGTCGCCCGTCTCTCCGGCGCCATGCAGGAACAGGATCGCCGCCCTCTCCCGCAGCCCGTCGTGGTCGTGGGGGATAAATACGGAGTATTTGATTTCGGCGCCGCCCAACCGCAGGGTGCGCGCGAGAAAGCCTGTATCCGCCATCCCCTTAACGGTAGCGTACCCGGCAGGCGCGCCGGAAGCTCCATACCCTTGTAATCGAGCTATTCTGGTAACTTGCCAAACGAAGCCAATCAGGAACCGGCGCCGCCGAAAGTGTCGGTCATTGTGGTTTCCCACAACCGGGTAGCGCTGTTACGCCGTTGCCTGGAGGCGCTGGAGCGTTCGGAGAGCCGCGAAATGTTCCAGGTCATTGTGGTGGACAACGGCTCGACCGACGGCAGTCCCGATATGGAGCCGGATTTCCCCGCCGTCCGCTTCATGCGCCTGCCCCATAATTTCGGGCTGACCAAGGCCCTGAACATCGGGATCCGCAACGCCGACGCCGACTACCTGCTGCTTCTCCACGACGATACGGAACTGCCTCCCCAAGCCGTCAGGGATCTTGCCGCCACGCTTGATGCACGCGCGGATGCCGGTGCTGTCTGCCCCCTGCTGGTCGATCAGGAGGGCAGCCCCGCGCCGCAGATCGGCGCTTATCCCCCGGACGGCGTCTTCGCGCCCGCCGCGCCGGCCTCCGAACCCCTGGAAGTGGATTACGCGAGCGGCGCCGCCTTCATGTTCCGCAGCTTCTTCTTCAAAGCCATGCGGATGATCGACGAGCGCTACGGACAGTTCGGCAGCGACGCCGAGTTGTCGATCCGCGTCCGCAGGGCAGGGAAGAAGATTCTGATCCTGCCCGGTGTGCGCGCGCTGCATCATGGACGGGCGACGACTTCCAGCGAGCGTGAGAACGACCTGCAAGTGGGCGCCGTCGTCTTCATAGGCAAACACTTCGGTTTCATGACCGGGCTTAAAGCGCGGTTGGCGCGTATCTTCAGCGCTTTGCTCCACCTCCGCCTGGGTCTTGTAACCTCCCTTATCTCCGGTCGCAAGATCGATGGTACCGAAAGTTAATCTGTAATTTAATGGCGGTTCGGGTATGATGGGCCTCATGGACGCCTTAATCTGGATTCTTATGCCCGGATTTGTGGCCGTCGGGTCGGGGTTGCTGGCGTACTTCGTAATGCAGTCGCGGATGGACGTGGCGATCGCCCGCGAGCGCGAGGCCCTAGCCGAAGCTCGTGGTGCTCTCGCGGCCCAGAAGAACGCGATTGAAGATTCGATGAAGGGCGTCGAGGAATCCGCCCGGCGCAGGGCGCTCGACGACTTCCTGTCCGACATCCGATTGGAACAACGGCATTACGTGCGGGAGCACAAGGTTCTCTTCCTGCAACGCAAAAGCCTGGTTCTCGAAGAGCGTATCTTCTTCCGCAACCTTCCTCTTTCGAACTGGATCCAGCACGAAATCGTGCTTCAGGAAGGCGCCGACGTCGATAAAGTTGTCCGTACCCTCAGCGCGTTTGATGACGGAGTGCTCAGTATCGACCGGCCCAGGGGAATGAAGGCACTGCGCTAATCTACTTCCCCATGATCAGCATGCGGGCGGCAATCGCGGCCAGGAACAGCCCGTAGACCCGGCGGATCACGTGCGGCGGCAGCGGCATCATGATCTTCGCCCCGAACCATGCACCCACAAACAGCCCGGCGGCGATCAGAATCGCGTACTTCAGGTTGATATGTCCGTTCCGGTAGTATTCGAAGGCTCCCAGCAGCCCGACGGGCGGAATCAGGGCGGCCAGCGACGTCCCGATAGCTTCCAGTTCCTTCAGCTTGAGAATGTAGATCAAGGCGGGGACGATCACCAGCCCGCCTCCTATGCCGAACATTCCGGCGAAGACTCCGGCAACCAGTCCGATCACAAGTAGGGGCCAAAGCGCCATAGACCGCGAGTCTACCACGCCTCTGCCCGGCAGTCGCGCTCCGGAAGGGACCGCGACCGCCAGGACAGTGCGCCGCTACGGCAGCTCAGAAGAAAAACTTCAACCCGAACTCGATATTCCGCGGCGGAGTCGTCTGGGAGGTGATCTGGCCGAAGGTCCCAGGCGACGTCGTCGCCCGCGCCGGAGGGCCGAAGCTGGTGTGGTTGAGCAGGTTGTAGAACTCCGCGCGTAAATCGAAGTGGGTCTTCTCCGTAACGCGGAACCGCTTGCCCACCGAACTGCTGAAGCTGAAGAAGGACGGCGATTGCTCGGTCGCGATAGCCGAGTTGCCGAACTGGCCCGTCAGCGCATCGCCGTAGGCGCATTTGCCGTCATTCACCCCGCTGGCGCAGAACGTATTGCCGGTCCCGAACCAGTGGTCCACGGTCTGATCGTTGTAGGTCAGGGCCCCGTAGCGGTTGGGCCGCACGTTGCCGCGTGTCGCCTGGTTGCTCACATCGCGTCCCAGGATCGTGACCGGGAACCCGGAGTGCGCCAGCACCATGAAATTCGTGCTCCAACCGCCGGCGATCATATCCACTGCCCGGCCCCAACTGTTGCCGTAGGCTCGGCCCTTGCCCAAGGGCAATTCCCAGGTCCCGCCGAAGTTGAAATTGTGGCTGGCATCGTAGAAAGCCCGTCCCCGATCGTTATTGCGATCGTAGGCGTTCTGCCAGTATGCGCCCTCTCCGGCGATATAGGTGCCTCCGCCGTAGAAGCCGCGGTTATCCGTGATCGTCTTGCTGAAGGTGTAGGACGTGACGAAATCCACCCCATGGGTCATCCGCTTCCGTCCGCTCAACTGCAGCGCGTGATAGTCCATGGTGGCGTCCCCCGCGGTGGTCGCGATATTGGTGATCAGGGGCGCGTAGGCGTACAGCGGCCGGCGCTCCTGTAGGGGCCGCCACGTACTCACCGGGCCCGGGTCGGCAACCGGCTGATTGCCTTCGCGCGGAACCACCAGGTGGGTGCCCTTCTGCCCTACATAGGCGCTGGTAATCGAGGCGGTCTTGCTGAGCTGATACTCCAGCGTCAGGTTCCACTGCTGCGTGAACTGCGGCCGCAGGTGGGGATCCCACGCGCGAACCTGGCCCGAGGGCACCACGCCCGGGACAACGTCCACGAACCCCTTGCGGATGTCCCCGGGGGCCGACAGGTCGTAAACGATATCCGATTCGAAGAAGAACGGCGGGTTCATGGGCAGCCGCAGGTTCGCCCCGGTGCCTTCCAGGAAGCTGGTGATGGCGTAACCCGCCCGAACCACGAACTTCTGTTTCAACGCGCCGGGAACCCATGCCAGCCCCACCCGTGGCATGAACTGCTTGTAGTAGGCATCTATGAGCGCGCGGCTGTTGCCGCCCTTGCCGGCGAACAGTTGTTTGCCTGTGACCAGGTCGAAGTTCGACTGTCGGTCCGCCACTTCGTACACCGGCTGCGTGTACTCCCACCGCAGCCCGAGGTTCAGGGTGAGGTTCTGCCGCACCTTCCAATCGTCCTGGAAGAAGATGCCGCCGCGCGTATGGCGGTGCCCCCACTTACCGGTGACGCTGCCGCGGCCCTTCTGGGTCAGCAGGTTCAGCAGGAAGTCGGCGTAACCGGAGCCGGTGTACTTGCCGCCGCTATAACTGAATGTGCCGAGGGCGCCGTTGTTGCCGGCGAAGTAGCGGTTCTGGTGGAAGCGGATCGCCTGCCCGCCCATCTTGAAGAAATGCACCCCTCTTGCGATGGTCAGGTTATTGCCGAGTTGATACTTGTTATCCACCGTATCGCCGATCGCGGCGCCACTACCGATCTGGGTCAGTCCGTCGCCGATCACCACCGCGCTCGCGCCCGGAATGGGCTGACCGCCCGGGATCCCGAGCTTCTGGTTTCCGTCCGGCCCTAGCAGACCGGTTGGGTCGAGCGCCGTGTCGGTAATCACGATCCGGCTGTAGCCCGCGCGCAACTCATTGACAATGTTCGGCGAGATGGTGCGGGTCCACGTCGTCACAGCGGTGGTGGTCGGTCCTTCCTGTCCGGTTGTCATGATGATCGGCAGGACCGTCTCGCTCCCGCCTTCCCGATACCGGCCTATCGACCACCGCGACGAGAGATTATCTTTATCACTAAGCCGCAGGTCCACTTTCGCGTCCGCCTGATCGTTCTTGAGCGAACTCGCGCTGCTCCCAAGGTAATTAGAGGTCACCCCCAGGGTGCCCGTACCCGGGTTGTTCGGCAGCGGATAGAGCTTTGGATCGCCAAACAGCGCCAGGGCCACGGGGTTCACAATCCGGCTCTGCGGGATGATGTTTCCCGGGAACTGCAGGCCGGTGGTGGGATCCTTAATGACTTGCGAAAACCGGGAGAGGTTGCCCGTCCGGTACTCCGGTAGTGCCACTGACGCCGTAGCGGGGCCGCTCGCCACCTGCCGGGTACCTTCGTAATCCATGAAGAAGAAGGCCTTATCGCGCACAATCGGGCCGCCGAAGGTGCCACCGAAAATGTTGCGGCGGAAGGCGCGCCGCGGCACTGCCGAGCGGTTCGAGAAGAAGCCGTTGGCATCCAGTTGATCATTCCGCAGGAACTCGAACAGGTTGCCGTGGAAGTCATTAGTGCCGCTCTTGAGCTGGGCATTCACAATGGCGCCGGCAGCATTGCCGAACTCGGCAGGCGCATTGCCCGTCAGTACTTTCACTTCCTCGATGGCGTCCACATTCGGCTGATAGCCGATGCGGTTATCAATAGAGTCATTTACATCTATGCCGTCCAGCAGGAAGTTATTCGTCTGCTCACGGTTGCCGTTGACGTACGGGCGGCTTCCCTGGTTCTGGAAACGTCCGCTGGTGGTCATGTTGTTCGGGTTGGTGGAGATGGTGCCCGGCACAATCAGTGTCAGGGTGGCGAAATTGCGACCGTTCAGCGGTAACTCGGTCAGTTTGGCCGCTCCGATGGTCCCGCCCGTCAACGTCGATTCCGTCTGCAGGACAGGCGCTATGTCCCTGATTTCGACCGATTCCGTAACCTGTCCTATCTCCATCTTCACGTCCATGCGGGCGGTCTGGTTCACCTCCAGCCGAAACGGCCCCAGGACGATCTTCTTGAAACCAGCGGCCTCCGCTGTGATCGTATACTCGCCGATCGACAGGAAGGGGAAATGGTAGACCCCGGACGCATTGGTCCGCGTCGTGCTCGCTACGTTTGTCGCCGCGTTGGTGACGGTGATCTTGATGTCCGGGAACACGGCGCCCGAGGGGTCCGCTACCGTCCCGGTGATGGCGCCGGTGATCGTCTGGGCCGCGGCGGGCCAGACGAGAATGAGGAGCAACGATACGGCGAGAAACCGCGCTTCGAAACGCATGTGAAACCTCCGGGTAGACCTTTGAGACAGAATACTCCCTGCGAGAACAGGTAGATTCTGTTCCCGACCCGCAAGTCGGGTAACTGGTAACTGGATGGAAAGTTCCTGAGCTGCCAACACCTTGAAAGAACAGCACTAGTCGGGAGTTCTGAGTTTATCCGCGGGTGTTGTATAATTCTCTGCGCGTGCCAATTCGCAACGGTTCGGAAAACCAGGAGGTCCCGCCTCATATGGGAGTCCTGCAGTTCGGCGCATTCGAGCTGAACCGACAGGAACGGCAGTTGCGGAAGCACGGTGTCAGGATCCGGATGCCCGAGCAGTGCCTGATCGCGCTTTCCCTCCTGCTCGAAAGGCCGGGCCAGGTTGTCACCCGGGAAGAGTTTCGCAAGCACCTCTGGCCGGAGGACACGCACGTCGAATTCGACGATAACCTGAACACAATCATCCGCGGTGTGCGGGAAGCACTGGGCGACTCCGCCAAGAATCCACGATTCATCGAAACCGCGCCGCGACACGGATACCGCTTCGTGGCGCCGGTTTCCGGGACGACGGCGGTCACCGTGGCCCTTGCGCCGCTTGAACCACCACGGCGTCGGCGCTTGGTTTATGTATTGGCCGGGTTAGGCGTGCTCGCGTTGCTGTTGGGGTCGGCCTGGTGGTTCATTTGGGGCGGGGGCCGCACGGCACAGCCGCTTCAGCCGGCCACCGCCCTCACAAGTTATGTGGGACAGGTGGGGCACCCCACTTACTCGCCCGATGGCCGGAAGATCGCCTTTCACTGGAATGGCAAAGACCAGAGCGGCTTCGATATCTACGTGAGGGCTCTCGGTTCCGAGCAACTGCTCCAATTGACGGCCAGCCCCGCCGACGACCGCTTCCCGGCGTGGTCCCCGGACGGTCGGGATGTGGCCTTCGTGCGCAATCTCCCGAACAACCAGGCGGCTATCATGCTGGTACCCGCCCCCGGAGGGCCGGAACGCGAAGTCGCCGTGATCCCCGGCACCCAAGTGCCGGTCTCCTGGTCGCCGGACGGGAAGTGGATTGCCTACTCGGTGTCATTTCCCGATTACGTACGCACTACCGGCGAGCGCGCCGGGATTTTCGCGGTCTCGCTTGAAACACGGCAGTCGGTGCGGATCACCACGCCCGGGAGCCGCTTCCTCGGCGACGGATATCCCGCGTTTTCTCCCGACGGCCGCACGCTTGCATTCTTCCGCATGTCCAGCTTTGGCGCGAGCGATCTGCACGTGGTCGATATCGACCGGGCGCTCCGGCCCACCGGCGAACCTCGCAAACTGACGTTTGACGCCCGCTCCGCTCAGAATCCGGCTTGGACTCCCGACGGTAAGGAGATCATTTTCGTCTCCGACCGTGGAGGAAGCCACAGCGTCTGGAAGGTTCGAGCCTCGGGCGGCGCTCCGGTTTCCCTGGGAGGGGAAAGCGCGCTGGAGCCTGCCATCTCCCCCTCCGGACGCCAGGTCATTTATGCCAGGCAGCGGCTCATCGACAATCTCGCCCGCGTCGAACTGTGCGGCCTTGGCTGCCCCCCGGGCCCCGAGCGCCGGCTCACTCGCTCCGCCAGGCTCGCGCGCAACCCCTCCATCTCTCCCGACGGCCGGCGGATCGTATTCGAATCGCAACGCTCCGGCCATGACGAGATCTGGGTTTGCGACGGCGACGGCTCCAACCAACGGCAGTTAACATTTTTCCGCGGCCCCGCTACCGGCACTCCGCGCTGGTCGCCCGATAGCCGCCAGATCGTCTTCGATTCCCGTGTGGACGGCAAAGGCCAGCTCTTCATCATGGACGCCGAAGGCGGCACCCCACGGCAGATCACCGGGGAGCCGGTGGAGCACATTGTCCCGAGTTGGTCGCAGGACGGCGCCTTCGTCTACTACGCCTCCAACCGCACCGGCGAGTTCCAGGTGTGGAAGCGGCCCGTCAACGGCGGCGCGCCTACGCAAGTCACCACCCAGGGAGGCTTCTATGCCATTGAAGGGCGTGACGGCCGGTTCGTCTACTACTCGAAAGGCATCGTGAGGACATCGGTGTGGAAGGTGCCTGCTGGGGGCGGCCAGGAGAGCCTTGTCGTCGAATCGCTCAGCCACTCCCAGGACTTCTCGGTAAGCCAGAACGGCATCTACTTCGTTCCCTCTTCCTCGGTGACCAACACGGTCTCCATCTACTTCTACGACTTTGCGACCCGCAACCTGCGTCTGGCCCTCACTACGGACGGGATCCGCCTTTCTGGACTCTCCGTACCGGCGGACGCTCGCAGCATCGTCTACTCCAAACGCGAGTCGGCCGAGAGCGACCTGATGCTGGTGCAACTCCCGCGCTAGCCGTCCTGAGTCACCAGTTTGCATCCAAGCAACATGGGCAGACCAACTCAGCCGATCGTGCTGTCCGAACAGGAGCGCAGCAGTTGCAGGAAGGGCGCGCCGCCCGAAGACAGCGCAACGGCTCGCCTTGCGAGCTCGCATAGCTAAAGGTCCATAATGGGCATCAGCGCTATGGAACGGAGCTGGTTGTTGATGCTGTGTGCCGTCCAGATCCTCGCGCAGCCAGATGTCCGTGTGGATGTGAAGCTCGTGCAGGTTCCGTGCGTGGTTAGCGACGCCGACGGCAGGCCTGCGTGATCTCCGCCTAGACGAGTTCGTTGTGCTCGAAGATGGCGCCCGGCAGGAGGTCAAGCATCTCTGGCAGGAATTGGATGTGCCGCTGACGGTGGGGCTTGTGGCGGATGTCAGCGGAAGCCAGAACGGATTTATCGCTGAGCATCGGGAAAAGATCATTCAGTTCCTCGCGCGCGTCATGGCACCGCGCGATCAGGCGTTCTTGGTCTCGGTGACCAAACAGCAAACCCTCATCACCGACTTGACCGGTTCCGGTGATGAACTCCGCGCTGGTGCTGTACGTCTAGGCGTCGAACAGGGCGCTGCGCTGGGGGATCCCTGCGCTGGCAATGACGACACTCCATCGAACCGGAGTATGCGAAGGCGTGGCGCCCCATGCGGCGGCACCGCACTGTGGAACGGCGTGTACTATTCAGCGAAGCTTAAATTGCGTCCGCAGCCGAGGCGGAAGGCGATGCTGATCCTGACCGACGGATGGGATACAGGAAGTGACCACGGGCTAGCGGATGCCATCGAAGCCTGTCAATCCGCCGACACCGTTGTGTACACGATTCGATACAGGATAGCACCCCCGCCGTTTGTGGCGAGTCCAATTGTCTTCATTCGGTTGAGAAATAGGAGTGCAAGGGCGAAGCGGGACTTAGAAGCGATTTCTCTCCACACCGGTGGCCTTGCGTTCAACAGCCAAAAAGATGAATTCCTCGACATACTCGCCCGCATTGAGACTGATTTGCGCAGTCAATACATCCTCGCCTACAAACCGTCAGCGGCACGTAAGCCGGAAGGCTATCGCAAAATCGAGGTGACGGTCACACGCCCGGGCCTGATGGTGCGCGCCCGAAAAGGGTATTACGGGGAAGAACACTAGTGTCCTGAGGCACCAGTTTCCATCCTGAAGAAGATCACACGCTAGCCTGCTAGCCGTCCAGTTGTCGCCGCAGTTCGTCCGGGCGGAAGCAGTGCGCGAAGGCGGTCTCCCGCAGGATGCGGCCCGCGCGCACCAGGTCCGCCAATGACTGCTCCATCGTGATCATGCCTTCCGCGCGGCCCATGGTGAGCTGCGTACGTATCTGGTGGTCGTCGCCCTTCCGGATGAGGTTCCGGACGGCATCGCTGGCCATCATGATCTCGACCGCCGGGTAACGTCCGTTCCCGCCGGCCGCGGGCACCAGTTGCTGGGCAACCACGGCGGCCAGGGCAAGCGACAACTGCTGGCGGATTTGCGGCTGGTTGGCGGCAGGGAAGGAGTCCAGGATGCGGGAGACCGCCTGGGCGGTGTCGTTGGTATGCAGGGTGGAGAAGACCAGGTGCCCGGTTTCGGCGGCTGTCAGCACCGTAGCCATGGTTTCGAGGTCGCGCATTTCGCCTACGAAAATCACATCCGGGCTCTGCCGCAGGATGCTGCGCAACGACCGGGCGAAATCCGGCGTGTCGTGCCCCACCTCGATCTGCTCCACAATGGAGCCGCGGTTGGGATGGTAGTACTCGATGGGGTCCTCAATCGTGACGATGTGGTCGCGGCGGCGGCTATTAATCAGATCGATCAGGGCCGCCAGCGTGGACGTCTTCCCGCAGCCCGTGGGACCGGTCACCAGCACCAGTCCCTGTCGACGTTCGGCCAGGCGCCCCAGCACCGCCGGCAGGTGCAGGGATTCGAGCGACGGAATGCGCGCGGGCAGCAGCCGGATGCTGGCGGCCAGCGTGCCGCGCTGGTTGTGGATGTTGGCCCTGAACCGCCCGATGGCTTCCCGCGCAAAGCAGAAATCCACCGTGCGGTTGCGCTGCAGTTCTTCGTATTGCGGGCTTTCGAGCAGCGGGAGCACGAGGCTGCGGACGTCCTCCGGGCTTAGCGGCGGGCCGGAGGCCGGCATCAACGCTCCGTTCACCCGCAGGGCCACGGCGGAGCCGGAGACCAGCAGGAGGTCGGAGGCGCCCTGGCGCGCAGCGAAGGCCAGTAATTGATCGAGCGATGCGGTGCCCGCCGGACTCCGGGTAGCGGCGGGGCGGTCCGGCACACGGGCGCCGGGTGCGGAACGGTTCAACTCCTCGACGATGCGGGCCAGTTCGCTGTCGTACGCAGCCATCCCTTCAGGCTACACCGGCGTCTACTCTGCGTCGAATTCGAACGTATCGGTGTTGGTCCTTACCACCACGCGGCCGGTGTGGGGCTTGCGTTCGGTGGCCGGAAACTGGAAGAAGACGGCACCGTCCGTGGATTGCCCCGGGGCGAGCTTCGTCTGCACCAGCGCAATCGCGGACGCCGCCGCGGCGGCTTTTAAGCGTGTGGAAGAGACTTCGGCCAAGGCTGCCTGGCGGCGGGCTTCGTAGCCGTTCGTGGAGCGCATCCGGGTCATCCCGTAGAGCGCGCTCTCGTAGGCTGAAACCAGCCGGATCACATCGTTACGGCCGCCCTTGTCCATCAATACCGACACCACTTCGCGGGCTCCCCAGGCGCGGGTGACGGTGCCATCCGGCCGCACGAAGGTGAAATCTTCCGGCCTGATCACGTACGGGCCGCCGGAACCATTCGAAACCGCTACTTGGATCACCGCAAAGTCGCGCACAGGGGTAGGCATGTGGGCAAACATTACGGTCACCCCGCTGCGTGTAAGTGTCTGGTATTTCAGTCCGTTAGCTTCGTAATGGATGACTTGGCCCGGTGCCGCGGCGGCGTATAGGGACAGTACCACGGTACACGCTGCCAGGCGAGGGATCATCAATCCCATATTACGATAGAAGCGAGATGCCCACAGACGGGGGACGAGTAATCCCTAATGCTGGCGTGCGCCCGAGCCATTACGGACTCAATGAGCAGGGGATCCGTAACATCAACGTAGCCTACTGGAATCTAGGCACGGCGCAGCTTGTGGAACATGCCGTACAACGGCACGAGGGCCTGCTGGCAAGCGGTGGCTCGTTCGTGGTCCGCACCGGACAGTTTACCGGCCGGTCTCCACGGGACAAGTTCGTGGTGCGCGACGACACAACCGAAAACACCGTCGCGTGGGGCGCGGTCAACCAGCCGATGAGCCCTGATAGCTTCAGCCGCCTCTGTTCGAAGGTGGTTGCCTTCTGGCAAGGGCATGAGCTGTTCGTTCAGGATTGCTGGGCGGGCGCCGACCCCGATTACCGGATGCCGCTCCGGATCGTGACGCAGTCCGCCTGGCACGCGCTTTTCGGCCGGCAGCTCTTTATCCGTCCGGATCCCATGGCCACTGACCGGCACGTTCCAGAATTCACGGTCTTCTTCGCGCCGCGCTTCAGGGCCGACCCGGCCGACGACGGCACCAATTCCGAAACTTGCATCGTCATCAACTTCACCAAAAAGCTCGTGCTGATCTGCGGCACCAGCTACGCCGGGGAGATGAAGAAGTCCGTCTTCACCGTGCTGAACTACCTGCTGCCGGCGCGCAATGTACTGCCCATGCACTGCTCTGCAAATATGGGGGAGGGCGGGGATGTGTCGCTGTTTTTCGGTCTCTCCGGCACCGGCAAGACGACCCTCTCGGCCGATCCGGAGCGGCGCCTCATCGGTGACGACGAGCATGGCTGGAGCGATAGCGGCGTCTTCAATTTCGAGGGCGGCTGTTATGCCAAAGCGATCAAGCTCTCGGCCGAGACGGAGCCGCAGATCTGGAATGCCGTGCGGTTCGGGACGGTGCTCGAAAACGTAGCCATGGACGCCGGGACGCGGTTGCTGGATTTCAATTCCTCGGAAATCACCGAGAACACCCGCGCAGCGTATCCCCTCACCTTCATCGACGATGCCGTCATTCCCAGTGTGGGAGGGCACCCGCGGCACATCGTCTTCCTGACGGCGGATGCTTTCGGGGTGCTTCCGCCCATCTCACGGCTCACGCCCGAGCAGGCCATGTATCACTTCCTGAGCGGGTACACCGCCAAGGTGGCGGGCACCGAGCGGGGTCTGGGGAAGGAACCGCAGGCGACCTTCAGCGCGTGCTTCGGCCACCCCTTCCTGCCGCGGCCGCCGGCCGTGTACGCGGGAATGCTGGGCGAAAAGCTGCGGCGCCACAAAGTCGCTTGCTGGCTGGTGAACACGGGCTGGGCGGGCGGTCCGTACGGGGTAGGGGAGCGGATGAAATTGCCTTATACGCGCCGGATGCTGCACGCCGCGCTTGCAGGTGAGCTCGACAACGTTCCGGCCAAGCCGCATCCGGTCTTCAAGGTGATCGTACCCGACGAATGCCCCGGCCTCCCGCCGGGAACCCTGGACGCTCGTGGAATGTGGGCCGATAAGGAAGCCTACGACCGCGCGGCGCGGGGCCTCGCCGGCCGCTTCAACGAGAACTTCCGCCGTTTCACCGACGTGGAGCAGGTGGTCCGGGATGCCGGGCCCTGCGCCTGAGGGAGCATTCGCAATGGCTTCCGCCGGCATCCGGATCTTCATCACGGGGGGCACGTTCGATAAGGAGTACAACGAGCTTACCGGCGAGTTGTACTTCAAGGATTCGCACCTTCCGGAGATGCTTTCGCTCGGCCGCTGCCGTCTGCCCGTTGAGGTCCGAACCCTGATGATGATCGACAGCCTGGAGATGAGCGACGACGACCGGCGGATCATCGTGGAGCACTGCCGGAAGGCCGCCGAGAGCCGTATCGTGATCACCCACGGCACCGATACGATGACCCAGACGGCTGCCGCCTTGGCCGCTGGCGTCGAGGACAAGACCGTGGTGCTGACCGGCGCCATGGTCCCCTACAAATTCGGCAGCTCCGATGGTCTCTTCAATCTTGGCAGCGCGCTGGCCTTCGTCCAGACCCTGCCCGCGGGAGTGTACGTGGCCATGAACGGCCGGGTCTTCCCGTGGGACCGGGTGCGCAAAAATCGCCAGACCGGGGTGTTCGAAGAAGTTTGACGGATCGGATATACTTCCCTGCATGACGCACGACGACAGTGGGGTTTTCCCGTTCACCCCGGGAACCAACGGAATGGTTGAGTTGGAGCCCGCCTTGGACAACACCATGGCGCGCCGGGATCTGCTGAAGGGCAGCGGCACCGTAGCGGCATGGTTCGCAGCCACCAATCGAGCTTCGGCGCAACAGGCGCCCGCCGGGGCTGTGCCGGAAGCCAAAGCAGGGCCGCCGCTCCCGGTGGTGCCCTTCGGAAAGCATCGCATTACCCGGCTGATCGCCGGGGCCAACACTATCTACGGCTACTCCCATTTCAACTACGTTTTCTCCGCCACCATGGGGGAATACCACACCACCGAGCGGGTGCTCGCGTTTTTGAAAGAGCTGGAACGCGCGGGTGTCAATACCTGGCAGGCGAGCTGGAGCGAGCGCCTTGAAACCGACTGGACGCGCTACAAAGAGCAGGGCGGCAAAATGCAGCTTCTGGTGCTTTCGCGCCCCGACTTCAACGATAAACCAGATATGGCCGCCCGCGCGGCGAAACTGAAGCCCATGGGGATCGCGCAGCACGGCGGCGCCACTAATCGCCTATGGGACGCGGGTCAGTTCGACAAATCCCTCGATTATCTGAAGCGCATCCGCGACACCGGCGTCATGGTGGGGCTCTCCTGCCATAACCCCGCGGAGATCGAGTACGCCGAGGAGAAGGGCTGGGACGTCGACTACTACATGGCGGCCCTGTACTATCTGATCCGGCCGCGCGCGGAGTTCGAGAAGATTCTGGGGGAGATCCCGCTGGGCGAGATTTATCTCCCTTCGGATCCACCGAAGATGATGGCTACCATCCGGCGGGCCAAGAAGCCCTGCCTGGCATATAAGGTGCTCGCCGCGGGCCGCACCGTGAGCTCACCCAAGCAGGTGAAGGAGCGGATGGCCGCCGCCTTCGAGGGGATCAAGCCCCATGACGCACTGATCATCGGGCTCTATCAGCGATTCAACGACCAGATCGGCCAGACCGCCCAGTTCACACGCGAGATTCTGCAAGCGTAATCAAGGCAGCGGGCGGGTCTTCACGGCCGAGGCGTCGGGGAAATCCACCGGCACCTTCTGGGTGACTTTCCCCGTGGCGGCCCACTCGGTGCCGCGCTGGAAGGTGGCGATGAAGCCTACGCACTGCATGGCCGCGACGTCGTGCCCCAGTGTGGTGTGGAAGATGCGGCCCTTGCCGTAGCGAACAGCCAGCAGCATGGGCTCGTGCTCGCCGGTGCCGGAATTCGCGGGGTCCGACCATGCTGTCGCCACCAGGGAGAAGTCCTTCGCCGGGCCGCGCAGGCTGTCGTAGCACTCATCCCCGGCGTGCATCCATTCGGCGGGCAGCCCCGCGGCGATGGAGTGCTTGCGGTCGCGCGAGCAGCACCTTGCCGTCGCGGAAAGGATTCTTGGGGAGATCCCGCTGGGCGAAATCTTTCTCCCTCGGGCCGTACCGTGAGCTCACCCAAACAGGTGAAGGAGCGGATGGCCGCCGCCTTCGAGGGGATCAAGCCCAATGATGCAATGATCATCGGGCTCTATCAACGATTCAACGACCAGATTGGCCAGAGCGCCCAGTTCACACGCGAAATTCTGCAAGCGTAATCAAGGCAGCGGGCGTGTCTTCACGGCCGAGGCGTCGGGGAAATCAGCCGGCACCTTCTGGGTGACTTTCCCTGTGGCGGCCCACTCGGTGCCGCGCTGGAAAGTGGCGATGAAGCCCACGCACTGCATGGCCGCGACGTCGTGCCCCAGGGTTGTGTGGAAGATGCGGCCCTTGCCGTAGCGAACCGCCAGCAGCATGGGCTCGTGCTCGCCGGTGCCGGAATTCGCGGGGTCCGACCATGCTGTCGCCACCAGGGAGAAGTCCTTGGCCGGGCCGCGCAGGCTGTCGTAGCACTCATCCCCGGCGTGCCTCCATTCGGCGGGCAGCCCCGCGGCGATGGGGTGCTTGCGGTCGCGCATCACAAGCTGGAACGGCAGGCGCTTGCCGTGGTTTCCGGCGCGGCCGGGCTTGTTTTCGAGCAGCACCTTGCCGTCGCGGAAACGGATCATCGGGCCGTCCTTTTCGGTGCGGCCGCCCCAGCCGCCCACGGCGGTCATTTCGTTGTACGCGCGCCACTCCGGGAAGGCGTTGTCGGCGGCGTGGTAGGAGACGAAGCCGCCGCCCTCCCGCATGAACTTCTCAAAGGCGGCCTGCGTCTGGGCGGACCACGCTTCCCCGTTATAGTTCGAAATAACCACCTTATAAGGCGCAAAATCGGGCTTAAACGTGCTCATATCGCCGCCTTTTGGAGGCGTTGTGGCCACGTCCACCTGAAAAAGCCCGGTCTCCTCCAGCAGCTTTTTGAGCACCGGGGTGGTTTCCTGCCAGGCGTGATTGTTCTGGCCGTCGATGATCAGGGCGCGCATCTTGGGCGCAGCCGACAGGACCGCCGTCGAGAGAAGCAGGGTGAGGAAAGCTCGTCGCAGCATAAGAATCTATATTCTAGTCCCCGGTTTGCCTTCATGGAGCAGCCGGAAAATCTGGGCGCCGTACTTCTCGACGAAGGAGATGCCGATCCCGGGGAGGGTCAGGAGGTCGCGGGCGGTGGCTGGACGCGCTTCCACCACGGCGCGCAGCGCGGCGTCGGTGAGGATGCGGAACGCCGGCACGCCGCGCCGCTTGGCCTCCGCCAGCCGCCAGTCGCGCATTCTCTGGGCGGCGGTGGCGTCCTCGATGGTAAGGCCCGGTTGCGCTGCCTCGGTTTTGGTCTTCTTCGCGGGCTTCGCGGTTTTTGCCGGGGTCTTCTTCTTCGCGCGCTTGCGGGGCTTGCCCTCGCCGCGCACCGCTTCTTTGATGGAGAGCGGTTCGGAGCCGTCGTATTCCCGGCCCTGTGGGGTTATCGATACGCTTCGGTACGGGATGCGGCGGCCCTCAGTCTCGAACACCTCGTCCGCGACAGTAACGAGGCCGGCGCGCGCCATGTCGCACAGCAGTCGCTCGCAGGCGCGGCGGTCGAGCGTGTCCTTGAAGACTTCGGCGTGGAGCTTGCCGCTGGATTTCTTGCCCTCCGCCTTGCGCAAAGCTTCGAGCAGGCGCCGGACGGCCTCCTGCTCCGCCGCTGTGGCGGGGTGGTAGCGTTCCGCGACGGAATCGTCCGGGGCGCAAAAGTCGCAAATGCCGCACGGCCGCGTGGCGTCGCTGAAGTCGCCGAAGTGGCGCACCAGGCTCAGCATCCGGCAGTCGCCCGATTCGGTGAAGCGGATGATCTGCTCGAGTTTGGCGGCCTTCTGCTGGCGCTGCTCCAGGTAGGGCTCGCGCCAGTCGTCTGTGCCGCGCGCCACGTTCTCCGCGTAGTCCACCAGCGCGCCGCCATGGATCCAGAGCTTTTCAAGCGCGTTGTCGAAGGCTTCCTCCTCAAGCGGGACCTGGAGGCGCAGGGCGTCTTTGGGCTGCGGGTCAACGGTGAGCTTGTTGAACAGCGTCTCGATGACCGGGACCTCCGGGTAGTCGCGCTCAAAAAAGAAATCGTGCGTGTAGCGGTCGGCGTAGGAGTGCATCAGGACGGCGCGGGAAGGCGCTCCGTCGCGGCCCGCGCGGCCGATCTCCTGGTAATACGACTCCAGGCTCCCAGGCATGGCGGTGTGGATGACGGTGCGGATGTCAGACTTGTCGATCCCCATCCCGAACGCGATGGTGGCCACCATGATTTCGATTCGGCCGTCATGAAAGGCGGCCTGTACGTTCTGGCGATGGTCCTTGTCGAGGCCCGCGTGATAGGCCTCGCAGGGGAAGTGGTGCTTGAGCAGTTGCGCCACGGACTCGGCCAGCTTCCGTGTGGGGGTGTAGACGATGGCGGGGCGACGGCCCTCGTCGAGCAGGATCCGGTGCGCCAAGGAGGCGCGCTCGCCCTCCGCCGCTTCCACTACCTCGATGGCGATATTTTCGCGCCGGAAGCCGTGGATGAAGCGGCCCGAATGCGTAAGCCCCAGTTGCTCGCAGATGTCGTTCTGCACCAGGGGCGTCGCGGTGGCCGTTAGGGCCAGGACCGGCGCGGGCCGCAGCATGGGCAGGTGCTGCCCGATCATACGGTAGTCTGGGCGGAAATCGTGGCCCCATTGCGAGATGCAGTGCGCCTCGTCGATCGCCACCAGGGACGGCTTGCGCTTGGCCAGCATCTCAGGAAATCCCGCCACCCGCAGGCGTTCCGGCGCGATGAAGAGGAATTGCAGTTTGCCGTTCAGGTAATCGAAACAAGTCTGCCGGGAGGCCCCGCGGTCGCGCCCGGAGTGGATGCGGTCTACCGCCAGCCCGCGCGCCTGGAGCTTAGAGACCTGGTCTTCCATGAGGGCAATCAGAGGGCTGATTACCAGGGTGGTGCCACCGCGTGCGATGCCAGGCAACTGGTAGCACAGGGATTTGCCGGAGCCGGTGGGCATGACGAGCAAGGCGTCTTCCCCGGCGGTGACGGCGCGGCAGACAGCCTCCTGATTCGGGCGGAAGGCTTCAAAGCCGAAGGCCGTGCGGAGGAGTTGGTGGAGGTCGTCCTTGGCAGGGCCGGAGATGTGGAGGGGCGCGGGCGGTTCATCGGGCAGCGGCGCTGGTGGAGGGGGTTCCTGCGGAGACCTCGACCGCGGAGCCGCGGCGGCGGCCACGCGCTGCTGCCCCACCTTCCCCACCACTTCCCGGACGTAGTTCTCGATGCCCTCGATGAAGGGCGGCAACTCCGCGCCGCCGCGCTGAATGCGCTTGAGATATGCCTCCCACTGGCCCGTCATGGCCGGGCTCTTCACCTCGGGATGGACTACATCGATTAGGTGGATCCCCTTGTCCGTGGCCTCCAGAGTTTTGCCCTGGCGCACGATGTAGCCGCGCTTAAGCAGCACTTCAATGATGGCGGCGCGGGTGGCCGGAGTGCCCAGGCCGGTCTCCTTCATGGCGTCGGAGAGTTCCTTCTCATCGAGCGCCTTGCCGGCGGTCTCCATGGCGGTGAGGAGCGTGCCTTCGGTAAAGCGCTTGGGCGGGCGGGTCTTCTTCTTGACGGCCTCAACTTTGGTGACCGTCTGGGGCTGTCCCTCGGCGAGGTCGGCGGGCAGTGCCTGGTCCTCGTCGTCGGCCTTCTTCTTTTTCTCCGGAGCGATGTCCAGCACCTTCCAGCCGACCTGCCGGATGGCTGTACCGGTGGTGTGAAAACGGTCGGTGACGCCGGGGCTCTCGACGGCGGTGATCACGGTGGTGACGGACGAAATGTGATCGTCGTGCCACGCGCTGAGCAGGCGACGGCAGACGAGGTCATAGATCTTGCGCTCGTCTGCGGGGACGGACGAGCCGGACGCGGTGACGGTGGGGATGATGGCGTGGTGGTCCGAAACTTTGGCGTCATCCACGAAGCGGCGGCCCAAAGGGCGCTCGCCGGTGCCGGGGGCGAGCAGTTTCCGGTAGGGCGCCTCCACTGCCGCCACCACCCGGGAGAGCGTCCTGGCGACGTCCTGCGAGAGATGCCGGCTGTCCGTACGGGGATAGCTGATCAGCTTATGGCGCTCGTAGAGAGCCTGCGCCAGATCGAGTGTCTTCTGGGCGCTGAAGCCGAAGAGGCGGTTGGCGTGGCGCTGGAGTTCCGTCAAATCGTAGAGCAGCGGCGGCGCTGCGCGCTGCGTCTCGGCGGAGATGGACTCGATGCGTGCCGCGCCGGCGCGGGTGCGGTCGACGATCTGTTTGGCCTCGGCGCCATCCGCGGGGAGGCGGGTTTCACGCGAGCCCTCGGTCTTCCCGGGTTTGAACCACGTGCCCCGGTAGGCGGCTTCCGGACGCGGCGAGAAGGTGGCCAACACTTCGAAATAGTCCTCGGGCACGAAGGCCCGGATGGCCAACTCGCGGTCTACCACCATCGCGAGGGTAGGAGTTTGGACGCGCCCCACGCTCAGGTCGTCTTCAAAAGCCAGGGAGTAGGCGCGTGAAAGATTCATCCCCACGAGCCAGTCGGCGCGGCTACGGCCGCGTGCGGCATCGGCCAGGGCATCGTAGTCGCGGCCGTCGCGCACGCCTTCGAAGCCCTTCCGGATGGCGTCCGGGGTGAGGGAGGAGATCCACAGGCGGCTGAAAGGCTTTCCGCAGCCGGCAGCTTCGTAAATGTAGCGGAAGATGAGTTCGCCCTCGCGCCCGGCGTCGGTAGCGCATACCACGCGGGAGACCTTGGGCGAGTTGAGTATTGCCCGGACCACCTCGAACTGATCGCGGGTCTTTTCGTAGACTACGAGCGGCCACTCGCGAGGCAGCATGGGGAGGCGGTCGCGGCGCCACTGGCGCCATTCGGGCTGGATCTCGCCGGGTTGGGCCAGGGCGACGAGGTGCCCGACCGCCCAGGTGACGATGTATCCATCGCCGTGCAGGTAGCCTTTGCCTTGTTTAGTCGCGCCCAAAACGCGCGCGATGTCCCGCGCCACCGATGGTTTCTCGGCAAGCACGGCGACGCTGCCGGCTGGATCCATTCTCTACTAAGCTAACAGGTCTCGGGGAGTGCGCCGGACAGATGGTTATCGCCGGCGGTCGAGGTCGAGAAAGGCCTCGGTGATCTGGTTGACCGCGCGTTCTTCAGCGCCTCGGCTGGCGTCGCTTCGGGGCAGAGAAGAGAGCTGCAGGTGAATCAGCTCGTGGACTACCGTGAACTCCATGTCCCGCAGGATGTCGTCGAAGACGGGAAGCTTGTAGTCGGAGGGGGACAGAACCCGGATTATGGCTGTCTTGGCGGGGGTGTCCCAGTGAATGTTGCCAACCGTCTTGGGCTTGAGCTCGTTGGGGTGCACCAGGCGGACGTCGATCCGCCAGTCGGATAAGCGAAGACGCTTTTGCCAGATACCGAGCTTCTCCTTGACGAACGTATCGGCAGTCAATGCGCGCTGGCGGGCGGATTCGGGCAGCGGGATGAGTGACGAATCGGCGCAAGTGCCAGTGGACGCAAGAAGGAGGGGCAAAGTCAACAAAAACCGCCCGAAGTCGGTACCGGACAACCCAAGCATCTTGTACTAGACAGTACCAAGTTTTCTGAAATTTTGCACTACTACAAAAGTACTAGTACTTTTGGTTCCAAATCGGCCCCGCGTGTACGATTTCGGACCCAACCCGGCAGCTTCGCGCAAGGTTCGCCTTTCCCGGCCGATTGGTCCTGTATGACGGACCACAGTTCCACCCTGGGAGTGCCGGCATGGCGACTTTCCCGATGAACGCTCTTCCGGCCTTGGATTCTCAGGCGAGCCGCCGGGAGCAGTTGATTCTGGAGCACATGTCGCAGGTACGGCTGATTGCGCGGCGCATTCAGGAGCGCCTGCCGCAGCACATCGGACTGGACGATCTCATCTCGACGGGAGTAATCGGGCTGATAGCGGCGATCGATCATTTCGACCCGGCGCAGAACGTCAAGCTGAAGACCTACGCGGAGTACAAGATACGGGGAGCCATCCTGGACAGTTTGCGGGAGATGGACTGGGTACCGCGCCAGAAGCGCCGAAAGGCCCGGCAGATTGAGACGGCCGTCGCGAAGGTGGAACAACGGGTCCAGCGGACCCCGACCGAGGAGGAGACGGCGGCGGAATTGCGTGTTTCGGTGCAGGAGTTTCGGGAGTGGCTCGTAGACGTGAGAGGCATGAGCCTGGAGCGGCTCCGGCACGCGGTGGGAGACGAGGGGCGCTCGATTATGGAGACGCTGCCGGACAGTGAAGAGAAACTGCCCTCGAGCATCGTCGAGCGATCCGAACTGCGCAGGCTGCTGGGCGAGGTGATTGGGCGCATTCCGGAGATCGAGCGCGATATTCTGCGGATGTACTACCAGGAAGAGATGACACTGCGGCAGATTGCGCAGATTGCCCGTGTCCACGAATCCCGCATCTCGCAACTGAAAACGCAGGCGATTCTGCGGCTGCGGTCGAGGATGGAGAGGCGCTGGCCAAGAGCACGCGGCGCGTAGCAAGGGACACCATCCCCAACGCGGACCCCCCGTGGTAAGATAGGGCTTCAATTCTATCTGAGGTTTGCGTGGCCAGAATTACCCGTAAGGAACTGAAGACAGACAGGTTTGCTCTGGAAGTCGAGCATACAGTCGATTTCTTTGACGAGCACAGACGCGACATAGCGCGCTACGGCGCCGCGGCTCTGGTGGTCATTCTGCTCGCGGTGGGAATTTTCTACTACCGGCGGCATCAGAACGCAGTGCGGGAGGGCGTGCTGTCGCAGGCGCTTCTGGTGATGGAAGCGCCTACCGGTCCGCAGGCCGCCGCTCAGGCGAGCGGAGGGCTTTCATTCGCCACGGAAGAAGCCCGGAACCAGGAAGTCGCGAAACGCTTCAGCGAGCTCGCTACCAAGTACTCCGGCACCAGCCAGGGGCTGATCGCCGAGTACACGCTGGCTTCCATGGCCGCCGACCAGGGACGCCTGCTTGAGGCCGAGAAGCGCTTCAAGACGGTGGCAGACTCCGGCGACAAGAACTATGGCTCGCTCGCCAAGATGTCGCTGGCTCAGATTTACTTTGCCGCCGGCCGCACCGCGGAAGGCGAGGCACTGCTGCGCTCCCTGGTGAACAAGCCCACGGTCTTGGTATCCAAGGACGAGGCGACCATTGCGCTGGCGCGGGGCATCGCGAAGAGCAAGCCGGCCGAAGCCCGGAAGCTGGTGGAAGGGTTGCGGGCCTCGCCGAATTCGGCCGTGAGCCAAGCCGCCATCCAGACCTACTCCGAGACCGCGCAGTAAGGGGACCATGCTGGGCGGTCTACGGTTTCCGGTGGAACGGAGCCGCGGGCGCCGATACCCGGAGCCCGCGCACCATTACCGTAACCCATTTCAGCGCGACCGCGACCGGGTGGTGCATGCCCGCGCCTTCCGCCGCCTGGAAGCCAAGACGCAAGTCTTCACCCCGGGGCTCTCGGACCATTTCCGCAATCGCCTCACCCATACCATCGAAGTCGCCCAGATCGCGCGTACCGTGGCGGGCGTCCTGCAACTCGACCAGGACCTCACCGAGGCGCTCGCGCTGGCCCACGACATCGGCCACCCCCCTTTCGCGCATGCCGGCGAAGAGGAGCTGAACCGCCAGATGGCGCGTTTCGGCGACCGCTTCGATCACAACCTGCACGCCCTACGGATTGTGGAGAGCTTCGAACAGCGCTACGCCCGGTTTCCCGGCCTGAACCTCAGCTTCGAGGTGCGGGAGGGCATGGTGAAGCACTCGCGGGACTTCGAGCCAGGGGAGGTCCCGGAGCTGGATGCCTTCCTGCCGGGGCTACGTCCGCCTTTAGAGGCGCAGTTGATCGACCTGGCCGACGAGATCGCCTATAACACCGCGGACCTGGACGACGCCTTCGCGGCGGGCATGTGTACCGCGGAGGAAGTGGCCGAAGCGGTGCCGCACTACCGCGAGATCCACGAGACAGTGGAGACGCAATTTCCGGGCGCCTCCGCGCGCGAGCGCTTTAACGAGTCGCTGCGGGAGCTGATCGATTCACTGGTCTCGGGATTTATCGAGGGTACCGCGGCGCGTGCCCAGGCGTCAGGCGCGTCAGGGCCGGACGACGTGCGGAACCTGCCTCGCCTGGCCGCTTTCACTCCGGCAACCGCCGCCGCCACGGCGGACCTCAAGCGTTTCCTTTTCGCCCGCGTCTACTCGTCGCCGGTGTTGTGCCAGGATCGCGACCGTTCGACAGCCATGATCGCGGAGCTGTTCGGCTACTTCGTGGAACACCCCGACCGTCTGCCGGCGCCGCATAATGGCCTGGCGGGGACTGAACCGGTCTACCGCGTGGTTTGCGACTACATTGCCGGGATGACGGACAGCTTCTTCCGCCGCACTTTCGAGCAGTTTGTAGGGGCTTAGCTATCGCCGCTTCCGGAACGTGTTGGAGGAGAGGCCGAAGAGTACGGCGAACAGCAGCACAAGCGAGACCAGGGTGGCAAGGCTGCCTGCGATCAGGTAGTCGGCGGGCATGTGCGGGGCCGGCATGATCCGCAGGACCATGACGGCGATCACGATGAAGAGAACGGCGACTCCAGCGATCAGGACCAGGGTCTGTTTTGCGGTGTGGGACATTATGCTTTGGGGTGTGCACGGTCGTAGACGGCCATAAGGTCCGTCAGGGCGACCTGGGTATATTTCTGGGTTGTGGTCAGGCGCGCGTGGCCCAGCAGTTCCTGGATGGAGCGCAGGTCGGCGCCATCGCTCAGCAGATGGGTTGCGAAGGCGTGGCGGAAGGCGTGCGGGTGCACGCTGGAATCGCCGGCCAGCAGAGTGGCATAGAACTTTACGATCCACCGCAGGCCGCGGGTAGTGAGGCGCTCGCCGCGATGATTCAGGAAGAGCGCGGGCTGCCGGGGTGGGGCGGAGCGGGCGGCCAGATGGCGGTCCAGAGCCTCCGCGGCTTTTCCACCGAAGGGCACCTGGCGTTCCTTGCGTCCCTTGCCGCGCACGAGTAGCCAGCGTTCGGCGCGGTCGATGTCGGTCAGATTCAGCCCGGCGAGCTCGCTCACCCGCAGGCCGCAGCCGTAGAGCAGTTCGAAGATGGCACGGTCGCGGGCGGGGTAAGGACGTTCCAGGGCATCCGCTCCCACGCCATCGATGAGAGCGTTGGTGCGTTCCTCGTTCATCACTTCGGGAAGCTTCTTGGGGGTTTTGAGGCTACCCACCAGCTTGGCGGGGTTGAGCGGCACCAGGCCATCGCGGTGCAGGAAGCCGAAAAACATCCGCAGCGCCGCCAATTTCCGGTTCATGGAAACGGAGGAGAGGCCGCGCCCGTAGAGGTCTGCCAGCCATTCCCGAATTTCCAGCAGCCCGATCGCGGCGGGCGCGGGAGGTGCGGCGCCGGGAGGTGAGAAGTACTCCAGGAACTGCCGCAAATCCGTGCCGTAAGAACGAATGGTATGTGGGGAGGCGTTGTCCCGCGCCAGTTCGGCAAGGAAGCGCTCGATGTGGCTTTCGAGCTCAGACACAGGCGCTCCGGTAGCTCTCCAGCGCTTCGAGCGCGCGGCGGCAGATCTCGGCGTGGCGAGCTTTCTTATCACGGCGGAGGCGGGCGCGCGTTGCCTCATCGAGGGCGGGAAGCAGATCGAACGTGATGTTGGCCGGTTGGTAGCCGCGCGGGTCGGCGCGGGAAATGTAGTGGCACAGCGAGCCGAGGGCCGTCTCGCGCGGCAGCGGCTGGGGTTCGAGGCCGTGCGCGATATCCGCCGCGTGGCGCCCTGCCATCAAGCCCGTGGCGATGGCCTCGACATATCCCTCCACGCCCGAAATCTGGCCGGCAAAAAGCACCGCCGGGCGTGAGCGGAGTTGCAGGGTGGGGCCCACGAGTGCAGGCGCATTGATGTACGTATTACGGTGGATCTGGCCGAAGCGCACGAATTCGGCGCGCTCAAGGCCGGGAATCATGCGCAGGACGCGCGCCTGGTCGGCGAACTTCATGTGGTTCTGGAAGCCGACCAGGTTGTAGCTGTCGGCGCGCATGTTCTCCTGGCGAAGCTGCACGGCCGCCCATGGCCGATGCCCGGTGCGCGGGTCAACCAGTCCCATCGGTTTCATGGGGCCGAAGCGCAGGGTGTCCCGGCCACGCCGCGCGAGCTCCTCGATGGGCAGACAGCCCTCGAAGTAGCAGGCGGCGTCCTCGGCGATGTGGGCGGTGGCGCTTTCGGCATTGAGCAGGGCATCCACAAACGCTTCATACTGTGGGCGGTCGAAGGGGCAGTTCAGATAATCGCCGGTGCCGTCGAGCGATTTGTCGTAACGCGAGGCCCGGAAGGCCACGTTGAGATCCACCGAATCGGCCTCCACAATGGGGCTTATGGCGTCGTAGAAATAGAGGCCGTCGGAACCGGTGAGGCGGCAGAGATCGCGGGCGAGGCTGTCGCTGGTGAGGGGACCGGTAGCGATAATGGTGACGCCGTCCTCAGGCACCGCAGTGGCTTCTTCCCGGCGCACCTCGATGAGTGGCTCGGAGGCAATGGCGGCGGTTACCTCGGCGGCAAAGGTGTCGCGGTCCACCGTGAGGGCGTGGCCGCCAGGGACGCGCGCCTTTTGGGCAGCCCGCAGGAGCAGGGAATCGAGGCGGCGCAATTCTTCCTTGAGCAGCCAGGGCGCGGAGCCCTCCTGTTCGGATTTGAGGGAATTGCTGCACACCAGTTCGGCGAGCCGGTCCGTGGTATGGGCCGGGGTCCGGCGTGTGGGCCGCATCTCCCAGAGCACCGCTTGAAGGCCGCGTCGCGCAACCTGATAAGCGGCCTCGGAGCCGGCCAGACCTCCGCCAAGGATGTGAACTGTTTGTGGCATTCGAGACTACTACTTTCAGGATACCTTGCTTGTGATGGCGCGCCGAATTCCGTCGGTGACGAGGCCGTAGACGAGGTGGGCGGCGAACTCCACGAACTCGCCGGGCAGCGGCTGGTCGAGAGGCGATCTGCCGAGCCCGGCCTTGGGCACGCCATATCCGTGCGCCCCGAAGTACAGCGCGGCGCCCAGCGGGAGTCCGGCGCCCGACGCCGCCTTGGGAACCACCGCGGTCGCGGCACCATAGGCGGCACCCATTGCGGAGCCGAACAAGAGGTGGACCAGGCTGCCGGCCACGGCTTTTTCCTCGAGTTCCAGTTCCCGCCCGAGGAGGCGTTCGGCGGTGAGAACGGTGGCGTCCTCGGGTCCGCCGCGGGTCTTCTCCCCCACCACCTTGGCCAGCCCGGCGTGGGCCAGCCCCATAGCCACAGAACCCACCAGTCCTCCGGCTACACCGGCCGCCACTGCGGTCCACAGCCCGTTACGGCGCATGCGTCCTCCTTATATGGCTTCCAGCTCTTCTTCGAGCATCTGCTTCTGCGACAGGTCGGCGTAATAGCCGCCGGCCGTCACCAGTTCGGAATGGGTGCCGCGTTCCACGATGCAGCCCTTTTCGAGGACCACGATCTGGTCGGCCTGCCGCACGGTGGAGACGCGGTGAGAGATCAGGATCACGGTGCGGCCGCGCATCACGCCGCCAAGACCCTGGAGAATGCGCTCTTCGGTCAGAGTATCGACGCTTGAGAGGGCGTCGTCGAGGATTAGAATACGCGGATTCCGCAAGATGGCGCGGGCAATGGCGGTGCGCTGCTTCTGGCCGCCGGAGAGGGTGATGCCGCGCTCCCCCACCATGGTCTGGTACTTCTGGGGGAAGGAGTCGATATCCCCCGCCAGGCCGGCCAGTTCGGCCGCTCGGCGGATCTCGTCCTCAGTGGCGCTCTCGACGCCGAAGGCAATGTTCTCCGCGATGGTGGCGCTGAACAGGAAGGTTTCCTGCGGGACGAAACCGATGTGACGGCGCAGTTCGGCCGGGTCGAGATCGCGCAGGTCCACGCCGTCGAGCCGGACGGAGCCCTCGCTGGGGTCGAGCAGGCGCGGGATGAGGTTCACCAGGGTACTCTTGCCGGAGCCCGTGTGCCCCACGATGGCAACGGTCTTGCCGGCGGGGATTTCAAGCTCTATGCCGTCGAGGGCACGGCCGGCGGGGTAAGCCACCGCGACGCCGTGAAACACGATGTGGCCGCGGACGCCGTCGAGCGCTGCCGGTTGGGCTGGCGCCGCGATGCCCGGCTTCTCCCGGAGGAGTTGGTTGATGCGCCCCAGCGATGCGGCGCCCCGCTGCATCAGGTTCACCACCCACCCCAGAGCGATCATGGGCCAGACCAGCATTCCCATGTAGGTGTTAAACATGACGAAGCTGCCGAGCGAGATGCGTCCCGCCAGTACCTGGTAGCCCCCCACCCACAGCACCACCAGGAAGGTAAGGCCGATGAGCGCTTCAAGCAGCGGCGTGAAGAGCCCGGAGATGCGAACCAGCCGGATGTTTTGAGCGATATAGTCGCGGTTGAGGGTTTCGAAACGCTGGAGTTCGGCGTCTTCCTGGGCAAAGGCCCGCACCATCCGGACGCCGGAAATGTTTTCCTGTACGCGGCTGGAGATATCGCTGAACATGGCCTGGATACGCTCGAAACGGTCGTGGATCCGCCGGCCGAAGAAGATCACCGCCAGACTCACGACGGGGGCGGGGAGCAGCGCGAAGAATGCCAAGCGCCAGTCCACCGAAACCATCACCGCGACGGCCAGGACGAACGTGACGGTGGTCTCGGTCCAGTACATGATGCCCGGCCCGAGCATCATCCGGACATTATTCAGGTCGTTGGTGGAGCGGGCCATGATGTCGCCGGTACGGGTGCGCCCGTAGAAATCCGGCGAGAGCGAGACGAGATGACGGAAGAGGTCGTTGCGCAGGTCGTATTCAATGTCCCGGGAGATGCCGATGAGGATCACCCGCATCCAGTACTGGAACAGACCCTTGGTGAGAGATAGTCCCACCAGATAGGCGGCGAAGCGCAGGAACTTCTCGGGACCAAGCCCGGCGGTGAGGGAATCGATGGCACCCCGGATCATCAGGGGCATGGCCGCCGCCGCCAAGTCCTTCAACAGCAGGGCGGACATCCCCACCGCGAGACCACGTCGGTAGCGCCAGAGATACGGCCGGACTGTACGGAGGGTTTCCCACATAGTGGTCACATGCCGACGAACGAGGCCAGGGTCTTTTGGAACTCGACCAGGAAACGCTTGCGCCCCTCGCGATCGGTCCACCAGTGGTCCGGATCGAAATACTTATCGGGCGCGGCGACCACCCGCACGTCCATCTCGGGAGTGCGGCTGCGGAAGATGCGGCCGGCGCGCGCGGTGTGGTAGTTGCTGGTCACCAGGATGTAACGGTGCACGCCCATTTTCCGCAATTGCCTGGCCAGCACGTCGGCTTCATCGAAGGTGGAGAGTGCATCGTGCGGAGCGCGGATGAATGAATCCCGCGAATAGCCCTTTTTCACGGCGAAGTCGATGGCCAGGTCGCACTCATATAGCCCGTACATGCCGTACGGACCGCTCACCACGGCCTTGGAGGTGTATCCCTGGCGTACCAGTTCGGCGGCGCGGAGTACACGGTACCCGTAACCGTCACCGGCGAGAACGACGGCGGCATCGGCGTGGACAGGTTCGTCCACCTGCACGAGGGCATTCCCGAGAGCGCGAAGCCAGAGCGTATGTGTGGCCACGATCACGGCGCAGAGCACCACGCCGGCCAGCAACAGCTTGGAAAGGGGATTTCGGAGGCGCGGCACCAACTACTTCTCGTCCGTGTTCTTCTGGTCCAGGTTGCCAACGGTCTTGAGCCGCTGATAGAGCCGTTCCACCTCGGCTTCGTCTTCCGGCCGCAGAATGCGATAGCGCGGCGCAGGGGCCTGTTGGGCGTCTCCAGGGGGCATCACTTCGCCCCAGAACTGCCGGTACGGGACACCGTCTATCATGGCGTCGCGCGAAAGCCGCCGCAGGTGTCGCAACAGGCTATTGCAGGAATCGAGGTCGCCCGGATAGACCAAAGTCAGGCGGCTCTCGTCAAAGAGTGTAATGCCTACGATCAACGGCGAAATCCAGCCGGTCCGGTCGAGGCGGCGGATATCCATCCACGGCACAACCCGCTTGCCGACGGAGAGATAGCCCTCGTGGATTTCGATGGGGGGACGGGTGGCCATGATGAAGAGCAACAGGGAACTCAGAAGGAACAGCACCGCCGGAATGAAAGCCGGCGCCCAATCCATCCCCAGCCAGCCCGAAAAACCGGCCAGCGCGAGGGCGACGCATCCGAAAGAAACATAATGCCGCGCAGGCACGTAGCGAGTCATGTCCATTCCCGACATCTTAAGACTACTCCCCCGCGTATTCGGCGTCAATGCGTACGTAGTGTCCGGAGCCCGCGCCATGCGTAGTGCAAGCCACTCCAGACCGTGGCAGCGGCCGTAGGCCAAATCAAGGCATTCGCGACCACATCGACTGCAGGATGCATCAGCACGTTTCTCGCCATCCATGTTACCGCGGTCACGATCTGAAGGAACGTACTCAGTTTGCCCCAGACGCTGGGCTCGAACTTGCGCAAAGTGGTGAAAGAAATAGCGTAGACCGCGAACGAGAGGATCAGGAGGTCGCGCCCGAAGATGAGGGCCACGAACCACCACGGCAACATCTCGGCGATTGCCAACGCAAGATAGACCCCCGAAAGCAGTACCTTATCGGCGATTGGGTCAAGGTACGCGCCGGCGGTGGTGATCTGTTTAAATTGGCGCGCAATGGCGCCGTCCAGACCGTCCGTGGCGGCAGCGATGGCAAAGACAGCTAGGGCAAGATTGTGCTGCCCGTGCAGAATCGCACGGATGACCACCGGTGCGAGGAGCAGCCGAAGCGACGTGAACAGATTGGGGACGCTGAACATCCTGATAGGGACGATTTTAGCTCTCGTGAGGCCCGAGTCGTGACGGTAAGAACTGTTAAGGCGAAATCAGCGCGTCGAATGCCTTCGGCGGCAGCGCGGCCAGGGATGGTGCGACGAGGTCGGCGGGCAACGGTTGCCCTCCGCGCTCGATCCCGATGCTGCGGATGCCGGCGCGGCGGGCGGCTTCAATTCCCGCTGCGGCATCCTCGACCACCACACAATGCGCGGGTTCCACTCCCAGGCGGGCGGCCGCGCTGAGAAACACCTGCGGATCCGGCTTG
>DATMYF010000010.1:0-50893 GCA_035561075.1 Bryobacteraceae bacterium
GGCGACTGTCGTTTGCGGCCCTGGTAATGATCCGGCCCGCCGGAGCAGGGGACTAAACGTCCCAGTAGATTACCGTCCCGGCGACCGTTCATACAACATCGCGGCGGTGCCCCCGTCAATAATGAACGCCTGGCCGGTGATTGCCCGCCCGTACGGTCCCATCAGAAAAGCGGCGAGTTCGCCCACGTCCCCTGCGGCTGGCAGCACCGGCACAAGCTGCCTCGTTTGGGTATATGAGGCAATCCACTGGTCGACATCGTCAGCGAAGCTCGCGATCAGGGACCGGTTCTGAGGGCTCATCACCATCCCCGGATGGATGCAGTTGGCGCGGATCCCCAGATGCCCATAATCGACGGCAAAGCCTCGCGTGAGTGCTTCCACAGCACCCTTGATTCCTGCGTACGCGCCGAAGCCCATGCTTGTCATGCGTGCATGCACAGATCCAATGTTGATGATAGTGCCGCCGTGCCGGGCCAACTCGGGCACCGCCGCCCGGCTGAATCTAAAGACCGACCGCAGATCGACATCGAGGAGGCGCTCGAACTCCCGGTCTTCAATGTCGCCGAGGGGCTTGCACAACCCTATGCCGGCGTTGTTCACCAGCCCGTCCAGGCGGCCATATCGCTCCACCGCCATCGCCACGGCGCGCGACGGCGTTTCTTCGTCGGTAATGTCCGCCGTCAGTGCCTCGACGGTGTGACCGCACGCGGTCAGCTCCGCGGCGAGCGTGCCGGTTGAAGCAGCATCACGGTCGACGACCACGACAGCCCAGCCGTTCCGCACCATGGCGCTCGTGATCCCATGGCCGATGCCCGCACCTGCTCCGCCTGTGACAATCGCAACTGGACCATCCGCTCGTGTCGTCATCCTGTTCTCCTACGCGGCGGCCCGCACGGCCATGGCCTGCAACTCGAGTGAGCATCGCCAGAGCGCCCGCGGAACGTGGAAGCAGCCCTTCCACTTTCCGCCCTTCATATTCAGAAGCACCTCTCCGCGGCGGTTCAAATACCCGAACCATTCGCCGTATCGCGGGTCAGGAAAGTGCCCCCACGACCATTCGTGCACCTTTTGAAACCATTCCCAACATTTTACGCGCCCGGTAGAGTTGAACGCCATCAGCAGCGCCACGAGCGCTTCAAGATGCACCCACCAGAGTTTCTGGTCCCATTCAAGCTGCTCTGGCGGCCGGCCCTCCGCATCGAGAAACGCGAAGATTCCGCCCTCCCGTTCGTCCCAGCTCAGGGAAAGGATGTCGAGCATCGTATCGGTGGCCAGTTCGATGGTCGCCGCGTCTTGCCAGTGGCGTGCCAGGTCGATAGCGAACCACATGGCCTCGATGCCGTGCCCCGGGTTCAGCACCCTGCCCTCGAAACTATCCACGTGCGAACCGTCGGGCGCCACGTTTTCGAAGATCAGGTTTCTCTGCGGATCGCGGTACACGGTCATCACATCGAGCAGCGCACCGCCCGCGTCTCGCCGGAACTCCTCCGGATCGAGCAGCCACTCCAGTTCCAGGCACAAGTTAGTGAGGATCATCGGGAGCGTGAAATTGCGAAGCGGTCTTGTCCCGGGCACGGCAGTTGAGTAACGGCCGGCCGGGTTGTCTTTCCTGCGAATGATATTCCGGTACGTATCGAGCGCGATCTGCCTCGCTTCCGCGTCTCCGGCCGCGCGGGCATATTCACTGAAAGCCATGGCGGCGAAGCAGTCGGAGAAAATACTGTACGGCTGGACCAGGGGTCGACCATCGCGGGCCAAGGCGAAAAACCAGTCCCCGTGCTCGTCGCGCCCGTGCCTCTTCAGGAAATCGATTCCGAGCTTCGCGATTTCCAGCCAATCACCGCGCTGTTCCAGGCGGTGATACAACGCGGAAAACATCCATGCCTGGCGTCCCTGAAGCCATACGAATTTATCCGTGTCGTAGACCTTGCCTTCGCGGTCCAAACACGAGAAGTACCCGCCGTGATCGCGGTCGAGCGAGTGCCGCGCCCAGAACGGAAGGACGTCATCGAGTAGTGCGGAGCGGTACTGCTGTTCGTAAGCGAGTAGGGAATCTGCGGACATCGACACCATGTTCCCCTCCGGAGTGGAAGTATCTTCACCTTAAGCCGCGCCACGGTTAGCCGTCAACACGCGAAGGTGCGCAGCAGCATTGACTTTCGCGTCCGGGCGATGCTAAATCTTCATCAGATTGGATTCGGGAGGTCTTTCCGTGCGAGCTTTGAGGGGTATTCTACTGCTATTGCCCTGTGCTCTGCTTTTGCAGGGGCAGGCCAGATACGGGGCTGTCCTGGGCAGAATCGCCGATCCGTCGGGTGGCGGCGTAGCCAAGGCGACAGTCACGCTGACAAATGAAAGCACGAATGTTGTAAAAGAGACAGTGTCGTCCGCCCAGGGCGAATTCACGTTTCCCAATGTTGAACCAGGTAGTCACCGCCTGAGCGTGACCGCGCCTGGTTTCAAGACAGCAGCGCTCACCGGGATTACGGTTCAGGTGGACCAGACCGTGCGCATGGACGTCAACCTAGACGTAGGCGACGTACAGACACGCGTCGAGGTGTCCGCATCGGCTCCGGTTGTGCAGTCGGAAACCTCGTCCGTCGGCAGCGTGGTGGATTCGCGGCAGATCACGGACATCCCGCTGAACGGGCGGGCCAACTTTTACAGCCTGCTGGCGCTTGCGCCGGGCGTACAGGGGGCCGGTTCGAATCCGCTGGTTGCCGGTGGCACCTGGTATGGCTCCACGAACATGACGCTTGATGGCGTTTCCAATGTCGACGTTGGCAACGAACGCGTGCTCGGCACCGTGCCGTCGCTCGATGCCGTGCAGGAGTTCAAGGTAATTGGCAACGGAGCTTCGGCGGAATACGGCCGTGGCGGCGCGCAGATTCTGATGGTGACCAAGTCCGGCACCAATGAGTTCCATGGCAGCCTATTCGCTTTCAACCGCAACCGCGCCCTTGCAGCGAAGAACTTCTTTGCTACGGGGTTGCCCAAGCCGCCGTTCAACCGTAACGAGTTCGGCGGTTCGATCGGCGGCCCGGTCCTCCGCGACAAGCTGTTCTTCTTCGGCAGCTATGAGGGCCTGCGGTTCCGGGCGTCTCAGACCAACGTCGTGGCTATGCCGACGACGGAGATGGTGTCCGGAGATTTCAGCAGAGTCGGGACGATTCGTGACCCGCTAACCGGCACGGCGTTCACGAACAATAGAATTCCCGATGCGCGGATTAATCCCGTATCTCGTGAACTGCTTCGTTTCGTGTCCACTCCCAACCTGCCTGGAACGGGAGCTGCCGGACTGGGTCCGAACTTCGCCTACAATGTGCCACGGCGCGAGAATCTCGATCGGTATTTCGGCCGCGTGGACTACCAGGCGTCCTCATCGGACAGGATTACCGGCCGCCTCTCCTACGTCGATAACGGACCGTTCGTTGCTCCGGCCGGCAGCGGCACGGAGCGATTCGGCAACTGGGGAGGTTTCGGCTTGGCGACCCGAAATGTCATGGCGTCCTATACGCGCATCATTTCGGCGCGAGCCATCAATGACGCCCGCTTCGGTTTTACCCAGGAGAAGAACTTCCGCACGCCCCAAAACCCCGATTTCGACCCGAGCAGCATCATCCCCGGTCTGATTTCGCCAGTGTCCGGACTCGGCGGGCTGCCGACGGTAACGATCACCGGCTTCCGCGGCTTCGATGATTTGCCCGGCTCCGGCGACACAAAGCGAAGTTACGAAATCGCAAATACATTCACGCTGAGCCTTAACCGCCACGCGGTCAAAGCGGGCTTCGAATTCCAGCGGGCGTCCATGTTCAATTTCCAGAACCCGCCTCCCTACCGCGGCAGCTTCGCGTTTGACGGGCGCTATAGCGGGAACGCGTTCGCCGATTTCCTGCTCGGCTACCCGTCGCTGACGGGCCGCGTTTCGAGAAACGTGGAGAGCGAACCGGTGGACAACCGTTACGCCGCGTTCATTCAGGACGACTGGACGGTCTCCAGCCGGCTGACCCTGAACCTGGGACTCCGTTATGAATACCAGGGCCTCTTCCGCAATTCACGTGGCGATATGTCCAACTTCTATCCGGGCTTGGGCGCCATAGCGGTGATTGACGGATCGCCGGATCCGCGGCTTCAGGCGGCGCTTCCCGTGGTTGACGGCAATAGCGTGGGAATCGACGTTGACAACTACGTGTATCCTGACCGCAACAATTTCGGCCCGCGCATCGGCTTCGCATTCCGTCCGCTGGACAACAACCGCCTGGTGGTGCGCGGCGCCTACGGCATCTACTACAATGTGCTGCCCGGTTATCTCGGCTACTTCCAGTTGTCCACCAATCCCCCATTTCTGGTGGCCGAGACATTCGAGCCGGCGCCGGGCGACGTTCCTTCGCTCAGCCTCTCTAATCCGTTTCCCGGGCAGGGCACCATTCCGGCTAGCCCGTCCATCACGGCCGTGGCCCGCGACCGCCGTAACCCTTACCAGCAGCAGTGGAATTTCACCGTTGAATACGAACTCCTGCCCGCAACGGCGGTACGCGCCAGCTATGTAGGGAACAAGATTACGCACCTGGAGCGCGGGCTCAATCTGAACGATCCGCCTCCCGGACCCGGCGCCGTTCAGCCGCGCCGTCCCTATCAGCCCTTTGGAGCGATCACTTACTACGAGCCGGGCCGGAACCAGATCACCAACCAGATGCAACTCGGATTAATCCGGCGCTTCTCCGGCGGGCTGGCGTTCGAGGTCGAATACCAGTTGACCAAAGGTCTCAGCGAACAATTGTTCGGCCAAGCGCCGATGGATAACAGGAACGCGCGGCTCGACCGCGGTGATCTCGACTTCGTAAGGCGGCACTACGCAACCATCAATTACATCTACGAACTGCCGTTCGGGCAAGGCAAGCGCTGGCTCTCATCGCTCTCGGGCGCGGCGGACAAGATCATCGGCGGTTGGCAGGTTGCGGGCGTGACGACGCTAGCCACCGGCACTCCGTACTCGGTGACATACACCAGCCGGACGCTTGGCTGGCCAAGCGGGCGCGCCGACATCGTGGGCGACCCCGATCCCGGCGACCGGACGATCAACCGCTGGTTCAATCCGGAAGCATTCGCGGTTCCAGCCCCCTTCACCTACGGCAACTCCGCCCGCAACATGCTGTTCGGACCCGGGCTATCCACCTGGGATGTGGGGGTCTTCAAGAATACGAGAATCACGGAGCGGGTTAGCACGCAGTTCCGGGCCGAGTTCTTCAACATCGCCAATCACGCGAATTTCGGCAATCCGGGAACGGACATCACCGTTCCGAGTACCGTTGGCAGAATCAGCAGCACCTCGACCGACCCGCGCACGATCCAGTTCGGGTTGCGGCTGCTGTTCTGACCGGCGCAGTGGTAGCTTGGCGGGCTGACATCAGCCCGCCATTGCGTACAAAGCGACAAAGTAGAGAACTGCCACGACGACAACCGCGAGGCTAAGAATCAGCGGCGCGTTTTCGGAAGTAACGAATATTGCACGCATGCCCATGCTGCTATGCGTGAGACGGCTTTGCTTGGATACTGCCATAACCACCTCTCCATTGTGCTCGTTAGTTCAACCGGGCGGCATCTTGCATTCGCTGCGCACTACTCCCGCGGGTGAACGCAACGGCATGCACATTCCTATCGGCTTCCAAGGCAGGCAGCGCGCCGCGAGGCGGGTTCTCTGTTTCCGTGAACTCTCCCAGCGAAATCGGTACTGCCACCTTTAGCATGACTGTGAAGACCAGAAATCCTACCGCGAACACACCCGCCGCCACCCGCAATTCCGTCAAGGTCGGGTAGTACTCGTAGATCTCGCCCAATGCGTCGGGCGTAAGGCCCGGGATGATTAGACCCATCCCTTTCTCGATGTACACGCCCGCATATGTCGCCAGGCATCCAATGTTCAGGGTGACCCAATGGCGACGCGCCGCCGGTACGATGAACAAGGCGAACGCAATCACGTTCAGCCCCACTGCGGACCAGGCATAGGGCACCAGAGTCCGGTGCTCCCCTAAACCCGAATACCAATATCTGGTGAACAACAGGTGCTCCGTATCCGAATAGAACTCCTTGAACGCTTCCGCGCCATGGAGGAACAAGTTCAGGAACATCGCATACGCCATCAGCTCCGCGATTTTCCAGATAGCCTGGTCCTGAATCTCGAAGCGCGTGAAGCGGCGCAAGACCTGTAGAACTATCAAAAGGATTGCGGGACCGGAGCAGAATGCGGACGCCAGAAATTGCGGCGCCAGAATTGACGAGTTCCAGTACGGGCGGGCGGCCAGGCCATTGTACAGGAATGCCGTGACCGTGTGGATCGCAACGGCCATTGGAATCGACAGCAGTACAAGCGGAACCACCAGGCGCTTGACATACGGTCGGCCGTGGAAAGCGCGATATAGGATGTGCGTGGCCACTACGAAATTTACAAGAAAATACAGGTTCAGAACCAGGACATCCCAGGCGAGGATGGACTGCGGGAAGTTGAGACGGCCCCATGGCGGGATGAGATGCCAGAAACGGTCCGGCCGGCCGATATCGACCAGCACGAACATCAGGCACATCAGGATCGCACTTATGGCGAGCAGCTCGCCATAAATTACCATCTCCCGTATGGGCTTCCAGTCGTATATGTAAGCGGGAATCACCAGCACCACGGCCGCCGCCGCCACACCCACCAGGAAAGTGAAGTTACCGATGTAAAAGCCCCAACTTACCTGGTCCCGCATAGCGCTGACGACCAGGCCTGTTCTGACCTGGTCCGCATAGGCGGCGGCCCCGGATACAATCAGCACGGCGAGGAACGCCAGCCAGAGCCAATATGTCCTCGGACCGCGGAGCACCAGCCCCCCACTTCCGCGCGCAAAACGAAAGAAGAGCCGGATCGTCGTCGTCACTGAGTTATCAGGTGGCATAGAAGTAAAAGAATCTCGGCACGGTGTTCAGGTCTTTTTTCAAGACAAACACGCGCTTGTGCTCGATGATGTATCGGATCTCGCTGTCTTTGTCGAGAAGGTTGCCGAACTTTCTCGCCCCGACCGGACAGACCTCGACACAGGCCGGATACCGGCCCGCGCGCACACGCTGGATACAGAAGGTGCACTTCTCGACCACGCCCTTCGGTCGCGGCCGGTTCCCAAGGTAGTGCGTGCTCGTGTTGAGTTCGCCTTCGGGAACCGAGGGCTCGGTCCAGTTGAAGTGTCTTGCGCCGTACGGGCAAGCCGCCATGCAGTACCGGCACCCGATGCACCAGTCATAGTCGATTACGACGATGCCATCGCGCTCAGTCCAGGTTGCGCCGGTCGGGCACACCTTGGTGCATGGGGCGTTACGGCATTGCTGGCACGAAACCGGAACATAGAAGTGGCCTTCTTCGGGGACCTGAGCGGGCTGGTAGTACGGATCCGCATGGGCCAGGTCGACCCCCTTCTCTTTCTCCATCGAAAGCACTTTGATCCAATGGAGTTGCGGGTTTCTCGACTGGTTGTTCTCTTTCACGCATGCATATACACAACGCCGGCAGCCGATACAGCGCGAGAGGTCCAGGGCGTAAGCGAACTCCACACCTGGTTGGGCGGATGCGGTTGAAACCGTGACTTTGGCGCCGTGGCGCTCGGAATATTGCCTCTCCAACTCCGCGATGGACTTCCTGAGTCGTTCCTTTGGAAACTCGTGCAGGCGGCGAGGGCCACAAGCAGTCAGGAGCCAGCCCGCGGCTGCGGCGGCAGCGCAGGAGGAAAACGTCCGGCGCGTCAGTTTCGGCGCATTCTTTTCAGCGTCCATGGGTTCCCTTCCGCGTATTTGCCGGAAGCGCTTGCCGGCTTGGCCGCTGCGGCGCCGGTTCCGGCCGGATGGCGCGAAACCTTGGTTGATGGGGGTTATGGCAGTGCGCGCAAAGCAGGTAACTCTTGGCGCCGTTCCATGAGCCGGTGCGGCGGCCATGCACGCCCGCCTTCCAGTCCCGCAGTTTCTCGCCGTGGCATTGTCCACACAGGCGGTACGATTCCTCGAAAGAGACGGGCTCGCCGCTGGCCAGGTGAAGCGAATCGCGATTGCCCGCATCGTGACAATCCAGGCACCAGCGATGCTGCTCGTCGTGCTTCAGGACGATCTCTTCGTGCATCCCGGAAAGAATGCGGCGCGTTCGGTTTGTGGGCATGCTCTGGTGGCACGTCGAGCATGGGAAAATGCCTTCCGAAAACGGAGGAGGAGGAACTTCAAGCCGCTCGTCTGTCCGCTGCTCACGCTGTGCTCTTTCAACGTCCTTGCCTCCGAAGCACGCGAACCCAGCCAGCGCAAATAGCATCGCGAGTCTCATGCCATCGCCTCGCAATCACACACAATGACGTTCCACCACGCGCTGCATCTCGCGCAGCCACATCGTCTGAAAGAGTTGCAGCCGCTGGCCTATGACCGCGGCCAGGTTCAGCGATACCGTGTAGCCGACCTCCGGAGAGGCCGCAAACAGAGCGCGCAAGGACTCACGCGAGAGCGCGATGAGGTCCGTCTCGATAAGGGTGGTGGCTTTCAGGGTAAATCGATAGGGCGGAATCAGCGCGGACCAGCCTACGGTTTGCCCCGAGGATCTCTCTTCGACGAGGATATCCTGGTCGTGTCCCCGGAGTTGTATCGGCAGCGTCAATTTGACGCGGCCCCGGTCGATGAGGAACAATCTGTCGGCCTCGGAACCTAAGCCGAACAACTCCGCACCGCCGGGCAGGCTGATCCGTGACCCGAGAGCGAGCGCCTGCTCCATCTGTTCGTCATTCAATCCCTTCAAGAGATCCGGTTCACGATAATTCATTTGCAGCCGCCTTTCAGTTCACGATCGGGGATATGGTCCGGGTATGCAGCAGTGCTGACGTCGGGTATTCCAAAAACGACTCGGCGGCGGCCTGTTCCAGCCTGACGTGGTTTTCGATCTGTAGCAGCAGGGCCTCGACGGGCACCTGGATCCGCATTGCGCCGGCAGGCGCGGCGGTATCGGCAAAGAAGCCCACGGGCGAGGCCACCTTGAAGACCTCGGGTTGGGGCTGGTCGACAGCCGGTTCTTCGGAGCGGGCGGCTGCCCAGTACGCCAGGGCCGTCACTACCAATGCCAACAAGCCCAGACACGCGGCCATGAGGAGTAGTACCATCTGTGAACTCCTTTCGGCCGTCCTTACACGCACGCGGGATGCCGTGGCGTCGTCCGCCGTAACTCGTTGAAATTGCAATGGGCGGTGTGTTTCGACACCGCCATCTTCTGACAAACTGTCATGCCGCGTCTGCCAGTTCGTCATGCGCACCGGCAGTACGCTCGCAACAATTGACAAGAGTATCGGACTCTGATATAACGGAATCCGATAATGAAACCTGTGATCGATGATTACCTCCCGCTCGCGCCGGCCATGTTGCATATCCTGCTGTCGCTTGCCGGCGAAAAGATGTACGGCTACGCCATCATGCAAGAGGTTGCGCGCCAGTCGGAAGGCCGTTACAAATTGGGTCCGGGCACCCTCTACGACAACCTGCAGCGCCTCATGAAGCAGGGACTCGTAGAAGAGGTCGCAAGCCGCTCCGAGGAGAATAGCTCGCGACGCCGTTATTATCGCCTCAGTGATCTGGGCCGTGGCGTCCTGTCCGCAGAAATCGCACGTCTGGAAGATGTGGTACGCCAAGCCCGGCCACATCTCAAAGCGCCCCAGCCGGGGAGGATCTG
The DNA here is from genome assembly GCA_035561075.1 of Bryobacteraceae bacterium. GTDB lineage: Bacteria > Acidobacteriota > Terriglobia > Bryobacterales > Bryobacteraceae > JAMCRM01. Next base: position 9,719 of record DATMYF010000010.1, read on the forward strand.
ATGCTTCGACGGCTCTATATCCAAATGCTATGGGCCCATCCTGCTCAGTTCCGCTACCGGTTTTGCGACGAGATGCTGGAGATCTTCGACCGAGCCGATGGACGACGCGAATCCCTGCGGCTTCTTCTTGACGGATTGATCTCGCTCCTGCGGCAGTGGACGATACGGCCCGAGTTTCGGCAGCCTTGGCAGCCCGTCGTCACCTCCGGCAATGCCCGAGATCCTCTACTCTTTCACCTGATCGAGCCGTACAAGCCCCGTCCGTTCGCGCTGATGCAGGGCGGCCTGATGGCCTTATTACTCATCCTTGGGGTCGTGACGGCCATCAGTCACGGCGGCAAATTGCGGGGTTTTGTGATAGGCGTGCATCATTCCCGCCCGAGCTTACTCCCGATCGACCGCGATTCGGTGGGCGAAGCTGAACTGAATACCACGGTCAAGTTCGGCCCAGAACGGAAAGATCCATGGCGGCCGCTGGCGCTTTCCTACTTCAGGATGGTCCGCATGCTATCTGTGATCGATACAGATGGGGACCTGGCCATTTCCCACTGGGAGATGATCAATGCTCCCGCGGTGCTCCGCAAGTTCGATGTCGACCACGATGGCACACTGAGCGCGCAGGAATGCGGCTTTTTTCCGGGCAAACTCAGGCCCGATGTCGCCGACCGTCTGCAGAGGAGTTTTATGCGCGAACATCCCGTTCTCGCTGCGCTGGACACCAACCACGATAATGAGATCTCCGCCGCCGAGATCGCGAACAGTTCGGTTGCTCTCAAGAAACTCGACCGTAATCACGACAGCAGCATCACCGCCATCGAGTTGATTCCGGACCAATCGGAGACGCAGGCGGCGATGATCCTGAGTTGGTTCGACACTGACGATGACGGGAGCATCTCGCTGGAGGAGCGATCAATCGGAGATGCTTTTCCGTTGAGGAGTCTTCTGGACCCCTCGGATCGCAATCACGACGGCCGGATCACACGCGCAGAACTGACCACCGAGCTGGCCTTCCGTGCGGAGATACAACGGCAGTTGGAGAGGGCTCGGCGCTCGATTCAATGAGGGGTTGCACAAGCTGCTCGCTCTTGTCGGGGGCCAAGCATGTTCGATAGCTTGGCGGTGAAACTTCCATTCACCGCCTGATACCTGATAGAGGCGGAAATGAGACAGAATTGCAGACGGGATTTCTGGTTTTTGCAGATATTTGGTTCCTTAGCCTTGTTGTCGCTTACGGCGGGTGGCCTGTTCTGCACCCCTCTTCAAGATCAGGGGAACAAGCCTAACCCTTCTCCCGAGATCCGAGGCGTCGTCATCGAAGCCGGAACCAACCAGCCCGTGGCACATGCGGATATCACGCTGGAATACTACGGGTTACGGCGGATCTTGCCTTCATCCCCAAAATTAACCATGACCATAAAAGCGGATTTTTCTGGCGCGTTCGCATTCCGTCCTGCGGACGTGGGTGACTTCAACGTCCGAGCGAAGAAAGACGGCTACCAGGAGTTGATGGCAATGTCCCCAACTCAATCGAGCCAGCAGAATGTCACCCTTACCAAGGCACAGCCAGTGAAGGAAGTGCATCTCATGCTTTCCCGACCCGGGCAGATCACCGGCGTTGTGGTGGATGAGGAGACGCGCAAGCCGATCGCGCGAGTCCAATTGGGGGCGCTGACGGTCATACAGCGGGGCAGGGTCTTGATTCCCAGAGGCAGGGTCAGCAGTCAGGCGGATGGTGCGTTCGTGTTTCCCGACCTGCCCGCAGGCGAATATGTCATCGAGGTCATCCCAGCGAAAGCGTTGACTGATCGCGTCCTCTCGAAATTCTCGAATGACGACCTGAGTGCCGTGGATGAGGACTTTGAGCACACCTATTGGCCGGGTGGTCACGGCGCGGATGCTGCCCTCCCCGTCACCCTGATTCCCGGCGCCGCCGTTGATATCGGAGTGCTGCCCGCGCGGAAAATCTCCTATTATCGGGTGTACGTGCGGTTTCCGGCGGCGAACTGCGGACCGGGAGACACGATCAGGATCGGGCAGTACCAGCGAATTCAAGACTCGGAACAACAGCCGACGTTGGCGCAGGTTCCCTGCCGCGGCGATTTGCTCGTCACCGGTTTCCCTCTTGGATCTCACCGGCTGATATTCGGCCTCGTGCGGGCGCAGGCAGACGCGGGGACCCCATCCGTGCCCCTCTCCGCTGTGCGCCCGGGCGTCCCTCCGCCTCCAATTGCGAACGCCGACACCGAGAGCGCTTCCGTTCCCCTCGTCATCAGCGACCGGAACCTTGAGGTTACCGCTTCGCTGGAGCGTCCCGTTTTCATATCCGGTGTGTTTGTCGTGTCGGAGGGGAGCAGGCTGCCGGATCTTTCTGCGGTCACCCTCTCGTGGGAGAGCGGCGGTGGTAAACTCAACGTCTTCTCCGGCCCTGCTAAGCCCAACGCTGACGGTAAGTTCCAGATTCCCACGTTCCTCGGAGAAAGCCGAAGACTGATCATATCCCGCCTGGGTGCCGGGGTTTACATTAAAAAGATCCTCTACAACGGCGTGCCTGTGAAAGAGAACGTTATCCCGCTCGATAAGGGCGCGATGAGCCAGTCGCTAACCGTCGTGCTCGACGATAAGCCCGCCGCCATCTCCGGCGTGGTGATCAAAGACGACAAGCCGATCGGCCGGGCGCTTGTGATTTGGGCCATGTGGCCGCTTCCGGAAGAGGACCTCCTGGGCGTCGGCATCGCTCATGCGAGGTGCGATGACAACGGCAGGTTCCAAGTGGGCGGCCTGGCGCCCGGTGAATACCGGATGGTAGCCGTCGCGTTTGGAAGTGAAGACCGGCCCCTCGAAGCGCTGCGCCGCGCGTTGGCGGCATCGCCGAAGGTTGAGGTCGCAGTCTCCGCCTTCCAAAATGTGAAGCTCGAACTAAGCGAACTTCGATAGAGTCGTCCTGCTGGAAGTTTTATCACCTGAATTGTCGTTTTCTACCCGTCCGCTTCTGCGATATGGGAAAGCACGCCGTCGGCGAGGGGAGGAGTGGCGAAAACTAGAACGGTCGCGAATACAGCAGGGAATGTCGCACCGGCAGTGTTGACGGCGGGCCCGCAGTGTGACATCATTCGGCCATCTTAGTCGCAGTGGGATGAACCGCGACCTGAAGAGGGATGGTTTCCCTGGGCTCGTTTCGCATGAAATTCCGCTTCGCCAGCATGACGGTTGGTTTGGCTGTGGGTATCACGGCGGCCGTTGTGCTTGCCTGTTCGATCGCCGCTTACGTATATTCGGCTCACCATTACCAGGCGTTGCTCGAAGCGGCGCGCACCGCCGCGCTCGCCGAGGGCGAACTGATCCGCGTCGCGCTCGAACACCAGATGATCGAGAACGACCGCAGCCTGATCGCGCGGATGGTTGCGGGCTTTGGCAGGCAGCCCCGCATTGAACGTGTGGTGTTGCTGGACCGCGATGGAGTCGAACGCTATTCGGCAGGCCCGCGGGAGTCCGGAAGTGAGCTCCGCATGGACTCTCCTACATGCCAGGCTTGTCATCGCTTCCCGCCCGACCAGCGAGGCTCCAGTCGTGTCATTGAAACACGCGGCGGAACCGTTCTCCGGACGGTGGTTCCCATCCGCAATCACCAGGAGTGCCACCGCTGCCATGACCCGGCGCATAAGATCAACGGAATTTTACTGCTCGATTACAACGCAGGCGAAGCACATGCCTCCGTCATGCAGGACCTCCGTTGGATGGTCGCCGGCGCCGGCGCAATGACACTTCTCCTCGTTGGCGCCATTGCTCTCCTGGTCCACCTTGTGGTTCTACGGCGGCTTGGCCGATTTGAAACGGTCGCGCGCCAGATCGCCGCCGGGGACCTGGCTCGTCGAGTGCCCGCCAAAGGCTCCGACACGATCGCCTGGCTTGCCCGCGAATTCAACGTCATGGCGGATTCGGTCACCGGTCTGGCCGCCGACATCCGCAGCGAACGCGAGCGGCTCGAAACAGTGATTAACAGCATCGATGACGGCATCGTGGTGCTCGACCCGAACCGCACCGTAATCGCAGCGAACGACGCCTTTCTACACCGTGCCGGACGCTCGCGAGGGCAACTCATGGGGAATTGCTGCCGCGACCTGCTATCGAGTGCGTGCACAGTGGCCGACTGCCCAAGCGTGGCCTGCCTGGGTTCCGGCGCACGGCAGGTTCGAATTTGCGAGCGCCGGGGCCCGGACGGCGCTGTCGCCTGGGAGGAAGTGCACGCCTCGCCGATTCTCGATGCTTCCGGCAAACTCACTCAGGTGGTAGAGGTCTGGCGCGACATCTCGGACAGGCGCGCCGCGGAGGCGCGTCTCGCCGAATCCCACCGCCTCGCGTCGCTAGGCATGCTCGCTTCCGGCTTTTCGCACGAGCTGAACACCCCGCTGGCAACCGTGCTAATGTGCGTCGAAGGCATCCTGCGCGAGATCCCTCGAGAATGGAACGGGACTGTGGACTGGTCTCGCATCAGCGACAACGCTGTGATCGCCCGCGAGCAGGTCCTGCGTTGCCGTGGCATCACGCAACACTTTCTGCGCCTGTCGCGCGGAAGCGGATCGCCCGGCGACATCGTGGACGTCGAGGCAGCGATCGCGAACGTAGTGCGGCTGGTCGATCCGACGGCACGCGCCCACTCCGTTACCGTGGAAGTGCCGTCTATGACGCTGGGCCTGCGCGTCCGCGTCGATGAAGCCGAATTGCAGCACGCGCTCATCAATCTTTTGCTAAACGCGATCCAGGCGTCAAAACCCGGCGGCCGTGTTCTGGTGAGCGCCGAAGCGGGCGAAACCGTCCGGATCCGTGTGATGGACGAGGGTTGCGGCATCGCTCCCGAAAACCTAAACCGGATCTTCGAGCCATTCTTCAGCCTCCGCAACGGGGGCACCGGCCTGGGCCTGTTCCTGTCGCTTAACTCCGTTCGCCGCTGGTCGGGCGACATTCTGGTCGAAAGCGCCTCCGGGAAAGGGTCTACGTTCCAGATTGTGCTGCCGGCTTTTAGGAGCGCCCAAGCGCAGGACGTGGCTGGATGAAAACGCTGCCGACGATCCTCCTGGTGGATGACGACCCGGCGTTCCGTCATGTAATGACGGGTGAGATCGGCCGGCTGGGATATGAAGTTACCGCCGCCGCCAGCGGCGAAGAGGCACTTCAGAAATTGGCGACGCTGGAGCCTCAAGTAGTGTTGCTCGATCTCCGGCTGCCTGGCATGAACGGCCTTGACGTCCTGAAGGCCATTCGCGAGAGCCACCCGGGGACCGAGGTCATCATGCTGACCGGCCATGGCTCAATCGACAGCGCCATCGACTCCATCCGCGTCGGCGCTTTCGATTACGTCTTGAAGCCTTGCCCTCTCGACGAGCTGCACATCCGCATTCAACGCGCGCTCGAAAGACGATCCCTCCGGCGCCGCGCGAGTCTGCTCGAGCGAGGACTTACACCCCCTGACCTGGGAAGCTCCTTCATTGGCGAGAGTCCCGAGTTTCGCCGCTTGCTCCAACTCATGGAGCGCGTGGCCCCAAGCGACTCCACGGTCTTGATTACCGGCGAAACCGGCTGCGGAAAGGAGAGAGCCGCCAAGCTCATTCACGCTCGCAGTTTGCGCCGGTCGCGCCCGTTTGTCGTGGTGGAGTGCGCCGCGCTTCAGGAAAGCCTGCTACAAAGCGAGCTGTTCGGTCACGAGCGAGGCGCGTTCACCGGAGCTGACCGCGCCAAACCGGGGCTGTTCGAAGTCGCGCATGGCGGGACGATCTTCCTCGATGAAATCGGCGAGGTCAGTCCGGCCACCCAAACCAAACTGCTCCGCGTGCTCGACACTTCCACCTTCAGGCACGTGGGCGGCACAGTTGAGATCCACGTAGACGTGCGCGTGCTCGCCGCGACGAACCGCGACCTCAAAGCTATGGTTCGCCAAGGCGCGTTTCGCGAGGACCTGTTTTACCGGCTCAGCACCATCACTCTCGAACTGCCGCCGCTCCGCCACAGGGGCAACGATGTCGATCTTCTGGCAAAGCATTTCGTTACCACGCTCAACGAGCGCTTCGGGATGAGCATGCGGATCGGCGAGGATGCTCTGGACGTGCTGCGGCACCATAGCTGGCCCGGAAACGTGCGGGAACTTTTGCACGTTATCGAAGCTGCGATGGTAGTTTGCGAGGGCGAGGAGATTCTTCCGGAGCACATTCCTGCTTCGGTGCGCGCCGTCGCGCCGGCGGTTTCATGCCATCGCACCGAAGAACCGGGGACTTTGCCTTCGCTCGAAGAGCTGGAGCGGTCTCACATCAAACGGGTGCTGGAGGCAACCGGCGGCCACCGCGGGAATGCAGCCAAAATCCTGGGGATCAGTGAGCGCAACTTGTATCGCAAACTCAGCGAGCACAACCTGCCAGAGTAGCGTGCGCAAGCAATTTCGTCCAAAAGGACTATTACTAACAATTCGCGTGCCTTTTCAGGAGCCCGTTGCTGCGTTTGTGCCCGGCTGCCGGATAGGATGGCAGTAGCCATAGCCTTCAGCCAATGCCGCACAACATGGGAAATGCCGCGCCCGCCGTTCGCAATCTCGCATACGGCACTCTTTCGTTTGGGCTGTGCTTCGCTGCTTGGGGGCTGGTTAGCGCGTTCGCATCGGGTTACCGGGTGGAACTGGGGCTGACGGCGCGCGCGACGGCGTTTCTTGTTGCGGTTCCCGTCCTGCTCGGCTCGCTGGCGCGCATCCCCGTAGGCATGTTGACGGACCGGTTCGGCGGCCGGAAAGTATTCACGGTTTTGTTCTTTCTGGTGGCGGCCGCTGCCGCGCTTGTTCCCGCTGCCACCGGCTACGGACAACTCGTGGCTGCCGCGTTTTTGCTTGGGCTTGCGGGTTCCTCATTCGCCGTCGGGGTGGGATTCGTATCGCGCTGGTTCCCGCCCGAGAGGCAGGGCACGGCTCTAGGAATCTACGGCCTCGGGAACATGGGGCACTCGGCGGCGGTCTTCCTTGGTCCCGTAGCGGCCGTTGCCGTGGGGCGCGATGCCGTTTTCTTCGGGGTCGCGGTGCTCTGTGTGGTATGGGGAGTGCTCTTTTACGCGCTTTCACTCGACGCTCCCACCACCCGCAGGCCAGCCACACTTGCGGACATGACCGCGGTGCTCGCGAAAGAGCCACTCGCCTGGGCGCTATCGGCGTTCTACTTCGTCACTTTCGGCGGATTCGTGGCGTTTTCTGTGTACCTCCCGGCGCTGTTGCGGGACGAGTTCCGGCTTTCCATTACGGACGCCGGGTTCCGGGCGGCTGGTTTCGTTGTGCTGGCCACCCTCACGCGTCCCCTGGGCGGGCTTCTTTCCGATCAGATCGGGGGGGCGCGCGTGCTCGGGGGCGTCTTCGCGGGCATCATTCCTTTCGCGCTACTGCTTTCCTGGCCCTCAATGCTTCCCTTTACCGTGGGCGCACTAGGCTGCGGAGCGATGGTGGGGGCGGGCAGCGGGGCGGTGTTCAAGCTCGTGCCGCAGTTCTTTCCGAATAACACCGCGACCGTAACCGGGCTGGTAGGCGCTATGGGCGGCCTGGGTGGTTTCTTTCCCCCGCTGGTCCTGGGGGTGCTGCGGGACCAGTTCGGAACCATATGGCCGGGCTTCGTGCTGCTGGCCGGGACGGCTGGGCTGATGTGGGTGGTGAACCATCGGGTTTTCCTGCCGCGCCAACAGGCCGCGGAGCGCGCTGCCGAACAGCGGGCGCAGCCGGCTCAATCCAGGCGGGCGAGCCAGCTTCGGGCAGGCGCCTGGGCGACCGTGATAACCGCGATTCTTGTAGCCGCTATCGTAGTCGGTTCCAGGAACCTTCAGAACTTCGACGCCGCGCTCGTGATTTACACTTTCGCGGTGATCTTCGCCACTTGGGGCATCGTGTATCACCACGCGGTCTGGCTGCAGAAGCCGCCGACCAGGCGTTTCTTCCAGCGTTCCATTGAACTGATGCGGCGCGGAGGCATGTTGCGGGGTACCGGCATCGTAGGCAAAGCCGCCGTGACTCACATTGCCGCTCAGACGTTTATTCGGAAGCGCTCTACCCTGCGCTGGGCGATGCACCAGTGCCTGTTCTGGGGAACCGTTCTGGCTGCGGCCATCACCTTTCCCCTGGTATTCGGCTGGATTCATTTCGGCAGTTCGCCGGACGACCAGATGATCTACGTGACGTATCTCTTCGGCTTCCCCGTTGGATCCATGCAGATCCGCACTCTGTTCTCGTGGCTGATGTTCCACGGCCTGGATGTGGCCGCGGTGCTCGTGCTGACGGGAATTGCGCTGGCGCTCTGGAGGCGGCTGAGGGACCGTGGCGAGATCACGCAGCAGGACTTTTCGGGCGACTTTTTGCCCCTGGTACTGCTTTTCGCGATATCCGTGACCGGCCTCGCGCTGACCGCCTCTTCGCTGTGGTTTCGAGGCGGTTTCTATGGTTTCCTGGCCATCCTGCACGCCATTACGGTAATCGGGGCACTGTTGTATCTCCCGTTCGGGAAGTTCTTCCATATCTTCCAGCGGCCGGCCCAATTGGGCGTGAAACTATATCAGGACGCCGGCGACCGCGGCGAAGGCGCCCACTGCGCGCGCTGTGGCAAGCGCTTCGCATCGAAAATGCAGATTGAGGATTTGAACGCAATCCTGCCGCAATTAGGTTTCGACTACCGCATTGACGGTCCCGCCGGGACTTGGATCGGGCTGTGCCCCGAGTGCAAGCGCACCTCTCTCGCCACCGCGCAATTGAGAATTCAGGAGGAGGACCGTGGCTAAACCGCCCCAATCCATAGAGGAACTAACCCGGCTATACGGTCCGCACCTGAACTACGCGCCGCCCGGCGGCTGGGGCAGAACCGGGCAGCGTCCGGTGGATAAGCTTGTCAAAACACACTGCTCGTTCTGTGGGATGCAGTGCGGGCTACAGTTGAAGGTCCGCGACAACAAGGTGGTAGGGTTCGAGCCGTGGGAAGAGTTCCCCTTCAATCGGGGGATGCTCTGTCCGAAAGGAGTGAAGCGGTATTTGCAGGGCGAGCACCCGGACCGCCTGTTGCAGTCGCTTCTTCGCACCGACTCAGGTTTCCAGCCGATTTCCTACGAAGAGGCGCTGGATTTCGCGGCGCGCCGCATTTCGGAGATCAAGCAGAAGTACGGCCCGGACGCGGTGGCGATCTACGGCGGTGCCTCCATGATCACCGAGAAGACGTACGTGCTGGGGAAGTTCGCGCGCGTGGCGGTGGGGACAAGGAACATCGATTACAACGGCCGGCTGTGCATGGTGTCCGCTGGCACCGCATACAAACTGGCTTTCGGCATCGATCGCGCCACCAATCCCTGGACCGATCTCGAGCGGGCGAAAGTGGTGCTCATTGCTGGGTCCAACACAGCGGAATGCGCTCCCATCACCACGCACTATCTCTGGCAATGCAGGGAAGCGGGCGGCCGCCTGATTGTGGTGGACCCGCGCATGACCCCGATTACTCGCAAGGCGGACCTGTTCCTGCCCGTGCGCCCAGGCACGGACCTGGCCCTGTTCCTGGGGATGCTTCACGTAATCGTGCGGGATGGCTTAGCCAAGGACGAGTATATCGCCCGGCACACGAGCGGTTGGGAGGCCGTGCGGGATTCGGTGAGGGACTGGACTCCGGAACGCGCGGCCAGCGTCACCGGTGTGCCTCCCGAAAACATCGTCAAGGCGGCGCGCTGGATCGGGGAGACCGATCGGGCAATGGGGGTGCACGCACGTGGCATAGAACACCAGTCCAAAGGCGTCGAGAACTGCCTCGCGATGGTGAACCTGTTCCTGGCGACCGGCAATTTCGGACGTGAAGGCGCCGGCTGCATGATGATCACGGGGCAGGGAAACGGACAGGGCGGCCGGGAACACGGGCAGAAAGCGGACCAGTTGCCTGGGGCGCGCTCGATTACCGACCCGGAGGCGCGCAGGCACGTGGCGGCGGTGTGGGGAATTGACGAGAAGGAATTGCCGGGGCCGGGGCTCACCGCGGTGGAGATCATGGAAGCGATCCATCGCGGCGAGATCAAGGCGCTGTTTTCGATGTGCTTCAACCCGCTGGTCTCTTTGCCGGATTCCCATTACACGCGGGAGGCGCTCTCAAAGCTGGAGTTCTTCGGAGTGATCGATTTCTTCATGTCCGAGACAGCGCACCACGCCGACCTGATCTTCGCGGGCAGCCTGCACGAAGAAGACGAGGGGGTAATCTGCAGTGCCGAAGGACGCGTACAGAAGATTAACAAGGCCGTGGATCCGCCCGGGCAGGCGAAATCCGATGCGCTGATCTTATGCGACCTCGCGCGGAAGTTGAATAAAGGTAAATATTTCGAGTTTGCGTCCACGAAGGAAATTTTCGAGGAACTGCGGCGTGCGTCGCAGGGCGGCGTGGCCGATTATTACGGGATCACCTGGGAGCGAGTGGAGCAGGAATTGGGCGTGTTCTGGCCGTGTCCCACGCTCGATCACCCCGGGACCCGCCGGCTGTTCGAAAACGGCAGGTTCTATCATCCCGACGGCAAGGCGCGCTTCCTGACCACGGATTGGCGGCCGTCGGGGGATCCCGTGGACGCGGAGTATCCCTTGTATCTCACGACCGGGCGCGTGGTGAGCCATTACCTTTCCGGTACACAGACAAGGCGCATCGGACCCCTGGTGGACCAGGCTCCGGAGCCGAAAGTCGAAATGCATCCACGGCTGGCGGCGCGTTACGGCATTGACGACGGCGACTGGGTGCGAGTGATTACTCGCCGGTCCGATGTGGTGGCCCAGGCGATGGTGGTGAAAACCATCCGGCCGGATACTGTGTTCATCCCGTATCACTGGCCTGGACCGCGTAGCGCCAACCGGCTTACTCACCGGACGCTCGACCCGCGCAGTAAGATCCCGGAATTCAAAGTCTCGGCGTGCCGCATCGAAAAGGCGTCCCCACCGGCCGATCTGCAGGAGATACGTCGTCAGGAGACCGGGTGGACCGGAGCGCCGGCTACGACTCAGCGAGGCCCGGAAGAGGCGCTGGTCACGCCCGACCAGGCGCGCCGGGAGCCGGGGGGCGGCTGATGTTCGGCTACGAGTTCTTCGTCGACCCCTCGCGCTGCATCGGCTGCAAGGCATGTATAGCGGCCTGCTCGGAGTGCGACACCCACCGCGGTGAGCCGATGATTCACGTCGACTTTCTTGACCGGCGGAACGGCATCGCCACCGTGCCGATGGTATGCATGCACTGCGTCGAGCCAACCTGCGCGCTGGTTTGCCCGGCGGATGCCATAAAGAGAGGCGAGGACGGCGTGGTGCGCAGCGCCCTCAAGCCGCGTTGCATCGGGTGCTCGAATTGCGTGCTGGCATGCCCGTTCGGCATCCCCAAAGTGCATGTGGAGCCGGAGCTGATGATGAAGTGCGACATGTGTTACGACCGCACCTCCGTCGGGCTGCGTCCGATGTGTGCCACCGTCTGCCCTAGCCAGGCGCTGAGCTACGGGCCGCCGGAACTGGTGGCGCCGCAGAGGGCTTCGTCGCCCGTCTCCGACTTCCGGTTCGGGAATGAGCACGTGCGGACGAAGGTATTCGTGATGATGCCGCCGGAGCAGCCGGTACTCGTAATGGATGTAGAAGATTATATGTGGAAGGAGCCGGATGAAGACGCCGAGCGATGGGTCGTTGACGAAACCATCTTCACCTGAGATACCTCCGGAAAGGCGGCCTCTCTGGTCGGAGGAGTTTTCGGTGCATGCGGCCGAAGACAACTACGTGCTGCGCCGGCAGTTCACGAAATTTCTGGTCCTGACCAGTTTCGGGATGTTCGTCGGGAACCTTTGGATCTGGGTGCGTTCGCTCTTCGGCAAGGCACGTCCCGAGTTCGCCGAAGCAGCCGTTGCGAATGCAACGGAGATTCCGCCGGGCGGCGTCAAGTTGTTTACCTATCCCACTCCGAACGATCCTTGCATTATGATCCGAAAGGCCAACGGCGAACTGGTGGCCTACGGGCAGAAATGCACGCACCTGTCCTGCGCCGTGTACTACTCCAGGGAGAACAATCGGCTTGAGTGCCCTTGCCACGAGGGCTACTTCTCGATCGAGACCGGAGACGTATTGCAGGGGCCTCCGCCGCGTCCGCTGCCACGCATCCGGCTCGAGCAGCGAGGTGATCGGATTGTGGCCATGGGCGTCTATCCGGCCCCGGAGGGGAGCTGATGAAAGCGTTTTCACATCCGGTCCGGGTCAAGCGCCGGGTGGCCATAGAGGCAATCATGGTGATGGTGATCATTCTGCTGATGATCCAAATGTGGTTGCTCACCGCCACGCTGGAATCCTTCCTGGCTGGACATGCCGATGCGGCGCTTCCGGGAGCCCTCCTTTCAGGCGTGTTGTTCCTGGCTTGCGTAGCGCTGTACTGGATGATAGTCCGCCTGGACCGGGCACCGGAGCGCGACGAGGAACCACACGGACTGGGGCCGTGGAACATCCAGTGAATCCTGCCAGCGCCGGGTGATGCAGGTCACCGACTGCGCTTGGGGATTCATCGAACATAGATATAAAAGGGGGGATTAATGCCTATTGTGATCGGGGCGAAACCCGAGAGCGACTTTGCCGATCCGATTGGGATGTTAGCGGATTGCCATCGGCGGGTCGAGCGTTTCCTCTCCGTGCTGGTGAGGCTTGCGTTGGAGGCGCGTGGCGGCGCCCTGACCAGCGAGCAGCGGACCGCACTGGAGACTGCGCTGCAATATTTCCGCGATGCCGCGCCCAAACATACAGCCGACGAGGAGGAATCGCTGTTTCCTCGTGTGCGGGGTATCGACAGTCCTGAGGCCCGGGCCGTGCTCCGGTGCGTGGAATCCTTGGAAGGGGACCACGCGCGCGCGCAAGAGAGCCATCAGGAGGTGGAGCGCCTTGGCCGGGCTTGGCTGACGTCCGGAGGCCTCTCGTATGGCGACGCGGAGCGTTTCTCCGCTTTGGTTGCGGGGTTGGCGGATCTCTATCGGGATCACATCGCGATCGAGGAACGCGAACTGTTCCCGGCCGCGGCGAGGCTGCTTGCCGAACCCGAGCGCAAGGCCATGGGAGAGGAGATGGCGGCGCGGCGCGGCCTGGGGAAAGGAACGGCTTCGCGAACGCTTTGACAAAGGGGAGATGAACGGTGCACGGCAGCGGTCGCTGATATTTCCCCGCGAGCACGGGGCGTGGGGGATATTATTGGTTCCGCTGGCCACCGGCGCCGCTGTCGGCCTCATAGCCGGAGGGCAAGCCCGGCCCCTCGCGCCCCTGGTTGTTGCGGCGGTGGCGCTCTTCTGGCTCCGGACGCCTGTTGAAAGCTGGCTGGGAAACACGCCCGTCCGGGCGCGCACAGGCGCCGAAATCCGGCTGGTCCGCAACGTCATCATCGGATTGTCAGCGGTGTCGATTGCCGCCCTCGCGGCCACATTCTGGGGCGGGCGGAATTTAAGCCTGTTGTGGCTTGGAGGCGCGGCGGCTTCAGCCTTCGTGGCGCAGGCGGCCGCCCGCCAGGTATTTCGAAACGGCCGTACTGCCGGGCAGGCGATCGGCGCCGCGGGATTGACTTCGGTCGCACCCGCCGCCTACTACGTGGGCACAGGAAACCTGGATGGCATAGCATGGTCGCTGTGGGCCGCCAACTTCCTGTTCGCGGCCAATCAGATTCACTTCGTCCATCTCAGAATTGCGGCGGCGCGGCTGCTGAAACCCGGCGAGAAGGTTTCGAGGGGACGGTGGTTTCTCATCGGGCAAGTGAGTCTGATCGGGCTTCTGATCGTGGTCTGCTTATTCCGATTGCCGGGCTATTTCTTTGCCGCCGCATTTCCGCCCGTCCTGTTCCGCGGATTCGCGTGGTTCGCAGCCAAACCCGCACCCCTCCGCATCCATGCACTTGGCGTGAGCGAACTGTTGCACGCATGCGTATTCGGCGCCCTGCTGGTCCTGGCGTTCAGGCTGGGTGTTGGCGGCGGATAGCCACTCCAGAAGATCTGCGCGGTCACTCGGGTCGGGTAGCTATTCGGAAATCGATCTCCACCTCGTCCTTAACTTTGACCAGTCCGCCGGCAGCGGTGACTGGCTTGATTCCAAAATCGGATTGCTTCACCCTCGCATGGCTGACATACATTGCTCCATCGCGCCTGACCGTCACGGCGACCGGCTTCGTCACGCCGTGGAGTGTGAGCGTGCCATGCACTTTCCACTGGTCCTCCCCCTGCTTCTCCACACGGGAGGAGCTAAAGACTATTTCCGGATACTTCGCGCTTTCGAGCGTCAATTCCTGCATGTCTTTTTGGATCTCAGCCTGTGTGTTGGCGTCGACCTTCGGATCTGGCTTTACCTCCAACTTTGACGCGTCCACCCTAAATTCCACGTGAGGTGCAGCCGAATTGTTGATCAAACCTGCGGAGATTGGTGCACTAACCCAATGCTCATGGCCGGCAATGGAGAATAGACCTGCTTTGCCGACATGGATCGTGATCGTGCTGCGTTGCACATCTATCAGCTTCACCCTATCCTGAGCTGACATCGATGCCACGCCGAAGGCCATCAGCAAGACGAGTGTCGGTATCGGGCTCATAACCGAACCTCCCAGTATGGCAGCAGCAGACCAACTGCGGTGTGCGCCAGGATGCTAATGCACCGGCGATGATGGTATCGAAGATGGTTAGCAGTGCATCCAAACGACATGCGCCGGCGATCTGACGCGAGTGACGGTACCTGTTCGCCCAAGTCATCGGTTGGGGCGCTGCAAAAGTGGGTTGGGCAACTCGGCACTATGGAGCGCTCCATGTCGGGCGAACTCCTGGAGGATCCTTATTTGGCGGATCACGTAATCGCGCGAGCCCATCGGGACCTCGACCGTACTCATCGATGGTTGGGCAATACGACCGAAATCCTGCGCCTTCTCCGTCACGATCCAGTCCCGGTGCGCAGCGTGCTCGACATCGGCTGCGGCCAGGGCGCGTTGCTCCATCATATACGCCGCCAACTCGGAGTGGAGGTCGTCGGCTTCGACCTGCGTCCCGCGCCCCCCTCGGCGCCGGTGCCTATCCTCACCGGCAATGCCATAGTCGACCCTCTGCCTCCGGCCGATGTTGCCGTGGCTGTCTGTCTGGCACACCACCTTTCCGAAGCCGAATTTATCCGGCTCATTCACAACGTGTCCCGTTCCTGCAGGCGATTTATCGTGCTCGACCTGGTGCGCCACCGGCTGCCGCTGGTATTATTCCGCGCGTTCCTGGCCCCGTTTCTGTACCGCTTAAACGCGATCGATGGGTTGACGTCGGTCCGCCGCGCCTACACACCCGCCGAGATGCGCCGCGTGGTCGATACGGCGTTGCAGGGTACCGGCGGCCGGGTCAGTCACACGTTGGCTCCGCTCTACATCCGGCAGGTTGTGGACATCTCCTGGTGAGGGATTGACTGAGCGTCGTGCCGTTTCGATAATAGGCGCAGGGCCAGCCGGGTGCGCCGCCGCCCTCGCCGCTCTTGCTGAGGGCGCATCCGTGACTCTGTACGAGAAGTCGCATCTTCCGCGGCACAGGGTTTGTGGCGAGTTTCTGTCCCCCGAAATTGGCGGTGTCATCGATGCTCTCGGCTTATGGCCCTCTTTTTCGTCGGCGCGGCCGGCGCGTCTCGCGCGCGTGGTCTTGCATATCGGGAAGCGGCGCAAGCGATTCTCGCTGCCCGAGCCGGCCTATAGCCTCAGCCGCTACGCCCTCGATGACCTCCTGCTCCGCGAGGCAGTAGCGCGCGGGGCAGACCTGAAGACCGCAGCGGCGAAGCCCGGGTGCGAGCCTGCGCGCGAGCCAACCATTGTTGCCCATGGCCGGCAGACGTTCACGCGAAAAGGCGAGCGTCTCTTCGGTTTCAAAGCTCACTTCCGCGGGCATTTCGACGACACGGTGGAGTTGTTCTTCTTCCGCAGTTGCTATGTCGGAATAAGCTCGATAGAAGGCGGCGCGGTCAACGTCTGCGGTTTGGCGCCCGAGGAGTTGCTCCGCCAGAATGGCTTCCGGCCCGAGCCGCTGTTCAGCGGCGAGCTGAGAGCACGGCTGGATCGACTGGAGCCCATCTTCGACTGGCTCGTGACCGGTCCCCTGGTGTTCCGCGACAGCTTCCGGGACCAGCCCGGTCTCTATCTTGCCGGAGACGCCATGGGGTTCGTCGACCCGTTCACCGGTTCCGGAATCTTCGCCGCCTTACTGACCGGGAAGATGGCGGGGCAGGCCGCTGCCCGATCCCTCCCGTTGGAGCAGCACACCGCCATGTGCCGGCGCATGCTGGCCCGCCAATACAGCGTCGCTTCCACGTTGCGCGGGTTGCTGGGCGCCGGCCTGGCCGAGAGCCTTGCAGGCCTGGTTCCGGGCCCCTGGCTGTATCGCCTGACCCGACCCTCGTTCTAGAATGGACTCTCTCATTTGCGGTTAAATGAGGCAAAATGAGGGTGTAGCGCCCCGTCCCATACCTGAATGCCGTCGTATCGAGGCAAGGAGTAGATTTTGGCAAGTACTGTATACCGAGACAACTTGAAGCTGGGACAACGCGTGACGCTCCTGAGCATCCTTGCCAGTGCGGTGTTGGCATCGGCGAACGTGACTGTTGGTCTGCTCGCCGGGTCGACATCGGTCGTGGCGGCAGGCATAGAGTTTCTTGGCGACGTCATGGCGTCGACCTTCGTGCTTGTCGGGATGCTCATTGCAGCCAAGCCTGCCGACTCGGAACATCCATATGGGCACGGACGATCCGAAACTCTCGCCGGCCTCGTGGTTGGCATGATTTTGGCGGCCGGAGGCGTAGGCATCTGTTGGCGTTCGCTTCAGAACACGAGCGAGGTTCATAGCCCACCGAGTGCCTATGCCATTTGGCCGCTTCTGGGGGCCATCCTCATTCGGAGTATCATGTCGACGATCAAGTTCAGGGTCGGTCGCCGGATTCAGAGTTCTTCTCTGGTAGCCGACGCTTGGAATGATTCAGTGGACGTCCTTTCAGCCATCGCAGCTCTCGTGGCGCTCACCTTGACTCTTTACAGACCTTCGCAGTTCCTCGCGGCCGATCATTACGGTGGCTTCACGGTCGGCCTTGTCGTAGTCCTCACGGGGCTCCGAGTCATGCGAGACACCACGTTGGATCTGATGGACACGATGCCGAGTGGCGACTCGCTGGAGCAGATAAGAGCGGTGGCAATGAGCGTTCCCGGCGTCGTCGGTGTTGAAAAATGCTTCGCACGCAAGACTGGGCTTCAGCACCATGCCGATCTCCACTTGGAGGTTGATCCAAATCTCACCGTCTGGGAGTCGCACGACATCGCAACCCTGGCACGCATCCGGCTGCGCGAGCAACTACCTTGGATTGCGGATGTCCTGGTCCATATCGAGCCTGCACCGGGTGTCGCGAGGCACGACCGGGTAACCTCCACGCCTGCGGAGAATCAGAAAGATCGCGCGTAAACACAAATTTCAGAACGAATCGCGACGGCTGAGTTGTAGGGGCTGCGGCTGCCCCTGACCAAGCTCGCGGGAGGCTGGCAGATTACCCGAGGCCGTGGCTGCGTTAGGGCTGGAGCCAGAGGAGTGTGCGAGCGCGCGGGTCCCCGCCGCCTTGGTGAGGTGCCTAAAGTTCACAGGCCGAAACCGCTAATCCGGTCCGGTTGACGTCGATTCGTTGCTGTGTCATGGTGCAGGAGGACTATGTCTGCACTGACCCGGTTTGTTTTGTCATGCGCGTTTGCCGCGTGTACAACGGCCTGCCTAACCGCTGCGCCTCCTGAAACGTTCAAGCTTTTCCAGGATCCGCCGAAGACCTACAGCGTCCGTCCGTTCTGGTTCTGGAACGGGGTGCTCGACTCCCGTGAAGTCGACCGGCAGATCCGCGAAATGGTTTCGCAACACGTCTACGGCGCATACGTGCATAACCGGACCGGGCTCCAGACGCCGTACCTCAGTGATGAATACTTCTCAATCGTGAAGTCCGGCTACGAATCCGCGCAGAAACATGGCTTTTTGTTTGGCCTGGTGGATGAATACGAATGGCCGGGCGGCGAAGCCCGCGACCCGTGGCGGCCGGGACTCGGCAGCCGCGTGATCGACAGGAACCCGGACTTCCGGATGCGCAGCCTGTGGTTTACTTCCAAAGACTCCGAGAGTCCGGGCCGCCTCGAGATCACCGGGCTCAAGAGCTTTCAGTTCGCCGTGGCGGCGCGGCTTACTGGTGAAAACACGCTGGACAGTGCGACATTCACCCTGGTACCGGCCGCTGCCGGCACCTATTCGGTCGCCTGGACCGCTCCAGCCAAAGGCTGGCGGCTGATGGCTTACTACCTGGAGCCGAGCCAGGGCCGTGACGGCGGCCTGGTTGACCTGCTGAGCCGCGACGCCATCCGCACCTGGATCGAAGAGGTCCACGAGAAGTACTACGCGCTCGGCCCCCAGCATTTCGGCACCACGATCGACAGCTTCTATAGCGATCACGAGGGCGACTACGGGCGGCGCATCGCCTGGACTCCGCTCTTCTTTGAAACCTTCCAGAAGATGAAGGGGTACGATGCCCGGAAGATGTTCCCCGCGCTCAGCTTCGACAGCGGAAAGATCAGCCCCAAACTGCGCTGCGACTACCTGGATGTGGTGAGCGAACTCTATGCCCAGAACTACATGAAGCAGGTGAGTGACTGGTGCGAGCGGCACAACATCAAGATCTCCGGCCACCTCTGGGAGGAGAACCTGATCAGCGAAGCCTTCGCGGTCGGGGATTTGCAGCGAATGATGCGCGCCTGGGCCTGGCCCGGCGTCGATTCCCTCCACGACATCGGCCGGTGGCCGCGCGATTTGAAGGCCGCGGCGTCGGTAGCGCATTTTCGCAACACACGCTTCACGGTGGAAAACCAGGGCGTGCAGGGCGGCGAGTCCTACCTCGACATGCAGAAGATGCGGCTCGGCACCAACATGCTCGGGGTCTGGGGCACCAACCTGTTTATCCCGCACGCGTTCAACTACCATCCATCCCGCATCGAGTTCCCGAGCGACTGGTTCTTCCATCAACCCTGGTGGAAATACTTCCATCACTACGCCGACTACGCCCGCCGCATCTCTTATATGAATGATGGCGGCCGCCACCACGCCGACATCCTGCTGTTCCAGCCCACCGAGACCATATGGGCGAATGCGGACCCGAACTACGCGCCGAAGCCAGATTGGGACGCCAATCCGCTGCCCATGATCAACCTCTACTACGGCGACCTGATGAACCGCATGTCGCAGGAGCTCCGGGATTACGACGTGGCGGATTCCTATTACCTTGATGAGGCGAAGCTCGAAGAAAAGTCGCTGCGCATCGGCAGGGAAGCGTTCCGCGTTCTGGTGCTGCCGCCGGTGACCACCATGCGGCGGTCGTCCATGCGAAAGATCCGTGCGTTCTACGAGCAGGGCGGAACCGTGATAGCGGTCAAGATGCTGCCCACGGATTCGATGGATGAAGGGCGGAACGATCCGGAAATCCTCTCCACCGTCAAGCTGATCTTCGGCGAAGTGACCAAGGAGCCCGTGACGGTCCACACGAATGCCGCGGGTGGTAAGGCTTACTTCATCCGGGAGAGCATTGACGAGCTTTTTGGAATCCTGGACAAGAACCTCGAACGCGATGTTGCGGTCGTGAATGGAAGCGCGAAGCATCTTGGCGCGCTGCACCGCGAGAAGGACGGACTGCACATCTTTTGGCTTGTGAACGACAGCGCCGAGCCCCGCGACCTGACGGTGCGGCTGCGCGCAAAGGGAGTCCCCGAGAAGTGGGATGCCGCCAACGGCACGCGGGAGGCACTCGAATCGCGCGCAACCCCCGCGGGTACCGAGGTAAAGCTGCAGTTCGCCCCGTGGGACGCCTACTACGTGGTGTTTGGGAATCCCGAAGCGCGCGTGAAAGCGCCCGAGAAGCCCTACCGCAAGCTGCCCGCCCTCACGCTTGCGGGTGACTGGCGGCTGACGCCCGAGAAGAAAGCCATCGAGGCGCCTTATGGTCTGCGCAACCAGTCTACCTGGGACGGGCTCGGGGAAACCAGGGACTTTACGGAAAAGGATCTTGATGATGCCCGCTGGAGCCCCGACTGGCTCTCACGCGAACGCATGACCGTGCGGGACTGGTGGCTTGTGGGACCGTTCCCGAACGAGGATCACGCCGGCTGCTTCGGCTCCTTCCCGCCGGAAACCAACCCGGATATCAAGGCGGTGTATGGCGAACTGAAATGGAAGCGCCACAGCTCGCAGGCGATGTCCGTCGACCTCTACTCCGCGCTGGGAATGAATCCCGGCTCAAACGGCACGGCCTACGCCCTCACCTATGTATATTCACCGGAGCCCCGGAAGGTTTTCTTCCGTGTGACGGCCAACAACAATGCGCACCTGTGGGTGAACGGAAAGAAGTTGCTCGACTGGCACCTGCACCCCTGGTATTACGAGATGCGCGAGGACTTCGGGCTCATTCGAGAGGCGGAACTGAAGGCCGGGTGGAACTCCGTGCTTATGAAAGTCTCGCGCTTCCGCAGGGGCATGTTCAGCTTCATGGTGCGGATCACGGATGCCGAAGGAAATAACATCGAGCAGTTGGCCTTCAATCCCGACAAGATTTTGCGGCCCGCAGGCAGTACCTACATGGTGGTCTGGTATCGGATTCCGGTTCCTGCGACCGCCGTGGCCGTCACGTTGCCGCGGTTCGGGAAGCCGTACAAGGCCTGGTACAACGGCGTGCCGCTCGCACCGGATGCAAACGGCCGCGCGCAACTGCCCACTGCCGCCGAAGGCCCGGGTAACATAGTCGCGATCAAGATGGCGGCGGACGACCAGATTCGCTCGGCTCCCCTCTTTACGCTAGCCTCGGCCAAGACGCAGCTCGGTTCATGGCTCGATCGAGGGCTGCCCTACTACTCCGGGTCGGCGGTCTATGAAAAGGAAATCGAGATCCCGGCGAATTATGCCGGCCGGAAGCTGACGCTCGATTGCGGCGAGGTCGGGGTTGTGGCCGAGGTTCGGGTGAATGACAAGCCTGCCGGGGTGCGGGTATGGCTGCCGTTCGCGTTCGATATCACGAGCCTGGTCAAGCCGGGCCGGAACAAGGTCGAGATCATCGTGACTAACACGATGGAGAATGAACGCGCGGTGGACAAGCGTGCCGCCAGGCTGCCGCTGATGAAGCATAGCGGTCTGATCGGGCCCGTGCAGGTGATCGCCGGTCCGCCCCTGGCGCCTGCACGGGCTGCTGTGGCCAGCCGGAAATAGTCATGCAGCCGTATCGCCTCCAGGCTCTGCTGCTGTTAGCAGGCTCGTTCGTCTCGGGCCAGACGGGAACTATTCAAACGGTGGTCGGAGGTAACCGTCCGCTCGACAGCGGCGGCTATCGCGGCGGCCTCGGCTATCCAGGTGGGGCGGCTGTCGACACCGCGGGGAATCTGTACGTCTCCCTTTCCGACCGCCGCGGCGTGCTCCGGATAGACGCCGCGACCGGGGCTGTGACCCGTGTCGCCGGCGTGGGCAAGGGCGGCTATAGCGGTGACCACGGTCCGGCGCCCGAAGCCTTGATGAGCCGGCCTTGCGGGATAGCCTTCGACGCCCGTGGCAACCTCTATATCGCAGATCCCGCGAACGCGCGTGTCCGCATGGTCTCGAACGGGATCATCACTACCGTCGCGGGGAATGGAACCCAGAGTTTCGGCGGCGACGGGGGACCGGCTGACCAGGCGCAGTTGAGCAGCCCGTCGGATGTTGCCGTGGATGCCGCCGGCAACCTATACATCGCCGACTGGGGTAACCGCCGGATTCGCAAGGTCTCCGGCGGAATCATCACGACCATCGCCGGGGACGGCGTAGCGGGAGACAGCGGCGACCGCGGACCGGCCGTTCGCGCGCGGTTGAGCAGTCCTTCGGGCCTGGCGATCGATTCCGCGGGCAACCTCTACATCGCGGACGCCAACGTTCCCCGTATCCGCATGATTTCCGGCGGCACGATCACGACCGTAGCCGGCAGCGGCAGTTACGGCTACTCCGGCGACGGCGGCCCGGCCAAGCGCGCGCAACTCAGTAATCCCGTCGGGATAGCGGTCGATTTCGCGGGAAACCTCTTCATCGCGGACGCAAACAACCACCGGATTCGGAAGGTCTCGAACGGCACCATCATGACGGTCGCCGGGAACGGCTCCCCGGGGTACGACGGCGACGGCGGTGCCGCAACCGGCGCCAGGCTGAACTGGCCCCGCTCCGTGGCGGTGGATGCCGCCGGCCGGCTCTACGTCGTGGACGCCCGCAACGAGTGTGTCCGAGTGGTTCAGGAAGGCGCGAGATGAGGAAGATCGCCTGGCTGTGCGTCCTCGTCTGCGCGCTCCCACTGGCCGCGCAACGGTTTGAGGGTCGATATTTCCGCGGGGCGGGCGACGTCGAGTACCTGCGCCTGCTCGACACGGCGCGCCGGATACTCTCGCCCGATCCGCAGTTCCAGAACCTCGCCATGTTCTACGAACCACGCTGGAACGGTTACGTAGAGGGACCAACCTGGGACGCCTGGTGGATTCAAAACAGCTACGGCCCGACGTATTGCTCGCTGCCCTTCCTGGAGCAGCCATACACCACGTTTCTGAAGAACTCCCAGGATCTGTGGTGGGACCAGATGGGCGACGGCAAACGCATCGGCGGTCCGCCGCCGTTCGACTTCATTGCTCCCGACGGTGCGCTATGCGATGCGGCGCGCCCGGGCATGATTATCTACGTGCAGGGTGACGGCCGGTTCAGGAAGCACGATTGGGCCGTCGAATTCACCGCCGCCGGGATAATCATGCAGTCTGAAATGCTGCTGATCGGCCGCGACCCCAAGGCCATCGCGCACTACCTGCCGAAACTCGAGCGTAGCGCGAACTTCATCGAGACGCGGCGCGATCCGAAGAACAACCTCTTCCTCGCGGGACCGGCGGCGAACCTGATGGCCCCCAGCTATGCCGGTTACCGGCGTCCTGACGGCAGTTACGGCAAGGCTTACCTGGCAGGACTCTCGGTCACGTATATCGCGGCGCTCGACCGGCTCATAGAGTTGCAGAAGATGGCCGGCGCCGCCGCCAGGGTGAAGCTCTATACCGAGCGCCGCGATGCCGCCCGGAGCGGGTTGCCGCAACTGATGACGGAGGAGGGCTACTTCGTCAAATCCATCGATCCCGACGGCACGCGCCACGGAGTGTACGGTGCCGCCAAATACGGCTACTTCGAGGCTGCTCCGAACCATGACGCCATCGCGTTTCGGGTAGTGGATGACGCGCAGGCGGAGAAGATCTACAACAAGATGGCGTCCCTGCCGGGACTGCGGCCGCACGACCTGATCCTCACTAACTATCCGTCGCTCGACGATATGTACGAGGACAAGTACGGGTTCACCTGGGGGCGCTGGGTAAACGGCGCGCACTGGTCCACCTGCGAGGCCAGGATGATGATGGGGTATTCCCGGCTCGGCAAATTCGAGGACGCGCGGAAGTCGATGAAACGGATTCTCGCGCTCTTCGAACAGTTCCGAATCGACAATCCTTTGCCCGAGTTCGGCAGTGCCTTGTACCAGCCGGACGTTCCAATCAACACGGTCTACGACACCCTCGGTGTCCCGGCGGCGTTCCTGCGCGGACTGTTCGAGTATGTGTACCGCGCCGACGGCCTTACTGTGCTGCCGCACATCCCTCCCGGCATCACCGAACTCGAACAAGAGTTCCCGGTGAAATTCGGGAGAGCAAAGCTCTACCTGGCGACCTACGGGACGGGGCCGGTGACCGGGGTGGTGGTGAATGGCCGCCCGTGGAAGTCGTTCGATAAGGTGTCGGTCACGTTCCCGGCTGCCAGCCTGCCGGCCGAGGTCCACGTCGCCATTCTTCTCGGCGGTGCTAGCGCTCCGGCCGCTCAACCGCAGCGGAAACAGCAGAAAAAGGAGCAGCCGCCGGCAACCCCGGCCTTCGCCGCGCTGGACGCGCGTGCCGCCACGGTGGCAGCATTTCGCGAGCGGCTGGCCGCGGCCGGTCTCGGTTCCTCCTACGAGGCCGCCCACGCGCAGTTAGGCATCGACATGGTGCGGACCGCGCATCAGCGTGCGCAGTTACTGGCCGCTGGCAAACTGAAACTACTGCCTCAACGTTCCCAGGCGGCCGCGGACCAGCTCTATATCGACACCGCCAATAAGCTTTTCGACGGGCTTGAAACAGTGCTGGCAGGGTACGCAAACTCGACCGATCCAGCGCACAGAAAAATCTACGGAGTCTACCGCAAATGAATCGAAGGCATTTTCTTACCGGTGCGGCAGCGGCTGCGCCGCTGATCGCCCAACAGGGGCAAACCGAAGCGTTCGAGCGTACGGGCGCGGCGCGCAGAAAAGGCGCGAGTTCCTGGTTCTCCCAAGCCGGTTTCGGCCTTTTCCTCCACTGGGGCATCTGCACCGTCCGGGAAGTGGAACTCGGGTGGGGATTTTACGGCGACGTGGGCGGGAAGAAGGGCGCGTGGCCGGTAGAGAATTACATCGCCCAGGCAGGGGTTTTCAACCCCAAGTCTTTCGATCCGGATCTTTGGCTCTCGGCGGCGGCCAAGGCCGGCTTTCGCTACGCTGCCATCACCACACGGCACCACGACGGTTACTCACTCTGGCCGAGCCAGTACGGCAACTTCGGAACGAAGCAGCACATGGGCGGACGCGACCTCGTGCGCCCGTTCGTGGAAGCGTGCCGCCGCCACGGCTTGAAAGTCGGGCTGTACTATTCCCCCGGCAACTGGCTCTTCAATCCGCCGGGATGGCCGCACCTGGGCTACCCCCTGCGCAAGTCGGACTTCCGCTACCGGCGGCCTGAGCGTAGCCTGGGCACGCCGCGGTACGTCGATGCCTCCCGCGAAGAACTGCAGAAGCACTTTGAGGTTCTTTACGCCTACGTCAAGGGGCAGGTCGGCGAGCTTCTCACGAACTACGGCAAGATCGACCTGCTTTGGTGGGACGGCTACGATTGGCCGATCGGGACCAATATTCACGGGCCCGAGATGGACGCCTGGGTGCGCAAGCTCCAGCCCGGCCTGGTGACGAACGATCGCTATCGCCTCTGGGCGGAGCATCCCACGCTCGGCGACTTCTCCACGGAGTTCGAAAACCGCAACCCCGAGGCGCCGCCCGAGGGCGCCTGGGAGCAGTGTGAGGCCATCTGCGGAGGATGGTCCTACAGCGGTCCGGAGGTCGCCTGCAAGAGCACCGCGTACATTATCGAGCGGCTGGTGCGCAATATGGCCTGGGGTGGGAACTACCTGCCGGATTGGGGGCCCCGTTCAGACGGTACGATGGCGCCGCCTTATTATCAGACCTGCGAGGAATTGGCCGCCTGGATGAAGCACAGCGGCGAGTCCGTCAGGGACGTGGCGCCGCTGGCGAAACTCAGCCAGTCGACCGCGCCGACGACGGTCAAGGGGGATACCTGGTATCTGCACCTGCTGGGATACCATCGCCACGCCACCATCACGGGCCGTCCGCAGCCCAAGCAGGCCACCATGCTGCGCACCGGCGCCCCCGCGAAGATCGCTTACGCCGATGGCAAGACGACCGTGACGATGCCGATCGGCCTGCGTCCTGACGAAGATGAAGTGATCGCCGTGCGTTTCGCTTAGGTCGCCAGGCTTATACGCCCCCGGGGCCGATGAATGATCGCTTGATCTCCACCACCGGGGGCGATACCATCATACGATCCTAACTGGGTTGATAGGAGATCGTATGAGCCTTTCCTTATCGCGGCGCGGCTTCGTTGGAGCCGTTACCGCCGCTTCTGCCGGTCGCGTCCTCGGCGCGAACGACCGCATCCGTCTCGGCATCATCGGCAGCGGCGGGCGCGGAAGATATTTGATGTCCCACGCCAACAAGGCGGGCAACATCCAGTGGGTAGCGGCCGCCGACGCGTACGACGTCCAGCGCGAGCGCGCCGAAAAAGCCGCCGGAACCCCCATCGACAAGTATGTCGATTACCGTAAGGTGCTGGACCGCAAGGATATCGACGCCGTCATCATCGCCACCTGGGACCACATGCACTCGGAAATCGCGGTGGCCGCATGCCGGGCGGGTAAGGACCTCTACGTCGAAAAACCCCTGACGCTACACCCGATGGAAGGTCATCAGATTGTGCGCGCCGTCCGGCAGCACAAGCGCATCCTGCAGACCGGGACCCAGCAGCGCACTTATCCTCATTTCATCGAGGCCAAGGAGCGGTTCATCGACAGCGGGCGCATCGGCAGGGTCACGATGGTCCGGACTATCTGGAACGGCAACCGCGCGTAC
Source organism: Bryobacteraceae bacterium (assembly GCA_035561075.1). Lineage (GTDB taxonomy): Bacteria > Acidobacteriota > Terriglobia > Bryobacterales > Bryobacteraceae > JAMCRM01. The sequence continues at coordinate 36,036 of DATMYF010000010.1, forward strand.
CGCAACCAGGCGCCCCCGCCGGGCATGGCGGCCAAGCCGGAGGGCATGGACTGGGACACCTGCCAGGGACGCCTGCCGAAGGTTCCCTGGGACGCCAAGCGCTACTTCAACCATTACGTCTACTGGGATTATTCAACCAACGCCCAGATGGGCGGGCTGTTCGTCCACATGGTGGATGTGGCGCACTGGTACCTCAAGGTCGCTCGGCCGCTGGCCGCCACCTGCATGGGTGGGATCTACCTGGGCCAGGAGGGCCGCGACACCGCGGATAACATCAACTCAATCGTGGAATACCCCGGCGGCCTGCTGGTTACGTTTGAGGCCAACGTCACGGACGTGATCGCCAAGGAAAACGCCGACATCGTATTCATGGGAACGGGCGGGCGGCTCCACATCTTCCGCCACGGCTACCGTTACCTGCCGTCGGAGGAGGGCGCCCAGGAGATCGTCGGCGGTCCTACTCCGGAACTGCACGTAGCCAACTGGCTGGAGTGCGTGCGCAGCCGCAAACCGGCTGCCTGCGACGAGGCGGCGGGCCACTACTCCGCCATGGCTTGTCATATCTGCAACATTTCCTATCGCGAGAAGCGCCGCGTGACGTGGCAGAAGGAGTGGGATGTATGAGCATCGAAGCCGGACTGAACATGGAGTTTGTGCGCCGTTCCGAGAAGCCCTTCGCCGTGGGGGTCGAGTGGGCGGCAAAGATGGGCTACAAGTATGTGGAGCCTATGCTTCATAACGGCCGGGAACTGATGAGCGAGGCGGGCTACTACCACTCGGTGTCGATGGAAGAGGACCCGCATTTCATCAAGGACGTCCTCGACCAGCACGGCCTCAAGTCGTCGGCGGTGAGCGCGCACTGCCCGCTCATGCGGCCGGAGGTAAGTGTGATGTATCTCCAGCGCGCCATCCGGTTCGCGGCCGTGCTGAAGGCGCCGGTAGTGAATACCGACGAGAGCTACCGGCCGGAGTGGGTCACCATGGAGGAGGCTTGGCCGGTGATGACCTACACCCTCAAGGCCGTCCTCCGTGTAGCGGAGCGCTACGGCATCGCCATCGGGATCGAGCCCCATAACGTCATATCGAGAACCACGGAAGGGCTGCTGCGAATCGCCGGCCTGGTCGAATCCCCAATGCTGCGCATCAACTATGACACGGGGAACGCCTACCTGGCGGGAGAAGATATCTACGAGGCCCTGGAGCGCGTCGGCAGCCGCCTGGTTCACATGCACGCCAAGGACATTACTGTGGAACACTCCGACGCCGAACGCGGCAAGGTGACCGGTACGCCGGTCGGCTGCGGCTGCGGGGACGGGGTGGTGGACTGGGCACGCGTGATCTCAATCGTGCGGAAGCACGGCTTCAACGGCGTGTTCTCCGTGGAATGTGGCACCCCTGAGGAGGCCGCCCGCAGCCTCGCTCATCTCACACCCCTGATGGCCGAACAGGCGGCTAGCGCGTAGGGTGCCATGAGGACCGCTGGCGCGTGGGCCGCCCTCGGGTTGATTCTGGCGGCAGCCCAGGCCGCCGGGCCCATCCGGGTGCTGCTCGTTTCGGGTTCGGGAGCGGAGGAACGCGCCGGTGCGGCGTTGCTGGGAGATGCTCTGCGGCAGGCCGGGCGCTTCGTTGTCTTCACCAGCGACGACCCGGGTGCGATCACGCCGGCCGCGCTCGCCCGTTACGACGTTCTGGCCGTGGATTGCGATGGCAAGTGGTGGGGTGATGCGGCACAGGCCGCGGTGGAGCGCTTTGTCCACCAGGGAAAAGGGCTCGTCGCCGTTCGCGCGGGCGATTGCGCGGCCGGACCGGAAGCTGGGCGCCGGCGCTATGCCGCGATGACCGCGACCGTCCCCGCCGCAATGCCCGGCACTCAAGGAAACCATCCGCTCCGGGTGCAATCGGCCGGCAGCACGTTCCTTACCGTGGATGACCCCGGTCCAGGCATTGTACTGAAGCCCGAGGCGAAAGTGGTCGCGTCTGCGGGGCAGCAGCCCCTCTCCTGGACCGCTGCTTACGGCAAGGGCCGCGTCTTCCAGAGCAGGCTTGGCCGCAACCCAGCGGTGCGGCGCGAGCCGGAGTTCGTCGTTGCGTTCGTGCGCGCCGTGGAGTGGGCGGGCACCGGGGGTGTCGCGCCGCCACCGCAGCCGTTCGCCGAAGCCGCCGCTATAAAGACATTGGTGGTCACCGGCGGCCACACCTACGACGCGTCATTCTACGAGCTCTTCGAGAACCAGCCCGGCGTTACCGCCACCATCGATCCGCATCCGCTGCCGTACCGCCGAGGTGACCTTCGAAACCGCTACGACACGCTCGTACTCTACGACTCCATGCAGGAGATCACTGACGCCGAGCGGCGCAATCTGGTCAGCTTCGTGGAGTCCGGCAAGGGCGTGGTCATCCTGCACCATGCGCTGGTCGACTACAGCGATTGGCCGTGGTGGTATGGGGAGGTAATGGGCGCCCGCTGGCTGAAGGTGGGCGGGCCCGGTTCAAAGTGGAAGACCACGTATGAGCACGATGTGGACTTGCTGGTCTACCCGGTCGGCGAACACCCCGTAACCGCAGGCATCGGGCCGATGCGCATTCAAGATGAGACGTATAAGGGAATGTGGCTGTCGCCGGATATCCAGGTCCTCATGAAGACCGACCATCCGTCGAGCGACGGCCCGGTGGTCTGGCTCAGTCCCTACCGGAAGTCCCGCGTGGTGGTCATCGAACTGGGGCACGACCGCAAGGCGCACCTGCATCCCGGCTACCGGAAACTCGTGGGGAACGCCATACGGTGGTCAGCCGGGAAGGAGTAATGATGTTCAAGGGATTCGCCTTTTCCGCATGCATTACGATGGCCGCGCTGGCGTCCGGTGCGAATGCCGCCACGGTACTTCGAGCCGGGGCGCACGCCGTGGATATTACGCCGCAGAATATGCCCATCATCACCAGCGGCAACTTCCTGGCAACAACCGCGCAGCGCATCGCAAGCAGGCTGCATGTCCGCGCCATTGCCTTCGATGACGGGAAGACTCGCGCGGTGGTTGCGGTGGTGGATTCCCTGATGTTGTCTCGCGAGCTGCTTGACCGCATCAAGGAGGACGCTTCCCGGAAGACGGGCGTCCCCGTGGCGCGCATGCTGATCTCTGCCAACCACACCCACACGGCGCCGCCTGCCATGGGTGCGCTTGGCACCGACGCGAACCCCGCGTACGCCGCCTTCGTCCAGGGCCGCGTAGTAGAAGCAGTCGAAGGGGCGGTCCGAAACTTGGCCCCCGCCAGGGTCGGTTGGGCGGTGGTGGACGCCCCGGAGCACACCAACTGCCGCCGCTGGATTCTGCGGCCGGACAAGATACGCAAGGACCCTTTCGGCGGCATGACTGTTCGAGCCCAGATGCACCCGGGCTACCAGAACCCCGACTTCATCGGCCCGGCGGGTCCGGTCGACCCGGCACTTTCGTTGCTCTCCGTGCAGTCGCCCGAAGGCCGCCCGATCGCGCTGCTGGCGAACTACTCCATGCATTACGTCGGTTCCGAGGGGACAGTCGTATCGGCGGACTACTTCGGACCGTTCGCGGAACAAATGGAACGCCTGGTTGGCGCTCGCGATAGCGGTCCACCATTTGTCGCCATCATGTCCCAGGGAACCAGCGGCGACCTTCACTGGATGGACTACAGCCGCCCGCGCCGCGAGATGAATCCCGCCTCATACGCCGAGGCGATGGCGAAGATCGCGCACCAGGCATACCGTGGCATCGAGTACCGCGGCAGGGCGTCCATCAGTATGGCGGAGACGACGTTGAGGCTGACGCGCCGCGTGCCCGACGCTCAACGCCTGGAATGGGCGAAGCAGATCAACGGCGGCATCAACGGCGCGCGCCTGCGGAATCAGCAGGAGGTTTACGCCCGCGAGCAGTTGCTCATCGCCGCCGAACCGGAGCGCGAGTTGAAGCTTCAAGCGCTGCGCATCGGAGACGTAGGGATCGCCGCCATCCCGAACGAGGTGTTCGCCATTACGGGACTGAAAATCAAGGCGCAAAGCCCCCTGCGGCCAACGTTCAACATCGCGCTGGCTAACGGCGCCGAGGGCTACATCCCTCCTCCCGAACAGCATGTCCTGGGCGGCTACACGACCTGGCCGGCGCGCACCGCGGGCCTGGAGGTAAATGCCGAGCCGAAGATCACGGAAACCGTGCTGGCGCTCCTCGAACAAGTAGCCGGGAAGCAGCGCCGCCCGGTGCAGGATGACGGCGGGGAGTATGCCCGGATCGTGCTGGCTTCGAAGCCGCTGGCTTACTGGCGAGGCGGGGAATTCGGCGGTCCGGCGGCACTCGACTCCACTCGCAACCGGAACCGCGCCGTCTATGAAGGCGGGGTGGCGTTCTACCTCGAGGGTCCGGATGCCGCGGGTTTCTCCAGCAACGGTATCATCAACCGCGCCCCGCAGTTCGCCGGTGGAAGGCTGCGGGCCGAACTGAAGAACCTGGGGACGCGCTACTCGGTTTCCATGTGGTTCCAAAACGGCATGCCCGCGGAGGCGCGCGCGGTTACCGGCACCCTGTTCTCCACACATGGCGACCGATTGTTTATCGGGGGCACTGAGCGCGCAACGGGCAAACTTGTCTTCACGTCGAATGGCGTCGCACTCGAAGGCGCCGCATCCATCGGGCTCCGTACTTGGCATCATGTGATGCTGGTGCGGGATGGCGCCAGGGTTTGGGTCTATCTCGACGGCAGGACCGCGCCGGAAATCGCGGGCGAAGCACCCGCGGGCGCGCGCTTCGGAAGCCTCTTCATCGCTGGCGAAGATTCCTCGTCGGGCTTTGAAGGTCGCATCGATGAGGTGGCCGTCTACAATCGTCGCCTGCCCCGCGCGGATGCCGTCCGGCACTACCTCGCACGGGAGGGCGCCTACGCCACACGGCGGGGGACCCGTCGATAGCCCGTCTTTTCGTGCTTGGCAACCTCGATCGGTTCCTTGGCATCACAGGACGGCGCGCCCGATTTGGTTTTTTCGGCGAACCCGCATGCCAATTTGCGGCCGCAATACCAGTCGATGACCGCGGGAAATAGATGGTCCACCGCGGCGAACACAAACCCAGGCCAAGGTTTCACGATCTTCCGCCGCTTGCGCTCGATGCCCAAGACGATGGCTGCGGCCAGGTCGGCGGGAGAGATCAAATACCGGATCCGGCCAACTCCCTCCGGTACGGTTCCCCCCAGAACTCGCTCGCGAAAACTCGTCCGCACGATACCGGGAACCACCAGCATTACATGGATGCTCTCGTTCCGCAGCTCCCGATAGAGGCCGTTGCTCATCGAGTGAAGCGCGGATTTTGACGCGCAGTACATAGTAGACCAGGGAAGCGTGACGACTCCGCCGATGGACCCGATGTTGACGATCGTGCCGCCGCCGGATGCTCTCATATGCGGCCTCACCAGCGCCACCATTTCCAATGCGGCAAAGACGTTTACGTCGAACATCCGCCGAACGAGATCAGGAGGGCTGTCGGATGCGGGTGCGTAGAGTCCCACCCCGGCAGAGTTTACCAGTACATCGACACGCCCGAACTTTGAGATCACGGCAGTTACAATACGCGCACGGTCGCAGGGATCGGTCACATCCCCGAATACCATCCCGTCCAGGTCCAACTCAGGCGCTCCGTGCTCCCGCATACCGCAAACGATTGCCTTCGCGCCGCGTTCGCGCAGTCTTCCCGCAACAGCTAAGCCAATCCCGGCCGTGCCTCCGGTGACCAGCGCCACTTTGCCCTTAAGATCCACTAGCGCCCCCTCTCGGACCATTCGGCTGCCGTAGCGGAGGACAGTCGTACAGCACCCAACTGCCTCCAATTACCACCGCCTTCGCAGTTCTCAGTCGGTCAGCGAAATTCAAGTTCGGACCACAGCGGCTATCGGGGTCCGCAAAACGATAAAAGAATTTGCACCAGAGATCAACTCCGTCCCGGATCTCGAGTCCGCGCGTAACCGGAATGGACGCTGCGAACTTCTGCGCGGCCTCAACCCCTAGCTGATTCTTCTTGCGCTGTAAGGCGAGCGAACCGAGGGCGAACGGCGGCAGATCTGTGATCGGCGGCGATATGCTTCGGACGCTCCCCTTGATGGCGCTGCGAAAATCGTAACTGGCAAGCTCTTCAGACAGGCGCGCCGCATCTGTCCCGGATAGTTCAACACCCGCGCGCACTGCCGCTGCCTGCAGATTAGCCGCTCCCGCCGGATCAGCTTCTTCCATCAATCTGTTTAAGATCAGGATGCGGCCTGGAAAGTTATCGAAGAAGGTCTTGCGCACCGGCGCTGTGCTCTGAATTGGTAGACCGGAGTAGAACGTGAGTATCAGATGATTATTTGGCATCGCATACAGTTTCGTTCCCGCTTCAATGTTGGCGTGCTCGACATAATTCAGTATGTCGGTCATCGTGGCGTCCCGCTCTGGTGAGGGCAAGTCGAAGCCGGCTACAACTACGAACACCACGGCTATGGCGGTTGCGATCTTGGTGGAGTGTCTGCGGCTCAGTGCCCGGCCTGCAACCGCAAACAACATCGCCGTCAACAGGATGCCGGGGCCACCCAGGAGCGTGAACATACGATTCTGAAAGAAGCTTGCGGCGGGTGTGAAGACGAGAAAACACACGTATGTGGCCAGGAGCCACGCGAAAACGAACAAGTACGGCTCCCGGACAGCCAAAAGCGGTCGCCGTAGCCTTCGTGCGAGTGGGTTCCAGAGATGCTGCCGTACGGCGATCAGGACCAAGCCTGCCGAAACCAATAACGTGTAATGGAGTTTGGTTATCGGATATCCAAATATGTCTTCAGGCCGCAGCAAGGGCCAGACCTTCGGAATGCTGGCAGCGCGCTCCAGCATCCCGGTCCATAGCAGCCAGGGCAAGATGCCGGCGGTTAGAATACACCCGAAGACAATCACCTTCGGCCAGCTCTGAAGGCTGATGGTGTAATTTCGGCAGAGCGCCGCGGCTAGCAAAGCTGTAAGCGCGACGAAGGTAAGGATGTGGGTATGGAAGAGCAGGACAAAGAGGATGCCTCCGGCCACAAAGTCGCGCCATCTGGCAAGCTTAGCCATCCACCACACGGCCAGGCCGCAGAGCACTCCTAAGAGGACCGTAGCCGCGTAATACCGGGCCTGCCGGCTCGACGCGATCGCAGCCGGAGAGAGCGCTCCAATTATAAGCGCTGCCCAGGCTGCATCGAGACCATATAGCGATTTGCCCGCCACATATAATGCCAATAACAGTGCGATACCAAAAATCACCGCCGGAAGGCGGGCGAAGAAAGTCTTGCTCTCCCTGGCGCCAATCTCCCCGCTTGCCGGCGCCGTTGCATCGCGTTGGGCGTCTACGCCGAACCCTGCGAACGAGGCGGCAATAGCATAGAGCGGTAGCCACCCGTGATACACCGCCACTCCCTTACTGGAGTAACTGCTGTCCCTGAATTCGTATTCTGCGTTCCCCGGCCATTGCTCGGTCAGAGTGTTTTCGTAAATGGGAATTCCGAGATATTGGTCGGTCGGATATCCGTGCTCGAGGATTGTGAGGGCGTTGATGCTCGACTCGGCTTCATCCGCCCAAAGGTATGCTGTTGACAGATTAGAGAATCGGATCAAAGCGCCAACCAGAACCACCGAAACGAGCAACAATATCTCGATACGTATTACTCGGCGGTGCGACACTTCAACGTGGGTGCGATCCCGCACATCCACCAATAAACCCTGATCCCCCATAGGCTATCGCCAGTGTACCTTGGCGCCAATAAACGGGTCTGTACGCTTTCGCCCTACACACCACGGCACCGTAGTCGTACCGCGCGGGTGAGGGCGCAGCGCTGGTTCTCGTCTTCACTTACCGCCCGGCGACGAGACACCTGCTCGACACAAGAAGACGTCGCGTGGGCCGTCGGACTGCTGCCACGCAGGGGAATAAGTCGCTACGCGACAACCGCTGGGGGCAGCGTCCGCGTTCAGGCGTATTATTCGCGTCCCCGATTATCGTTGCCTGCACGTTGCGACGGGTTTTCGGCTTTTCTCCCCAAAATCGACTCGAAAGCGAGTTCACCAGCCGAGTCGCAAGATTGACAAAGCAGCTTGAATAGTTCAATCTTGGAAAAGGTTGCATGAACGAAAGCAATATCGGCTCCAAGCCACCAGTAGTCGACGATGTCGCTGTCCTTGACGGGCTTGCGCGAGACATGGTTAGCGCTCTCGACCAGATCATCGACCGTCTGATGACGGTAGCCCCAGCCGAAGGAATTGGCTGGGAGGTCCCGTTGACGCTCCAGGAAGTACGCGCAGTGAAGGCGATTCCCCGCGCGGAGTCGGTCACTATGAGTACCCTGGCAACCTCAATGGGGGTTTCGCTGCCAACGGCAACTCACCTTGTGGATCGCCTGGTGACGAAGGGCCTTGTGGTGCGGAGCAGGCCGGAGCATGACCGGCGGCTAGTTCTTGTCGCCCTCAGCGAGCGCTCTAGAGCGCACCAGCGGGCATTCTTCGAAAACCGCGTGAAACTGACCCTGAGTATCCTCGAACCGCTTGGCCCAACGGAGCGGGAACAGGTTGTGAAGGTCGTCGGCGAGATCGCGCGAGTGGTGCAATCCCGGGTGGTTGGCCAGCCGGGACGCACAGACTCCCAATGAGAATGTTGTTAGCCAAGCCCAGCGTCACACTCATTAAAGAGACAAAAGGAGTTGCTTCACCTCATGTCATTCCGCAAATGGCCTAAATTTACCCTTGTCGGCGGGCTCGTTCTTTTGGGCCTGATCGGCTCCAGTTGTAAATCAAACGTAAGCACGCCCCCGGCAGGCCCCGTCGAGGTCAGGTTCGTTACCGTCCGTCCCGAACGGGTCGTATTGACTACTCAATTACCCGGGAGGACGTCCGCCTATCTTGTTGCAGAAATCCGCCCGCAGGTGAATGGGCTCATCCAGAGCCGTGGATTCAGGGAGGGCGCCAATGTCAAGGCTGGCGACCTGCTATACCAAATCGATCCGGCGCCTTACCAGGCGGCGCATAATCAGGCCAAAGCCGCCCTTGCCACAGCGGAGGCGGAACTCGTCACGGCCGAAGCCAACCTCCCCGCCATCCGGTCCCGTGCGGAGCGCTTTAAAGAACTCGTGGTTATCCATGCGGTCGGGCAGCAGGACTTCGACGATGCCAGCGCCGCGTTGCGGCAAGCCGAAGCTAATGTGGCGGCGCGTAAGACGGCCGTCGAAGTGAACCGGGCAGCCGTGGAGAGCGCCCGCATCAATCTGTCCTATACCCCGGTCAAAGCGCCCATTTCCGGACGCATCGGCAAATCCAATATCACGGTCGGCGCACTGGCCACCGCCTATCAGCCGACCGCTTTCGCGGTTGTGCAGCAGTTGGATCCAATCTACGTGGATGTCGTGCAAGCCAACGCCGAGTTGCTGCGTTTGCGGCGCGGTCTCGAGAGCGGTGGGCTCAAGCGGAATAGATCGATCCAAAACAAGGTGAAGCTGTTTCTGGAGGATGGGACACCCTATCCGATAATGGGCACGCTCCAATTTCGTGATGTTACGGTGGACCCGACCACGGGCTCGGTCACGCTTCGATTGGTCTTCCCCAACCCGAAAGAAATCCTTCTTCCAGGCACCTTCGTGCAAGCGCTCGTTGAGGAAGGCGTGAGGGAACAGGCCATCCTGGTTCCCCAACAGGGGGTCACCCGCGACCCGAAGGGCAACCCCATCGCCTTGGTCGTCGGTAAGGACGACAAGGTCGAGCGCCGAACACTCGAACTAGACCGGGCCATCGGCGATAAGTGGCTGGTTACAAGTGGGCTTGCCGCTACTGACCGGCTGATCGTCGAAGGGCTTGAAAGAATCCGTCCGGGGGTTGCTGTGCGCGCGGTCCCATTCGATAGTGACGCCGGCGGCAGTCCTCGCGCAGACGAAGGCAAGCCGGTTATCCAACCCAAGGCGAAAGGGGAAAGCAATGTCTAGGTTTTTCCTCGATCGCCCGGTCTTTGCCTGGGTGATCTCCATCGCCATCATGGTACTGGGGGGGCTGGCTATTCATAGTCTGCCTGTATCTCAGTATCCGGCCATTGCTCCGCCATCCATCGCCATTTCCGCTTTCTATCCGGGGGCCTCGGCGGAGACCGTGGAAAACAGCGTGACGCAGATCATCGAGCAGAAGATGACCGGCTTCGACAACATGCTGTATCTATCGGCGACGAGTGACTCCTCGGGCTCATCGCGTATTGAACTGACCTTCGCCCCGGGCACAGACCCGGACCTCGCCTGGGCTCAAGTCCAGAACAAACTCCAGCTTGCCACCGCGAGTCTGCCGGAAGTGGTGCAGCGCTATGGTATCAAGGTCAGTAAGTCGACCCGAAACTATCTGATCATCGTAGGTCTCGTTTCGGAAGACGGAAGCATGGATGGGAACGATTTGCGGGACTACGCCGCATCCAAACTGGAGAAGGTGCTTTCGCGGGTTCCCGGGGTAGGCGAGGTCGAAGTCTTCGGCTCCCAATATGCGATGCGCATCTGGCTCAACCCCGAAAAGTTGACAAACTATCAATTGACGGTCGACGACGTCACCGCGGCGCTGCGGACTTACAATGTCGAGGTTTCCGCCGGCCAGTTCGGCGGTGCGCCCGCCGTGAAAGGGCAGCGTTTAAACGCCGCCATCATCGTCCAGAACCTTCTCAAGACACCCGACGAGTTTGCCTCGATCCCGATTCGCACCAATCCGGATGGGTCGGTCGTGCGGGTCAAAGATGTCGGGCGGACGGAACTGGGAACCGAGCAATACGACGTCGAAGCTTTTAACAACGGCAATCCCTCGAGTGGCTTGGCCATCCGGCAGGCAGCCGGCGCCAACGCATTGGACACGGCCAACGCGATCCGGGCCAGGATGCAGGAAATGAGTAGTTATTTCCCCAATGGGATGAAGGTCGTCTATCCGTACGACACGACTCCTTTTACCAAAGTGGCGATCGAAGAGGTGGTCAAAACCCTCTTCGAGGCGATCCTGCTCGTGTTCGTGGTCATGTTGCTTTTCATGGGGAATATCCGTGCCACCCTGATCCCGACTATCGCAGTCCCGGTGGTGCTCTTGGGAACCTTCGCCGTGCTGGGGCTGTTCGGGTATTCCATCAACATGCTCACTATGTTCGCCATGGTTCTGGCTATTGGACTCTTGGTGGACGATGCCATCGTCGTCGTGGAAAACGTCGAACGGATCATGAGTGAGGAAGGACTTTCTCCCCGTGAAGCCACGGCCAAATCCATGGAACAGATCACCAGCGCGCTGATCGGCATCGGGCTGGTGCTTTCAGCCGTATTTGGCCCAATGGCCTTCTTCGCCGGTTCGACCGGCGTTATCTACCGCCAGTTTTCCGTCACGATCATCGCATCCATGCTCCTATCGGTGTTGGTGGCGCTAATCCTCACCCCGGTCCTTTGCGCCTCACTTCTGAGGCCTGTGGCGGCCGGGCACGAGCCAGCCGAGAGCGCACCTTTTTTCATAAGGCCATTTCTATTGTGGTTTGACAGGGTCTTCTTCTGGTTCCGGGACCGCTACATAGGAATGGTGAGGCACTCTCTTATCCGGAAATTGCGCTATGTGGCTGTTTACGTCCTGCTGGTTGCTGGGATTGGCTTCCTGTTTATGCGCTTGCCCACCGGCTACTTGCCCGAAGAGGACCAGGGTATCCTGATGGCCCAGATACTCTTGCCGACCGGCTCCACTTCAGAGCAGACAAAGATGGTGGCAAATGAAGTTCAGCGCTACTTTCTGACAAACGAAAAAGAGGCGGTGGACTCCTGTATGACGATCACTGGCGCGGGCTTTTCCGGGAGGGCACAAAACAACGGCATGGTATTCGTCCGGTTGAAAGACTGGTCCCTTCGCGAACGGCAGGATTTGTCGGCAAAGGCTGTTGCCGGGAGGGCAATGTCGGCGTTTCCGAAAATTCGCGGTGGCACGGTGTATGCTTTCATGCCCCCACCCGTTATCGAACTCGGAAATGCCACGGGGTTCGATTTTCAGTTGATCGACTTCGGCGGCGCGGGCCACGCCGATCTCATGGCAGCCCGCAACGAACTCCTCGGCATGGCGGCCAAGGATCCGAGATTGACTCGCGTACGGCCCAACGGCCAGGAAGACGTGCCCCAGTACAGGGTTGACACGGACTGGGAGAAGGCCGGGGTCTTGGGCATCCCAATCACGAGGATAAACAACACCATCGCGGGCACGTTCGGCGGCTCCTATGTCAACGACTTTGTCCAAGGCGGACGGGTCAAACGAGTGTTCACCCAGGCCGACGCACCCTACCGTATGCTCCCGGCGGATTTGGAAAAACTCTATGTGCGTAATACCGCGGGCAAGGTGGTTCCGTTTTCTTCTTTTGCGTCCGGGCACTGGATTTCCGGCTCTCCCAGGCTCGAACGATTCAACGGGTTTCCGTCTCTGAACATCTGGGGTGAGCCCGCGCCGGGAAGAAGCACCGGTGAGGCAATGCAGGCCATGGAGGAAATCACTGCGAAGCTGCCCCGAGGCATGGGCTCTGACTGGAATGGGCTTTCTTATCAGGAGCGCATGGCAACATCCCAGGGACCGCTTCTGTACGCCTTTTCCATTCTTGTGATCTTCCTTTGTGTGGCGGCTTTGTATGAAAGCTGGACCATCCCCTTTGTCAACCTATTGATGCTGCCGCTGGGTGTTTTCGGCGCTCTGCTGGCGACGACCTTGCGGGGGTTGCCCAACGATGTTTACTTCCAGATCGGCTTTCTCACAACGCTCGGACTTTCGACGAAGAACGCCATCCTGATTATTCAGTTCATCAAAGAGCAGATGAAGCACGGAGACGGACTGGTAGAGGCGACGCTCGCGGCAGTTAGAATTCGATTCCGCCCTGTTATGATGACCTCGCTGGCCTTCTTCTTCGGCACCCTGCCTCTGGCCATCGCCACAGGCGCCGGCGCGGGCGCGATGAAGGGCATTGGAACCGCCGTCACGGGCGGCATGCTCTCCGCTACCTTCATTGATCTGATCTTCATTCCGTTGTTTTTTGTCCTTGTATCCCAGTTGGTCGCGAGAAAGCAAACCCCGCCGCCCCCGGAGCAGTCTCCCGCTCCCATCAGTCCGGAGGTGGGCTGAAATGAACATCATGAAGTCAGTCCAATGCGTCTGCCTGGGAGCCGTCGTCTTCCTGACCGGTTGCAGTATGTCTCCGAAATATAGCCGGCCGAAAACTCCGGTTCCTCCTGTCTGGCGCGCAGAGGCGGCAGGCCAGGAATCTCAGGCAACGGCCGGGGCACCGGCAGTTTCGGAGCTAAAGTGGCAGGAATTTTTCACAAACGAGAAACTGCGAGAAGTCATCGCACTGGCCCTGGCCGGTAGCCGCGACCTGCGGATGGCTGCGCTCAACGTCGAGAGGGTCCAGGCTTTGTACCGGATCCAAAGCGCTCAGCAATTCCCCACCGTCAACGTGTCTCGCAGCGGAGATATCTACAGGCTTCCGGAAAAGATGTCGCTCACAGGACACTCCCAGACAGTGGAACAATATGGCCTGAGTGTGGGAGCCGCATCCTGGGAACTCGACCTGTTCGGACGAGTTCGCAGCTTAAAAAGCCAGGCATTGGAACAATATCTGGCGACAGAGCAGGCCCGCTCCGCAACGCAGATCGCGCTGGTTGCGGCTGTCGCTCACACCTATCTCGCGTTGGCCGCCGATAGGGACAACCTGCGTTTGGCCCAAGCTACGTTCAACAGCCAACAGGCTTCGTACGAATTGATCAAGCGCACGCGGGATGTGGGCACCGCCTCTGACCTGGATGTTCGCCAGGCTGAGAGCCAAATGGAGGCGGCGCGAGTGGATATCGCGCGATACAGCGGTCAACTGGCCCAGGACGAAAACGCACTCAATCTGTTGGTGGGTTCGCCTGTTTCCGCGGGTCTGCTGCCCAGCGAACTGGGTTCTGATCGTGCACTGAAGGATGTCTCCGCCGGATTATCTTCGGAGGTACTGCTGCGCCGCCCAGACATCCTCATGGCGGAGCACCAATTAAGAGCAGCTTACGCCAACATCGGAGCGGCCCGCGCGGCGTTTTTCCCGCGGATCGCCCTGACGGCCGGCGCCGGTCTCATGAGTGGTGATCTGTCCGACTTGTACAAGTCCGGCGCCAGAACATGGAATTTTGCCCCTCAGGCTTTATTGCCTATTTTTGACGCCGGCACTCGGAAGGCCAAGCTCAAAGTCGCCCAGGTCGATCGCGATTCCGCCATCGCTGAATATGAGAAGGCAATACAATCTGCCTTCCGGGAAGTGAGCGATTCTCTGAGCCTGCGGACCAGGCTGATGGAACAGGAAGATGCCCAGCAGGCCCTGGTGAATACCCTGGAGGAGACCTACCGTCTTGCGGACGCTCGCTACAAGGCGGGAATCGATGGCTACTTGAGCGTCCTCATTGCCCAGCGGTCGTTGTACGGCGCGCAGCAGGCGCTGGTCAGCCTCCGTTTGGCCCGTCTGGGCAATCTCGTAACCCTGTACAAGGTTCTTGGCGGAGGAGCATAATACACGGACCCGGCACTGCGTTTCCTGCTGTAGCGCTGCCGGAGCACCCGTTGAAATAACTCAAGCGGCGGGCCCCCGATCACGTCTTCGTGGGGGTCCGATCCGCGAGAGCTGTAATGACAGACCCGGTCACGATTGGCCGTTTGAGGTGGACGGAGGGCTCTAGATCATCAATGGGGGCAGGCCCCACCTCTGAACTGATAAAACATTCTTGAAAGGAAACGTTTGATCAGATCAGAGGCAATACTGGGCCTGCCTGGATACCAGATTACAGGCATCGACGAGGAAAGTGGAAGG
>DATMYF010000011.1:0-12953 GCA_035561075.1 Bryobacteraceae bacterium
GACGAGGTCGCCCGCATCGCCGGCGCCTTCTCCCAGCTCGCCTCCTCCCCCGAACTCAGCCTCCTCCACCGCTACGAAACCCGCCTCCACTGCGCCTATCAGCGGGCATTTCACAACCTCCTCCTGCTGCGCACCGCGGAGATACCAAACGAACCGTGATTATCTACTTGACAACAACCTAGGGAAGTGGCACACTACATCTAGAGGCAGGACATGAACCTCATAGACGTAAGCAAAAAGTTCGCCACTCCCGAAGCCTGCAACGATTTCCTGGAAGCGGTTCGCTGGCCCGATGGCGTTGAGTGCATCGAGTGCTGTAGCAAGCGCGTAACGAAGTACGTCAAACAAGCCGGATCGCGCAAGCGGACGAACCGCAAAACCGGCGCAGAGGAAATCAAGCCCGTTCCCGCCCGCATCCTGTACGTCTGCCTCGATTGCAATAAGCAGTTTTCGGTCACCGAAGGCACGATCTTCAACGATACACACCTGCCGCTCGACAAATGGTTCATGGCCGTTGCGCTGATGGTGAATGCGAAAAAGGGTGTCAGCGCAAAGCAGCTTCAGCGTGACCTAGGCACGGCCTACAAGACAGCGTGGTACTTGGGCCATCGCATCCGGAAGGCCATGGGCCTGATTGAAGCGGCAGATGAAACCCCGCTAACCGGCACGGTGGAAGCTGACGAGACGTACATGGGCGCCAAGAAGTACGACAAGCGGCGCAAGCGCGCGAAGTACGGCAAGGAGCCCGTGTTCGGCATCGTGGAACGCGACGGCCGCGCCAAGACCTTCCATATCCCCCACGTCAACCGCTACCACGTCGTCGACAAACTGGCCGGCAATATCTCGATAGACGCCGACCTACTTTGCACGGACGATTCCCGCCTCTACAACCGGGTGCCCGCCAACATCCAGAAGCACGAGATAGTGAACCACTCCGCGAAGGAATGGGTGCGCGGCGACGTTCACACGGCCACTATTGACGGCTATTGGGGACTCCTGAAGCGCGGCGTGATAGGCTCCTTCCACCAGATCAGCGTGAAGCACCTGCACCGCTACCTGAGCGAGTTCCAGTTCCGCTGGAACAACCGCAAGTCGCAGGATATATTCGCGCTGGTCATGTGTGCGCTGGTGATAGGGGCAGCGATGCCGTATGCGCAACTCATCAAGGCGCTGGAAGGCGAACAGGGGAGCGGGCCGGAAGTTTGGCCGGACGAGGAGCCGTTCTAGGAAACGCAAGAAACTGCTTGTTTTTCTCCCTCACTTGAGGGAGAATTATAAGCAGTAGGAGCGTTTTGAAGAATGGGCCACAATACTTTAGCCGCGCAGGTACACGCTGAACCGCGGGACGTCAACGCGCGCCTCGCTGAACTTGAGCTTGAAGAAGGAATACTGCTCCGCGCCGCACAGCGTGGTTGGGTTGCGTTCGCGTCATGCACGCGGAACCACCCTCCCGCCATCCCCGGAATTTGGGCATGGGGTGAAACTATATGCTCGCTCGGGGAACAACTCATCCCGCATGGCTGGGAGCGCATCAACGAATCGATGTGGCCCCTGATTGTGAATAGGGCGGGGACGGTTGCGCTCTCTGTAGCAACCGGAAATGAGAATACCGGCAACAAGGACGAAGATCCCCTCACGAGTTCCGCAAAAGGACCGAAAACAGTCAATGCGATTTTTGCAAACCGGAGACAGCTTATCGATCCCCGTATGCTCCTTGGCCCGCTTGAGCCTATCGAAACGGCGGGTCGCTCGACATGGCTATACCTCGTTCACCGCGATATCACGGCCCGCCAAATGCGTTCCGAGTTGTCGCGACCAATCAGCATGGATGAGGACGGCCGCGTGGACGGCTGGGCGGAGAGGATCATTCTTGCTCCGCAGGAACTGGATGGGATTCCAGAGAGTTTGGTAGGGGGAACCGATGGACCACAAACTCCAGAAATCACCGTCGAGATCAGACGCCGGGCGTAATGACGACACCGTTTTAACCTTTAATCCCAATCGCCTGTCTTTTGCGAGAAGACGGCGCGGGCTTAAGAAGGCGGACCTTGCCCGGCTGAGCGGCGTACATATCAGATCAGTAACCGGATTCGAGGCAGGGGAATTTTCGCCCTCGGCAGACACGCTCGAACGAATCGCGGCTGCGCTGAGCTTCCCCCCGACCTTCTTTATCGGGGACGACATTGATGAGGTAATCCTCGACTCGGGGAGTTTCCGTTCAATGTCGAAGATGACCGCACGCCAGCGCGACATGGCATTATGTCAGGCGGCGATTGGCGTCACTCTCGGCGCGTGGATTGAGCGCAAGTTTGAGTTACCGAAGCCGGAACTGCCAGATCTAAGCAGGGAAGCCGACCCGGAGGCGGCAGCGGAATCGCTGCGTCAAGAATGGTTTATTGGGGCACTCCCCATCAGGAACATGGTCCACCTCCTAGAGTCCAAGGGGGTGCGGGTGTTTTCGCTTTCTATCGATGCGCGAGAGGTGGATGCGTTCTCGATGTGGAAGGCGGGAACCCCGTATGTTTTCCTTAATACCAACAAGAGTTCAGAGCGGAGTAGGTTTGACGCCGCGCATGAACTCGGGCACCTCGTCCTCCATAAGGAGGCATCGCCGCATGGGCGCGAGGCCGAGACGCAGGCCAATCGCTTTGCGTCGGCGTTCTTGATGCCTCGCGCAAGCGTGCTGGCGAACGCTCCCAGATTTCCGGTATTCGATACGCTCGTCAAGTTAAAGAAAATTTGGGCCGTCTCAATTGGAGCACTTGCGTACCGACTACACGAACTTCGAGTGATTAGCGACTGGCAATATCGGGGATTGGCCGTGGAAATCGCAAAACGCGACCGAACAAAGGAGCCAGAGGGGATTCCCGGAAGGGAAACATCGCTCGTTTTCCCGGCCGTGTTCAGGCAGCTTTACGAAGAGGGGATTACTCGTAGTAACGTGGCCCAGATGCTTTCAGTCTACACACAAGAACTCGAAGACCTTCTCCTTGGGCTCGTCATGACATCAGTGGAAGGACGACGCCCCCAAGGAAAGAACAGCGGGGGGGCGGCGGAACTGCGGCGCATCAAGTAGGCCTCGGAGGGCGACTGGCTGGCGCCAGGCGCGGTCTTATAAACCGCTGGATGCTCTGCGGGCATTGGGGTCCGATCCCCCCGCCCTCCGCTCATAGTATATACTTGGCTGCTTTCAATGCGCTATCGCCTTTACTTGGATGAATCTGGAGATCACAGTAGTTCCGACGCGGCGGAGGTGGGCAAGCGATACCTGGGGTTGATCGGGGTCGCATTCGCCGACGAAAGTTACCGCGAATTCACGCGCTTACTGGATTGCTTCAAGCGCAAGCACCTTCAGTACGACGAGGATGAGCCCCCAATTCTTCACCGGGAAGACATTATCAACCGACGTGGATGCTTTGGGGTCTTGAATGACGCGTCGAAGAAGGAGGTGTTCAATGCGGACTTGTTGAGGTTGATCAGTGGCGCGGAATGCCGGATCATCGCCGTCGTCATAGATAAAGCTGAGCACGGCAAGGCAAGCTATAGGTCACTACAGCATCCGTACCATTATTGCCTTCACGCAATGCTGGAGCGGTATTGCGGCTATTTGGGCCTTAAGCACTGCTCGGGTGACGTGATGGCGGAGGCCCGGGGAGGCAAAGAAGACACTGCCCTGAAGTCTGCATACGAACGCGTGTGGGACCGTGGAACTCGGTATCTACACGCAGACAAGGCTCGGATGACGCTCACAAGCAAGAGGCTTAAAGTCAAGCCGAAGTGGGCGAACGTCGCCGGCCTTCAGTTGGCGGATATACTCGCGCACCCGCTGACGCGCGATGTTCTTGCTAAGAATGGGCGCGCGCCTGAAGCTGGGGACTGTTTCGCCGCAATAGTCCGTGAGATCGCGGAGGCAAAGTACAACCGCCATGAGTTCCGCGGAACCGCTAAGGGGTACGGAAGAATCCTGCTTGAGTAGCCCAGAAATGGAAAAGGCCGGTTTCCCGGCCCTCCACGCTGGTCTATTCTGACCATCCACCTCCGCGGCAAGCGCGGATTGTTTTTATCTTACGGCCGCCCGGATCTCATGTCAAGGGCTTTGTTCGCCTTTTGTTCGGCATAATCCATAAGAGCCTGACCCCCGCACCTTATCTCAGCGTTACAATAGTCTCGTGGACACCCTCAAGGTCCCCAAGGAACAATTCGAGGCCGTCATCCGGAAGCTCCTGGGCACGCCCCCTATGCCCATGGCCGAAATACCACGCAAGCGGGAGCCGAAGGCGCAGCGCCGGCCGAAGAAGCGGGGCTGATCCGATTACTCGTCGTCTTCCGGCAAAATCCCATGCGCCTCAAGCGTAGTGCGGCGGGCGATATCGCTAAGCTCCTTTCCTAGCTTTTCAGGATTCTCGCGGAGCGCTTTATCCACAGAAGCGTTAATCTCTTCGCGCTTCTTTCTGGTCTTCTGAAGCTGGCGGTCTTCCTCGATCTGCTTCTGCGCTTGCCGAATCCACTCTTCTACCAGCGCGTATTTTACGTCATCGACGTGCGTGGGCATCCAGGACTCAAGGAAATCAATCGCCACCTCCACGGTCTTCCCCTGGCTAAGTGCGCGTCCGTCAATGGAAAATGAAATCGAGAACCCCACCGAAATAGGAACGCGAACAGTTTTGCTCACAAGCCATTGTGGTCCCGGATTCCAATTGTTGTCAAGTGCATAATCACGAAACGAACCCAATCCCATTTCCGAACACCCGGAAGAGAACCCCGAACCGGAGCGGGCCTTACTGCCGCCTGGCGATCAACAGGAACCGGAGGGGCCGGGACCCTCTACCGTCTGAAGCAGCGCACGCAGGTTCTCCGCAGGGGTGCCGGGGCTCACGCCGCCTCCCATCGAGAGGATCAGGCCTTCGCGTCCCCCCTTGGCCAACACGTCCCGCGCCGCCTGCTGCACCTGCTCCGGGGTGCCCCGGACGCCCAACTCCAGCGGGTTCACGTTGCCCATCAGGCAGAGCTTCCCGGCCGTGGCTTCCCGCACTGCCGCGATCTCCAGGTTATGGCTGAAGTTCAGGACGTCGAAGCCCGTCCCGGGGAGGTCGGCCAGGAACGGCTTCACGTTGGCGTCGTTGTGGTAAACCTTGATCCAGTCCTTAGGGAACGCCTCGCAAATTTGGGTCAGGTAGGGATGCGCGAACTCCAGGTAGGAGCGTCGCGAGAGGAACCCCACAATGTCGTCCAGAATGAACAATCCCTCCACCGAGGGGCCGATGGCTTCGGCCTGGGCTTCGAGCCAGCGGATGATCGCATAGGTGGAGAAGCGCAGCAGCTTGTGCGCCGCCGCGGGATTCTCCGCAAGATCCATCATGAATTCGTTCACGCCCCGCACGAAAGCCGCGGTGCAGAGAGGTCCGCGCGCCGTGACCACCGGGATCGTGTAGCCGGCATCGAAAACGCGCTGTTTCTGGGTGCGGTAGCGCTGCAGCGCGAGCGGCATCAGGCCGTCCACGCGAGGGTCGATAGGTTTGAAACGCTCGATGTCTTCGGCGCGGAAGAGCACGGGGGTCTGGGCGGGCGGCTGGTCCGGCCAGAAGTGCAGGCGCGTGCCGAACGCCGAGGGCTCCATGGCCATCCCGTATTCCACCCACCAGCCTGGGAAGAGTATGGCGTCAGGGAACTGCCGCTCCACCGCGAGATTGGCCTGGAACCAGACTTCCGGATCGAGGTAGTAATCCAGGTGCCCGATGCCGAGATGCCCGGGTATCCACGGGCTGTCCACGATGAGCGCCACCGGCACCCTCACCGCGGACCTGCGCCGGGCGGCGTTTTTGAAGACTTCCCACTGTTCCAGACGCACGTCGTTCTCCGTTCGGCTTCAAAAGCAGTAGCGCACCGCCACCCAGGCGTTCAAGCCCGGCGCGTCGATGCCGCTGCCGTGCACTCGGTAATTGCGGTCCAGCAGGTTGGCCACCGCCCAGCTCAGGTTCAGGCGCTCGTCGAGCGGCACGCCGCCTCGAAGGCCGAGCGCATACCAGGCGGGCGTGCTGGTATAGAGCGGCACGCGTACGGCATCGCCGGCAATAGCCGGCAAGACGCGCTTTTGGATGGCGGCCAGGGTCTCTCCCGTGGGTGTGAAAATGCCGTTCGCAATCCAGCGGGCGGCCACCGCGCCGTTGAAGAAGTCCGCGATATCGCGGCGGCTGCGGGAGGCGCCGATGCGCTCGTCGTCCAAATCGCCGCCGCTCAGCCGTTCCTGCGCACCCGCGACGCTCATGGACGCCTCGATCCACGGCCGTCGTCCCGAGGGCATATACCGCACCGCCGCGTAGCCCTGCTGGGGAGGCAGCCGGCGGATGTAACGGTTGGGATTGAGTTCGCGTCCGGCAAGGAACGAGTAGTTGGCCTCCACGCGCCAGCGCGAGGAGACGGACCACTCGGCCAGGGCCTCCAGCCCGTAGTAGCGCGCGCGGCCGTCGTTGACGAATGCCTTCACCGCGCGGGGGTCGAGCGCAGTCGCCACCGTCAAAACCCCTTGGGCGCGTTGCGCGGCCGATTGGGGGAGGGCCGTCACGGGCAACCCCGCCAGGCTCCCGGGCACCGCTCCTTCGGAGAACAGGAGCGTGCGCCGCACGATGGGGCTGAGCATCTCGGCGTCAAACAACTGAACCCGGGCGTAGGTGCGGCGGCCCCGCACCTTGATCCCGGCCTCGTAGTTGAACAGCCGTTCCGGACCCAGGGCGGCGGCGGAGCGTCCAGCCGAGAGCGCGCCTTCGCCCGAAGAGGTGCCCAACAGCGCGCCGGCGGGGATGGCTTCGGAGACGGGGATCTCGTAGCCCAGGTCGTTCAAGCCCAGGGCGCCCAGGTCGTTCAGGTTGGGCGCGCGGAAGCCGCGGCTCACGTTTCCGAAGAGTCCGATGGCGGTCGCGGCCTGCCAGGCCACGCTGGTGTCGAATGTGAGGTCGCGGAACGTCTGGGAGGAGTCGGCCACCCCTAGTCCCGGATTGCTGGCGGCGAAGGTGCGGGCCGCGACGCTGGTGAAGCGCCCGCCGCCGCTGATGCGCAGCCTGCCCAGTTCCCACGTATCCTGCGCATAAAGCCCGTAGGTGGTGTAGCGCGAGCCGTCGGGGTAGAGCGCGCGTTGCGCCTCAGTCTGGCCGTTGCTGCGGCTCAGCCGCACGGCGTCCACGCGCTCATCGTAGATCTCGGAGCCGAACACCATCGCATTGCGGCGTCCGATGTGGGTGGCGGCCTGGGCGGCGTAGCCGAACACGTCCACCCCGATATCGTCGCGGATCACGGCATCGGAGAGCCGCAGTCCCTGCCGCACGGAGCCGTCGCGCTGCGAGTTCACGGAGAAGGTGCCGGTTAGCGAATCGAGCGGCCCGGCGCGCAGCTTTTCGTAGCGGCCGTAAAAGAAGTGCAGCCGCTGGGGGTCGAAAGCGGAGGCCAGCCGCCCGAGGCCGCCCAGCAGGTCTTTGTAGCCGCGCACGTCTTCGGTGCGGCTGCCCTGGTACCACAAGGTGACGTTCTGCCGGCGCGGCAGGCTGAGCAGCAGCTTCGAGTGAACGCCGTGCTGGCCGAAGCCGGTGTCCTGCAATCGGGCGCCCAGCAAATTCCGGGTCTCTGCGGACGAGAGCCCGAAGAGGCGCTGGAGCACGTTGTGGGAATCGTTCGATCCGCCGGCGCGCAGGTCGTTATGCCGCCGCGCGCTGATGCCCCCGAGCCAGGCCACCCCGCGGCCAGCCGCGGAAAGGCGCGCGACGGCGCCGCCGGAAAGGTCCGCCGAGCTGCCGGAAAGCGCCACATCGCCATGGACCACGCGACCGCTTCCGGGGGATGGGGATGCACTGAGCACGTGGATTGCGCCGCCCAGCGAGTCGCTGCCGTAGAGCGAACCGGCGGGACCGAGCACGGCCTCGATGCGGTCGATCTGCGCGGGGTCCACAAACGCCAGGTATTGGTTCGGACCGGAGCGGAAGGTGGCATTGTTGAAGCGCACGCCGTCGAGCAGGTTCACCACGTGATAGCCGGTGAGGCCGCGGAGAAACGGGGAGACTTGCCCGTAGGCCGTCTGCTGCACCAGGATCCCTGGGCTCGATTCGAGTGCCGCGCCGGTAGTGGGGAGGGGGCGCTCGGCCAGGGCATCGCGGGAGATCACGGAGGCGATGCGGGCGCTCTCGCGCGTATCCTCCACCGTGCCGCGGCTGGCCGTGACTGTGATCTGGGAGCGCAGCTCCCCAGGTGCGAGCGCTACCGCTACACGTCCGGAGCCCAGCCGCACCCGCCGTTCGGTGGCGGCAAAACCGGTTGCCCGAATCTCCACCGCATAGGCGCCCGGCGGCAGAGGGAGCGGAGCTTCGCCGCGTTCGTCCGTGACGGCCTCCGCCACGCGCGATTGCTGCGCGTTCCGGACTACCACCACCGCGCTTGGGACGGGCAGACCGGAGCCGTCCGTCACCAGCAGGTCCGCGGCGCGCCCGGCGAGCGGCAACAAGAGCAGGAGATATGGCAAAAGCCGCGGGGCGAGGGTCATCGAGACTGCTAATTATATCCCGGGGACGTCCGCCTCCACCGGGCCGCGGGATATCATAAACCTTTATGAAAGTGATTGCTTTCAACGGCAGCCCGCGCGAGCGCGGCAATACCGCGTACCTGCTCGATAGCGTGCGGCGCGAACTCGAGGGCGAGGGCATCGAGACCGAACTGGTGCAGGTGGGCGGGGCGGAAATCCGCGGCTGCGGCGCCTGCATGAAGTGCAGCATCAACAAGAACGGCCGCTGCGCCGTTGAGGACGATGCCAACGGTTTCATGGAGAAGATGTTCGCCGCTGATGGAGTGATCCTCGGCTCCCCCACCTACTTCAGCGACGTCACCGCGGAGATGAAAGCCCTGATCGACCGCGCCGGCTACGTCTCCCGCGCCAACGGCCAATTGCTGCGGCACAAGGCAGGGGCGGCGGTGGTCGCGATGCGCCGTGCCGGCGGGTTGCACGCCTTCGATACCCTCAACCACTTCTTCCTGATCAACGAGATGATGGTGCCGGGGTCGAGCTACTGGAACGTCTCCCTCGCCAGGGGGCTGGGCGATGCCGCTAAGGACGAAGAGGGTATCCACACCATGCAGACGCTGGGGCGGAACATGGCTTGGCTGTTGAAGAAACTGCAGACGCCGGGCTGCTGACGAGGATTGTGTGATGCGGCTGGCACACGGCTGGGAACTGGCCGGGCGTGCGCCGGATGGGCTCGTGCGGGATTTCATCCGGCCTGTAGTGCGAGCTGTGCCGCCCGCCATGGCACTACGGCTGCCGCCATGCAGGATTACCGCCACTCCGGATCTCGAAGCCGCTTCCACATGGACCGACAGCCCGGCGCGCATCGATATTACAGTCGCTACAGCCGGCGTGCCGGACCACGACGTCGTTCTCGAATTGCTGCTGTGCATCGGGCAGGCCGTTTGGGAACGGCTGTCCGGCGGGGAACTGGAAGAGTGGTGGCGTTTGATCGCGGCGGAGATCCGCGCCGGCGTTGAAGGGGAGATCGACGAACAGGCGCTTGAAGAAAAATTGCGGCTGCTGGCGGGCCCCGATGCCGCGCGCAACCGGCGGATCCTGGGCCGCTACGGCCGTGCCGCTTTTGCCGGGACCGCCGCGGAGTACGTGCACTCGCTGTGGCACGACGTCACTGTGCGGACCGGCCCTGACCACCTGCCCGCCGTCGCGTTGCGGGCGCGCCTCGAACTGTTGGCGGGCTGGTTCCCTCCGGGCCGCGGCTACCGTCTCTTCCCGCGCTGACTACTTCCCGGGTGTTTCGAACGCCCTGCCTTCAAGCTGCTCGATGGCCCCGCGCACCGCCGCAGGGACGGGCACCGGCTTGTTCCGGGTATAGTCGACTACCACCAGCACGGAATCCATGGCGGCCGCTACCGCGTTCATGGCTTCGCTCACCACCAGGTGCTCCATGTGGAAGCTGCTGTTCCCGATCCTGGTAACTCGCGCGCCCACGCGGACGCTATCCGGGTAAGTGACCGGCCGCTTGTAATCGATGGTGATGTTAGCCATGATAGGGCCGATTCCGGCGGCGTTGCGCCTCTCGAAAAGTCCGATGCGGACCAGGTATTCCACCCGCGCGGTTTCGCACCAGCGCAGGTAGACGGTGTTGTTCACGTGCTCAAAAGCGTCCTGGTCGCCCCACTGTACGGGCAGCGTCAGGACGATAGGGTATCCGTCGAGTGGATCTCGCGTCTCGTTCAATTCTTCTCCGATTATTGGCCGCAGCAGGCCTGGGTGGAAATCATCCCCACGGGAGGCAGCGACCCGCCCGCGGCGAAGTAGTTCTGGGTGGAAAGCTGCCGGTAAACGTTGCCCGCCACGCCCGATGCCACCGGCCCGTTTACAGAGGAGCCGCCGGTGAGCATCACGACCACGACCAGGTTATTGCGGCCGGCGTCATTGAAGGAGCCGAACCAGCCCATGTGGGTGGAGGTGCGGTGGTCCGTGCACGTCCCGGTCTTGCCCATCACGGGTTCGTTCTGGCCGTAACCGGCGCGCCGCGCGGTCCCGAACTCCACTGCCGCGCGCATCCCGACCTTCACATCGGAAAGCCACGGCTGAATCTCCAGCCGGCGTTTCACCTGGGGGACGAACTGCTCAATCTCCTGCTGGGAGCGCGGGTATTGCAGGTAGTAGAGCGTCCCGCCATTTGAGATGGCGGCCAGCATGGAGGCCAGTTCCAACGGGGTCTGGAGGATACCTTCGCCGAAGCTGGTCATCATTCCCACGCCGCCGTTCGCGGGCGGCTCGACCGGCAGTTCGCCGGCCTGTTCGGCTTCGATGTCCATGGTGGCCTTCTCACCCAGCCCGAACATGCGGGCGTAGCGGCGCACCCGCTCGAAGCCGAGTTTGGTGCCCAGAATGGCGAAATACGGGTTATTCGAGTGGGCCAGCGCGGTGGTCAGGTTCATGCTGTAGCGGCGCCCCAGCTTGACGGGTGTGTCGCGGTCTACAATGCCTTCGCTCAACGCGGCCAGCGCGGTGACAATCTTGACGGTGGAACAGGGGATGAAGCCGCTGCGGTAGGCCAGTTTCTGGTTGACGATGGTGAGGATGCGGCCGGTGTTGGGGTCCACCACTACAACGCTGCCGGCATAGTTGCCGAGCGCCTCGACGGCGGCGCGGCGGATGGCCAGGTCGTCCCCATCCACGAAGTCTCCGGCGGTCTGGTCTACAAAGGGGAGAGGCCTGGGTGCCCGTTTCCTTTTCTTCTTTGAGGCAGCTTTCCGGGTGGGCGCTTTCTTGGCCGCCGACTTCCCGGCGGTGGCAGTCGCGGCGCGCCGGCTCGCGGGCTTCCTGCTCTTCTTGGCGGCGGCCCCGGCGGCGGACTGTACCAGCACCGCTGCCAGCAGCCAGGCTATCAAGCAACGCATTGTCGAAGTGGCGTGCCCCCAGACCCCCTCGCCGCGGGTTATAGCCTGCCGGGCGAACTGATTATAGCACCAGAAATTCGGCTTACGAAGCCGGATTTATGAATGCCTTCTTAATAAAATCGAGCCGTGGGAAGCGGCTTTCGAGATAACTGTTGCCCTGCGTCTCGATCAGTTTCGGGTCCGGCCCGCTGCCGCGCGGCGCCATGTCACCATAGGAATTGTAGAGGCTTTCCACCACATCCATGCCTTCCACCACCTTGCCGAATGGCGCAAAGCCCTCTTTATCCAGCGCGAGATTGTCCTTCAGGTTGATAAAAACCTGGGTGGTGCGGGTTCCCGGGCCGCGCATGGCGAAGGTGATGGTGCCTTTGCGGTTCTTCTCTTTTACCGGGTCGTCTGGGATGCCCGCGGACGACCAGAGGCGGTTCATAGACGCGTCGGCCCCGATGCCGAACTGCGCGACGTAATTGCGCACCACGCGGTAGAATCGGGCGCCATCGTAGAAGCCGGTCTTCACCAGGGCGTGAAAATGGTCGGCACCGTGGGGCGCCCACGCGCGGGTTACCTCGACCGTGAAGGGGCCCTTGCTGGTATCGAAAGCGACCCGGTAGACTTCCGGCGGGCGCTCGTCGGCGGCCTTCGCGGGCGCCTTTTTGGCGGGCTCGGGGGACGAACATCCGTAGAGCAACAACCCGAATGCCGCTACCAGGGCCGCCCGGGCGCGGCCGGGCCCTGCTACAGTCTGAAGGTTGGCTGTTTGCATCAGCCACTACTTAACAGCAGCCCGGCAGACTATGTCAATACCCGCCCAACCCGCGGCCTACGATGCCTTCGCGTGGTTTTACGAGCGCTATTGGAACCGGCCGTTTCACGGCTGCGCCTACCGCATTGTGAAGCGCGTGCTGCTGGCGCGCCTGCCACCGGGCGCCCGCATTCTTGACGTGGGCTGCGGTACCGGGTATCTGGCCGCGAAACTGACGGCGCGCGGTTTCCGTGTGACCGGGGTGGACGTCTCGCCCGAGATGGCGGCCTGCGCCCGGCGGCACGCTCCTGGGGCGGAGTTTTACGCCGAGGACATGCGTCATTTCCGCCCGCCCGGGCCGTTCGATGCCGCGGTCTGCACGTTCGACACCCTGAACCACATCCTCACCGCAGAGGACCTCAACCGCACCATTGCCAATGTTGCCGCGACCCTCGCGCCCGGCGGCCTCTTCTTCTTCGACATGCTACTCGAGGAAGCCTACCGGGAAGGCTGGAGCGGCGATATATCGATCGTGGAGCCGGACCATGTGCTGATCGTGAAGGGCGAGGGTTTCGACCCGCGCAACGGCCTGGCGCATTGCCGTCTCACCATGTTCCGGAAGCTGAACGGGCATTGGCGGCGCAGCGATTCCGTGGTGACGGAACGATGCTACTCCCGGCAGGCGATCGGCGCCGCGCTCGATCAGGCCGGGTTCAGGACGACAGAAGCCTACAGCGCGCACGATCTCGGGATGGAGGGAACCCTCGGGGTCGGGCGCGTCTTCTTCCTGGCCGATCGG
>DATMYF010000012.1:0-2597 GCA_035561075.1 Bryobacteraceae bacterium
TCCACCGCGCCGACCACGGCTCGTGCCCTGTCAAAGGCAAAAGCCAAACCCAAGGCGGCGGCCTGACGGCCGCGCCCTTTAAACCGCAAACCGGACAGATCGTCTGTTAATTAAAGCGGACATCTTGACGAGTTAACGACAACCACCCTTCAATCTTGGCGATTTGAAAACGGCCGTCGTGATAGAATTCTCGGCGAGGCAAATCATGAATCGCAGAGATTTCATCGCGCTCTCGGCAGCTACGTCGTTGCCGGGCCATGCATCTCCCACCCAAGCTTCCGGCGGGCGTTTCAAGAAGAGTATTTGTGACGGTATCATTCCGCGCCCGGTGCCGCTGGACGAGGCCTTCCGCCAGGTCAAGCGCGCCGGTTTTGACGGATATGAGATCACGATGGGACAAAAGTTGACGCTGGAGACTTCTCCCAAGGAACTGAAGAGCATTGCGGCCGCGGCCCGCGATGCCGGCGTGACCATCGTGACTATTTCGGTTTCCAGCCCGTTCTCGAAATGCCCGCTTAACCATCCCGACCCCGCCGTCCGTGCCCAAGGCGTCGATGTCATCAAGCGGTCCATCGACATTAGCCATGCCCTCAACAGCGGCACCATTCTGCTGGTTCCGTCGCGCGTCGGCGGCGGCGCAAAGCTCATGTACGGCTACGATGACACATGGAAGCGGACCAGCGAAGAACTGAGGAAGGCGATACCCCACGCCGCGCAGGCGAAGGTAATCCTCACGATGGAAAACGTGTGGAACAAGTTCCTGCTGAGCCCCCTGGAAATGCGTGCCTTCGTGGACCAGTTCCACAGCCCGTGGCTGCAAACGCATTTCGATATCGGCAATGTCATGCAGTTCGGGTACCCGCAGGACTGGATCCTCACCCTCGGCCCGCGCATCAAACGGGTGCACCTGAAAGACTTCAAAGTCCAGACGAACAAATTCGTGCCCCTGATGGAAGGCGACGCGAGTTGGAAAGAAGTGATCGACGCCTTGGTCAAGGTCGACTATCGCGGCTGGCTCTCACCGGAATACGGCTACGATCCCAACGATCCGGAGCAGATCAACAAAATGTCGGCGGTGGTGGATAAGATCTACGCGCTGGCAGGCTAGGCGCGACGAACTCCTGGCGTGGGCCGTGGAATGCGGCACACGGTTACGGCCGGCCGCCGCAGCGTAGCGCTCGGCGGCCGGCCGGTTCACTATACGGTAACGCCCAGTTCTTTCCAGGTCACCATCTTGCGCTTGTAAATAGCTTCGCGTCCCATCATCGTGGTGAGGGCGGCGTTGGCGGCCACTGAAATGTTCGCGAACGGCTGCCGCCTTTCGCGAATCGCGTTAAAGAACTCGCCTACGGCATTTTCCTTCACGTCCTGCTGCGGTGGAGTCAGCAATTCCCGAGGTTCATTCGTCGCCTGCATCTCATAAAACAGGCCGGAGCGGGACTTGATCGTGACCGCGCCCTTGTCTCCGAAGACCACGTACCACTGGCCGTTCGACAACTCTTTCAGGCCACGCGGATGGATCACTGCCTCGCTATACGTGAGGTTCACGTTGTTTTCGTATTGGTACATGACGCTATATGCATCCATGTACTCGGTCCCGGGCGGCTTCGGGTCGTTCATGTAGACGGCTCCGTAACCGAACGCGGCCACCGGGCGGCTGCCGATAATCCAGTTGCAGACATCCAGGTTGTGGACGCCGTTCTCCACAATGCGGTCACCCGAGCGCTTCACGTCGAAGTACCATTCGGGCAGCGTCTCTTTTCCACGCGGCGTGCTGTGGCGCTGAGCTTTCACCATCAGGACCTTCCCGACGATGCCGCTGTGGATGTGGGGAATTGATCCCGCGAGCCAGGGCCAATACCGCATCTGCTGCCCGATCTGAAGGAAGGCCTTCGAGCGCCGTGAGGCTTTGAGCACCTTGTCCACTTCCTGGGGATAGATGCCGAGCGGCTTTTCACAGTAGACGTACTTATCGGCCGTTAGCGCGGCCGCTGCCATTTCGGCGTGCAGGTCGCACGGTGTGGCAATGAAGACGGCATCGACCTCCTTGAGGTCGATCACTTTCCGCCATTCCGTCAAGGACTGGGGATGAAATTTGCCGGCGGCTCCCAGCGCCTTGTCGCGTTTATCCGGGTTCGTGTCGCAGACCGCCACCACCGCGACATTCTCCTGGCGCAACGTCTGTTGCAGCAACGAGAAACCACGATTTCCGACGCCGATGAACGCGGCGCGGAGTTCCTTACCCTCCGCGGCGTTCACAAGGGGTACACCGAGACTCGCCGCCGAGCCGATCAGGAACGATCGGCGATTTGTTCTGACGTCCATAGATGACACCTCCGGGTTTAAGTTCGCAAGCACAATATCACATATACGAGGCGGCGTTGGGTGGGCGCAACATTACCGCTAGCTTCCGTTTCCATTCTTCGGAACACCGGATCTTTGTGATATAAACTATGAACCGCAGATCGGCGGACAGAGACGAGGAGAATACCGACATGAGAGAGACCCTGGCAATCAACGGCGGAGAGAAGGCCGTCAAGACGAAACTGCCGCCTTGGCCGCAGTTCAGCGAGAAGGCGATTCAGGAAGTGGAAGCC
>DATMYF010000013.1:0-131567 GCA_035561075.1 Bryobacteraceae bacterium
TATTTTTCGAAAATGCGCGGTAGTCAATCACCTCGACGCTAAGGGCCGCGTGTTGTTCAATGGGCGGCATCACATCAGGAGCCGCAAGGGGGGATTCTTTCATATCTCCTCCAGATCAGCCGGCTTTGCGCCGGTCTTTTCGCAAAAAGAAAACCGCCCGCTGCTGTTCGCAACATGGCGGCATGTATTCGCTGGCCTACCTGCTCCGCTCCCGGAAAACCCGCGCCACCACCGCTTCGGGGATTCGCAAGGTGATGTAGGCCCGCTTACCCCGCCGGGTGTTGCCGTCGCTGCCGAACCGCAGCACCCCGGGCTCATCCATAAACAGGCTCCGGATCGTATCGGTGCTGACCTGCCACAACTCCGCGAGTTGCTGCGGCGTGAAGATCCGGCCGAACGGATCGGGCACAGTTGCCCCGGCCACTCTGGATGCGGCGATTCCGTTGCCCACTCTGCGCTCTTGTTGTTTGGGAAGCTGACTGGTCTTCTACGCTTCAACTTCGCGAATTGATGGTGAATACGGATGCGCATCACGCACCGTCCGCTTGTCTGCTCCCAGCCAGCGGTGCTCAAAGGCGTTGCCCTCGCGCCGCACGGTGAGGTTGTCCTCAGCCAACTCAGGACGCAGCACCCGCGCGTGCCGAACCAGTGCACCGCCACTCCGGAGGAATTTCGATAGCTCGTCGTCGTCGATCCTCAGCGTGCCTCCGATTCGCACAGCACCAGGCAACTGCCCCTTCCTGGCCCACGCGTAGACAGCATCCCGGCTGACCCCGAGGCGACCCGCGACGTCCTTCGCCGAACAATACATACACTATCTCCGTGAAACCATCATATCACACGTATGCGACAGAAAATAAAGCAGTTATACGCAGAAACAGAACGGTGGTTTTGTCGAAAATAGCTACCTTAAGGCGTGCTATTTCTGGATAAGGGCGCGCCCCCGCCTGAAGCGTGGCGCGTCAAGGCCGATCAACGAGGCCACACTCAGCGCACCCTCCCGAATCGTGCTCGCGGTGCGGTAGCGGCACCCCTTCTCGTACTTGCGCCAAATCTCCGTCCACGGAACTCCGCAGATCGCGAGGATCAGGAACTCGTAGTGGATGTGCTCGTAGTTCCCACACTTGCGGCCGCCGGGGGCCTTTGTGGGTTTACGCTTTGAGGTGGCGCGCAGTTCGTCGGCGCGTGCCTTCGCCGCTTTCAGGATCCGGCTTCTGTACTGCTTCCAGTTCTCGCCGAAGAGACGATCTGGACTGTCCAGGTAGATGACGAATGGCGCTGGCAAATTTCGCGGCGCGGGACTGGTCGCCTCGACCTCGGTTGACGGTCCGGTGCCCGGTCCGGCATCGGCGGATATCTCGGCGCGCATGGCTCGAAGACGATCATCCACGTGTTGGACGACCCAGGCTGCGGCGTTGCCATCGCAGGTAAGGCCATGCTCCTCTGCCCACCGCTCAAGCATCGCGCGGTGAGAGTCCCCGGCGGACTGGCGGCCGCCGCGCCTCAACCCATAAGCATCGGGCAGTTCTATGATCGCCCGCCTCCACTCCGGCGATACGTTGAACAGCAGGTCGCCAATCGGGTTGCGCGGAGGGCCGTTGGGCTTTTGCCAGTACCGCTGGCACACGTCGCGGAGGCACGTCCAGAAGCGATGCTGCTCTTTGGTCAATCGGAAAGGAGGCTGCGCCTCGTAGTACCCGTAGCTCGGGGTGGCTTCCATCGGATCGCTCCCTCACGATCTCCCTTGATGGAGCAGCCGCCAACCGGTCAGGGTCGCCGGCTTGTCGCCCCGCGGAGAGCTAGGCGGCTACTTCTATTCTGTCAGAAAGAACTTTTTCTTGCAAAGTTAAAAGCCAGCGTCTTTTCGGATATCATTGCCCGCAGGGAGATTCCGGCACAATGCAGGATGGCGCGAAGATCGCGATGCGGACGTACCTCTCAGCGCACCACCTATTCGCTGCGGTGCACTTTGCTCGACTCGGACTGGAGCTTGAGAACCGGCACACTGGACAACCGAAGTTCAGCCACGAGCATCGATCATACGTGATCGGCAGCGTGCTCTCCGCTGTGGCCTTTCTCGAAGCGGCTATCAACGAGGTTTTCTGCAACGCAGCCGATGGCCACAACGCCCTTAAACCGCTGACCCAATCAGCGCACGACCTCATGCGCGAGTTGTGGGGTATGGGTATCCCTCGGACCGCGTCTTACCCAATTCTCAAGAAATACCAGGTCGCGCTTGTGCTGGCCGGGAAACCCCAACTTGAGGACGGAAGGCAGCCATACCAGGATGCTCATCTGCTAATCCAACTCCGGAATGCACTCGTGCATTATGAGCCGGAGTGGCTGCCAGCGCCTACCGGCGCACACGGGTTCGAGGTGAAATTGAAGCACAAGTTCCCGCCAAGCGCCCTTTTCGCGGGTTCTGGGAACTGCTGGTACCCCGATCATTGCCTCGGGTACGGTTGCTCCAGGTGGGCGGTAAACACCAGTGTGGCGTTAACAGAAGAGTTCCTCTCCCGCATGGCTATTTCCGGTAACTACCAAGCGATTCTCCCGAAGCTCGGTCTGCCCCTACCGGAGAAGTTGGGGCCCCCACTCCCTTAGGATGTCTATGCTCACGTACCACAGACGTACCACGGCCTCCGTTTTTGCCGGTTTTGCCGTTTTAGCCGATACGCAAAATCAATAACTTACGTGTTATCTGTAGGGGTCAGAAGTTCAAGTCCCCCCGTCCGCACCAGATAAACCAGCCGGCGACCTCGTCTAAACTAGCGCCTAAGGCCGCATACACCCTGCATTGCAACCAGGCGACGTGGAAGCGTGGCTGTCCCGGAGCAGGTTGACGTGCCGGTAACTCAGGCCCGGACGGCCGAGAGCGCCTTCACCGGCCGCAAGGTGGATGCCGAACGTGCGCCCGCAGAGCGCGCGGACGTGGCTGGTTCTTGCAGGAATGTCCGCGGCGAACCTCGTGGCCTTCGCGGCGAATGGCCGCCGCTATGAAGGCCACTTCGGCGCGTGTCTTCGCGGGCCAGCACACTTAATTCGCGGAGAGGCGCAAATCTCCGCTGCTGCGGAAGACCGGCCCGCGTGTGATAAACTCGTGGCGCGAAAACATTGCGAGTCCTGCCCGGCTCACCAGAATTACCTTTCTGGGCCTGAACTGGGCTAGCGCCGAGGTCGTTATGCAACATGTCGTTGACCGCCGCGCCTTTATGACGTGCGCCATGGGAGGGTTCGGACTGCGATTGGCCGAACAGCAGGATAAGACGGAGGCCTTTCGCCGGACACCCGAGTCGGTTGTGCATCGCAAAATCCAACCGTGGTTTCCAAAAGCAGGGCTGGGATTGTTCACGCCCTGGGGTCCTTGCAGCGTCGGAGAAGTCGAAGGCGGCTGGGGTCTTTTCCGTGACATGGAACCGCCGAACCAATACTGGCCCGTCGAGAAGTATATTGGTCTGGCCGACCGCTTCAATCCGCGGAACTACGAACCCGCCAAATGGCTCGCCGCGGCTGCGCGGGCCGGTTTCAAATACACCGGCTTTCTGCTGCGCCATCACGACGGCTACGCGATGTGGCCCACCGAGTACGGCGATTTCGGCACCAAACAGCATTTGAAGGGGCGCGACTTCGTGCGGCCGTTCGTCGAAGCGTGCCGCAACAGCGGCCTGAAGGTGGGCCTGTCCTACTCGCCCACGGATTGGCTTTTCAATCCGAAGGGCTGGCCCTGGCGCGGGTTCCCGTTGCGCGATCCCGAGTTCCGGTTCCGGCGTCCCGAGAGGCACCAAGGTCTGCCGCGCTACGCGGACATGCCGCTCGCGGAGATCCAGAAATATTTCGAGCAATTCTATGCCGTCGTGAAGGGGCAGATGGGCGAGGTGCTGACGCGGTACGGCAAGATCGACCTACTGTGGTGGGACGGCTACGACTGGCCGACTGGGATCGACCACCATGGCCGGGAGCTGGAGGATTATGTGCGAAAGCTCCAGCCCGAAATCGTGTTGAACGACCGCAACATGATCTGGGACCAGGGGCGGATGCTCGGGGATTTTAGCACGGGGTTTGAGAATCGCAATCCGGGCGAGCGTCCCGAAGGCATCTGGGAACAATGCGAGGCGGCCTGCGGCGGTTGGAGCTACCGTGGAGAGCACAAGCCCTGCAAGAGCGCGGCGTACATCATCGAACGTCTGGCGCGAAACCGGGCCTGGGGCGGCAATTACATGGTGAGTTTTGGCCCTCGTCCGGACGGCACTATGAGGCCGGCATTCTACGACATCTGCGACCAGATGGCCGCCTGGATGAAGCACAGCGCCGAGTCGCTATTCGACGTGGAAGCGGGGCCATACCCGCAGCGGGCGGACGTGCCGGTGACGGTCAAGGGCAGCACCTGGTATCTCCACTTCCTCACGCCCGAGAAGCGCACCGCGACGCTCACCGGAGCGCCGCGTCCGGCAACCGCCACGGTCCTGCGTACGGGCCGGCGAGCATCGTTGCATGACGACGGCGACCGTACCCTGGTGACTCTGCCAGATTCACCGTCCACGGAGTTCGACGAGGTCGTGGCGCTCACGTAGCACCGCCACCTCACGCCCGCACAGCCGAGAGCGCCTTCACGATGCCCCCGAGGAACGCCTTGGCATCACCGAACAGCATCAGCGTTTTATCCATGTAGTACAGCTCGTTATCGATGCCGGCGAAGCCGGGGCTGAGGCTGCGCTTGATTACCATCACGGTGCGGGCCTTGTCCACGTCGAGGATGGGCATGCCGTAAATCGGACTGCTGCGGTCGTTACGCGCGGCCGGGTTGGTCACGTCGTTGGCGCCGATGATGAGCGCTACGTCGGCGTGGGCGAACTCGGAGTTGATGTCCTCCATCTCATGCAGCTTGTCGTAGGGGATGTCCGCTTCGGCCAGCAGCACATTCATGTGGCCGGGCATGCGGCCGGCCACCGGATGGATGCCGAACTGCACGTCCACGCCGCGCTTGGTGAGGGTGTCGTAGAGTTCGCGCAGTTTGTGCTGGGCCTGCGCGACGGCCATCCCGTAGCCCGGCACCACGATCACCAGGCGCGCGGAATCCAGGATTTCGGCGGCCTCCTCCGGAGTGGCGCTGCGCGCCGTGCGCTTCTCCACCGCGCCCTCCGCCTTCATCTGCACCTGCCCGAACGCGCCGAACAGCACGTTAGTGAAAGACCGGTTCATGGCGCGGCACATGATGATCGACAGGATAAAACCCGAGGACCCGTCGAGCGCTCCGGCGATAATTAGCAGCTTATTGTCGAGCGCGAACCCCATGGCCGAGGCTGCCAGGCCCGCGTACGAATTCAGCAGCGCAATCACCGTCGGCATATCCGCGCCGCCGATGGGCATGATCAGGAGCACCCCGAACAGTAGCGAGAGCCCCACGAAGATCGGGAACATCCAGGTCGCCTCGGGACGCACGATCAGCGCCACCCCGAAACCCACCGCTGCGGCCAATAACGACAGGTTGATAAAGTTCTGGTTGCGGTAAACCATGGGGCGGGTGGGCAGGATCTCCTGCAGCTTCCCGAACGCCATCAGGCTGCCGGTGAAGGTCAGAAAGCCCAGCAGCATCTCGATTACCAGCGCCACCATCACGAAGCCGTGTGGCTCGTGCCGGAAGTATTCAGCCGTGCCCACGAGTCCCGCGGCCAGCGCGCCAAAAGCGTGGGAAAGCGCCGTCCGCTGCGGCACCGCGGTCATGGGCATCAGGTACGCCAGCGGCACCCCGATCGCCGAGCCGACGATCAGCGCGAACACGATCCACTCGAAGCTCTGCACCTCCGGGCGGAGTAGCGTCCCGACGATGGCCAGCAGCATTCCCACTTCGCCGGCGAACACGCCGCGGCGCGCGGTGACCGGGGAGTTCAGCCACTTCAGCGCCAGGATGAACAGCCCCGCCGCGACGATGTAACTGAGCTGCACCAGTGCCGCGATCATCGCCGGTTCCCCCGGTCTCGTTTGAACATCTTCAGCATGCGGTCGGTAATCAGGAAGCCGCTGACGATGTTGATGGTGGAGGCCAGCACCGCAATGGTGCCGAGCACGCGCGTCAGCGTCGTGGCATCACGCTCTCCCGCAAGGATGAGGGAGCCCACGACGGCGATCGCGGAGATGGCGTTGGTCAGCGACATCAGCGGCGTGTGCAGCAGCGGCGACACGCGGCGGATCAACTCAAACCCCAGGAACGCCGCCAGCATAAAAACGTAGATATCGCTTTCGTCGATGTGCAAGGTCTATCCCTTCCCTGGAACGGCGGGCTCTCCCGCCAGTCCCAACGCCTCACGAATGCGCGGGTGCACCACTTCGCCACCATGCGTCACCAGGGTGTCGCGGGTGATCTCGTCGGCCGGGTCGATGGCCAGCACGCCGTCACGGATGAGGTGTTTCAGGTAAGCAGCGATGTTGCGCGCGTACATCTGGCTGGCGTGGAACGGCACCGTGGACGCGAGATTGAGCGGCCCCAAAATGGTGACTGCGCCCTCTCGAACCGTCTCCCCGGGACGCGTCAGCTCGCAATTGCCGCCCCTCTCCGCGGCCAGGTCCACTAGCACGGAACCGGGCGGCATCACCCGCACCATCTCCGCGGTCACCAGCACGGGCGCCTTCTTGCCGGGCACGGCGGCAGTGGTGATCACGACCTCGTTCTGTCGCAGCACCTCGAGCATCATGAGGCGCTGGCGCCGGTAGAACTCCTCGCCCATCTGGGCGGCATAGCCTCCGCCGGCTTCCGCGCCCGCGGTCTCAAGGTCGAGCACAATGAACTTGGCCCCCAGGCTCTCCACCTGCTCCCGCACCGCCGGCCGCACGTCGTAGCCGCTCACCACTGCGCCCAGCCGCCGCGCCGTGGCAATGGCCTGCAATCCCGCCACCCCGGCCCCCAGCACGAAGACGCGCGCCGGGGCGATGGTCCCTGCAGCGGTCATGAGCATGGGGAACATGCGGGGCAGCGTATCGGCGGCCAACAGCACGGCCTTGTAGCCCGCGATGGTAGCCATCGACGAAAGCACGTCCATGGCTTGCGCGCGAGTGATGCGGGGCATCAACTCCATGGCCAGCATGGTGACGCCGCGTCCCGCCAGATCCGCGGCTTCACGTACGGCGGTGAGCGGCTCGCCCATGCCGATTACGATCTGTTCGCGGCGAAAGAGGGGCAGATCGTCGCGGCCGGTGTCCGGGTTGGCACCCAGCGACCGCACCTGCACGATGGCATCGGAAGCGGCGAAAACCTCGGAGCGATCGGCAGCCAGACGCGCGCCGCGCTCCCGGTATTCGCTGTCGGGGAAGCCCGCTGCCTCCCCCGCTCCCGGCTCCACCAGGAACTCGGCGCCGCTCTTGGCGAGCGTCTCCATGGCACGCGGCGTCATCGCCACGCGCCGCTCCCCGGGGAACGTTTCTCTGGGGACCCCTATGGTGATGGACAAGCGCAAAACCCTCCGCTTCCCGTGTCCGCATAGTAGCGCACAGGTAGCGGGAGTTGGCAAAACCAAGTGTGCGGGAAATTACGAAGCGGCTATTTCCACCCGAACCCGACGCCGCCCGTCGAGCCACCGCCGAACAGTTCCACGGAGACCAGCGTGAAAACCGGCGTATCCGGCTGGGGTGCAATCACAATTGACCGCGGCAGCACGGGAGCATCGCCGGGAAGCCGCTCCCAGGCGTCCTCACGCTGCACCAGAACCACGCAGCTATTGTCCGGAGCGGCGAGCCGGACGGGCTCCTCCACCTGCCGGTGCATGACGACGACCGCGCGGCTGCGCAGCCCGCGTCCATCGATCGAGTACCCGTTCATCACCAGGCGGCCGTGCAGGCCGGCATCGCGAAGACGGTCGAGCTCTTCCGCCGTGGGACTTTCCGGCAGCCACGGATCGGGCGGCGGCTCCAGGTGCAGTTCCTCCGGCCCTGGATACCAGCGGACCCTTACGGTGGTGATCCGCTGCTCGTGGTGGCCCAGATCGGCGGCGCGGCGGTACCAGGCAGTGGCCTCGTCGAGATCCGGCTCCACTCCGCGCCCGAACTCGTGCAGCACCCCGATCGCGAAAGTCGCGGCGGGATGCTTCTGCCCGGCGGCTTCCCTGTACCACCTCATGGCTTCGGCGAAATCGTGCTCGAAGCCCTCCATTTCCTCGTAAATCTTTCCGAGCAGAAACTGAGCTTCGGCATCGCCTTCCGTGGCTGACGCGCGAATCTCGCGCAGCGCGGCGTCTCGATCCCCCCGGTACAAGGCCTCCAGGCCGGCCCGAACGTCGCCGTAGCAAAGAGCGGCGAGAGCCGCGACAGCCAAGAGGAGGAGCCGCACGAAGGCAGTCTACCAGACCCGGCAGGCCTCTTCCCTCACCATCGGCTGACCCTGGGTGCAGCCGAAGGCCTTCTGAAATTCCGGCATGCTCGAAACCACCCCGTTGACGCGCCACTTGCCGGGTGAGTGCGGATCCGTCACCGCCTGACGCCGCGCAAATTCTTCGGTGCGGTTCTGGCACCACACCTGCGCCCATCCCAGGAAGAAGCGCTGTTCCGGGGAGAAGCCATCGATCTTCGCCGCGGGCTTGCCTGACAACGTCGAAAGCAGCGCCATGTATGCTACGCGCACGCCGCCGCCATCGGCTGCATTCTCCCCGAGCGTAAGCTTTCCGTTCAGCTTTACACCGGGTGCGCCTTCATAACCCGCATACTGCCGCACAAAGCACTCGGCGCGCTTCTCGAACTCGCGCGCATCCTCGGCGGTCCACCAGTCGCTGAGATTACCCTGCGCGTCGAACTTGCGCCCCTGATCGTCGAAACCATGGGTCAGCTCGTGCCCGATGATGGCCCCGATGGCGCCGAAATTCACGGCATCGTCCATAGAGCGGTCAAAGAACGGCGGCTGCAGGATGCCCGCTGGAAAATTGATATTGTTCTGCGATGGCGAGTAATAAGCGTTGACGGTGGGGGGCGTCATGCCCCATTCCTTCGGGTCCGTGGCAGTCCCGATCTTGGCGACGCGGCGGTTCCAGGCGAACTCCCCGGCGCGGACGGAGTTGCCGACCACATCGTCGCGCGTGATGGCCACCGAGGAGTAGTCCCGCCACTTCTCCGGGTAGCCGATCTTGTTGGTGATCGCGTGCAACTTGGCGGCGGCCCGTTTCCTGGTGGCTGGGGTCATCCAGGGCAGCTCTTCGATGTCCTTTGCCAGGGCCTGTTCGAGCGCCTCCACCATCTTCAGGGTGCGGGTCTTGCCGTCCGCACC
This sequence comes from Bryobacteraceae bacterium, assembly GCA_035561075.1. Taxonomy (GTDB): domain Bacteria; phylum Acidobacteriota; class Terriglobia; order Bryobacterales; family Bryobacteraceae; genus JAMCRM01. The sequence goes on from DATMYF010000013.1 coordinate 9,245, forward strand.
AAAGGTGCGCTCGACATACTTCTGCCCGAGGGCCTCCCCAAGTTCGCCGTCCACTGCGGCCACGCAGCGCTTCCAGCGCGGGCGCAACTCCCGCATTCCCAGCAGGCGCTTGCCGAAGAAATCGAAATTTTCATTCACGAAGGCGGCGGGCAGGTTTTCCGCCTGCGAGTTCACCAGGTGCCACGTGAGGTACACCTTCCACTTATCGAGCGGCGTGCGGTTGAGCAGTTCGTCGAGGCCGCGAAAGAACGGCGGCACCGCAATGTTGAGGGTGTCGAACGCGGGTGCGCCGGCCTCTGCGAAGTAGCGGTCCCAGGGGACCTCGGGCGCCAGCGACCCGAGCTCGTGACGCGTCATCTTGTGGTAACGGCGGGCGGGGTCGCGCAGGGTGACGCGGTCGAGCGATGCCCTGGCCAGCCCGGTTTCGAGCTCCATCACCACCTGGGCTTTCGCGGCTGCATCCTCTGGCTTCTCGCCTAGCAGCGCGATCATGCGGCGCAGGTGCGTCTGGTAAGCCGCGCGCAGCTCGGTCGAACGGGCGTCATCCTTCAGGTAGTAGTCGCGGTCCGGCAGGCTCAGCCCCCCTTGGTCGACCCCCGCGATCATGCGCACCGAATCCTTCATGTCCGACATGGAGCCGAAGCGGAACAGGGCGGCCGCCCCGATGCGATGCAGCCGCGCCACCACGGCGGCGAACCCGGCGCGGTCTTTAATCGCGGCGATGCGCTCCAGGTCGGGTTTCAATGGCGCGATCCCGCGCTCCTCGACGGCGCGCTCATCCATGCAGGCGGCGTAATGGTCGCCGATCTTCTGCTCCACCGCGGATCGGCCGGCGCCGCCCGCCGCGGCCTTCTCCAGGATGTCCCGCAGGATGACGCGGTTCTGCTCCGCCACCTCGGCCATGCGGCCCCACACAGCGAGATCGGGCGGCACAGGGTTTTTCGCCATCCATGTGCCGCAGGCATACTGATAGAAATCCACGCACGGATTGGCACCCCGGTCCATGTGGGCGGCATCGAAGCGCGGCGGAGTCTGGGCAAGCAGCATCGCGCCGCAGGAAAGAGCAATCAGAAGGAAGCGGACAGGCATACGGAAGCCCGATTATAACAGCGGGCCGCGGCCGCGCTTCAGACGACGCCGGCGCCCAGCAGTCGCTTCGGCTCCTTAGGGCTTCGCCCAAAACCTTGGTTGGGCAGAAGGTGAATCAGCGGATGGGCTAAGCCGAACGGGCCGACCGCCAGCCGTTCGATACGGCATGACATTTGGCCATTCTCATCTCGTTGCCAGCGCAGGACCCGATCCAGTTGGCGAAACCGCTCGTCCAAGGCAGGGGTGACGCGATAACAGCGGTCCCGAATACCTTGCCCCCGATAACTCCGACGTCATCGGCGAAGCCGTCCTTGATAACTAGGGTCTGTTGACGCAGTTGGGTATCGCCGACCTCGAGCGTAACTCGGGCACGGTGGTCGGGCCGAAGAGAGCCATCAATGGGCCAGCGCTACGGCCTTGCAAATGTCGGTTTAAAGCCCATGATAGCGGCCCGTTTTCGGCCGACATAGATCTGCGCGCCTCCGCTGTACCGACTTGGCACCATAGTGGCCTGGAGACACTGTCGCCAGCACAGTTCTCCGGCTAGGCATAAGTGGCTACATTCAATCACTCACGTCACCCGGGGTCAACCGGCTAACTACCTGGCGCGTTCGAAGATGATACGCGAGAGATCGAAATCGCCGGCCTTCCCCACCAGCTTGAAGAACACCGGATTCGCCCCCTCGGATAGATCTAGCACCCCTAACTGCCGGGGGCCGCTCACACGCCGCTCAGCGGAGTGGAGGTCCACCGGCTGACCGGTCGCCCGCTCATCCCGGAATAACTGCACGGTGGCCGCCGACGGGCCCTCTACCGCATCAATCGAGACGTTGTACCGGCCGGCCGATGGCATCTCGCAGAGAAACGCTACATAGGCGGGGCCGAAAGCATCCGGCCCGGATGCTTTGAACGCGAGGAAGCTCACGCGCTTCCCGCCAACCGTCTCGGACTTGTTCTCGACGCTCGCGTTCTGCCAGGACATCGCGTAAACCGGCACGTCCCGGCCGGGCGAAAATACGATCCGTTCCGGGTCGATCACCTTGCGGTCCTGGGCGGTTAGGGCGGGCGCCGGAGCCGGCCGGCTATCGGTATAGAAGAACGTGACCGCGGCGTAATCGGTGGAAACGGCATTGTCCGTCGGACCATGCTCGATGGTGAGCCGCATGCTCTTGCGGTAGGGGTAGGCATCGCCGAGCAGGAAGCGATAGCCGCCCGTGCGTGCGAGCGCCTGGCTATAATCGAGCGCTCCGCTTAGCGGGAGCGACACACGCCCCGCCCAGCGGCCCGGTACGGCGTACCATCCGCCATTGAAGAAATCCTCGGAACCCGTGCCATGCGCCGCCAGTTCGCCGTCGATGGTGGCCTGATCGTCACCCTCGAAAAAGCTCGTATCACCCGGCTCAAACCCCTGGCCCTGCAGGACTACCCCGACCACATGGCCGCGTCCCTTAACGTCGAGCAACGTAAACGCCGCGCCCTTCCTGGTTGGGTTCTCGCGCCGCCAGATGGCGTGCAGCTTGCCCTCCCCGGCGTCCCGCGGCACGGGAGCGGTGAGAACCTCGGCCTCCACCGCCAGCGGCTGGCCGGAACTGTCGAGTGACTGCAACTCAATCCGCGCCGACCGGTCGAATGGCATCGGCAGATACAGGTAGTTCATGCCGGCGCTCGTGCCCATCAGCAGCGACCGGACCGCAGGTTGTCCCCACCCGTAACCGAAAAGGTCGCCCGCCGGGACGACCACGGATGGCTCCGTTTCGCCATCCCAGAATATCTTCAGCAGCGTCGCCCGATCCTTCCCGGCCAACGCCCGCGCAGGCCCGAGCCGCAACCCCACGATCCGCCCCGGCCGGCTGGTCTCGAAGAGCGTGACTGATCCGCCCGACGCCAGCGTCTTTGCCGCGCGGTGTGTCTCAATTTTCGCGCCCGCCGGCGCCACCCAGCGGGTGATGTCGCCTCCCGCCGAGCCAAGCAGTTCCGCGGCGCGTTTCAACTCGCTCGCGTAGGCGCCCGTTTCGGATGCCTCAAAAGTCGTGATTCCCGCGGCCTCCGGATATATGGCGTAATTCACTTGATAAAACTGGAATTTTTCGGCCTTCACCACCAGCTTGAAGGACGTCCGGAACGGCAGCGGTGCATAGGCGTAGAAGCCACCGCCGCCCACGCCCGCGACGGGGCTGAGAAACGGGAACCGTGTGCCCAGGAAGATCTCCCGGACAGTGGTACGGATCCGCGGCGCGGATTCCCCATCGAAGTAGAATTCCGCCACGTCGTCCGTGGGAGTCGGGGTCCAGATGCGGTAAACCACTCCCGGCCCCTTGAGGTCCGCCAGCACCAGCCCGCCGGGCTCCTTGCGAATGAAGGAGTACTTGCCGGAGAAGCCGTCGTCATTGCCTCCGCTGCGGTCGTAGCTCGATACCATTCCGACCCGCACCGAGCTGCGGTACCGCGCCAGCAGGTCGAGGCGGTAGACACCCCAGGTCTCCGCAATCTCCGCCCGCATCCCGACCGCTGCGAGCAGCGCCATTCCCAGAAGCAGCGCGCGTTGCTTGTGCATTCAGATGCTAACGTAGCGTGGGGCGGCACGCCGCCGCAAATGCCGCCCCCCGCCTGGCACCCGGCTATCGCCCGTCAAACGGCGCGCAATACCGCACGGCGGGCATTTCAGCCAGCGCCTTCAGCTTGTCCGCCGCGATGCGTCCGGTAACGATCGTGCCGGTCTTCGGCCGCGCCGTGATCTCAAACCCCAGCTTCTGGAGCGCCGCGAGTGTCGCCGCGGAAGTATCCGCCAGATAAACCTGCACCCTCACTTTCCCCGGATTCGCCGAGCCCCGCGCAGCTTCGTATAGGCGGATCAGGGACGGCGCCAGCTTCACCTGCAACGGGTTCGGCGCCGGAGCGGGAACCGCGCGATCGTACACGGTCTTCCGTTGGACGGCCATCTCGCTGGTCGCCATTATGCCGCCGGCGACTCCTCCACCCATCGCTGCCCCGCGGAACCTCATCGCCATCGCCGGCTGCGATTCCGAGCCAAAGACCCCCTCGTAGCTCATACCCTCCGGCATCTCGACCGGCACTTCTACCCTGCGCGGTTCCCCGCCCTCGATTACCGTGGTTTCCTCAACGGCGACGAAGGACGTGAACTGCGTCATCAGCCGGTAATCGAGCCCGAGCTGCGTGATCTCCTCTTTGCGGTCCCCCGCGTTGGCCATCAGTTCGCCGATGCGCCGGCGCGCCCACAGGCTTGCGAGCACGTCGTGGCGTGGTTCTGCGGCCGGCAGGTTCACCCGGATCTCGCGCGAGAACTCGCGCCCGGCCATGCGGCCGCGCAGCCGCACCACACCGCTCGCCGGACCGGTGTAGCGACCCGAGATCACCAGCGGCTTGGCGGCGAACAGGTCGGGGATGCGTTGCGGCAAGGTGTCCGCCACCGGTAGCCCGCCCCAGTCGATCGAGATATCCGTGAGCAGCGGGCTCTGCACGCGTTCGTGGAAGCGGCGCGCGGCGGCCGAGCCGTCCTGGTTGAGCATCACGTATTCCACCTCGCCGCGCCCGTAGCGCGCCATGTTGTCGAGCAGGTAGCGGTTCACCGAGTTGCCAATGCCGAACGAGAACACGCGCGCCCGCTGGTGGTTCTGCACTTCCCTGATGATCTCCTGGTCATTGCCTACGTGGCCGTCGGTCATGAAGCAGACCACGCGCACGCGACCCGTATCGGGACCTTCAAGGGCGGCGCGGATCGCCTTCATCATCTCGGTGCCGCCGGAGCCGCTGCGCGACGCCAGGAATTCCTGCGCCCGCGCCAGGTTCTCCGCGGTAGCCGCCACGGGCGCCGGGAACAACACTTGGGTGTCGCCCGAAAACGTGATCAGGTTGAACGTGTCCCGCGGATGCAGGCCGTCGAGCGCCAGCCGCATGGTCTCCTTGGCCTTCTCTATTGGAAAGCCCATCATCGACCCGGAGGTGTCCAGCACGAAGACCAACTCCTTGGGAGTGATCTCGGCCACCGGCACGCGCTCCGGTGGTTGCAGCAACAGGGTGAAGAAGCCGCCGCGCGCGCCGTAATGCGTGAGGACGGCATCCTCCACGCGCCGCCCCGCCACGTCGTAGCGCAGCAGGAAATCCTTATTGGGGATGGTCGCCTGGTCCTTGAGCTTCACCACCGCGCGACGGGCATCCGGGCGGGCGATCTCCACCTCGTGGCTGGAGGAAGCGACGGCGTCTATGGATACGCCGGCGTCGAGCGCAATTTCCATCGAGATATCATGCCCGGCGCGCGTCCCAGGAGGCGTTACCGGCGGGGTGATGCGGGATGCGTCCGTACCCGCCGGGACGTAGCGCGGCCCCACCACCATCGGGAAGGTGAACTGGTAGGCGCCGTCCTCATACTCCATGGTTTCCACATAGCTGATCGTGATCTTCACGGTAGCCCCCGGCGCGATGTTGGCAACCGCCTGGGTGAAGATGTTGGGCCGCTCCTGGTCCAGCAACCCCGCGACTTTGCCCGCCTTCCGCGCGGATTCGTAGATGGCGCGCGCTTCCTCCCGGCGCTTGATCTTGCCGCGCACTACGCGGTCTCCCACGAGCATGGTCATGTCGTCAACGGCGGCATCGTGGGGCAGCGGAAACGTGTAGACGGCCTCGATCTTATCGCGGTACGGGTTCTGGAATTCCTGGGCGACGGTGACGCGGGAGAGCGGCCCGCTAATCTCCGCCTTCACGCTGGTGTGCTTGAGTGGACAGGCGCCCAGCGGGTCTCCGCGAGGGTCGATGCTGGTGAGGGAACCCGACGTTACGGTTTTAGCGGCAACCGGCCGGGCCGAAAAGAGGGCGAGGAGGCCCGCCGCGGAGGTGGCGGCGAGCAGAATGGCGGCTTTGGTTCGCATGGCGATCTCCTACATGCGGGGAATGCCGCGTGCGAACAAAGCCTTTCAGTAAGTTCAGCGCCCGGCAGCCTGCGCCATGCTACGGTTGGCTACCGCCAGCCGGAATTTGCAGGTGGCGCAGTGTGGCGTGCGGTACTCGGAATCGCAGAGCGGACCCTCGGCGGGTACCGGCACTGTTTGACGGCGCAGACTGCGCACCAGCGCACCGATTCTGCCGGGCCGCTCTACCAGCACCGCCGCCGCGGCCGCCACGTACAGCACCGTGAAAACCGGGTGGATCTGCTGCGGCGCCAGGCCGAATGCCAGCGCCGGAGCCCAGCCCGCAAGCGTCGGCAGCAGCAGTTGACCCGCGAACAACCCGAACAGCAGCATCGCGCCGCCCATCGACAGCCGCAACCCCGCCAGCAGCGCCACGCCCAGCAGCGACTGCGCCGCCGTCAGCATGATTTCCGACATCTGGAAGCCGCTCATGGGGATAGGTTGCGCCACCCCTCCGCTCGCTGCCGCGTACACCCCCGGGATCATCCCCACCAGCAGGGTCCACTGGTTCAGCTTGGCCGAAAGTAGGCTGCCCAGCGCCAGCCCCGCTTGGCCGCGCCAGGCGAACACCAGCGCCACCGTGAACTCGGGGGCTTCCGACGCTAATGGCGCGAGCCACTGCACCAGCAGAAACTCGTTAATCCCGAACGCCCGGCCGCTGCCCAGCAACCCTTCACAGAAGGGCGCCGCGTTGGCCAGGATCACGGTTCCCGCAAACAGGAACATGGCCGCGGTCGCCAAGCGTCGGTGCGTCGTGGGGAGTTTCGCCAGCAGCTCCGCCGGGCCCTCCACCTCGCACTCCGGGCAGTGCCGGCGCGCCGCCACCACCAGGTACCACCCGTAAAGCGCCAGGAAGGCCACACCGTCGTACCATGCCAGCGACCCTTTAATCGGAATCAGGAACGCATACACGGTGGCCGCGCCCAAAAAGAGCAACTCCGTGCGGCGCTCTCGCTCGATACGCACCGGCCGCCGGAAACGGAACCAGTAGACCGCCACGATGAGGCCCCACGCCACCCCAATGAGCAGGCGGTTGGCGCCGGTCATATTGGCGATGGCATACTGAGCATAGCCGCCCGCCGGGTTCTTCCCCGCCTGCCAGGTGAAGTACATATCCACCGAGTATTCGGGCAGCACCGCAATTAGCGCCACCACCGCCAGCGCCAGCGCTTGGGAAATGTCGGTTTGTGCCGCGTCGCAGGCCCATAGCAGCAGGAAAGAAGCCCCCAGGATGGCCGCACCAGCGGTGAGAGCCATCGCGGGAGCGCCCAGCGGGATACCCGCCAGACGCACAATGAGCCCGGGCGCCGTCACCAGGACGGCGAGCAAGATGGTCAAAACGTGTTTTTGTCGCATTCGGTTCGGGTGCGTGGCGGGAAACCCGGTGGCCACGCGTGAATCACGCGCAGCCAAAGGTCTGACACCCGGTGGGGACCGGTCAGGCGGACCAGAAAACGCCCCCTTCCTCGGGACGCCTTCGAGATTGTTGACCCACCTGGGGCTGGCTTACGCCGGCTCTGCTACTCCCCTTTGGCGAACAATTTCATCCTAACATCCAGCTAAAGGGATCCGCAAATCGGACTTCTTGATTGGCACCTGATTAGCGTTATGCTGGTCTCCGTAGGAGACTCGTAATGCAACAGGACCGCAGAGGATTTCTCAAGGGGCTGGCGGCGGCCCCCTTGTTCGTACCCGCCGCGGCGCGGGGCGCCAATGACCGGCCCGCTTTCGGCATGATTGGGACCGGCAGCCGCGGCCAGTTCCTCCACACCACCTTCCAGAAACTCGGCGCTCCGTGCGTCGCCGTCTGCGACGTCTACGAGCCTTACCTCGAACGCGCGCGCGCGGATTCCCCGCAGGCCAAGCCCTACGTCAACTACCGCGACCTGCTTCAGCACAAAGGCATCGACTTCGTGGTGATCGGCACCCCGGACCATCACCATTGCCCCATGCTGCTCGACGCGCTCGCCGCCGGCAAGGACGTTTACATCGAGAAGCCCCTGTCGCTCAACATCGAAGAGAGCACCCGTATGGTGGAGGCCGCACGCAAGTCCGACCGCATCATCCAGGTCGGAATGCACCGCCGCAGCATGCCGTTCGTCCACAAGGCCAAGGAACTGATCGATACCGGCATCCTGGGGCGCATCGCCCTGGTGAAGCCCATGTGGAACTGGAATTTCCGCATGCCGCTCGACAATTCGCCCCTCCCCGGCAAGCTTGACTGGGACCTCTTTCAGGGCTCCGCGCCCCGCAAGCCGCTCCAGCCCAAGTTCTTCCGCTGGTGGCGCGGCTTCTGGGCCTATTCCGGCGGCAATATGACGGACCAGGGCACCCACCTGATGGATGTCGTCCAGTGGATGACCAACTCCGGCCCGCCGCGCTCTGCCGTCTGCCAGGGGCAGATCGCCGGTGCCACCGAGGGCGAAGTGCCGGACGTTTTCTCGGCAGTCTTCGAATACCCCAACTTCCTCGCCACCTGGACCCTGAACTACACCAGTTCCTACGACTACGACTGGTCCATCCTCTTCCAGGGCGACAAAGCCTCCATGCTGCTCGACCGCACCGGCTACAAGGTTTTCAAGGACACCGGTCCTTCGCCGCAGCCCTGGCGGGACGGAAGGAAGCCGGAAATCACCGCCCAGGAGCCGGACCGCGACAGCGCCAGCGCGCACCAGCAGAATTTCCTCGATTGCATCCGCTCCCGTAAGCAGCCCAACTGCACGGTGGAGATCGCCGCGGCGGCCGTCGCCGGCCCGCACATGGCGAATCTCGCTTACCGGCAGGATAAGAAAATTCGCGCCTGACGCTCTTCAGCCCAGGCGTTTGTACTGGCGGTACACCGCGTCGCCGAACTGCCGCATGAACTGCATCTCCTCGGCCGCGAGCGGGCCTTCCCGCACCGCGGCCAGGTTTTCCCGCAGTTGCTTCGCGTTCGACGGCGCGGTCATACAGACATCCACATCCGGGTTCGAGAGCACGAACCGGTAGCACATGCCCGCGTTGGGGACCGGCGCATCTTTCGGCCAGCCGCGAGGGCGCCTCAGCAGCAGCCGCCAGCGCGTAGCCGTGAAGCTCACCACGCCGGGACGGTGCGCCGCCAGGTGCGGGAAAATGTCGTCCTCCGCGCCCCTGTGCGCGGCGTTGTACCGGACCATCATGGCATCGAGCGCGCCGCGCGACGCCAGTTCCCCGGCGAACTTGCGGTCGTGCGTGGAGATCGAAATCGCCCCCACGCGCCGGTCCTCGCGCAGCGCATTCAGTTCGTCCCACACCCGCGGGGTCATCTCCTTGGCGCGGATCACCCCCAGGAAATGGAACACGTCGATGTAGTCCGTGCGCAACTGCCGCAGCCGCTTTTCGAGTGCCCGCCGCAGGTTCTGCCAGGTCCAGATGTAGTTGTAGGCGCCGGTGGCCACCACGTAACGTTCGCGGTTGCGCGAGAGCACGTCGCGCAGCACCGCCGTCATCTGGGTGTCGATGCCGAAGCAGAACAGGTAGTTCACGCCCTCGTTGATAGCGGCATACACGGCCTGTTTGCCGGGCCGGTAGCTGGCGGAAAGGCCCAGCCGGAAAACCGGCGTGGGCACTTTCCCCACCGTGGCGTGCAGAAAGTCCTGCCGCATACTACCGCGCCGGAGCCCGCCCGACACGTTTCAAAACATCGGCCAGGGATTCGAAGATGCGCTCCTCGACGTCATCGCGATACCGCCCCGGCTGCCCGTAGTAGACCATGCTGTCATCGGCCTCATAACCGCCCTCATCGAGAATCCGCTTGGACGGAATGTAAGACATAACATCGTTCGAGTAGCCGGCCACTATGAGGCCCTTGGCCCCGTACTCTTTCTTCACCCGCAGCGAGTAATCGACCACCACCTCGCCGCCGAGCGCCACCATGGTGAGGTCCTTCCCGAACGAAAGCGCCTGCACGGGATACGGATAGCTGCGCACCGGACGGTTCTCGTCGTATGCCTTTAGCATGTTCCTGGCATTGCGCACGCGGTAGACGTTCTTGTCGTTGAGCCGCTCTTCAAACGTGCTGCGGGTGTGGTGGGCAAAGGCCAGATCGGTGATCCGGAACGCGGCGCGGATAGGGCCGCTCACCCGCTGGAGCTTCGTCCCGGCTACCCGGACAACCTCCGTCCCCAATTCCTTCCCGTGCTGCTCGGCGTATTCCAGCTTGCTGCGGGGGTTGGGGTTCTGGTCCCCGCCGCACAGCTCCATAAACATCGCCACCGTGTTGGGCTGGGCCTTCTCCACGTACTGCTGCGCGAAGCCCGCGTAGTCGCCGCTGAGCTTGTAGAACAGGGCGGTCAACGTGGTGTTGTGGCACGCATAGCCGAACAGCACGACACGCAACTTCCCGTCCGCGCCGGTAATCTTCAGTACCGGGACGTCGTGATCCGTGGGTCCCGCCGGATTCAGCCCGATTTTGACGCCCTCCGGGGTCGGCTCACGCCGGTTTATGGCGAAGTCGGCGGTGCCGTTGCCGAACCACAGGTTTGCGGGCTCGAGCTTGCCCGCCGCCGCGCCCACGATATTCACCAGCGTGTCTGCCAGGTTGCGGGAGTATTCGTCCACCACCTGACGCTGCTGCGGGCTCAACTCGAACATAGTTTCGAGATTCCCGGCTAGCAGCGGACCGGTATGGGTGTGGGAGGCATTCAGCACCAGGTGCGAACGCGGGATCCCGTACTGCTTCTCGACCCGCGCCGCCACCATGTCGGAGAGCCCACGTGGGATCCCGATCAGATCCATCGTGACGATCGCCACGCGCGATCCGCCCTTATCCCGGATGACCAGGGCCTTTGCCTTCAGGTCCATAATCACGCCTTCGGACGGGTGGTCGCGGCCGCCGTACCCCGAGAGGTAAATCGGTTCATGGGGCGTGATTACAGCGGTGGCCACCCCCACCTGGTACTCGGCCGCCGGTAAAAGGACCGCCCCGGCCAGCATCGCAAAAAACGCGGAACGCAACATAGTCGTCTCCCCTACTGGATTAGTTCGATGTCCACTGTCACCACGGCCCGCACTTGCACGAACCCACTTTCGATGGGAGTAGTGGGCACGGCGGTGGTGGCGCGCGCGTCAAGCGGCACGATGCTCGAGACCGCGCCTTCCTGCGCCGAGAGCACGGCGCCCAGTCGCCCTCCCAGGCCCGTGGCGATCGCCTGGGCATTCGTCCGAGCCTGCCGGGCCGCTGCGGCCAGAGCCTCGCCGCGCGCCGCCTCGTCATTCTTTAGCGTGAACCGCAAGCCCGTGATGTTGCTCGCCCCCGCTTTCGCCGCGGCATCGATAATGCTGCCCGCGCGCGCGAGGTCGGGCGTGGTGGCCTCCACGGTGTTGCTCGCGGTGAAGCCCGTGAGCACCGGGGGCTGCCCCGTCGCGTATTTGTAATTGGGCGTGATTGAGTAGTTGACCGTGCGGGTCTCGCCCCCCGCGCCCAACGCCTCCTTAAGCGTCGCCAATAGCGCGTCCATCCGGCTGGCGTTCAAGGCCGCAGCGTCCTGTGCCGTCGCGCCCTCCGTGACCACCCCGATGTTCACCTGCACCTGGTCGGGCTTGACCGATACCGTCGATTCGCCGGTCGCGCGTACCACGCGCGCGGACACCTGTGCCCATCCGGTCGCCTGAACCAGCAGAGCGGATGCGAGGAAAATGGCTACTTTCATGGGCGCCTCCTGCTCCAGATTATCCTACCGTTGATCCCTATTTGTGCGAACCCTCACCGGGGAAGCCCGATTGCACACCCGAACCTGGGAGGTTTGTCAATGGTTACTTGGGCGTGGGTTTTCCTCGTGCTTGCCATTATTGCCGCGATCTTTGGTTTCGGCGGTATTACCCCTGCGGAGGCGGGTATCGCGAAGGTGCTGTTCTTCTTGTTCCTGGCCGTCTTCGTGATCGGGCTGATCGCCGGAAGGCGTGCCGTCTAATTCAATGCCCGGCCGGCCCGGCAATGCCTTCGTGATCCTGAACGCTTCCTCCGGGTGGGATAAAAAGGACGCCGCTCCCGCGCTCGTGCGTGCCGTCCTCCGCACCCATGGGATCGAGTGCACCGTCACCAAAGTGACGGCCGGCGCGGACATCCGCGCAATCGCCTCCCGCGCGGTCGCTGAGGGCGCGGAACTGGTGGTAGCTGGAGGCGGCGACGGCACCCTGCGGGCCGTGGCCGCGGGGCTCTCCGGGACAGGGGTGCCGATGGCGGTATTACCCGTCGGCACCCTGAACCATTTCGCACGCGACATGGAGATCCCCTTCGATCTGGAACAGGCCGCCACTGTCGCCGCCGCGGGCACCGCCGTTACGGTGGACGTCGGGGAGGTGAACGGACGCGTCTTTATCAACAACTCCGTCATCGGCCTCTACCCGACCTATCGCTTCGAGCGCGCCCGTCGCGAAGCGCGCGGCTGGAACGGCAAGCTCGCAATCCTGGGTGGTATCTACTCCGTCTTCCGGCGGTTCCCGTTTCTGGAGGTGCGCCTGGATGCCGGCGATGTCACAGTGGCGCGGCGCTCCCCCTATATTGTGATCGCCAACAACGAGCATGCTATGGAAGGTTTCAAACCGTGGCAGCGCGACCGCATGACGGATGGCATGCTGTGGGTCTACATCTCCCGTGCGCGCAGCCGCTTCGACCTGCTCCGCCTGGTCTTCAAAGTCCTCACCGGGCGCCTGCGAACGGAGGACGAGTTCGAGGTGCTCCGCGCCGGCAGAGTCCGGGTGGCCCCTCACCGGCGGCGGATCGGGGTGTCGCTCGACGGCGAAGTGGTGTCCATGGAGACGCCCCTCGAATATCGCTCCCGCCCACGCGAACTGCGCGTCATGGTGCCGCCGGGCAGCCGGCGCGTCGAGGAGTTCGTCTGTGAAACCGGAGGTGTGCCGTCCGCACCATAGCGCATCTCTCGGACCTGCACTTCGGGCGCGTAGCGCTGGAGGTCGTGGCGCCGCTCGTCGAAGCCGTGTGCGACGCCCGCCCGGATGTGGTTGTGGTTTCGGGCGACTTCGTGCAGAACGGCACGCGCCCGGAGTTCGAGCAGGCACGTGCTTTCGTTGAGCAACTTCCCCACCCCCTCATATTGGTGCCGGGCAATCACGATCTGCCGTTCCGCAATCTCTGGCGTCGTTTCCGCGTGGGCCTACGGTACTACCGTAATTACATAGAGCCGGACCTGGAGCCATTCCTGTTTAATGGCGATCTTGCCCTCATGGGGGTCAACACCGCGCGTCCCTGGCTGCTGCGCGGAGGACGCATCGATGAAGGGCAGATCCGCCGCATCGAGGATCGTCTCATCTCGCTCGACCCCGGCGTCTTGAAAATTCTAGTAACGCACCACCCCTTCGACCTGGCCGGCACCTATCACCGTCGCGAACTTGTCGGGCGCGCCCGCATGGCGATGGGGCGCTTGGCCCAGAGCGTCGATGTGATGCTGGCCGGGCACATGCACGTGAGCCATGCCGGCCACACCGCCGTGCGTTATAAGCTTAAGGGTCGCTCCGCGGTCTTCGTGCAAGCCGGCACCGCCACCTCCACACGCGGTCGCGGCGAACCCAATGCCTTCAATCTGGTGCGCATCGGCCGCCCTTCACTGGTCATTGAACGGCACCAGTGGCAGCACGACGACCGCGTCTTCCGGTGTATCTGCACAGATCGCTTCGCCATCGAACCCGAGCCCGCCGTCCGGACCGCCCCGGCCCTGGAGCAGGAGCCACGGGAAGTGGAAGCCGTATACCCCGCGGCCGGGTAAACAGTCTGGTCCGGAGTGCGTATATGTTGTACGATATAACGCAGGTTTCCAAGATATAACGCAGAAGGAGCAGCGAAGATGAAGGCAGACAATTCCGGCGGCACGCGCCGCTCATTCGTACTGGGCTCGGCGGCTGTGGCCGGCATAGCCACCGCGACCGAGGCGCTCGCGCTCGACGGCGGCCCCAAGGCGGTCACGGTGCCCGCCGAACGCTACCAACAGGTCACCAGGTGGCCTCGCTACGGCGACGAAGAGAAGAAGGCCCTCGTCGAGCTTCTGGACAACAACCGCTGCTACCAGGAGATCCCGGCGCTCGAATCAGAGCTGAAGGACTACCTGAAAACGCCCTACGCCAAGGCGCACTGCAATGGGACCAGCGCGCTGATGTCCATGTTCTTCGCCCTTGATCTGCCTGCGGGCAGCGAGATCCTGGCGCCGTCCTACACCGCCTGGGCCACCACCGCGCCCATGCATTTCTTCCACTACGTGCCGGTGTTCGTTGATATCAACCCGCGCACCATGACCTTCGACCTCGAAGACGCCCGCCGCAAGCTCACCCCGCGCACCAAAGCCGTGCTCCCCATGCACTCCTTTGGCGCCGTGTGCGACATGGACCAGATCTGCGACTTCGCCAAGGAAAAGGGACTGATCGTTCTTGAGGATGCCGCCCAGGCACAGGGTGCGTCGCTTAAGGGCAAACCCGTGGGGACGTGGGGTGCCATTGGCGCGTTCAGCTTCCAGAACAGCAAGGTCCTCCCTGCGATCGAAGGCGGCGCCGGGGTCTACCAGACCCGCGAATACTACGAACGCGCCACCATGTATGGCAACTACGAGTTGCCTGGATTGCCCGCCGACAGCCCGTACGCCATCTATAAGGGCACCGGTGCGGGACCGAAGACCCGCATTCACCCGCTGGCCGCCGCCATCGCGCGCCGCCAATTGCGGGCCCTCGACAGCCGCAACGTCATCGTCGACGCCCAGGTGCGCAAACTGACGGACCAACTGATCGAACTGCCGGGGCTCTCGCGGCCGTTCACGCGGCCGGATGCCAAGCGCGTTTACTGGGGTAGCCACCTCATGTTCATCGATGAAGGCAAGGCCGGATGCCCGAAGGAGACCCTCATGAAGGCGCTGCGCGCCGAGGGCGTCCAGGTCGGACCGGGAAGCTACGACGAACAGCACAAGTACAAGCTGTATTCCGAAGCCAAGTGGTGGCACCACCCCGTGGTGATCCCGAAGTCACTGCCCGGCACCGCGCAGGTGAATAAAACCGCCGTGCGGCTGCCGCTCTTCCGCGACGAGGCTCCCGAACTCGTGGAACAGTACGTCGCGGCTTTCAAGAAGGTGTGGGCCAAGCGCGCGCAGTTGGCGAAAGGCTAATGCTCAGATCCGCACGCTGCGGCTGCGCGACCGTAGCAGCCAGATAAAGAACGGGCCGCCCAGGATGGAGGTGACGATTCCCACCGGCACCTCCGCCGGCGCCAGCACCACCCTGCCCAGGCCGTCGCACAGGGCCAGGAAGGCGGCGCCCACCAGGAACGAGCACGGCAGCAGTAGCCGGTGGTCCGCCCCGATGCGCAGCCGCAGTGCATGAGGAATGATCAGCCCCACGAAGCCTATGGGGCCGGTAACGGCGGTAATCGCCCCGGTCAGGAGCGATCCCGCCACGTAGCCAGTAAATACTACGCGCCCGATCGACACCCCGCGAGCGGCCGCCCACTCCTCCCCGCCGGCCATCAGGTTCCAGTCCCGCCAGCGCCACATCACCGCCGCCGAAGAGCCGAGCACCAGCACCGAAAGCCATGCCAGGGTCCCATAATCCACCGAGTCGATGCCGCCCATCAGCCACCGGCTGATGGAAAAGGATTGCGCCAGCCCCGCCATGCTGTGCAGGAACTGGATTAGCGCGCCGCAAACGCTGTTCATCGCTACCCCGGCTAACAGGAGCGTGAAGGTGGACATGCGTCTTTCCCGCCCCGCGATCCCCAGCACCAGGAACAACACCAGCCCCGCGCCGCAGAAGGCGCCCAGCCACACCGCGGGCATGTGCCCCGCCTCGCGCCAACCGAAGCAGATGGCGGTTACCGCGCCCAACGACGCTCCGCTCGATACTCCCAGCGTGTATGGGGTAGCCAAGGCATCTCGCAGCAGCCCCTGAAACAGCGCCCCGGCGAGCGCCAGGCCGCCGCCCGCCAGTAACGCCAACAGCACGCGCGGCAGCCGCAATTCCACCATCAGCTCGTAATCGGGCGATTGTCCCGCCAGCACGCGCGCCAGGTCGATCTTCACCGCCCCCACCAGCGGCATCGCCAGCATGACCGCCACCACTATCGCCCCGCTCAGTGCGATCAATTTCCAGAACCGGCGGCTGTCGATCCGCTTACTCCCCATAGACGATCCAGGGCCGGCCGCTCGGTGTGCGGGTCAGTCCAACCTCCACCTCGAAGATGCGGGCGATGCACTCGGGCCGCAGCGCCTCCGACGGAGGCCCGTCCGCTGCCACCTCCCCCGCCGATAGCACCACTACGCGATCCGCATAGCCCGCCGCCAGGTTCAAATCGTGCGTCACCGTCACCACCAGCACGCCGCGGTCGCGCAAGGTACGCAGCACGCGGTAAAGCGCCACTTGGTGTTGCAGGTCCAGGTAGGTGGTCGGCTCGTCGAGCAGCAGCGCTTCGGGCGATTGCGCCAGCGCCGAGGCCAGAATCACGCGCTGCCGCTCCCCGCCGCTCAGCGACCGGAAGTCGCGATCGCGGAAGGGCAGGCTGCCGGTAAGTTGCATCGCTTCGTGCGCTGCGGCGTAGTCTGTTTCGGTTTCGAACAGGCCAGCGGAAAACGGCGCGCGGCCCATCAGGACCACCTGTTCGGCGGTGAAGGGGAACTCCATCGTGACGCTCTGGGGAACAAACGATACTTTGCGGGCGTAGTCGCGGCGGCGCCATTTCCGCAGTTCGGTCCCTCGGAACCGGCAGTTTCCCCGGTACTCGTCCCGCAGCCCCGCCATAATGCCGAGCAGCGTGGATTTACCCGCGCCGTTGGGACCCACGATGGCGGCCAGCAAGCCGGAATCCAGGCGCAGATTGATGCCGTCGAGCACGTCCGTGCCGTTGTAGCGCATCCCTACGCCCGCCAGTTCAAATGCCGGAGTCACCGCGCGCCCTCCGGATGAATCATCCGTTCGAACGCCTCGGCGGCAGCGGCCATGCGCGGTCCTGGAATCACGAACAGGTCCGAATCGGCCACGTAGGCGCGCTTCTCCCTGACGGCTTTGAGGTGCGGCCGCCGGCTCCACAGGGCGAGCACTTCGCGCTTGTGCTGCTCACTGACCTTGGGTGCCTCCCCCATGTCGCCCATATCCACAATGACGTCCGGATTCATCCCGATCACCGTTTCAAGCGAGATCTTGGGATACGGGACCGAGGTGCCGGCGAGCGCATTCACTCCGCCCGCAATCTCGATCAGTTCGTTGAGAAACGAGCCTTTCCCCACCGCCACCAGCCCGTCCAGGCGGCCCGGCGAGCGGCCCACTATGAAGATCAGGGAGCGGCGCGGGCGCGATGCGGTGCGTTGCCGCACGGCATTCAGGCGCCGGCGAATATCCGCCACCAGGTCCGCCGCGCGTTGCGGCACCCCTGCGCGGTCGCCGATCAGCTTGATCACGCCCAAGGCATGCTCCAGGTTGCCGTGCTCCAGTTCCAGCACCCTCACGTTCATGCGCTGGAGCTGCGAAACCACGCGGTTGGGAGCGTACTGCACAATTACCAGGTCCGGCCGAAGCGCCACGATGCCCTCGACGTCTGGACGCAGATAGCCCCCCACCCTGGGACGCGTCTCGGCCTCCGGCGGGTAGTGGCAGTATTGTGAAACCCCCACCACGCGGTCACCCAGCCCCAGCGCGAAGAGCGTTTCCGTAATCCCGGGAGCGCCGGAGACGATACGCTTCGGCTGCGCGGAAAGCGCGCCCGCCAGCGCGGCCAACGCGACCAGGATCCTCGCGGCCTTCATAAGTACAACTCCTCGAAGCCCCGCGAATGCCGCCCGAACCACTCCGCCAGCCGCTCGTAAGTAGCCTGCCGCGGCGCGGGCGCTGCGATTTCAATTCCGAGCAACTCCCTCACCACCCCGGGCGACTCCAGCGCTCCGTGCAGATACGTGCCCATCACACACCCGGCCCGGATGCCTTCGGTGCCGCCGTCCGGGAGCACCGCAAACGGCACGGCATCCGGCGGCCGCGACGTCTTCCCCATGTGGATCTCGTACCCGGTAAACGGAACGCCCGCCGGCGTGACCGCATCCACCGTCCGCACCGTCTTCACCGCTTGCATCACCGTGCGGACCGGCAGCAGTCCCAGCCCGCGGGCTTCCCGGGCGCTCGATTCGGCCGTGTGCGGGTCTTCGATCGACTCCCCCATCATCTGATAACCGCCGCAGACCCCCAGCACCATACCTCCGGCGCGCGCGTGTTCCGCCACCCAAGCGTCGAGACCGGCGGCCCGCATCCACGCCAGATCGTCGATGGTGCTCTTTGCACCCGGCAGGATGATGCAATCGTAGGCGGCGTCGGTCGGTCGCGTGACCCACTCGACAAAGGGCGCGAGCAGCCGGAAATCCGTGGAATTCGAAACATGCGGCAGCCGGACGATGGCGATCCGCGGACGGCCCGGGGTCCTCGGCTCGTCGAGCCACAAGCAGTCCTCCGCATCGATCGCGGCATCGTCGAGCATTGGAAAGACGCCCAAACAGGGGCGGGAGGTGCGTTGTTCCAAAATCCGCACGCCGTCCTCGAACAGCGCGGGGTCGCCGCGGAAACGGTTCACCGCGAACGAGCGGAAGAGGCTCCGATCAACATCGTCCAGCAGAGTCAACGTACCCACGATGGACGCGAACACGCCGCCGCGGTCGATGTCGGCCACCAGCAGCGCGGGTGCTTCCAGCCGGCGCGCGAGCCCCAGGTTCGTCAAATCGCGATCCCGCAGGTTCAACTCCGCCACGCTGCCGGCGCCCTCGATGACAATGTACTCGTATTGCCCGGCGAGGCGTCCGTATGACTCCAGTACACGCTCGAAGAGAAGGTCGAAGTGTTCGCGATACTCGCACGGGCCGCCCCACACCGTGCCTTCGAGCACCACCTGGCTGCCCTCGCCCGAGGGCTTCAGCAGGATGGGGTTCATGTCCGTGGATGGCTCGACGCCGCACGCCTCGGCCTGCACGGCTTGGGCTCGGCCGATCTCCCCGCCTCCGCGGCAGACGTGCGAATTGTTCGACAGGTTCTGTGCCTTGAAGGGCGCCACCCGGAAGCCGCGTGCGCGCAGCCACCCGCAGATCGCGGTAGCCATCCAGCTCTTGCCGGCATGGGATGCTGTGCCGCCCACAAAGATCGGCCTGGCCTTCATGCGGGCACCTGTATGAATGGAATTCTGACGGACGGGAGCCAGTTTCTCACCACGCCTCCCTCCCCGGAGGCTGTATTGAGTCCACGGTCCGGAAGGGCCATGGGCTTACCGGCAGGTCTTCGGACTCGCAGGCAAACGGCTCAACCTACTTGCCGCGGCTTCCCAGCTCTCTTCGAGCCAGTGCCATCGCACGGCGTTCGTTCCTGCTTACCGCTGCGGGGCAGTCCCGGAGTCACACCGGGTTCCCTTTTGCGTCCGATTACTCGGACGACCGGCAGCAAATCGTAGGTTAACACATGGCCCTCTCCGGGGACCCGTCCCGACGGTACACTAACGGGGAGAGTTCACCATGAATCGACCCACCAGGCGTACTTTCCTGAGTACCGCAGCCGCGGGCGCGGGCGCGCTTCGAGCCGCCGCCCCTGCCGCCGGGCGGCGCAACGTGATCTTCATCCTGAGCGATGATCATCGCTACGACGCGCTCGGCTTCCTTGGAGGCCAGCGCTTCCTGCGCACGCCCCACCTGGATTCGCTGGCTCGCGACGGAGCGCATGTGCGGAACGCGTTCGTCACCACCGCGCTGTGCTCTCCCAGCCGTGCCACCATCCTGACGGGACGCTATGCCCACGGCCACCGGATCGTCGACAACAACACCCCCATCCCCGCTGGTACCAGGTTCTTCCCCAGCCTGCTGCAGAAAGCCGGCTACCGCACCGGCTTCATCGGGAAATGGCACATGGGGCACGAGGGCGACCACCCGCAACCGGGCTTCGACCACTGGGTGAGCTTCCGCGGCCAGGGCACCTACCTGCCCTCGAAGGACGGCCTCAACATAAATGGCAAAAAAGTGCCACAAAAGGGCTACTTAACGGACGAATTAACCGATTATGCGCTCCAGTGGCTCGACTCCGGGCCCCGGAACCAGCCCTATTTCCTCTACTTGTCGCACAAGGCCGTACACGGGGAATTCATCCCCGCCGACCGCCACAAGGGCATGTACGCGAAGGAAACCTTCGTGCCCCCTGCCACCATGGCCGCCGACGGCGACTACGCCCGAGGCCGCCCCATGTGGGTGCGGAATCAGCGCAACAGTTGGCACGGCGTCGAATTCCCGTACCACACCGATCTCGACGTCGGGGAGTATTACAAGCGCTACGCCGAAACCCTTGGAGCCGTCGACGACAGCGTAGGGCGCGTGCTCGACGCCCTACGGCGGCGCGGCGAACTGGATTCCACCCTGCTCATCTACATGGGTGACAACGGCTTCGCTTTCGGGGAGCACGGCCTCATCGACAAGCGCACGGCGTACGAGGAATCCATGCGGGTACCCCTGATCGCGCGCTGCCCGGAGCTCTTCCAGGGCGGCCGCACGGTGCCCCAGATGGTGGCCAACCTGGATATCATGCCTACGGTGCTCGAAGTGGCCGGTGTCCCAGCACCCGCGGGAATCGACGGCCGGAGCTTCCTGCCGCTTCTCGGCGGCGCCCGCGTGCCCTGGCGCGACACCTTGCTCTACGAGTACTACTGGGAGCGGAACTACCCCCAAACCCCCACCGTGCATGCGCTCCGCACGGACCGCTACAAGTACGTCCATTGCCACGGCATCTGGGATGTGGACGAGTTATACGACCTTCAGGAAGATCCCCTGGAGAGCCATAACCTGATCTTCAGCCCGGAGCACAAGACGCTGATCGCGGAACTGAACCGGAAACTGTTCGCGACGCTCGAGGAAACCGGCGGCATGAGCATCCCGCTCTATCCCGACCGCGGCGGGCAATCGAACCTGCGGCACGGCGGCCGTTCTCCCGCGGCGGACTTCCCGGCGGAGCTGAAGCGCAAACCGTGATCCAAGGCTACGTGTAATTTGCACTTAGTCGCGCCGCGATGCTGAGGTGAACCTCGAAGGAGAACCTGTCTATGCGAATCGCAGTGCCCACCGACGACGGCCACCAGTGCACGCACGGCGAGGCGCACACCGGCCATAGCCACTCGACCATTGTGGACGCGCTTGCCGGCTGCCAAGTGGTCTGTGCGGCGGAATGGGCGGCCGTGCCGCCGAGGCACTCGGGACGGCGGGGATTTCGGCCATAATGGTTGCGCCTTTGGGCACGGCCGATGAGACCGTGTCGGCATGGCTGGGCGGTACGCTCCAGCAGTCGCCGGGCGGTTTCTGCCGCTGTCACTGAGGGCGGTGTTACTTGCGGATGGCGGCGCGCCGCGTACTCGCGGGAACGGCGCGCACGTTCTTGACGAACCGCATCATGGACTTCGAAACATGCTCCAGAACGGTTGCCCACTCCTCCAGGTGCTGCTCGCCGGCGCGTGTAAGAGAATAGACGCGCCGCGCCGGCCCGCCCTGGTCCGTTTCCCATTCGGAAACGACCATGCCGTTGGCTTCGAGCTGTCGCAGGGTGCGGTACAGGGCCGCCCGCTCAATCTCCGCGTCCGTAAGGGCATGCTCCCGGAGCTCGCTCGCCAGATCGTATCCATAGGAACGGCCCTTCTTCCTGAGGAGCAGAAGGACCACCGGCTCCACGAAGCGGTACAGGTTGCCCATCGCACAAGTGCATGGGGTGTCCCCGTGTCGCTTGCATGGCCGTTGTGGCATTTCCAACCCCCACTTTCACACTACCAGTATCCAAGGAGGACAGCCATTGGATAACGGAACAGCCGTTCAGGCGGCACCCAACCAAAGCTGCTTCGCGTGCGGAAAAGAGAACCCGCATGGTCTCCGGATGAGCTTCGATGTAACGGAAGCGGGCCACGCAACCGCGGAATGGAGCCCTCCAGCAACGTTTGAGGGCTTCCGCGGCGTCATCCACGGCGGTATCGTCTCGACGATCCTCGACGAAGCCATGTCCAAGGCCGTGGTCTCGATGGGATGGCGTGCGCTGACCTGCGAGTTGCGGGTGCGCCTCCGCCGCCACGTGGCCACGGGCGAAACCATCCGGGTGCGGGCGCACGTGGTCGAGCGCACCAGGCGAAAGGTCACCACCGAAGCCGTGATCACGGGTCCAGAGGGCGCCGAACGGGCGCACGCCTGGGCCGTTTTCATCATGCTGCGCGACGGCGGATAATTCTCAGGCGCCCAAGTCCCAACGGCGGAAGTAGAGTGCCTGGCGCGCGATGGGCAAGGTGCGCTTTTCGAGTTCGCGCATCTCCGCCGCGCACGGCGGAGTGAAGGACGAGGCGAACGCCACGTTCTGCTCAAGCTGCGCCACCGTATCTACCCCGTGATCGTCGTGCTGACAGGCAGCGACAGATTTCCGGCTGCTGCTCGGGCGGGGGCGGTACCCACGTGGCGAGCGCTCGGCCGCGGGTCGCCACCTTCATCGAAATCGCCCGATCTTCTTCTGCTGCGCCAGCGGCAGAAGGTGTTCGAGGAAACTCAGGTAGTGCCGGTGACGGAGTTCGCGCATCTCCGCCGCGCACAGCGGCGTGAAGGACGAGGCGAACGCCACGTTCTGCTCAAGCTGCGCCACCGTATCTACCCCGATGATCGTCGTGCTGACCGGCAGCAACAGATTTCCGGCTGCTGCCCGGGCGGGGGCGGCGTTTCAGGCGCCCAAGTCCCAACGCCGGAAGTAGAGCGCCTGGCGCGCGATCGGCAAGGTGCGCTTTTCTAGTTCGCGCATCTCCGCCGCGCACAGCGGCGTGAAGGACGAGGCGAACGCCACGTTCTGCTCAAGCTGCGCCACCGTATCTACCCCGATGATCGTCGTGCTGACAGGCAGCGACAGATTGTAGGAGAGCGCTTCCTGTATGGTGAGGGTCCCGGGGAGCCGCGTACGCATGCGTTCCGGCTGCTGCTCGGGCGGGGGCGGTACCCAGGTGGAGAGCACGCGGCCGCGGGTCGCCACCTTCATCGAAATGGTCCCCATCTTCTTCTGCTGTGCCAGCGGCAGAAGGTGTTCGAGGAAACTCAGGTAGTGCCGGTCGGCGGCGTTGATCGCCATCAGGATGGTATCGAATGGGAACCGCCTGATGGCCTCCGCCAGAACGTTCGGCTCAAAGTGGCCGGTAACCCCCACGAAGCTCGCCACGCCTTCGTCGCGCGCCTTCGCGATGGCACGGATGGCTCCGTCGGATGCGAAGATTTGCTCAAGCTCCTTGTTGGTCTGCAGATTGTGGATCTGCCATAGGTTCAGGTGATCCGTCTGCATGTTCGCAAGCGTCTTCTCCAGCAGCCGCATGGAGCCGTCGTAGGTGCGGTCGGCGGTCTTGCTGGTGATAAAGGTTTCCTTACGGCGAGACTTCAACACCATACCGATGTGCTTCTCGCTGGTCCCGTTGCCGTAGCCCGCGGCGGAATCGATGTAGTTGATGCCCAAGTCAAGCGCCCGGTTGATGATGGCCTGAGATGCGTCCTCCTTGCCCGGGATCTCAAGGGTTGCCTGGCCCCCAAGGCTGAGGATTCCCACACGATAGCCCGTGCGGCCCAGGTTGTTCATGGGCATGGCCTGGTGTGTCCGAGGATTAAAAGGCAGCGGGCGCTTTCCCGAGACCGGCGCCGCCACGGCACCCGCGGCCACCAGTCCGGTTCCCAAAAATCCCCGGCGATTGATTCGATTCATACATGCCCTCCAAGAGCATGGTACCGGAAACCTGGGCGCACCGGCGGGGGCGAGCTTTTTCCAATCGATTGCACGCGCTTAGAAGTAAGGTCGCGAGGCCAATTCAGAACTCAGAGGTATCTCCCATGAAAAAGACAATGGTGCTGGCGTACGGCATTTTCGCCTACGCGGTTTTCTTCGTCACATTCCTATATGCCATGGGATTTGTGGCGAATATGGCGGTGCCGAAGTCGATCGACTCCGGCGAGACCGGGCCGGTGCTCGCCGCCGTCCTGATCAACTCCCTGCTGCTCGGATCGTTCGCCGTGCAGCACACCATCATGGCGCGCCGCTCGTTCAAGAAGTGGGTCACCCGCTATATCCCGGCTGCCGTGGAGCGCAGCACGTTCGTGCTGGTGGCCAGCGCCATCCTGGCGATCACGTTCTGGCAATGGCGCCCGATGACCGGGATCGTCTGGCGGGTGGAAGGGGAAGAGGCCCGGCTTGTGCTGAACGTGATTTACTGGTTCGGCTGGTTCCTGGTTTTGTTTTCGTCATTCCTGATCAACCACTTCGACCTGTTCGGACTGCGGCAGGTCTACCTGGAGTTCCGGAACCGGCCCGTCCAGCCGCTGGTGTTCCGGATGACCGGGCTATACAAGCTAGTCAGGCATCCGCTGCTGCTCGGCTTCCTGATTGCCTTCTGGTCGGCGCCGGTAATGACGGAAGGCCGGCTGCTGTTCGCTACCCTAACCACCGCGTACATCCTGGTGGGGATCCGCTTCGAAGAGCGCGACCTGGAGCACACGCACGGCGAAGTATACCGGGAATACCAGCGCAACGTCCCGATGCTGATCCCGTACCGCAAGCCGCCATCGCCGGCAGCGGGCACCGCTACGGCTGCTCGGCGGGCTTAAGCGGGCGCCACTCACCGCCTTCAGCAGGGCGGTCTCCTGTAGGCCCGCGTCGCAAGAAACGACCCGGGCCTTCAGGTGCGATCCGAAAGGTGCTCGCGCAAAAGACGCGCCGCCAGGGTGTTTCTTTGTTGCAGGACTCCTGTCACCAGATCTGCCGGCGCGACCTCCCGCCGCCCCGCGCTGTGCGCGGTCTTCTTCGCGGCCGCGATTACCCGGATGGCCTCATCGCTGAGCCGCAAGTCCTCCATGGGTGGGACGCGCCGGCCCGCAGGTTCTATGGCCTCAATGGTGCGCACCACGTTTTCCAGCGCGGCCCCAGTGACAAGCGCGGGTTCCTCCCGCAAGATGCCGAGCAGCAAGTGCTCTACCGTGATCTCGCGTCGCGAAAACGAGCTTGCCTCAGACCGTGCGAAGAAGAGGCATCGCCGGGCGGGTTCGGTCAGGGGACTCGAGTGCCGGGGATAGGCTCGGAGTAGAAAACGGTATATCCTCTCAGCGCTACTCAAGGCTGCTCTCCTGGCTTAAGCCGGCGCCATCCGCCGCCCTCGGCAGGAGCGGACTGCTGGGCGGGCTGTGCGGGCTCGGCCGCCCGAGGCGGTTCTTCCACGCGCCTCCAGCCTCCCTCAGCCGGGGGGCTGGCTTCCGCCCGTTGCTCCACGGGACCCGAGGTGCCGTGCGATTCGTCCACGCCGCGCCGCCGCCTGGTGGTGGGAGCCTGGGTCGTGGGGGCCTGGCTGACCAGGGTGGGCTCAGGCGTTCCGGTGCCACCGCCGCCCAGATTCACCCGCCGGAACCGCACCTCGGCATTGGGGTACCGGCGGCGCGCGGCGTCCGCCAGTTCCACCTGGATGTTGCGTTCGCGACCGGGCTGAGCGGCTTCGGGCAGGTGATAGTGCAAAGCGTATCGCTGCCGGATGCGAGCCAGGGTCCACTCGAACGCGGAGGCCTCATCCACACGCAGGGTGTCGCCTCCGGTGCGGCGCGCGATCTCGACTGTGCCGGCCGAACTCGTATGGGGGCCGATCACCACCGGTCCCGGCATGCGCCGGCCGGGGTAAGGATTGCCCAAGATGATATCGGGCCAGCCTCCGCCCGTCCGGCCGGGAATGGGACCGCCCATCCCGCCGGGCATACGGGAGCCACTCCGCATGGCATCAGGGGCAATCAGGGCGCTCAAAACAGCATCGGCATTCTCCAACGCCCGCGTCGTCCCGTCCACGTCGCGGCCTCGCTCGGTCTGGTCATCGGTCAGGATGACGACGGCCCGCCGTGCGTCGCGCCTCCCTTCCCGCCCTACGTACGCCGCCGCGTCGAGCAGAGCGCGGGTGATGTCCGTGCCTCCGTTGAAGGTCTCCTGGCTAAGCAGCGCCTCAAACGCGCGCTCCACCTCACTGCGGTTGGCGCGAAAGGGCAGGCGCAGGCGCGAAGCGCGGTCGAAAACCATGATGGCCACGCGGTCGCCCTCCCCGAGCACCTGCAATGCCTGGTGCGCGGCTGAGGCGATGCGCTCCACGTGCGATCGCATGCTCCCGCTCACGTCCAGCAGCAGCAGGATATCGACCGGCATCTCCTCACTGGCGAAATTGCTGATTTGCCGGATCTCTCCGTTATCGCGCAATATAAAGTCTTCGACGTGGAGGCCGGTGATGGCCCGGTTCTCGCGATCGAGCACCTGGGTGTCTACACGCACCAGGGCTACGTCGCTGCGAAACACAATTGGTTCCTGGGCCGCGGCGCCGGGGAGCAGGACTCCCCACGCCAGCGCAAACGGCAGCAGGCAAGCGGAGCGGATCATCAGGTACTCACTTTCCGGCCCCTGCGCGGAGGAATAGAGGGCTGCTTTGTTCTACGCGGCAGCCGCCCTGCACGTTTCGTATGCCTGCTTCAGGCGCGCCAGCGAACCGCGACCGTCTTGCCGTCCTTCTCGCGATTTCCGCCCACGGCCCGGAGGGTAAGTTCCGCACCCTGGCCCGTGAAAGCGGCCTCCAGCCAGCCGACGGGCTCCGCGGCGTCGAAGGTGTAAGCCGTCGCGGGCACGTTGATCAGGTGAAGCCCATCGGCCTGCTGCTCCATGGCGTACCGGTGGGTGTGCCCGTAGAACACAGCTTTCACCTTGCGGTGGGGCCGCACGACTGCGAGGAAGCGGTCGCTGTCCAGCAGGGCTCCATCGTTGTCCTCGAGGTTATGGTGCACGAACAACAGCGTCGGGGTGTTGCTCGACGTCCGCAGATATTCGTCGAGCCAGGTCCGCTGCGCCTTTCCCAGCAGCCCGGGGACGCGGTTTACGAAAATCTGGGAGTCCAGCACAATCAGCCGCACCGGACCAGCCTCGATCACCAGCACGTGCTTGCCCTTCACCATCGCGGAGGCGCCAGGATGCTCCGCGAACACTTCCAGGAAATTCGCACGGTCGTCGTGATTTCCAAGGGCCATCGCTACCGGCATACGGCTGAGCGTGGGTTCCAGAAATTGCCGCAACGCGCGATAGTCACCCGGTTTCCCGCTCGTGCGCGCCAAGTCGCCGCTGATCACCATGCCCCGAACAGGCGACTGAGCCACGCCCTCCAGGACACGCTTCATGTTGTCGTGCAGGTGGAAGCCGCGGTTCTCTGTGGCCGGGTCCTCCGGGATGTGGATATCGGATAGCAGCGCCCAAGGTTCGGAACCTCCCGGGGCCATTGCGAACACCACACCGCCGAAAGCGGTCTGAAGAAAGGCGCGACGGGACGACGGCGGGAGCGAGAGATGAGGCATGCAACCAGTATCGCCGATATCGAGCCGCCCCTACGCGAGAGCGGGGGTGATCATCCACTTGAGCAGGCCGTTCGGCTGGGCGCTCAGACGCTCCACTTCGATGGCCAGCATGCTCGCGGTGCCGATCTGAATGCGCAGGGTAGGGGCCTCCAGGAGCACCGCCGCCAAACCGCTCAGGAGCGGCTCGTGGGCGGTGACGAGCACGGGGCCGGACGGGTGGTGCGCCCGGATCTCGTCCCACGCCTCAAACGGCGAGCCGGAGGGCTGCAGCGCAGCCACACGCTCGATGGGTCCGCGGTATCCCAAGATGCGCGCGACGATTTCCGCGGACTGCACTGCCCGGGCATAATTGCTCGACAGGACTGCGGCGGGGGAAACCCGCGCGTCTCGCGCCCGCGCCGCCACAGCCTCCAGTACGCGGATTCCGTCTTCGGTCAGGACGCGGTCGGCGTCCGAACCGCCGGGCCGCGAGTTGTGCGCTATTCCGTGCCGCAAGAGGTAGATTTCCATCAGGTGTCCTCGCCGGTTGGCATCACTGAGAGGATATCAGCTACGTCCGCGGTGCGCGCAGCCGGTAAACGAGGTACTCGCGGTTTTGGTAGACCGGGGTGCGGCTCGGGAGCCGGTTCTTGCTCTGGAGGACCATGTAGTCGATGCCCAGGGGTCCGTACTTCGACACGTTCCAGGTGCGGAACTTGCCCTTATTGACGGCCTGCCAGCGCTGCCACCACTCTTCGCCGAGTTGCCGCAGATAGTTGACCTGCCCGCCGCCCTTCCAGTCCACATAAATGGCGCGCAGGGCCTCGGCACGGAAGATGCCGGGAGCCGCACCGTAACCGGCGTCGGCAAAGAGAAACACGGCGTCCTGGTCGGTTTCGGTCCGCGCCCAGGCAGATAGTTGCGCCAGTTCGGGGGTATGCAGATCCTGGTAGTTCCGGACGCCTCCCAGCATGGGGATGGCGAAGGAGCCTGCCAGCGCCGCCACTGTCAAGGCTGCCGGCGCCCAGCGGCGCTTAAGGGCATCGGCACGCAGCGCCGCCACCGCTAAGGCGGCCAACCCTACCACGATGGCCGCCCGCTGCCAGGAAGGAAACTCCACAAGACTGGCGTTCGTGGGCAGCAGGAAGACCGGGATCAGCCACAGGAATGCCCGTACCAGCCGTCCCGCAGCCGCGGCGCGCGCCGCCGCCACCGCCGCAATCAGCAGCGCCATCAACACCAGAAAGACCAGCGCCCGCGCCGGCTGGAACTGCGGGATCAGCGCCCATTTCATATGCTCCAGTAGCAGCCAGGAGACCGGAATGCTCAGGACGGCAACGATCGGGAGGCCAACCAGGAAGAACCGCAGGTCCACAGGCGCCTTCGGGCGCAGCTTCCAGTATCCCAGGCCCGCCACCGCGAGCAGCACCATATAGTGCGGCATCCATTCGCGCGCCCACGTGGACACCCAGACATAGGAGGCTCGCATGCGCTGCAATTGCTCCTGCTCCGGCGCCAACCGCTGGAAGAAGAGCTGCGCCTCGGTGGCTCCCGCCTGATGACGCGAGGCCACCAGCAGCAGCAGGGTGGCGCAAAGCAGAGGTACCAGGGCGTATAACCGTCCGCGCATAATTTCCGGCCGCGAGGGCCACAGCACCAGGCAGAAATAGACCGCCCAGAACGGGTACACCGTGGGGGGGTGAATCAGGAAGGCGACGGAGGCGGCCACGCCGGCCCAGGCATGCCGGCGGTGCGCGATCAGCCCGATGGCCAACAGCAGCAGCGGAGTCGCGAAGCCGCGCGGCGCGGGCTCGTATTCGAAGGTGAGCACGGAAGGCCCTCCCACCACCGCGCCCAGCGACAAAATGGCGGCTACCAGCAGCGCCGGTCCGGCCGTCAAGCCCACCGCGGTAGCCATCAGGTACAGGCCCCAGATGCCCAGCGCGCGGGTGATGATCTGTTGGCCCGCGAGCACCTCCCGGAAACCCAGGCCGGTGAGATTGCGCAACCCGATCGCAACCTCGTCGTAGATGGTGAAGCTCACGTGCGGCCGCGCCACCAGGATGTCGTTGCGCAGTACCGCGGGGTCCCGCAGGTGCTCCAAAATGGGGGCGTAGATCTGGGTGTCCTGTTGCACCCATGTGTGACCGGGGAACTGGAAGAAGCCGACCAGTGTGAGAACCGCGATCCCCGCCGCAACCGCCAGTTGTTTCATTGCGGCGGCGTTTTCTCCAGTTGCTGTTTCGCCCAGACGCGGCTGGGGTTAAGCTGCAGGGCCTTCGTGAACGCTTTGCGAGCTTCGGCGTTGTTCTTTTCTTTGCGCAGGCCCAGGCCGAGCCAGAGCCACGCGTCGGCGGAGGCGGGGTTCAATTGGAGGGCCTTTCGGAAATCGGCGACGGCGAGTGCCGGGCCACCCCCGAATGCCGCCGGCAGGTAGTAGTTCCCTACCCCGCGCGCCAGCCACGCTCCGGACGATTTCGGGTCGAGTTCCAGAGCCTTATTGACAGCGTCGCGGGCGCGCTTGCCATAACTGAGTCCCGCGAGGACGTTGGCCGGGATCACCTGTCCGCAGAGCGTGCCCAGCACCCGGTGGTACTCGGCTTTGTCCGGTTTAAGGGACACGGCCCGTTCGGCCGTGCGGATGCCGGCTTCGGCGGCGCGCTGCGCCAGCGCCTTGTCCCGCAACTCCAGCGCCACCTCCGCAAGGTACGACGATGCCAGTGCCGCCTGATACTGCCGGGCCGCGTCGCCGGGAGCTTTCTCCGCCGCCGAGCCGGCTTTTGCTACGATCGCTTCGAGCGCGGGCCGGTCCTGCCGGTCGCGCGCCGATTCCAATTCACCGCCCGCCGCCACGACGGACGCCGCCACAAACAACCACAGTAGAGCCGGAGTTCGCATCTCGTTCTATTCTAGTGGGAATCCTGGCCTAGAGCGCGGCAACGCGTCGCTGGACGACCAGAAAATAGATCGCCAACCCCATCAACAGCAGTCCGTTCACCGCCAGTACCGAAGGCGCCGAGAAGACCGGCACCAGCCACCCCGTGGTGAGGCTCCCAAACGGCATGCCCCCCCGGAAAGCCACGTTGTACACGCTCATTACCCGCCCGCGCATCTCATTCGCGGTATTGAGCTGCACGAGGGAACTGATGGTCGCGAACACGGAGATCAGCGACGCACCCGTCAGAAACAGCAGGACGCAGCTCAACACCAGGTTGGTCGAAAGAGCAAAGGCCGTAATCCCGGCTCCCATGACGATGAGCATGATCAGCGCCGCCCTGCCTTTGTTGGGGAGGTGCCCCATCCCCGCAACCACCAGGGCTCCCGTGATAGATCCCACGCCCGAGCAGACCAGGAAGATAGTGAACGTGGTGGGGCCGTGGTGGAAAACATCTTTGGCGAACACTGGCAGGAAGGTGATGAGCGGTACGGCGAGGGCGGTCATGCAGAAGGCAAGCACAATCAGGGCGGTCATGGCGGATTGCCGCCGCATATACCGCAGCCCCTGCTGCATGCTGGCCAGCATGGTTTCGGTAGTGCGTTCCGGCACGAACCGCACGGTCAGCAGCAGCAGCGAGATCACCACCGCGACGAAGGAAACGCCGTTCAGGGCGAAGCACCACACCGCACCCAACTGAGTGAAAGCAAGGCCCCCCAGCACCGGACCGATCACGCGCGCCAGATTGAACTGGATCGAGTTTAGCGCGATGGCGTTGTGCAGGTCCTCTTTTTTCACCAGCATAGGTACGAGAGCCTGGTACGCCGGCCCGCCGAACGCCTGCGCCAGTCCGGTTACGAACGACAGCGTCAGGATGTGCCACACCTTCACCACCCCGAAACCGATCAGTGCGGCCAGCATAAAGGCACACGACATCTGTACGAACTGGGACAGGAGCAGGATGCGGCGCCGTTCCACGCGGTCCGCCACCACCCCGCCCACCAGCGAAAACAGGAAGATAGGAATCTCGCCGAGGAAGGCGTCCAGGCCAAGCAGGAAAGGTGAGCCGGAAATAGACAGCACCAGCCAGCTCTGCGCCACCTTCTGCATCCAGGTGCCTACACTGGAGGTGCAGGCTCCGATCCAGAGCAGCCGGTAGTCGCGGTACTCGAACGCCTTAAAGACCTGCTGGATCACTGGTTTACGGCAGCGGTTGGGGGCGCCGGATGAGATGCAGGTAATTGCCGTCCAGGTCCGTGAAGAACGCCAGCCGGTTGCCGTTTATCTCGATCGGCTCCCCAACGAAGCGCACGCCGGAAGCGCGGAGTTGCCGGCAGCCCTCGTCGAAGTCGTCCACCATCACCGCCAGGTGACGCAGCCCGGGGTCTTTCATGCCCTGCTCGGCTCGTTCGCCGGCCGATGGGATGATCTCCAGCATGGCTCCGTTCGGGGCTTTCACAAAGTAGTTCCCGGCGTATTCGTAGTTGATCACGAATTGCAGGTGGTCGACATACCACTGGGCGAGTTTGAGCGGATCCGGGGAGGCGATCGCGGTGTGCTCCAGTCCTGTGAACATACGCGGATTGTAGCACCCCGGGCGCGACGTTTATCCTGCCACAAACCCGCAACGCGGAGGGGGTCTGGCGCGTTTATACAGTAGCGGATCAAGTCCGCCCGTATTCGGCGTATAGTGTAAATATCAGGAGTTTTGACGATGAAAAGACTCGTCGTTTTGCCGGTAGCCGTACTGGCCGCACTCAGTCTGCTGGTTCCCGCGTCATACGCGAAAGACAAAAAGCCGAAGAAGAAAGACCCCGACGAGATCGGCAATCGCGATGTCGGCCGGGGGGTGAACTTCTACTCGCTCGAAAAAGAGATTGCGCTCGGCAAGCAGTTGGCGCAGGAGGTGGAGCGCGAGGCCAAGATCGTGGACGATCCGGTGGTGGCGGAATACGTCAACCGCGTCGGCCAGAACCTGGTGCGCAACTCCGACGCCAAGGTGCCCTTCACCATCAAGGTGGTCGACGCCGAGGAGATTAACGCCTTCGCCCTGCCCGGCGGCTTCTTTTTCGTGAACGCGGGCCTGATCATGAAGGCCGAGACGGAAGCCGAACTGGCGGGCGTGATGGCGCACGAGATTGCGCATGTGGCCGCACGGCATGGCACCCGGCAGGCCACCCGCGGCTCGATTATCAACTACGCCAGCATCCCCCTGATCTTCATGGGCGGCTGGACGGGTTACGCCATCCGGCAGGGCGCGGGGCTGGCTATCCCACTCGGGTTCCTGAACTTCTCCCGCGGTTTCGAGCGCGAAGCGGACACCTTGGGGCTCCAGTACCTGTACAAAGCAGGCTACGACCCGGCCGCATTCGTGGACTTCTTCGAAAAGATCCAATCGCTCGAAAAGAAGAAACCCGGCTCCATCTCGAAGGTCTTCTCGACGCACCCCATGACCGACGACCGCATCAAGTCGGCGCAGGAGGATATCCAGAAGTCGCTCGAGCCGAAGCCCGAGTACGTGGTCACCACCTCGGAATTCAACGATGTGAAGGCGAGACTGATGGCCATGAACAACCGCCGTAAGGTGGATAAGGAAGATCCTAACCGGCCGCGCCTGCGTCGTGCGCCCGGCAGCGGCACCGGCCCTGTCGATGCGGACGAAGACGGCAAGAAGCCCAAGGCCGACGAAGAAGAACGGCCTACCCTGAAGCGTCGCGACCAATAACGACGCATCGGTAACGCCGAGAACGGTACTGGAGAGGCCGCCCCAACGGCAGGGCGGCCTTTTCTTATTTATGAGGCGGAGATGGCCGTAGCGTGTCCACCCGTCTGCCGGAATTCCCGCAACACCGCGCACCAGGACGCATAGCCCCGCGCCGCCGAATAGGGGTCTTCCTCCAGCCTGAACGCCACGTCCAGGCGTGTGCCCGGCGCCAGTTCGCCCACGCGCCCGGCAAAGTTCCACGCCTTGAGCACCAGTGTTTGGCCGTTTTGCCGCACGGTCACCCGGAGGTGCTTCTCCTTCATCACGACGGGCGTCCCCGCCACCTCCACGTCCAGTGCGCCGAATAGCGGAGCGGGGTTGCCGTGGCCGAACGGCGCCAGCGCGAAGACTTCCGCGGCGCTGCGCTCGTTGATTTCCCGCAGCTCCAGCAAGGCCTCGATCTCCACTTCGGGGGCAAGATCCGCAGGAGTCAGCCGCGCCGCCGCCCAGGAGTTGAAGCGCTCGCGGAACTCCGGCACGCGCTCTCCCCGCAGCGTCAGCCCGGCTGCGTGCTTGTGACCGCCGAACCGTTCGAAGAGTTCCGGCATGGCTTCGAGCGCCTCGAGCAGATGGAACGCCGGGATACTGCGCCCGGAGCCCTGCGCCAGGCCCTCGGCACTGTCCAGCCCGAGCACGAATACCGGCCGGTGGAAGCGTTCGGTAATTCGGCTGGCCACGATTCCGAGCACCCCGCGATGCCAGTTCTCGCCGCAAAACACCAGCGCAAACCGGCCGTCCACGGGCTCCCGCAGGCACTCGTCGAGGATCTGGCGCGTGATGGCCTCCTCGGTTTGCTGGCGCTCTTCATTAAGCTGCTGTAATTGCGCCGCAATCTCGCGGGCGCGCGCCTCATCGCCGGTAAGGAAGAGTTCGATCACCGCCTCGGCGGTGTCCATGCGGCCGGCTGCATTGATCCGCGGCGCGATCCGGAAAGCTACCTGCGTCGACGTCGGGACGGTGCCGGCGGGGCACCCGGAAACGTCCAGCAAGGCCCGCAGCCCGGGGCTACGCACGTCTCCCAAACCCGCGAGCCCATGTTTCACCATGATTCGGTTTTCGCCCGTGAGGGGCACCACGTCCGCAACAGTCCCGATCGCCACCAACTTCAGCAGCGACTCGGTGATCCGCCGTATCTTCCCCGCGTCCCAGCCGAGCGTTGCCATCAGCGCCTGAGCCAGCTTGAACGCCACCCCGGCGCCGCACAGGTTCTTGTCGGGATACGGGCAATCCGGGCGGTTGGGGTTGAGCACCGCCACCGCGGGCGGCAGGTCGGCCTCGGGCAGGTGGTGGTCCGTCACGATCACATCCACGCCCAGCCCGGCGGCGCACCGCACTACTTCGCCGGCGCGAATCCCCGTATCCACGCTGACAATGAGGCGCACACCCGCTTCCGCGGCCTCCCGGATGGCATCCTCTCGCATCCCGTAGCCGTCCCGGATGCGATGCGGCACCTTGAAATCGGCATTCCCCCCGGCCAGCCGGATGGCGGTTTTCAGGATCACCACCGCGGTGGTGCCGTCCACATCGTAGTCGCCGTAGATAAGGATGCGCTCGCCATTGGCAATGGCGCGCTTCAGGCGCTCCACGGCCTTCGGCAAGCCCGCCAGCAGTTCGGGGGGGTGAAGGTGATCAAGAGATGGGTTGAGGAACCTGCGGGCGGTTTCCGGATCTCGAAGATCGCGTGCGCAGAGGACTTTGGCTACGGGAAGGCCGATGCCGAGCGACGCGGCCAGCCTGGCGGCCTCCTCACCACTCCCGGCGGGGAGGCGCCAGCGGGATTCGATCATCGCGTCGGTGCGTCAGTTTCGGGAAAAATAGCCGCCCAGCGAATCGCCCCCGATGTCTTCTTCGGCGGGCATGTGCGACATGACGTCCTCTTCGATGCCCAGAAACTCGTCGTACCAGTCCGGCCGTACCTCGTACACGAACATGCGATTTTCGTGGTCGAAGGCCAGTTCCAGGGAGCAGGTCACTCCCACGTAGGCACGCAACTCGCGCAAGCGGCGCTCGATCTCACGCTGCTCGTCACGTTCCATCTCAGACTCTTCGATCTGTTCCTGGAGCTCGTCGATGTCCTCGGTCTCGAACTCGCGCGTGGCAAAGATCACCATGGTGGCGCCCGCCTTGCGTGCGGTCTCAAGAAACATCTGGTAGTCGGGGTATTGCTCGGCGTCCCAGAGGACCAGTTCCAGTCCCTCCATGGCGCCGGGCGTGCTGCGGAAAACCGCGAGACCCGCACGTTCCAGGTACTCCTCGATCTCCCGCTTCAGGGTGTTCAGGTTGATATCCACGTTCTACCTCAGCGCTGGGCCATGACCAGAATACCAGAGGAACCGCCCGCATCGCGTGCGGAAGGCGTCACTATGGTCTTGGGTCCGATGAAGATCTTGCGCCCTTCTTTTACGGCGTCGCGGACATCGGCCTCACATACGAAATCGGCAATTTTGGTCGCAGGCGCCGACACTTCGGGCGCGGGCGGCTGCGGCGCGACCGCGCCGCCGCCTCCGGCCAGTCAAGCACCGCCGGGCTTGCAGGACAGCGCCGCCGGAGCGGGCTCCGCGGGCGCCGTTGAGCGTTGTGAAAGGAACCGGTCTACCACTTGGGCAGCCACGTTGGCGGGCGCCGCAGCGGTTACCCTGGGCGCCACTGGCGCCGGAGTTGCTGCCGCACCACCCATCCCGCGGCTCGCCATGAACCGGTCCACGGCCGCTGCGACCGCGTGCCGTGCCACTGGGCCAGCCTGGGCGGGCTCGTCTTCGGCCGGCGCGGTGAAAGCTTCTTCCGGCTTCCGCACAGCGTGCGCGATGCGCTTGACGTTGAGGAGATGCATCGGGCCGACGTTATCGCCCGTACTGTTGCCCGCCATTGCCCCGCAGCCTAGCGTCATGGCCGGGGGCAGATTGGTGGTAATGCCGGTCGAGCCTTGCGGCGCCGGTGTGTTCACCACCACCCGCATAGCCGGCATGCGCATTCCGAACTCCCGGATGCGCGCGTCGTCGGTGGCGTAAATCACGCAGGTGTGGCCCAGCCCGCCGAAGCGCATCAGCGCTTCACAGGCATCCAAACATGCCGCCCAGTCCGGCCGGAAATAGAGCGCCAGCACCGGGGAGAGCTTTTCCATGGAGAGCGGGTGCTCGCGGCCCACGCCCTTCAACTCCACCATAATGACGGTGGTATCCGCCGGCACCTCGAAGCCCGCCATCTGGGCGATCTTCACGGGCGACTGTCCCACGCATTTCGAGTTGATGGTAAAGCTAGGGGTCACCAGCACGCGCGCCATCGCCTGCTGCTGCGCCTCATTGCAGAAGAAGGCCTTGCGGGCCTTCAGTTCCGCCACGATCTGCTCCCGCAGGGATTCCTCGGCCACAATGGCCTGCTCGCTGGTGCAGACCGTGCCGTAGTCGAACATCTTGCCGATGACGGTCTTGGCCACGGCTTCCGGAATGTCGGCCGAGCGGTCAATCAGCACCGGGGTATTCCCAGGGCCCACGCCCAAAGCAGGGGTGCCGCTCGAATATGCCGCGCGCACGATGCCGTGCCCGCCCGTTGCCAGGATAACGGCGGTGCGCTCGTGCTTCATCAGGGCGCTGGTGCCCTCAATTGTGGAAGCGCCGACGCACTGGATGATGTCTTCCGGGGCACCCGCCTGGAGAGCCGCCTGGTAAAGGACATCCGCCGTCGCACAGGTGCACTTGTACGCGTGCGGATGCGGCGCGATCACGACAGCGTTGCCCGCCTTCAGCGAGATCAGGGTCTTGTAGATAACGGTGGATGTGGGGTTGGTGACGGGCAGGATGGCGGCTACGACGCCGAGCGGCACGGCGATTTCGGTCATGCGCTCATCACGCAGTTCCCGCAGCACCCCGATAGTGCGCATTCCGCGCAGGCTGCGCGCCAGCAGGTCTGCGCCGAGCAGGTTTTTGACGGTCTTATCCGGCGCATTGCCGTAACCAGTTTCCTCGACCGCCATTTGTGCCAGACGCTTCGCATTGGCGCGCCCGGCGGCAGCCATCGCTTCCACGATGGCGTCCACCTGCTCCTGGCTGTACGACCGGTACTTCAACGAGGCGGCGTACGCTTTGGCGACCTTGGTACGGACCTCCTGGATAGAGACCAGGTCTTTATCGTGCAGCATTACCCGTTCTTCTTGTAGGGCAGCACCTTCTCCACTTCATCGTGCGGCCGCGGAATCACGTGTACGGCAACCAGTTCCCCAACCCTGCGGGCGGCCGCGGCGCCGGCGTCCGTGGCGGCCTTCACCGCGCCCACGTCGCCACGCACCGTCACCATCACCAATCCCGCGCCGGTGAACTCCTTGCCCATGAGAACGACATTGGCTGTCTTCACCATGGCATCGGCGGCTTCAATCGCGCCCACCAAACCCTTCGTTTCGATCAGGCCAAGGGCCTCCATTGATACCTCCTGTCTGGATGATTCTTTACCCTATCATAATTCGGGGTTGCGGCGCTCCGGAGGTGCCTCTTTTCGCACGTCGCGCGCCGCCGGACCTCGCGCGCTGGCCGCTGGCGTGCTATAAGGTGTGCGGGGAGTTGTGTGTCGGCCTTCGAAATCTTAGCGGTTATCGCTATCCTGGTGCAGGCTTTCCTGTTGTTCCTTGCCTTTTTCGAGCCTGGCCTGCCGTACAAGATAACCCCCGCCCCTTCACTGCCGGTCGATTCAGATACGTTCGTGCGAATCATCGGCACCATTACGGACGCCCAAATCCACCACGGCACCCGGGTGGAGGTCTTCACCAATGGCGAGAGCTTCTATCAGGCGGAACTGGAGACCATCCGCGCCGCCCGGGTGAACGTAAACCTGGAGGCCTACATCTTCGAACCCGGAAAAGTGGCGGACCGGTTCATCGACGCGCTGGCCGAGCGCGCTCGCGCGGGTGTGAAGGTCAAACTGGTACTCGATTCCATCGGCAGCCTCACCACCAGGGAGGGAACCCTGCGGAACCTTCTGAACGCCGGGGGCGAGGTGCAATGGTACGTGCCCTTCCGCTGGTACAACCTGCCGCGCCTGAATCACCGCACGCACCGCGAGCTGCTGATCGTAGACGGTACGATCGGATTCCTGGGAGGCGCGGGCTTCGCCGACCACTGGTTATTCGATAAGGGTAGGCAGCGACGCTGGCGCGACACCATGTTCCGCGTGGAAGGCGAGGCCGTTGGCAGCATGCAGGCGACTTTCGCCGAAAACTGGCTGGAAGCATCGGGTGAGGTGCTCACTATGGAGGATTATTATCCGCTCTGTGAGTCTGCGGGCGAGAGCGTGTCGCTGGTGGTGAACAGTTCACCGTCCGCGGCACGCGGGACGCGCGCCCGCATGCTTTTCCAAACGCTGCTCGCCGAGGCATCCCGCAGCATCCACATTACCA
Source organism: Bryobacteraceae bacterium (assembly GCA_035561075.1). Classification (GTDB taxonomy): domain Bacteria; phylum Acidobacteriota; class Terriglobia; order Bryobacterales; family Bryobacteraceae; genus JAMCRM01. The sequence continues at coordinate 47,676 of DATMYF010000013.1, forward strand.
GCCCCTATTTCCTGCCCGACCGCAGCGCGCGCGCGGAACTGGCCCGCGCCATACGGGAGCGCGGCGTGGAAGTCCAGATTGTGGTTCCCGGGCATCATACCGATCACCTGCTGACGCGACGCTCCAGCCGCCGGCTCTACGGCGAACTGCTCCTGGCCGGCGCCCGCATCTACGAATATCAGCCGTCCATGATCCACACCAAGGCGATGATCGTTGACAGCGTCTGGAGCGTGGTCGGCTCCACCAACTTCGACAACCGCTCCTTCGGCCTGAACGATGAGGTGAACCTGGCGGTGCTCGACCAGCCATTGGCGGCGCGCCTGGAAAAGGACTTCGCCCAGGACCTTGCCGACAGCCGCCAGATCACTTATGACGACTGGCGGCGGAGGCCCTTTTTCGAGCGGTTCCACGAAGGGCTGGGCTGGATCATTGAGCGCCAGGCTTGACCGGCATGGGTCGCATCCGGGTGGTCACTTACAACACGCACAAATGCCGCGGGATCGACGGCCGCACACGGCCCCTGCGCATCGCCGAGGTGCTGCGCGAGACCTCCGCCGCCATCATCGCGCTCCAGGAGGTGGTCAGCCGTCCAGGGGCGGCACCCCAGGACGACCAGCCGCAATTCATCGCCGAAGCGCTCAGAATGCACTATGTGCTCGGCGCCGTGCGTCCCTTCCGCGACGGTGTCTACGGCAACGCGGTGCTCAGCAGTTTCCCCATCCGGATGATGCGCAACTACGACCTGAGTTTTATCGGGAGGGAGGAGCGCGGCTGCATGCGCGCCGATATCGACATTGGTGGAAACCAAGTGCTCCACGTGTTCAACGTGCACCTGGGAACGGCCCATGAGGAGCGCCGCCACCAGGCCCGCCGCCTGATCACCGACGAACTCGTGAATAGCGTGGATATTTCCGCGCCGCGGATCGTAATGGGGGATTTTAACGAGTGGCTTCCCGGCCTGGTCACACGGCTGCTCAGCGTACACCTGGAGAGCCCCGACTTGCGCAAGCACCTGGAGCGTACCCGCACCTACCCGGGTCTGCTGCCGCTGATGCACCTGGACCACATCTATCACGATCCTGCGCTCGGACTTGAGAAGTTCCTGGTGCACCGCAGCCGCAGGGCGCTGATCGCCTCCGATCATTTACCACTAGTGGCTGATTTCCGCGTGCCTGAGGGACAAAATAAAAATGGTTCCAAGTGATCCGATTTCCAGCCACGCTCTCCGCCGGCATGCCCGGCACCGAGCGTTGCAGTCAGGAATACCGGGCGATCTCCGGTTCGCTCCCCGCTGCTACTTTTCAGTTGCAACGGCTCATTGCTAGCCGGTCCGCCTGCTGGTCTTTCCTGCCCGAAGCCGGCGTGTGGCAACGACCTTTCGCTCGCTCGTAACGGCTGTCCGTTTCCGGACCACCATCGCGAGGTCACCGTTCCTGGCCTGCTGCTTCTTCGCCTCGCTCGCCCCTGACGGAAATCGTTCGGTCGGTTGCTCCCCCGCCCCTCGCGGTTTGCACCCGCTTTGGTCGGGATCATCGCTCCAACCCGTTTTTCCGCTGCGGACGAGCGCTCCCAGCCGCGCCTCGGATCTCCACTCCCCTTCAGGGCATTGCGCCCTTCCGGATCAAAGCGTTCTACCCGATTTGCTGCCGGAAAGCTCACCTTCCGAATTCGCCCGATTGCCCTTCGCTCCCCGCAACCGCCCTATAAATAGTATCGGCTGCGGATCAACGTTCCAAGCTCGCTACGTTTCCGGAGGCCCGCTGTTCCTCAAACCTCTTGGAACCACCCCAATCATGCATCAGGTCCAAAGCTCGGTCAAGAGTTTTCGAAAGAGCGACTGTACTTTTCCACAGTAAAAAAAATGCCTCTGATTTCATTTGGTTACAGGCGAGAGCGGTGAGTATCTTGTGGATAAAACGGCGGGATTCGAAAGCGTTCTTCAATCGTCTTCTTCGAGCAGTTCCCTTAAGAGTACGGTCCGGGTAGCCGCTCCGGCGCGGCGGGTGTATTCCAGGAGGCTGCCGGTGATGCCGGTGCACCGCAGGGCGGCGTGGTGGGCGGATTTCAGCCGCCGTGACGCAGGATGCTCCCGCCCCAGCAGGTCCAGCGTAAACACCAGTTCATTCAGGAGCAGCGTCAACTCGTCGTTGAATTCGCTTGCCACGGAGGCCGCCAGAGCGGCCGGGTGCGCCGGGTTCTTCACGCCCCCATGTTATGCGGCGGCGCCATGGGATTCCGGCACACAAGCATCCTAATCCACTGAGCCTGCTGGCGAAATAAAACCGGGGAGGACGTGACCGGAGGGAAGCCGGCCCGCCGGTAGCGGCGGACCGGCCAATGCAACTAGACAACCTTCAAAATGATGATAACCAGGGTGTACAGCGCCAGCGACTCGATCAGCACCAGGCCGAGCAGCAGCGCGAAACGGATAGCCGCGGTAGCGCCAGGATTGCGCGCCATACCTTCTGCAGAAGCGGCAACGGCCTTGGCCTGCGCCAGTCCGCATCCGGCGGAAGCGATAGCCATCGAGAAGCCCGAAGTAATCGCGACCCAGTTCACGGCCGACCCGCCGGCTTCCGCCGCGAACATCGGGGTGGCGAACACGAGCAGCACCAGGCACAACAACATCAGCTTTGCGTTCATGTGTTTCTCCAACGTTAAGATCGCCCGCAGGAGGTGGTTCCCGTCATCCTCTTACAGCCGGGCTCACACTGCACAGGCGGCATAAAGCCGTTATGAAGACTAATGATCGTGCGCCACCGCGCCGGCCACATAAATCATGCTCAGCAGGACGAAGATATAGGCCTGCAGGAATGCCACGAAGATGTGCAGCCCCATAAATACTGCCGGGATCGCGAAGTACGTCAGCCCCAGGAACACCATCAGCACCTGCTCGCCGGCATACATATTGGCGTAAAGACGAACGGTGAGGGAGAGCGGCCGCGCCAGGTGGCTGATGATCTCGATCGGAATCATCAAGGGGGCCAGCACCGGCATGGGACCGGCGAAATGCTTCAGGTACCCGCCCACGCCCTGCGCCTGCATGCCCACCATGTTGTAATAAAGGAACGTCGCCAACGCGCATCCGAGCGGCACCGACGGGTTCATGGTGGGAGACTCAAAACCCGGGACGGCGCCGATCAGGTTGGCAAACAGGATGAAGAAGAAGATGGTTCCGAAATACCCCAGGTACTTCGGCCCGTCATGTCCGACCTGGTCTTTCGTCTCGCCATCGAGGAATCCGGCCACCAGTTCGAAAATGTGCTGCATCTTGCCCGGGCGATCGGGCGAAAGCCGCGGTCGCAAGACCGCAAACAGCACGATCATGATGGCCGCCACCACAATCTGCATGGTGATGAAGTTGGCCCAGGGACGCGCTTCGGGGTGCATCCCGAAGAGGCCCAGGATGGCGTTCCCCAACCCGGCCAGGTAGTCATTAAATAGCTTGGTAATCCAAAGTTCAGCGTGCATACACGAGTTCGAACAGGATTTCGAAAACGACGGCCGCGACGGACACAAAAAGCCCCGCCAGTGCGGCAGGCAAGCTCAGTACGGAACTTTTCAATATAACATAGGCGCCCGCACCCAAAACCAGGTAGCGCAAGCCCAGCACAATCGCGAATCTGGCACGTGGAGGACTGCCGGACGCGGCGGCATTGCCGAGAGCATCAACCACACGCTTCAGCCAGCGGAAATTCAGGTAGGAGGCACCGGCGCCCAGCAGGAAACCAACGCCCCCTGGCCAGCCGGCAATGGCTGTCGCGACCACCGTCCCGGCCCCCGCCAGCACCACGGTGATGCGGGTGATGCGCTCCGCCGCCCGGCCGAAGAAAAGGTCATCCATCGTTGCGCGTATCCCGCTGGACGTGCCGGATCAACTGCACGAAGCCCGCGGCGATGCCCAGGATCAGGAAAGGGATATACAGGAAGTGTGTGCCGAAGGCGCGGTCCAGCAGGTACCCGATCAGGTAGCCCACGAACGTGGCCAACGGAAGCATAAAAGCCAGGGAGGTGTATTCCCCCACCTGGACCATGAAATTACGTTGCCGGGGCGCCACCCCCTCATCTTCGCACGGACTTGGCTGCCAGGATCTCCCGCGCCCGTGCGGCGGTCTCCTGCACCAGGAATCCCATGCGCGGGTGGGACGGCTCCAGATCCGGCCGCAGCCCGTGCTCCTCCAGCGCTTCCGAGGTTGTGGGCCCTATGGAGCCGATAACCGCACGCGTCAGGCCAGCCTCGAAGGCGGGCATCGCAACGCCGGACTCCTCAGCCACGCGGAACAGGTGGACCACCTGCATCGCGGTAGTGAACATGGCTACGTCGGCCTCCCCGGCAGCAATGCGCCGGACGGCTTCACGCAGCGGTCCGGTATCCTCCGGCAGGTCCCAGCCGTACACCCGCACGGGAGTGACCTCGGCGCCGCGCGCGCGTAAACCGTCGAGCAGTTCAGGGTTCGACCGCCCGTACTCCTGCACCGCGATGCGTCGTTCGGGGCGCCCTTCGACTGCCGAGAGCAACTCCCTCCAGGTATTCGGCTCGGGCGCGGTGATTGCAGGCGCGAGGTTCATCTCCCGCAATGCCGCCACCGGCTTCGGTCCGCGCGCGACGAGTGTCACGCGGCCCAGGGCCTCCCGGAACCGCTCCGCCGGGTAGCGTGCCGCCAAGGTCTTCTGGAGCAGCCGGGTCCCCACCCCCGTAAGCAGGATCACCATATCGAAGTCGCCGGCGAATAGCCGCTCGGCAAAGCGAAAGGCCTCCTGGTTCTCTTCGAGCGGCACCTCACGCATGGACGGCGCCACAAACGGCTCACCCTGGCGGTTGCGGATCAAGTGCGCCATCTCCGCGGCGCGGCGGCTCTCGAACGCGAATACGCGCAGCCCGTCAAAGGACATCCGTCACGCTCCTCCCTGCTTGGTGCGCAACAGGCGGGACACGTCGAAGCCTTGGCCGCGGGCCAGGTCCACAACCCGCTGGTACTCCGCATCGTCCATGCGGGGCTCCCGGCTGAGGATCCAGAGGTACTTTCGAGCCGGATCCCCCACCAGGGCCCAGCGATACCCGGGATCGAGCCCGATGATCCAGTAGTCGCCGGAGAACGGCCAGAAGAAGGTGACTTTGAGCTTGGCGTTGGGTCCATCTTTCGAAGCCAGCCGGGCGGTTCCGGTGGCGGTGTTAAACGACCCGCTTTCCTCGCGACACCGATTCACCACCGTCACCTTGCCGTCCGGCCGCAGCGTGTAGGTGGCGGTGGTATCGCCCTGGCATTTCCTCTGGAAGCGATTGGGAAAGCGCGCGATCTCGTACCATGTGCCCTGGTAGCGATTCAGATCAACGGAGGGCACCACCTCCACCGGCCGCGACTCCCCCGCAGCGGCCATTGCCAGTATCAGCATCACGCACCTCCACATAGGCTCGTCGGATTAGATGTCAGACGCCCCGCGGCGGACGCTATGATATAGAGTCATGTCCCAGGCAGCGATTCCGTACAGGTTCAATCCCGGACCCTATACCAGCCACACCCTGCTCCTGGCCGCCCTGCCGGCGGATGGAGCCGGGCGCACAGTGCTCGATGTGGGCTGCTCGGATGGCTACCTGGGCGAAATCCTGGCGCGCCGCGGCTACCGCGTTACCGGCATCGAACTGCCCCGCCCGGGACGCACCGGCTTCCCCGCCTGCGTGCGGCTGGTCGAAGCCGATCTCGATGCCGGCATCCCAGCCTGCGGCGGGCCGTTCGACTACATCATCTGCGCGGACGTCCTGGAACACCTGCGGGAGCCCGGCGCGCGCCTGGCCGAATTACGCGCGCAACTTGCCGCTGGTGGGCGCCTGGTGGCATCGCTTCCCAACAGCGGCCATGCCTGGTTCCGCTGGAACATACTGCTCGGCCGCTTCCCCCAAGACGACCGCGGCCTGTTCGACCGCACCCACCTGCACTTCTACGCCTGGCCCGGCTGGGTGGACCTGTTCGCTCGTGCCGGCTTCGCCATCGAGAGCCTGCGCTCATCGGGAGTCCCGGTGGGGCTTGCTCTGCCGCGCTGGAAAGAAACCGCCGTGGTCCGGGCGATGGAGCGCCTCTCCTTCCTTAGCGCGCGCCTTTGGAAGAGCATGTTCGCCTATCAGTTCGTAGTCACCGCGCGCCCGGAGACATCCGCGTGAAGATCCCTAAACCCAAAGTCGTGGTCGTGATGCCCGCTTACAACGCGGCCAAGACCCTCCACATGACGTACGCCGACCTGCCGCGCGACATGGTAGACCTCGTGATTCTGGTGGACGACGGCAGCTCCGACGAGACGGCCCGCATCGCCCGCGAGCTCGGCCTCGAGCTCTTCGTCCACGACCGCAACTACGGCTATGGCGCCAACCAGAAAACCTGCTACCGCGAAGCCCTCAAGGCCGGCGCCGATATCGTGGTGATGGTCCACCCGGATTACCAGTACGATCCGAAGCTGCTGCCTGAGATTATCCGGCCCATCCGCGATGGAGAGGCCGACGTCGTGCTCGGCTCGCGCCTCATGGGCTCGAGCCCCATCAGCCAGGGCATGCCATGGTGGAAGTACATCTCCAACCGCTTCCTCACCATGCTCGAGAACCGCTGCTTCGGGCTGCGGCTGTCCGAATACCACACCGGGTATCGCGCCTTCCGCCGCGATGTGCTCGAATCCGTCAACCTCCAGATGAACTCGGACCGTTTCATCTTCGATCAGGAGATCATGGCCCAGATCGTGGAGTTGGGGATGCGAATTACGGAGGTGCCGGTGCCCACCCGATACTTCCCGGCGGCCTCCTCGGCCAGTTTCATCCAGAGCTCGATTTACGGCCTCTCGATTTTGTGGCTGCTGGCCCGGTTCCAGTTGCACCGCTGGAATTTGGTCCATTCGCGCCAGTTCGATAGCCTGGAGCGGCGCTATAGGGGTACTCCCGCGCCGGAAGGCCGCCCGACGAAATGAAGCGACTTTCGGGCCCGCGGGCGATCATCCTGCTGGATTGCCTGCTGATCCTGATCCTTGCCGCCGCGCTGGTGAAACCGCTATTTCAGGCGAAGTACCTGGACCGCTGGGGCTCCATCGAGAGCACCTTCATCGCGGACTCGCGTTTCCTGAAGGAAAACTGGCCCCATCCGCGGTGGCAGCCGCTCTGGTACTGCGGGACGCGCTTCGATTACGTGTATCCCCCGGCGCTGCGCTACGGCACCGCGGCCGTCATGTTCCTGCTGCCGGTGCCGCCCGTGAAGGCATACCACATCTACACTGCGTTCTTCTTCGCCATCGGGATCGCGGCAGTCTACCTTCTGGCGCGGGTGGGAAGCGGCTCGCGCGGCGTGGGCTGGTTGAGCGCCGCCGCGGCCGCGCTGCTCTCCCCGGCATTCCTTTTCATGCGCGCCGTCCGGGAGGACTCCACGTGGCTGATGCCGCAACGCCTGGGCGTGCTGGTGCGCTATGGCGAAGGACCGCACATTACCTCCCTGGCATGGCTGCCCCTGGCATTGGTGTGCGCTTGGATCGGACTGCGCAGCGGGCGCCCGCTCGCGCTCGCCGCCGCCGCGGTGGCCGGCGCCATGGTGGTCTCGACGAATTTCTACGGCGCTACGACCCTGGCGATGTTCTACCCGGTGCTGGTGTGGAGCATCTGGATCACCCACCAGGACAGGCGCATCTGGCTGCGCGCCGCGGCCGTGCCGGTGCTGGCGTACGGGCTGACGGCCTTCTGGCTGGTGCCCTCCTATCTGGTGACCACCCTCCGCAATATGCGCTACGTGTCGCACCAGGGGAATCTCTGGTCGGTGGGGATCCTGGCGGCGGTGGCGGTGGCTTACCTGCTCGCCACGAATAAGTTCGCACGCGGCAAACCGGGGCGTGCGTGGCCCGTCTTTGTGGCGGGGTCCGTTGCGCTATTCGCGCTCAACGTGCTGGGGAACGCCGCCTTCGGCTTTCGGGTGATTGGGGAACCGCACCGCCTGGTGCCGGAACTCGACATGCTCCTGATCCTAGGGGCCGTGGAAGTGCTGCGGCGCATGTGGAACCTGGCTCCCGGGCGCTTGCGCCAGTGCGCCCGCGTGGCCGCCGTCCTGGTGGTGGCGGTCTCGTTCTGGACGGCCCGGGGCTTCCTCAGGCACGCCTGGGAACTCTACTCGCCCGACTGTGAGTACCAGAAGCGCATCGAGTATCGCGCCCAGGACTGGATGGCCCGCAATATGCCGGACGCGCGCGCCATGGTCAGCGGCTCGGTCCGCTTCTGGTACAACGCGTGGAACAGCCTGGCGCAGGTGGGAGGCGGCTCCGAGCAGGGCCTGAAGCACGATCTCGTGATTCCGGCGAGTTGGGAGATCCATATGGGCCAGGACCCCCAACTGGCCGTGGCTTGGCTGGTGAGCCTCGGGGCGGATGTGATCGTGGTCCACGACAAGCAGTCCCAGGAGATGTATCACGACCACATGTATCCCGGAAAATTCGCAGGCGTGCTGGATGTGGCCTGGGACGATGGCCAGGGCAACGTGATCTACCGGGTGCCGCGACGCTCCCCTGGGCTGGCACGTGTGGTAGACCGCGCGCAGGCGCGGGCGCTCAAGCCGCCCGAGTCGCAGGTGGATCTCGAAGGCCTGAAGACGTACCTGGCCGTGGTCGAGCACGGCCCCGGCGCGCCTGCATCCACCGCCTGGGAGGGCACCGACGCCCTCATCATCCGTGCGAAAACCGAACCCGGCCAGGACGTGCTGGTGCAGGTGACGCACGATACCGCCTGGCACGCCTACTCCGACGGCCGGCCCCTGCCCATTCGCCGCGACGTGATGGATTTCATGCTCGTTGAGACGCCTCCCGGGGAGCACGAAATCCGGCTGGTCTTCGAACTGCCCTTCGAGAACGCGGCGGGCCGCGCGCTATCCGTCCTGAGCGCCCTGGCGGTGCTGCTGCTTGTGATTTGGGACCGTCGCGCTAAAGCCGGAACTCGATCCCCTGCGCCAGCGGCAGGTCCTTCGACCAATTAATCGTATTGGTCTGCCGGCGCATGTAGGCCTTCCATGCGTCGCTGCCGGCTTCCCTGCCCCCACCGGTTTCCTTTTCGCCGCCGAACGCCCCGCCGATTTCCGCGCCGCTGGTGCCGATGTTGATATTAGCGATTCCGCAGTCGCTCCCGGCGTGGCTCAGGAATGTTTCGGCCGACATCAAACTCGTGGTGAACATGGCGGAGGAGAGCCCCTGCGGAACGTCGTTGTGCCACGCGATGGCCCGTTCCAGTTCCTCGAACTCCATCAGGTAGAGGATAGGAGCGAAGATCTCTTCCCGCACGATGGGCATATCGTGCCGCGCCCTCACCAAGGTAGGCTCGACGAAGCAGCCCCGGATCTGCCGCCCCCCGCAGATCACCTCGCCGCCCTGCTGCCGGATCCTTTCGAGGCCCCGCATCATATCCTCAACGGCGCGCGCGTTCACCAGCGGCCCCATGAGTGTTTGCGGATCGAGCGGGTCCCCCACCCGCACCTGCCCGTAGGCTTTCAAGAGCCCCGCCGTCAGCGGCTGCGCGATGCCCTTCTGCATGAACAGGCGTCTCGTGGTGGTGCAACGCTGCCCTGCGGTGCCGACGGCCCCGAACAGCACCGCCCTCAGCGCCAGATCCAGGTCCGCATCGTCCATCACGATGATGCCGTTATTGCCGCCCAGTTCCAGGATAGAGCGCCCCACCCGCCGCGCCACGGTTTCGGCAACACGCCGCCCCACCTCGGTCGACCCGGTGAAGCTGATGAGCGGAATGCGCTGGTCGTTGAGGATGGCCTCCCCCACCGTGCGGCTAGGCCCGACCACCAGGTTGAACACGCCCTGGAACCCATGTCTGCCGAGCACACGGTCGCAGATGTTCTGCACCGCTACGGCGGTGAGCGGCGTTTCGGAGGAGGGGCGCCACAGCACACAATCCCCGCAAACCGCCGCGATCATCGCGTTCCACGACCACACCGCAACCGGAAAGTTGAACGCCGTGATCACCCCCACCACGCCCAGCGGATGCCACTGCTCGTACATCCTGTGGCCGGGGCGCTCGCTGTGCATGGTTAGACCGTAGAGTTGGCGCGAGAGTCCCACCGCGAAGTCGGCGATGTCGATCATCTCCTGCACTTCGCCGAGGCCCTCCGGCAGGATCTTCCCCATCTCCATGCTGACCAGCGCGCCGAGCGCCGCCTTGCGGGCTCGCAGTTCGTCGGCGATCTCACGCACGATCTGACCTCGCATGGGCGCTGGCACCATGCGCCATCGCCTGAAGGTCTCCTGTGCCAGCGCCACCACGCGCTCGTACTCCTCGGCGCCTGCCTGCCGGACAGACGCGATAGGGGAGTCCGTGGCGGGGTTGACGGAGGCCAGTTCCGGCCCCGTGGTGGGGATCCATTGCCCGTGGGAAGCGCCGGAGTTCACCGGCAGGATCTCCAGTTCCGCTAGAACCTGCGCACTGTTCATGAGCCTCCTTTCTTCAGCCAGCGTTCGAAGAATTCACGCCAGGCCTTGTCGATCTCGGGGCCGTTGGCGTGGTGGCCGTCCGACGTGGCAGCAAACCCGATGCGCTCGGGTACTCCGAGCAGTTTGTATACCTCGCGGGCGCGGTTGTAGTAGCCCCAGCTTCCTAGGTCGTCGCAATCGGTGGCGGTATCGACGTCCTCAAGCGCGCGGTTCCCGATCAGCAGGAACGGACGCGGGGCGGCCAGGGCCATCAGTTCGTGGTGGTCATGCTCGAAACCGGGGCGCTGCGGGTCGGGATTCAGCATGCTGAGCACGGTACGCTGCTCGGTGGGGATGTCGGGAAACGGCCGAAGCCAGTCGAGATACCAGGGGGCGTACCAGTTGGTTCCGCCGTTCACCGCGATATGGGGGTCGAGCGACACCACGGCCTGGAACTCGGGCGCGAACGCCGCCACGTAGACGGCCGTCTTGCCGCTCAGGGAGAAGCCCATGAAGCCGATCCGCTTGGCATCCACGTCTTTCCGCGACCGCAGGTACTCGGCCTGGCGCTGCGCGTCATACACCATCTTGGCCATGGGCAGCCAGTGGCCGAAGCGCTCGTACACTTTCTCTGCCGCGGCGCTCCGGGTGGTGCCGTCGCGATAGTGCCGGATGAACGCCCAGCTCGTCATCACCACGTATCCGCGCTCTACCAGCCACTTACCCCAATCGTCCTCCGGGCGGCGGTAGTCCGGGGTGGTTGAGGTCCAGCAGAGCACCGCGGGGAACGGCCCGGGCCCCTGCCCCTTGGGCACCAGCAGCACGTGGTATTGCCAGAAGTCCTTCTCGATGGGCAGGTCAAGCTCGATGCGGGTGTACCGCGCCAGTTCCTGGGTAGAAACGATGCGCGCCTGCCGGATGTCGCCGAACCACTTGCGGTCCTCCGGCGCCGGCCCGAGTTTCCCCAGGATGGTGGTCCACACCTTCATCAGCTCGGGACGGCGTTTGTTCCACCAGTCCTCCGGCGTCTTCAGGCCATCCACTAGCGACGGGATAATCTGCTTCTCCGCCCCGGGCTCGGGCGCGGGGCTGCGTGCGGAGGTGACTTTATGCTGGTTCAGCAGGGTGGAGTTGTCGGCGGCCCCTGCGACGGCCGCGTAAGCAAGTACTGCAATTCGAAGGGCTGTCACTCCCCTCGAATTATATCCGACCTACGCCTGGCCGTAACCAGCACCCAGAGTCCTCCAGTCACCTGCAATACGAGCACTCCGTAGAGCCAGGGGCCCCCGGGATTCCAACGCACAGCCTCGCGCCAGTCTCCATTCGAGAGAGCGATCAGGCTGTGGGACATCCCGCAGAGCGCACACGAACCCCCGGCCCGGCGCGCGGAGCAGGCTGGCAAGCGGCTGAGCACGCCCCTGTCGAGCGTGCTCGAATCGAGCACCGCAGCCGCCACCAACACCGCTCCCGCTACCAGGGCGAGGATGACCGTCACCACCCTGAGCGCCCGGAGCAGCATACTACAGGATTCCGCCTCCCAGGCCCAGCCGGATGATCCCCACCACGATGGCGATGCCGCACAATACCATCCCTGCCTTCGCGTTCCGGCGGGGATCCGCACCGCCTCCCGCATACGCCACCACGCCAATGATCAGCCCGATTACGGCAAACGGGATCACCAGCCAGTTCAGCGCCCCCAGGCACGGAAAGAAGGCGACAAAAGCCGCCAGCATCGCCAGAATTCCCCAGACCAGCGCGATCAACTGCATCAAGCACCTCCACAAAGCCCGGAAAGCGCGATTATAGTACGGCCGGATCGCTTACGCTTGCGGCATCACCTCATCGCGCGTCACCGTGTGGCTGCCGATACTGGTCTTGCGGTTCTCAAGTAGCGATTTGAACCGCACCAGGTCCTCGTTCATGGCGTGCCGCGGGTCTGCCCCGAAAATCGATGCCAGGGCGTGTCCCATGGCGCCGGCCGGCGGGTTGTATGACATATTGATGTCGAGCTGCGTCCCGCCACGCTGGTTCGGCCGGAAGTGCACCATCCCGGCGCTCTGCACCAGCGAACCCGGCTCGCTCTTCCAGGCGATCAGGCTACCCGACTCCTCGCGGGTGATCACGGCGTTCCACCCCACTGAAAGCCCCGCCGGTCCGGAGGCGACCCAGTGCGACCTCCCGTTGCCGAGGTCCCGGACTTCCCGGATGTGCCGCATGAACTTGGGGAAGTTCTCGAAGTGCGACCAGAATTGGTAGACCTCCTCCACCGGCGCGTCGATGTTAATGGTTTTCCTGACCTGCACCGCCGAGCGTCCGGCACCGACCCCGAACAGCCGCCCGAATTCCTTGTTCGTCGCGGCCCTCAGCAGCGCAGCCGCTCCGCCGATAGCCAGGGCGAAACCCTGCACGCCGCCCCGCAGGCCTCCGTACACCGCCGAACCGCTGCCCGCGCATGCCATCACAAACCGCAGCGACGGCGACCAGTTCGTCTGGAGCAACTCCCATTCGGAGCCGGGGTGCTGGCTGCCGCCCTGTAACGATGGGATGTCGCGCGTTTCATGAACATCCAGCCGGTCGTCCACTTCTTTGACGCCGCGGATGCCGCCCGCCACCGCCACCAGCCGGTCCCGTTCGCTCCGCAGGATGGGACCGCTCAGGACGATTCGCCCGTCCCGCGCTGTGACATCGATCGCATGCGGGTGCGACACCACACGTCCCATCTTCGAGCGGACGCGGTCCACCAGTAGCCGGTCCGGAACATCCCCCTCGTCTCCGAATAAAGAGCGCACCTCGGCCCCGATGCCGGTGGCGCGGTCGCGCAGGTTGCGTCCCGTGGTGTCGATGGCGTCGCCCGCGCGGCACCACAAGCTCACGGCTTTGTCCCGCATCATGGCGCGGCGCCTGCGGCCCCGGCCCGGGTCGAGGAAGTACATCAGGCCGGCGCCGATTCCGATACCGCCGATCAGACTAGTCTGCTTGCCCATATTCCCTCCTGGATCGAAAATACACAGACTTTGTGCAATGGACCGGCCACTGAAGGGAATCGAACCTGGGTGTGCTGACGAATGGGATGAAATCTTACGCGGCGCGCCGTCGTCTATGATATTTCCTATGCGCCTTATGCTTTGCGCGCCTTTGCTGGCGTCCGCCTTGTGGGCTGCGTCCTTCCCTGGGTCGCCACTGCTCGATACCGCGATTGAAGAGGCGATTAAGGAAGGCCGCATTCCCGGCGCCGTGCTGGTGGTTTCACAGAACGGCCGGATTCTGCACCAGAAGGCGTACGGAAACCGCGCCCTCGAACCGCAGCCGGAGCCGATGACCCTGGACACCATCTTCGACTGCGCCTCCCTCACCAAGGTGGTGGCTACCACGCCGTCCCTGATGAAGCTCTTCGAGGAAGGCAAATTCCGGCTGAACGACCGCGTCACCGACTATATCCCGGAATTTCAGGGCGGCAAAAGCGACATCACCATCCGGCATCTGCTCACGCACTTCTCGGGGTTGCGCCCGGATCTTGACCTGACGCCACCGTGGGGCGGCTACGCCACCGGCATCCAACTGGCCACTATCGATAAACCAGTGGCGCTTCCCGGCGCGCGATTCCAGTACAGCGATATCAATTTCATCCTCCTCGGAGAACTGGTCCAGCGGCTCAGTGGCCAGCTCGTTTCGGACTATGCGCGAGAAAAGATCTTTCTGCCCCTGGGAATGCAGGAGAGCATGTTCCAGCCACCCGCTTCCCTTGTGCCCCGTATCGCCCCCACTGAGCGGGCTACGCCGAATGGCGCTCCGCTGCGCGGCACCGTGCACGATGAAACCACGCGTTACATGGGCGGGGTAGCCGGCCACGCGGGCCTGTTTTCGACCGTCGCCGATCTCTCACGCTTTGCCCAGATGCTGCTCAACCGCGGGGATCTCGATGGCGTCCGGCTGTTCAGCCCCCTGACGGTGGAGAAGTTCACCACCCCGCAATCGCCCTCCGACCAGCACATCCTGCGTGGCCTCGGCTGGGACATCGATTCGCCGTTCTCCAGCAACCGCGGCGAGCTGTTCCCGGTCGGATCCTTCGGCCACACGGGCTTTACCGGCACGTCCATGTGGATGGATCCCGTGACCAAGAGCTACGTCATCCTGCTCACCAACAGCGTCCACCCGATCCGCGGGAAGTCCATCGTCGACCTGCGCGGCAAGGTCGCCACCATCAGCGCCGCCGCGCTGGGGGTGGACGTCCAGGACATCACCATCACGGGCTACAGCGAAACCATAGTCGGGGCGGGCCTGCACCGCGATGTGGGGCGCAATGGCGAAACCCTGACCGGACTCGACGTGCTGGAAGCCCAACACTTCCAGCCGCTGCTGAACAAACGCGTCGGCCTCATCACCAACCACACCGGTATCGACCGCATGGGACGCCGCAACATCGACCTGATGCGGGCGGCCGGGGTCCAACTCACCGCCCTGTTCTCTCCCGAGCACGGTTTCATGGGAGCCGAGGACCGCGAGGGAATCGGCGACAGCACCGACCCCGCTACCGGAATCCGGGTGTTCAGCCTCTACGGCAAGACCCGCCGGCCCACGCCCGAGATGCTGAAGGGTCTCGACGCCCTGGTCTTCGACATCCAGGACATCGGGGTGCGCTTCTACACCTACGAAACCACCATGGCCTACGCGATGGAGGCTGCCGCCAAGGCCGGCATTCCGTATTACGTGCTCGACCGGCCCAACCCCATCAACGGCGTCCACGTGGAAGGCCCCATGCTCGATGGCGACAAGCTCTCCTTCGTCGGTTACTACCCGCTGCCGTTGCGCCACGGCCTGACAATGGGGGAACTAGCGCAGCTTTTCAACACGGAAAACAAGATTGGGGCGAGCCTGACAGTGGTGCCGATGAAGGACTGGCATCGCGGCGACTGGTTTGACGCCACGAGCCTCCCGTGGGTGAACCCCTCGCCCAACATGCGCAGCCTGAATGCCGCCCTGCTCTACCCCGGGGTGGCCATGCTGGAGTACGCCAAGAACTATTCCGTGGGCCGTGGCACCGACGCGCCCTTCGAGCAGACAGGAGCCGAGTTCATGGTTGCACGCGATCTGACGGCCTACTTGAATAAGCGATTAGTGCCCGGCGTGCGGCTCTATGCCACCAAGCTGAAACCCGCCTCCTCCAATCTTGAGGGCAAGGAGATCGAGGGTATCCGCTTTGTCATCACCAATCGCGAGGCATTCGATTCGTCGCGGCTGGGAATCGAAATTGCCTGCGCCCTGCAGCATCTCTATCCCGGCAAGATCGATCTGGCGGCCAACGCAAAGCTGATCGGCAACACCGGGGTGATGAAGGCGATCGAAGAAGGCACGGACCCCCGCAGTATTCAGATCCGCATGGATGAGGAACTGCGGCCCTTCCTGGAACTGCGGGCTAAATACCTGCTCTATAGATAGGCCGCCAAAAATCAGATCGCGGAATGGGGTCCGTCTCGCTCATAATGGGCATTGCCGCGCCACTATAACCGGCGGGCGCGAAACCTGACATAATTTTCTTTACCGCAGCCGTTCGACGGACTCCGCTACATGCCCAAACGAACCGACATTCATAAGATCCTGATCATCGGGTCTGGACCGATCATTATCGGCCAGGCCTGTGAGTTCGACTACTCCGGGACGCAGGCCTGTAAGGCCCTGCGCAAGCTGGGATACAAGGTTGTGCTGGTGAACTCCAACCCGGCCACCATCATGACCGATCCGGGCATGGCCGATGTGACCTACATCGAGCCGTTGAACCTCCGCAGCCTGACGCGGATCATCGCCCAGGAACGCCCCGACGCCCTGTTGCCTAACCTGGGCGGCCAGTCCGGCCTGAACCTCTGCGCCGAGCTTCACCGGGAAGGCGTCCTCAAGCAGTACGGTGTCGAGGTCATCGGGGTACAGGCGGACGCCATCGAGCGCGGCGAAGACCGCATCGCCTTCAAGGCGACCATGAACGAGCTGGGCATCCCCATGCCCCAGAGCGCCCCGGCCTACTCCGTGGCGGAAGCCGAAGCTATCGCCCAGGACCTGGGTTACCCCGTGGTCATTCGCCCGGCCTACACCATGGGCGGCACCGGGGGTGGCCTGGTCTACAACGTCGAAGAGCTTCGGGTTGTGGCCAGCCGCGGGATCGCCGCAAGCCTCGTAGGCCAGATCCTGGTGGAGGAATCCGTGCTCGGCTGGGAAGAGCTCGAGTTGGAGGTCGTCCGGGACCACAAGAACCACATGATCACGGTCTGCTTTATCGAGAACGTGGACGCCATGGGAGTTCACACCGGCGACTCCTTCTGCGTCGCCCCCATGCTCACGATCTCCCCGGAGTTGCAGGCGCGGCTCCAGGATATGTCCTACCGGATCGTCCAGGCCATCCAGGTGATCGGCGGCACCAACGTGCAGTTCGCCCACGATCCCAAAACCGGGCGCGTCGTGGTCATCGAGATCAACCCCCGGACTTCGCGCTCCTCGGCCCTGGCCTCGAAGGCGACCGGCTTTCCGATCGCCATGGTCTCCACCATGCTCGCCGCCGGGATGTCCCTGGAAGACCTGCCCTACTGGCGGGACGGCACCCTCGACCGCTACACCCCCTCCGGCGATTACGTGGTGGTAAAGTTCGCCCGCTGGGCCTTCGAGAAATTCCGCGGCGCTGTCGACCAGCTCGGCACCCAGATGCGCGCCGTAGGGGAGGTGATGAGCATCGGGCGCAACTACAAGGAAGCGCTCCAAAAGGCCATCCGCTCCCTTGAAACCGGCCGCTCGGGTCTGGGTTTCGCAAAAGATTTCCACACCCGTCCGCTCGACCAGTTGCTCGACATGCTGCGGCACGCCACCAGCGAACGCCAGTTCATCATGTACGAAGCCTTGCGAAAAGGCGCGCCGGTTGAGCAACTGGCCGGCATCACACACCTGAAGCCCTGGTTCATCGAGCAGATGAAGGAGCTCGTCCAGCTCGAAGAGGAGATCCTGAAGTTCCGCGGCCAGGAACTGCCGGACGGCCTGCTCGCCCGCGCCAAGCGCGATGGCTTCGCCGACCGTTACCTCGCCCGCCTCACCGGCATCCCCGAAGCGCAGATCCGTCAGCAGCGCCTGCGCCTGGGGGTGAACGAAGCCTGGGAACCCGTGCCCGTCAGCGGCGTCGAGAATGCGGCGTATTACTACTCCACGTACAATGCGCCGGACCGCACCACCGTCTCCCCCAACCCGAAGAAGGTTCTGGTCCTCGGCGGAGGCCCCAACCGCATCGGCCAAGGCATTGAATTCGACTACTGCTGCGTGCACGCCGCTTTCGCCCTGCGCGACGCCGGCTACGAGTCGATCATGGTCAACTGCAACCCGGAGACCGTCTCTACGGACTACGATACGTCCGATAAGCTCTACTTCGAGCCCCTGACCGTCGAGGATGTCCTCAGCATCTACGAAAAGGAAAAGCCGCTCGGGGCCATCGTGCAGTTCGGCGGCCAGACGCCGCTCAACATCGCCGCTGAGCTGGAACGCGCCGGGGTGAAGATCCTCGGCACCTCGCCCGACACAATCGACTTGGCCGAGGACCGCGACCGCTTCCGCAAGATCATGGCCGAGCTCGGCATTCCGATGCCCGGGTCGGACATGGCCGTCACCATCGATCAGGCTCTCGAAATCGCCGGCCGGATCAGCTACCCCCTCATGGTCCGGCCGTCATACGTGCTCGGCGGGCGCGGCATGGAGGTGGTCTACGACGAGCAGGATCTGCGAGCCTACATGGCCGCCGCTGTGGACGCTACCCCCGACCGCCCCATCCTCATCGACAAGTTTCTGGAGGATGCCATCGAGGCTGAGGCCGATGCCATCTGCGACGGCACCGACGTCATTGTTCCGGCCGTCATGGAACATATCGAACTGGCCGGCATCCACTCGGGGGACTCGGCCTGCGTGATCCCGCCCGTAAGCCTGCCCGAGCGCCACGTCAACACCATCCGGGAATACACCCGTCGCATCGCCGTCGAACTGAAGGTGGTGGGGCTCATGAACATGCAGTACGCCATCGCGGGCGATACGGTCTACGTGCTCGAAGCCAACCCGCGCGCCTCCCGTACCGTGCCGCTGGTTTCGAAAGTGTGCCGCGTCGAGATGGCCAGCATCGCCACCCGCCTGATGCTGGGAGCCCGCCTGGCCGATCTCGGCCTCCGCGAAGGCGCCGTTCCCCACTTCGGCGTTAAGGAAGCCGTCTTCCCGTTTAACATGTTCCCGGAGGTGGACCCCATCCTGGGGCCCGAGATGCGCTCAACCGGCGAGGTGCTCGGCTTGGCCAAGACCTTCGGGGAGGCCTTCTTCAAGGCGCAGGAAGCCGCCCAGCAGGCCCTCCCGCTTGAAGGTACCGTGCTGATTACCGTGGCCGAGAGGGATCGCCCGCGCGCCATCGAAGTTGCCCGCCATTTCGAAGCCCTGGGCTTCCGGATCATGGCGACCTCCGGCACTGCGGCGCACCTTACCGCCCACGGGATCGCTTCGCAAGTGGTGAAGAAGACCCACGAAGGCCGTCCGGACATCGTGGATCACGTGAAGAACCGCGAAATTCAACTGATTGTGAACACTCCGGTTGGCAAGCAGGGCCAGCACGATGATTCTTACATCCGTAAGAACGCCATCAAGTACAAAGTGCCCTACGTGACTACGATTGCTGGAGCGCTGGCCGCGGCCAAGGGAATTGCGGCACACCGGGAGGCCGCTGGGGAACCGCTGAAGTCACTGCAAGCACTGCACGGCGATATTACGTATGCGCTGGCGGAGGGAGCGGGGTCGAACAAATGAGGTAGATGGGGCGGGCACCAAGCCCGCCCCGTTTTCTTGTCTATTCCACGCTGCAGCAGATCTGCGTTGAAATCAGCGACGCCGCCGGCGACCCTGCCGGTTGCGCCGCGAAGTATTCCTGGCGCGAGAGGTTCTTGTACACCTGCCCGGCAATTCCGGCGGCTTGTGGGCCGATGGCCGGACCGCCGCCCGTCAGCAACACCACCACCGCGAGTTTCCGCGGTCCCTGGTCGTTGAACGATCCGAACCAGCCCAGGTGGGTGCGGCTCTCCGTGCACGTGCCGGTCTTGCCGGCGATGGGTTCCTCCTGCTGCGCGCGGCGTGCGGTGCCGAACTGCACGGCTCCCAGCATCCCCGGCTTCAGCACTGGAAGGTATGGCTGAATATTCAGGTGGCGCTTCACCCGCGGGTGGAAGTGGGCCACTTCCGCCGCGCTGGTCGGATACTGCAAATAGTAAAGAGTCCCACCGTTGGCGATGGCAGACATCAAAGCCGCCAGTTGCAGGGGCGTCTGCGAAATCTCCTCGCCGAAACTGGTAAGCATTCCCACGCCGCCGTTCTTGGGAGGAGCAGCCGGGAAGTGCCCGGGATGCTCGCCCCGGATATCCAACCCCGCCTTCTCCCCGTACCCGAACAGCCGCGCGTAGTGGCTCACGCGATCGTACCCCAGTTTGATCCCCAGGTTGGCGAAATAAGGATTGCTCGACGTCGCGATCGCCCGGGTCAGGTTACTATGCCTTCCCAGGCGCGACACGGCCGAGCCTTTGTCGATGATTCCCTCGCTCAGCGCTGCCAGCGCAACCGGAACCTTGATGGTGGAGCACGGTTGGAAACCGCTGCCCAGCGCCAGTTTCTGGTTCACCATGCTGAGAATTCGGCCAGTGGCGGTGTCCACCACGACCACTGCGCCGTTGAAGGGGCCCAGCGCCTCGACCGCTGCCCGGCGAACGCTCAGGTCTTCGCCGTCTACGTTGTCACCCACGGTGGAATCCGCGTAGGTCGGCACCGTCCACGGGCCGCCGCGGACGACGGGACCACCCACCGTCCTCCTGCGCTCGTACGATGCCTTCTTGACCCTGGCCTTCTTCCGGAACTTGGCGGTAGTGGCAGACCGCTTCTTCACGACAGTGGTGCGATGTCGTGTTCCGGACGTCCTTCGCCTCTTCGAGGTCGACGCCCCAAAGGCCATGGTGGTGAACAGAATGAAGATAACCGCGAGCGATATCGATCGCGAAGACAGGAATAGTCCCGTAGACCTCAGCATAGTAAGATCGCGAAGCCACCAGCAGCGGTGTGCTAGAGGGGGGATGAGAGCCAGAGCGTAATAACCCGGTGGAGCAACCGGACAAGTACATTTTGCCCACCCTGCTGCGTGTGCGTCAAGTTCTTTTTCCAACATTTTACCACGGTGAAGTATACCTTCCGGCCAATGATGTGCTTCCCACGAGGCATGCACGGCGGGAGCACATCCATCGTCGCGATCCTCAACGCGACCGCTGGCGGGGCAAGCGATGCCACCGAGCGCGTGTCCGCCGCGTTCGCCGCGCAAGGCGCCGCCGCACAAGTGCTCACGGCCGCTACCGGCGACGCCCTCCAGGATGCCGCCCGCACAGCCCTTGCAGCCGGTGCGTCCGCAGTTGCCGCCGGAGGAGGAGATGGCACCGTCAGCGCTGTCGCTTCGGTACTGGCGGGTACCGGAGTGTCGCTCGGAATTCTGCCGCTCGGAACCCTCAATCATTTCGCAAAAGACCTGGGCCTGCCGCTCGACCTCAACACGGCGGTTGAAGTTATCCTCAAAAACCGACCCGCCTCCGTGGATGCCGCCGAGGTCAACGGCCGCATTTTCGTCAACAATTCCAGCCTCGGCCTCTACCCCATGCTCGTCCAACAGCGGGAACTGCACCAGTCGCTGGGCCGCGGCAAATGGCCGGCATTCGTCTGGGCAGGGCTCTCGGCGCTACGCTGGTACCCATTCCTCACCCTGCGCATCGAGACCGCCGGCCGCAAACTGCTGCGCCGCACCCCTTTCCTGTTTATCGGCAATAACGTGTACGATATCCAGGGCTTCCGCATCGGCTCGCGTGTTTCGATTTCGGAAGGACAGATGTGCATCTACGGCCTGCACCGCACCGGCCGGCTCGCGCTCGCCAGGTTGGCGCTCTCCGCCCTCTTCGGCCGCCTTCACAACCAGCGCGATTTCGATTCCCTCTGTGCCACTGAGGTGTGGATCGATTCCCCTCGCCGCCGCCTGCACGTGGCCGTGGATGGCGAGGTCACCGTCATGCGCCCCCCACTTCACTATCTGATCCGCCCCGGAGCCCTGCGGGTGCTTCTCCCCTGACCGCCATGCGCGTGATTCTGCACATCTCCGACCTTCACTTCGGCCGCATCGATTACCGCATGCTGGGCCCGCTCTCGGCTGCAATCCACCAGACCGCGCCCCACCTCGTAGCCGTCTCCGGCGACCTCACGCAACGCGCCCGGCCACGCGAATTCCGCGAGGCACGGGACTTCCTGGCCACTCTGCCCCGCCCCCAGATCATCGTGCCCGGCAATCACGATGTCCCCATGCACGATCCTGTAGCCCGCTTTCTGTGGCCCTTGCGCAACTGGGAACACCACTTCGGCGATGACATGGAGCCGGTCTACCAGGATCAGGAAATCGTGGTGGCGGGCGTCAACACCGCGCGCTCCCTTACCGTGAAGGGCGGACGCATCAACCTCTCCCAGATCGAGTGGGTGTTGAGCCGTATTTGCGATGTCGATGACCGCGTCACCAAGGTCATTGTCACGCACCACCCGTTCGCTTTGCCCGCGGGCCATAATGAGCGCGAACTCGTGGGCCGTGCCCGCCGCGCCATGGCGCATTTCGCCCGCTGCGGCGCGGACCTCTTCCTGGCCGGCCACCTCCACCTGGGCTATGCGGTCCACACCGCCGAGCGGTACCGGATCGCCGGGCACTCCGCGCTCGTCGTGCAGGCCGGTACCGCGGTCTCCACGCGCGGCCGCGGGGAGCTGAACTCCTTCAACGTGCTGCGCATCGAGCATCCCTCAATCGAGGTGGAGCGCTGGGAATGGAGCGTCCGGCCCGAGGGCGTCATCGGGGAAGGCGGCTCAAGGGGCAAGTTCGCGCTGGCTGAAACCCAACGCTTCGAGCACGGCCCGGACGGCTGGCTGCCGGCTTAAGCTGCCGTCCAGCCCCCGTCGATCGACATCACCGCACCCTGCACGAAGGCCGCCTCCGGCGAGCACAGGTACAGCACCAGGTGTGCGATCTCTTCCGGGCGACCCAGGCGGCCCACCGGCTGGCGCGCGTTCAGTTCCGCCCGGATCTTTTCCTTCTCGTGTTTGTGATACTTCTCAAGGTAGGCTTCCACGAACGGCGTATCCACCGTCCCGGGGCAGACGCAGTTTACGCGAATTTCCGTGGGGTGATCGACGGCAAGCTGCCGGGTCATGGCAACGATGGCCCCCTTGGTGGCGCAGTACGCGAAGCGCTTCCTGATCCCCACTACCCCCGCCACCGACCCGACATTCACGATCGAGCCATGCGACGCCTTGAGTGCGGGCATAGCCGCGCGCGTCACCAGGTAGGTACCCTCCACATTCACCCGGAACAGCCGCTGGAAATCGGCCAGCTCGGTCTCCTCAACCCCGCCAACCATCCCGATGCCCGCATTGTTGACCAGAATATCGAGCTGCGGAATCGCGGCGAAGGCGGCGCGGACCGCCGATTCGTCGGTAATATCGAGGTGTAGGGCGCTGGCGTCCGGCAGTTCGCGCGCAAGCGCCTCGGCGCGGGAACGGTCGAGATCCGTCACCATCACGCGCGCACCGGCGCCGGCCAGCACCCGGCAGGTGGCCTCGCCGATGCCGCTGGCGCCTCCGGTAATCAGGGCGATGCGGCCGTCCAAACGAAAAGGAGTACTCATCCGTTGAATTGTAACGCCATGGATTCACTGCGGGATGAAATTGTGGGCTGCGAGCGCTGCCCCCGGCTGCGGCTCTACTGTACGGAGGTCGCCGCGGTGAAGCGCCGCGCCTTCCGTGACCAGGAATACTGGGGGCGGCCCGTGCCACCCCTGGGCGATGCCTGTGCGAAGCTGCTGATCGTGGGACTCGCCCCGGCCGCCCACGGCGGGAACCGCACCGGCCGGATGTTCACGGGCGACCGCTCCGGCGACTGGCTCTACCGCATACTCCACCGCACCGGCTTCGCCTCGCAGCCGGAGAGCATCTCGCGCGACGACGGCCTGCGGCTGATCGGCGCCTACATTACCGCCGTGGCGCGCTGTGCCCCTCCGGACAACAAGCCCCTGCCCCAGGAAATCCGAAACTGCCGGCCCTTCCTCGAACGCGAACTGGAGATGCTGAAGGATTTGCGGGTGGTGGTGGCGCTGGGAAAGATCGCGTTCGACAACTACCTGGCGGTGCTCTGCGCCCGTGGAGATATCGCCCGGCGCGCACCATTCATCTTCGGGCACGGCCGAGAACACGTCACCGGGCCGGGCCAGCCTCTGCTGATCGCGTCATACCATCCCAGCCAGCAGAATACATCCACCGGCCGCCTGAACGAGCCGATGCTGTTTGATGTGTTCGACAGGGCCAGACGCGTCGCAGATCAGCCGTAAATAGGGTTTATGTGCGTGACTCATCCAGTCTCAGCGATAGAAGGAACCGGCGTAGCCGCCTTCTTCAGACGAACGAGCAGATACGCAATCAGAGCCCAAACGGGGATTATCAGTCACGTAATCCACGCCCATGAGCGTCTGAAAGACTGGCGTGGCACAGACCAAAAACAACAGGACACCTTCAGCGGTTCGGAGCATCCCCGAATCCGACTTAAAACCAAGCCGCCGCTGCTTCGCCAAACGGTATGCCAGGGCTCCCAGAATAGCGTTGCTTCCGCCCACGACATTGTCCGCGTGAACCCATGTGGACAGGTGCGACAACTGCGTCACAATCGAGATTGTGCCGATCACGATGGCTATCGTAGAACCGAAACGCCGTAAATAGAAAAAGGGGCGGGAACCTGCCCCGCCCCTTTCGAAAAGAAGTGACAGCAGCCTACGCACGCATGGCGTAAGAGCTAAGTACCTTCATGTAGTTGGTGCGTTCGAATGCCAAGGGCTGCGGAACCGCGTTGCGGCTCATCGACCCCTGCATCTGCCGGATCGAGTCGTATTCGTGGTCGTGCAGCCACTGCAGCAGTTCCGTCTGTACGGTATCCAGGTGCGAGATGCCCCGCTTCAGCAGCGCGGAAGTCATCATCGCCACCCGGGCTCCAGCCATCATCGACTTAACGACGTCGGTAGCCGAGTGCACCCCGCCGGTGATCGCCATGTCGGCCTTCACCGCGCCGTACAGCACCGCCACCCAGTGCAGCCGCAGGAGCAGTTCGTACTGGCTGCTGAGCATCAGGTTAGGCACCACTTCGAGCGCTTCCAGGTCGTAATCCGGCTGGTAGAAGCGGTTGAACAACACCAGCCCGTCCGCCCCGGCGTCCACCAGCTTCTTGACCATGTTCGCAGGCGAACTGAAGTACGGCCCGAGCTTTACGGCCACCGGGATGTTGATGCTGGCCTTCACCGCCTTCACCAGCTCGACGTAGTTCCGCTCCACCTGCTCACCAGTGAGCTGCGGATCCACCGGCACGTAGTAGATGTTCAGTTCGAGCGCGTCCGCGCCCGCCTGCTGCATCTGCTTGGCGTACTCGGTCCAACCCCCGACGGAGGTGCCGTTCAGGCTGGCGATCACGGGAATCGAGACCGCCTGCTTGGCCTTCCGGATGTGCTCCAGGTAGCCTTCCGGCCCCAGGTGAAACCGCCCGACATCAGGGAACGAGGTGACGGCTTCGGGGCCGCGCTCCTCGCCGGCGGAAATCGCCCGGTCCAACTCCTGGCTGTCAATCTGGATCTGCTCCTCAAACAGCGAGTGCAGAACCACGGCGGCGGCGCCCGAATCTTCCATCCGCCGGATGTTGCCGATATCCTCGCACAGGGGCGAGGAGGAGGCCACCAGCGGGTTCTTCAGCTTCAGCCCGAGGTAACTGGTGGACAGATCGATAGTCTTCGACAGGTCAATCATTTACTTGCCTCCCTCTTTTTCGCCCGTGCCATTGCCAGGCATCTGCGCCCAGTGCTCGTAGAGCTTGAACCGCTGCTGAACATCCTGCTGGGCTAGGGTCAGCAGCTTCTGCGCCGCCTCGGGATTGCTCTTCGCCAGCATGGTGTACCGGGTCTCGTTGTAAACGTAGTCCTTCAGGCTGATGCTGGGGCTCTTCGAATCGAGCTGGAACGGATTCTTGCCTTCCGCCAGCAACGCCGGATTGTACCGGAACAGCGGCCAATGGCCGGAGTTGACAGCGGCCTTCTGCTGGTCGAGTCCGTGCACCAGGTCGTAGCCGTGCGCGATGCAGTGGCTGTAAGCGATGATCAGGCTGGGTCCCTCATAAGCATCCGCTTCGAGGAACGCCTTCACCGTGTGCATGTCGTTCGCGCCCATCGCGATGCGCGCCACGTAGACGCTGCCGTACGTCGTCGCGATCATAGCCAGGTCTTTCTTGGCAACCGGTTTACCACCGGCCGCGAACTTGGCTACCGCGCCGCGCGGCGTGGCCTTGGACATCTGCCCGCCGGTGTTCGAGTAAACTTCCGTGTCCATCACCAGGACGTTGACGTTGCGCCCCGATGCCAGCACGTGATCGAGCCCACCGTAACCGATGTCGTACGCCCAACCGTCGCCGCCGAACGCCCATACGCTCTTCCGTACCAGCGCATCGGCCAGGGTGAGCAGGTCTTTCGCTTCGGCGCTGTTCACGCCCGCCAACTTCTGCCGCAGCGCGTTAACCCTCTCGCGTTGCTCGAAGAGGCCCTGTTCGGTCTTCTGGTCCGCATTCAGGAGGGCAGCCGCCAGCTCGTCGCCGATTACGGACGACAGCCGCACCACCAGTTCCCTGGCGTATTCGTTCTGCTTGTCGACGGCCAGCCGCATCCCGAGTGCAAACTCGGCGTTATCCTCGAACAGCGAGTTCGTCCAGGACGGACCGCGCCCGTCCGAATCCGTGCAGTACGGGGTTGTGGGCAGGTTGCCGCCATAGATCGACGAGCAGCCCGTGGCGTTGCTGATCAGCGCCCGGTTTCCGAACAACTGCGTCATCAGCTTGATATACGGGGTTTCGCCGCAGCCGGAGCAGGCGCCGGAGAATTCGAACAGCGGCCGCAGCAACTGCGCGTCCTTCACCTGGCTCAGGCTCAGTGCCTTGCGGTCGTTGTCCGGGATCGAGAGGAAGTATTCCCAGTTGGCGTTTTCGCTCTCGCGCAACGGAGCCTGCGGGACCATGTTGATGGCCTTGTGCTTGACTTCCGTTTTGCTCTTGGCCGGGCAAACCTCCACGCACAGGCCGCAGCCGGTGCAATCCTCCGGCGCCACCTGCAGGGAGTATTTGTAGCCCTTGAAGTCTTTCCACTTCGCTTCGGCGGTCTTGAAGGTGGGAGGAGCGCCGCCGTTGGCGTAGCTGGCGTCGAACACCTTGGCGCGGATCACCGCGTGGGGGCATACCAGCACGCACTTGCCGCACTGGATGCAGAGCTTCTCATCCCACTCCGGAATCTCGAGCGCGATATTGCGCTTTTCCCACTGCGCCGTGCCCATGGGGTACGTGCCGTCCACCGGCATGGCGCTGACCGGCAGGTCATTGCCGCGCCCGGCGATGATTTCCGCCGTTACCTTCTGCACGAACTCGGGAGCCTGGGCGGGCACCGGCGGACGCATCTTGAACGTCGCCCCCACCGTAGCCGGCACCTTCACCTCGTGCATGTGGCTGATGGCCGCATCCACGGCAGCGAAGTTCTTCTGCACCACGCTCTCGCCGCGCTTGCCGTAGGTTTTCTTGATGGAGTACTTAATGGCCTCGATGGCCTCTTCCCGGGGCAGCACGCCGCTGATGGCGAAGAAGCAGGTCTGCATGATCGTATTCACGCGGCCGCCCATCCCGGTCTCCCGGGCCACGGTGTAGCCGTCGATCACGTAGAACTTCAGCTTCTTCTCGATGATGGTCTTCTGCACCTCTTCGGGAAGGTGTTGCCACACTTCCTCGTGCGAATAGGGAGAGTTCAGCAGGAACGTCGCGCCGGGCTCGGCCACTTGCAGCATCTCGAAGCGCTCCAGGAAGGAGAACTGATGGCACGCCACGAAGTTGGCGTTCGAGATCAGGTAGCTCGAGCGGATCGGCTTGGGACCGAAGCGCAGATGCGAGGTGGTGATAGCGCCGGATTTCTTCGAATCGTAGACGAAGTAGCCCTGCGCGAAGTTGTCCGTCTCCTCGCCGATAATCTTGATGGAGTTTTTGTTGGCCCCCACCGTGCCGTCCGCGCCCAGGCCATAGAAAATCGCTCGCACGGTGCCGGGGTATTCGGTGGAGAAAGACGGATCGTAGTCGATGCTGGTGTGGGTGACGTCGTCCTTGATCCCCACCGTGAAGTGCCGCTTGGGCGACTCCTTGCACAGCTCGTCGAACACGCCCTTCACCATCGCGGGCGTGAATTCCTTCGAGGACAGCCCGTAGCGGCCGCCGATCACCACCCGGTTGGTGCTGCCCGCTTCGGCGAGCGCGGTTATGACATCCTGGTAGAGCGGCTCCCCGATGGAGCCAGGCTCCTTCGTGCGGTCGAGAACCGCGATCCGCCGTGCCGTCTCCGGCAGCGCGGCTATGAAATGTTCCACCGAGAACGGCCGATAGAGGCGCACTTTCAGCAACCCGACCTTGCGGCCGCGGGCCAACATGTAATCCACAGCCTCGTGCGCGATGTCCGCACCCGAACCCATGATCACCATCACGCTCTCGGCGTCCGGCGCACCCACGTACTCAAACAGCTTGTATTGCCGCCCCGTGAGCGCCGCAAACTTGTCCATGGCGTTCTGCACGATGGTCGGGCAAGCCAGGTAGTAGGGGTTCACGGTCTCCCGCGCCTGGAAATAGACGTCCGGATTCTGGGCCGTGCCGCGGAGTACCGGACGATCGGGCGTAAGCGCCCGCCCGCGATGCGCCGCCACCAGCTCGTCGCTGATCATGGCCCGCAGGTCTTCCACACTCAACTGCTCGACCTTGGCCACCTCGTGGGAGGTCCGGAAGCCGTCGAAAAAGTGAATGAAGGGGATGCGCGCTTCAAGCGTAGCCGCGTGCGCGATCAGCGCCGTGTCCATCACCTCCTGCACGGAGTTCGAGGCCAACAGGGCAAAGCCCGTCTGCCGCACGGACATCACATCGCTGTGATCGCCGAAAATCGAGAGCGCCTGCGCTGCCAGAGACCGCGCCGCGATGTGGAACACTGTAGGGGTCAGCTCACCCGCCACCTTGTACATCGTCGGGATCATCAGCAACAATCCTTGAGACGCCGTGAAGGTGGTACCGAGTGACCCGGCCTGCAACGCGCCGTGGAGCGCACCGGCCGCGCCGCCTTCGCTTTGCATTTCAACTACCGATGGCACGGTACCCCAGATGTTCGTCTTGCCTTCGGCGGACCACTGGTCCGCCCACTCACCCATATTCGAAGAGGGCGTAATCGGGTAAATGGCTATGACTTCGTTGATTTGATGCGCGACGTACGCAGCCGCCTCGTTGCCGTCGATCGTTACTTTCGGCCTGGACACAGGTGTGGTTGAGTTGGTCAACTCTAACCCTCCTTAACGGGATTGGGATTGTTGCGTTAAGGCCTATTATAAGGCCTATTTGTCGCAAAAATCCACAAGTTCGATTCTGGAGGGAGGTCCGCTTACGTTATGAAAGCGGAAGTGCTTACGGCTGTTGCGGAGTGAGCTGCACCGGTGCTGACGACGCGGTATCGTACTTCGGTCCCAGGCCCAGCGCAATGATCGAGAGAGAGTTGATCTTCCCGTTCGGCTCCAGGTTTTGCTCGCGCTGGAAACGCCGCAGGGCGTCAGCGGACTCCTGGTTCCACTGGCCGCTGGCCGGGCCTTGCAGGTACCCCTTATCGATGAGAGCCTGCTGGATTTCCCGGTAGCGTTCCGGCTCGGGAGCAAGCTGCCGCGAGCGCCAGGTTGAGCCGCTCGTGGCGGAGTTTCTGCCCGAGCGCTTCTTCTTTGTCGACGAAATGGAACCCTTCTTCGACTTTCCCGAACGCTTCTTTGCCGTCGCGGAGCCCTTTTTCGCCGTGCTGCCCGCCTTTGTTCCGCCCTTCGACGATGAAGAGGACCGCTTTCGCGCGCCCTCCAGCGTCATCCCGGCCGTGAAGAGCAACGCAATCACGAGCAGCGCAATATTCTTCCGCAAAGGCGTCTCCTTCAAAAAAGAAAAGGGGCACGGGCCGCCCATCCAGGCGCGACCCTGCCCCCATTGTAACGTACGCTCTGCAGCCTACCGGCTTTCCGGCATCGTGCCGGCCAGGAACGTGGAAGTCCACGGCCCGCGCGGACCGGCCTGCCGCATCACCTCGAACGCCACGGCCTCGCCCGGCTTCAGGCTGCCGCCGATGCGCTTCACGTCTTCGGCATTGTTGATGGGCCGGCGATTGATCGCGACGATCACATCGTTCGGCCGCATCCCGATATCGTCGGCGAAAGAGCCCGGCGTCACTTCGTCCACCAGCACGCCGCCCTGCCGCTCGATGCCCCTGGTACGCCGCTCCTCGGGAGTGAGATTCATGATGCTCATCCCGAAGCGGGCTGTCTCGGCTTCGGAAGGAGCGCCTTCGTCAGGCTGGCCCGTGCCGAAGCGATCCGGGAAGACCTTGGCCAGGTCGGCCACCGTCACGCTGAAGTTCTGGCGCTTGTTTTCCCGCAGCACAGTCACGTTCAAGTTGGTGCCGATCGGCGTGGTGGTCACGCGCTCGATCAACTCCTGGCCGTTGCGGACCGGCTGGTTGTTGATGGCCACCACCACGTCCCCAGGTTTCAGTCCGGCTTTGTCGGCGGGGCCGCCGGGCGTGATCTGCTCGACGAAGACGCCCTCGTCGGCACCGTACGCTTTCAGCAATTCCCGGGTGCCCGGGGAGTCTGACGGCCTGAACGAGATACCCAAGCCGCCGCGAGTCACTCGCCCGGTCTTAATGATTTCGTTGTAAACCCGCACCGCCGAGTTCATGGGCAGCGCGAAACCGATACCCTGGTAACCGCCGGTGCGCGAAGCGATGGCCGTGTTGATCCCGACCACCTCGCCCCGGAGGTTCAGCAGCGGACCGCCGGAGTTGCCCGGATTGATCGCCGCGTCGGTCTGGAGGAAGTGCTGGAACTGCGACGCTTCTCCGGGGATATCGCGCTCCTTGGCGCTTACGATTCCCTGCGTCACGGTGGCTTGGAAGCCGAACGGCGATCCGATGGCGACCACCCACTCGCCTACCTGCACGGCGTCGGAATTCCCGATCTTCGCGGCTACCAGATCCTTCTTTCCGGTTACCCGGATCACGGCCAGGTCGGTAGGCGCATCCACCCCGACCAATTTGGCGTCATATTCGGTGGCATCGCCGGTGAATTTCACCTGAATGCGATCAGCCTTGTCGACCACGTGGTTATTGGTGAGGATATAACCTGCCCGGTCCACCACTACGCCCGAGCCGAGCGCTGCCCGGCGATCCGGAGCCTGCTGCGGCCCTCCGCCGAAGGGACTTCCGAAGAACCGGTCGAAGAAGTCCTGCATACTGTTTTCGTCTTCCGGCATGGGTGTGCCGCGCCGGCGCGCGTTCGGGGCGGCCTGCCTTTGCGTCTGCCTGGGCAGGTAGGTAGTGGAGATGTTCACGACCGAAGGCTCCACGGTCTTCGCGATTTGCGTGAACTGGGAGGCAATCTGTGTGGGGTTGGGAATCTGAAGCGGTGTCGCCCCGGGCGCCACCTTATCGTCCTTCGCTGCCCGAACACCGGTGTTGATGAGCGTGCCCAGCACGACTCCGACGGCCAGGGTGAACAGGATCAGCGTGAACGAGAGAAATTTTTGTGTTCGCAATTTGTCTACGAAACTCATGGAATTTGGAAACTCCTCCGCATTCTGCAGCGGTCGAGTGTATTTTACCTCTTGCTACAGCGCTATTCCGATGGATGTGGCTGCTTCCTTAGTGGTTTCATTTCCACCAACAGGATCCCACAAAGAATCAGCAAGGCGCCTGCCACTCCTCGGCGGGAAAGCGTTTCGCCGGCCAATATGTAGGAGGTCGCCCATGCAAACAGCGGCTCCAGCGTAAAGATCAACGCAGTTCGCGTGGCGGTGGTATACTGCTGCGCCCACGCCTGTACGCTGAAGGCCAACGCGGTGGCCAGCAGTCCCGTGATCACAACGGCCCCCCAGACCTCGATGCGCCAGGAGATGGCCGGCGTTTCCGCCCACCAGAACATCCCCATCGCCATCGCGGCCGCAACCCCCACCTGCATCATGCTCAGCAACTCGAAACTCGTTTCCGAAGAGTAGTGGCCCAACGAAACAATGTGAGCGGCAAATGCAAGCGCGCAAAACACCGTCAGCAGGTCGCCTGTACCTATGGAGAGGATCGACGCGCCCTGCAGCGTCATCAGCCCCATGCCGGAGATCGCCAACGCCACCCCCGCCAGTTCGACGGCGCGCGGCCACACCCTGTAGACGAGCGCCGCGAGCAAAGGTACCATCGCCGTCGAGAGCCCCGTGATGAAGGCCGATTTGGGCGCCGTGGTGAGCCGTAGCCCGATCGTCTGGAAGGCATACCCGGCGAACAGAAACACCCCGCAGACCACCCCGCCCCTCACCGCCAGCCGGGGGTTCCGCGGGTTACTCCAGGAGCCCCGGAACATCACCGCCAGTGCGGCCGTGGCGAGGGTAAACCGCAGGGCCAGGAACAGCAGCGGGGTGACGCCCCCGAGGGCTTCCTTCACCAGCACGAACGTGGAACCCCAGATCAGGGTATTCAGCACGAGCGCCAGTTCGGCGCGGGTGCGCTTCACCGCAGGTCCCCGGGCGGCAAAAGGTCGGCATCGCGCATCAGCAGGACGAGAGTGAGTAAAATCCGCTTGAGACCCAGGTCCCGGCCTTCCGGCTTGAACCACTCCTGGGGTGTATGCGCCCCGCCGCCGAATCCGCCGGCACCGATCGAAACGGCCGGGATCCCGAGAAACAGAGGGATATTGGCGTCCGTCGAGGAGCAATCGAGCCGCGACCGGATCCCCAGGTGCGCATCCACCGCGCGCAAAAACGTCAGGATGGAAGCGTTCTCGGGCAGCATTCCTGCCGGCCGCGACCCGATCTCCCGGATCTTCGCCGCCACCTTACCGCCGCTGGCCCGCTGGTTCTCCACCTCCTGTGCCCGCGCAATGGAGATGTTCAGAATTTCGACCAGCTCATCCAACCGGTCTTCGCTCTCCGACCGGATATCGACCTTGGCGCGGGCCGCGGAAGGGATGGCGTTGATGCCGGCTCCACCCTCGATCAACCCCACGTTAAGGGAATATTTGGCCGTACCGTTCGGGCGCGCATCGGAGAACAGCGAAACCGCGCGGCTGAGGGCATGCACGGGGTTGCCGATGCCGTAGTCGCTCCAACTGTGGCCCCCCGGTCCGCTGAAGGTGACTTCGTAACGGCGGCTCCCCAGGGCGCGCGCGGTAATGTGATCGGTATTGGCCCCATCAAGCACCAAAAACGCGCCAAAACGGCCCGATAAGGGCCCCTGTTGGCACAAATAGCGCATCCCGCTGAGGTTTCCCTCGCCCTCTTCCCCCACGTTGGCCACGAACACCAGGTCCGAGTGGAAGCCCGCGATCTGAGGAGACGCTTTGAGGGCCCGTGCGATGGCCAGGAGGGCCGCGAGGCCCGCGCCGTTGTCCGCCACTCCCGGGCCGCGGAGGCGCCCGTCGGGCTCCAGCGAGATTTCATCCTTGTTGCGAGGCGCCAGGACTGTATCGAGATGCGCGGTCAAGGCCACGAAGGGACCTCTAAGCCCGGGCGTCAGTGTTGCGATAACGTTGCCCGCGCGGTCGGTGGCAGCCTCGCAGCCCAACTCGCGGAACTGCGCCCGCATCCATTCGGCGCGCTCCTGTTCCACAAAGGTGGGAGCCGGCACCCGGCAAATTTGCAACTGGATCTCGTTGATCCACTTCTTCTCGCGGGTAAACCACTGCAAACAGTCGCGAACACCCCGCGATTCGGCGACTTCGCCGACGGGGATGCTGGTGGGGGCGGAGTTCGCGGCCATTCAGTACCAGTTTAGATGGTGTTCGGTGTTAGGTGTTGGGTGTTGGCTCCCCCGCCCCCTGTCCCCTTTTCGCCGCTCGGGCTTGTTTGATGATTTCGCCGTAGGGATCCTTGTCGAAGGGCGGGCAGCCGGTCGGATACTGGCCGGTTGGGTGGTGTTTCTGGCGCATCAGATACGTGCAGTAGGTGAGGGTCTTGCAGACGCGGCGCTCGTCGAGTTCGCCTTTTTCGAGCGCATCTTTGGCGAAATCGGGGTAGGCGAGGGCATTCCTGCCCAGGCCAACCATCCGGGTGGCTCCGTGCTCCAGGTTCCAGGCGCCGGCATTAATGGCGTACTTCTGCAGCCAACTGTAGCCCGTCCCCACAATGGGGAGGTCGGGGAAGGCTCGCTGCAAGGCCCCCGCCACGCGGAAGTGCCGGTCCACTCCCAGCAGCGGATGCTCCGGCTGCTCGTAATTGCCATCGTCGGGCTTCTCGAACGGCCGCCCGATATGGGGGTTGTAGTACGGCGATCCCAGCGACACGTTCAGCAGCTTGATACCCCACTCCCGGAAGCAGGCGATGGCCTGTTTCACCTCGGTCAGGTCTTCCCGCATGGGGTCGTCCGCGTTCACGCCGAAGCCGTAGCGGTATGGCAGTTCGTACCGGCAGGGGATCCCGAGGCCGGTCTGCGGATCGCGCGAATACGGCACGCCGTCGTAGCAGCCCAGCCGCATGCATAACAGGAGACGGTCGCCCACGGCCGCGCGAATTTTGCCTGCCACATTGCCGATGAAGCGAATGCGGTTTTGGAGCGGCCCGCCGTAGCGCCCTTCGCGTGTCTTGGCGCCCAGCATCTCACTTAGCAGGTAGCCATGGGTAGCCTTGATGTCGACCGCTTGAAAGCCCGCCTCGACGGCCAGCCGCGCGGCCTCGACGTAGCTGTCCTCCAGGCGCTCCAGTTCGTCGTCCGAGATCACCGGGTAGTCCGGGGGCGTGCCGGTAAGGGCGTCGATGTGGGGATTGTGGTAGACGATGGTCCGGCGGGGCGCGCTGTAGCGGCCGGAGTGGGTGAGCTGAAGAGGTATCAGCAGGTCGTCCGCGGTGCCCCAGTGCTCGCGGTGATCCCGCCGAATGGTGTCCAACAGGTGCGCGAACTCCGCAACCGTTTCGCGGTGGATCCACAACTGCCGGGTATTGGCGCGGCCGTCCCCACGTACAGCAGTGGCTTCGAACCAGACCAATTTGGCGCCACCCATGGCGAAACGGCGGTACCGCCGCCAGGTCAACTCGTCGGGCCGCCCTTCGAGAGTGCCGTCGCAGCCCTCCATGGGATGGATGGCCAGCGAGTTTCCCATTTGAAACGAACCCGCCGCCACAGGCCGCGCCACCACGCTCCGCACGGCTTCGCGGTCGGGTTCAAAACCGACGTGCGACGCCCCTAGGCGCTCGACGTCAAGTTGTAGCTCGTCCAGGACTCGATAGATGAATCTCTTCACTTTCCGCGCCCCTCTTCGGCAACAATGCGATGGACGTTGCACCGATCAAGGCAATAAAAAATATCGAGTAGAGAGGCCACGTGTAATCCACCGAACGTTCCCTCAATTGCGCAACGAGGTACGGGAGCCAGGTCTGCCCGATGGTGTCGCTCGGTAGAATAATCGCCATCGCCTTGGCCAGATTGTTGACGCCGAACTGCCGGGCAGCCATCAGTGGAATAAGCATGTAGTCCGCACCCATAGCCAGCCCGAACAGGACCGCAAAAGCCCAGGGGGCGCCCGGAGGCCGCACGGTCAACAGCAGCGGAATAGTAGCCGCGGTGACGAAATAGGTCGAGAACATGACGTATTTCATCGGGAACCTGTCGGCCAGGCTTCCCACCACCACCCGTCCGATGATGCTCGACCAGAGGATGGCCACATTGGCCGTTCTCCAGGTGGCATCCAGCAGGCCTTGATCCTTGAAGCCCTGGTCGAAGAACACGAACTTCATGTGGATGTTGATGGACCCGATGGCTCCGATGGAGCAGAAACTGCCAACCAGCAGCAGCCAGAACTGGTACTTGCCCAATAAATACCGGTAGGTGCAGGGCTTTACCGGAGCGACCTCCGGCGGTTTCTCGTCGCCGTCCGGGAATTGCCCCTTGTCCGACGGCTTCAACTTGATCACGAAAAACGCGATCGGCCAGGCGATCAGCATGATCGCGGCTATGATCTGCAGGGCAATCCGGAAATTGAACGCCTCAGTCAGCTCTTTGACCAGGATGGATCCCAGGGAGGCGATGACCCCAACCCCGACATACACCAGCCCCATCGCTTTACCGCGATTTCTGCGGAACCACTGCGACACGATCACCTGGTGAGGGATGGGCCCGGACAGGATATAGCCCATCGTATAGAGGATCCACAGGGCATAATAAAATACCAGATTGCCGCCCATGTGCGAGAAGCCCGTTAACGCGAGCAGCGTTAAGCCGGTGCCGATCACGATGCTCTTCCGGGCGTCCAGCCGCGGAATCAGAAGCGGTCCCACCCAGAGGGTCAGGATGGCAGCGACCGGAAATCCGAGGGTGATCTCGCTTCGCGACCAGTCGAAGGTCTTCTGGTAGTAATCGTAGAAGAACGGCAGGTTATAGTAGGGTATCCCTACAGATATGCCGAACGTGACGAACGTGGCTGCGGTTATCCACCAGCCGTAAAAGCCTTTCGTTCTCATTAAAACGGGTTAACCCCCTTGCGTGGAACCTTTGTTATAGCACGCCGGAACCCGGTTCCAACCTCTCCCGTCCCCGCAAGGAGTTTGTTAAAATTGTCACTAAGCCCCATGGAGAACAAGACCGCCCGCGAGCGCACCCGCCTCGTAGAGGATCGCCTCAAGAGGTTCCGGAGCCTGAAGCTCGATCCCGCCGAAATCCAAGCCAGCCGCAAGTTTCACCTGGCCCACTGGTTGACGGTGGCGGAAGACGCAGTCCGCAGAGAACACCGGGAAATGTACTACAACGGACTCTCGGCAAACTTGGAAGAAGCGTTGGCCAGCTACCCCGACAGCCGCATTCCGCCGGCCCTGCAGAAGGCCGTGCTGCGCGATCTGGCGTTCATGGAGGGCCACCTCCAGGCTTTCCGCGAGACCTTGGACGCGCTTGCCCGGCTGCGGCAGGATCAACGGTAGTCGGGGCGCACGCGCATACCGGCCTGAAGCTGCCTTTCGGTGGGCAGCGCCACGGCATCGCCCTCCGCCAGATTCTTGAGCACCTGAACGCGCGTCGCACTGGCCGCGCCCGTAGTCACGGTGCGCCACTCAAGGACGTCGTCACGCAACACGTAGACCCCCACCCCCTGAGCTTCCCTTCGCAACGCCTCCCTCGGAATGGTCACCGCGTTTTCGACCACGCTGGTGCGGATTTCGGCGTTCACGTTGGTTCCGGGAATGAGGTCCTGCCCGGGGTTGTCGATGGTGCACCAGACTTCTCCGACCTGGCGTGTGCCGAGCGCCTGGATTTCACTGGGCTCGCGCTCCACGGTGCCTTGCCAGCGCCTGCCCGGCAGCGCGTCCCAAGTGATGGTGACGGGTTGCCCAACCCGCACCCTGCCAAGCTCCGGTTCATCGACCCAGACGCGAACCCGCAGCCGTTCCGTGCGACCCACGTTGGCGACCAGGTCGCCCGGATTGAGGTACGCGCCGGGGCGTGCCGCCAACCCGTAGACCATGCCCGCAACCGGCGCCCGGACGGCGGTTTGGGCCAGCCGCTCCCGAGCACCCGACACGGCCGCTTCGGCCTCGCGAACGCGCGCTTGCGCGGCCTGAATATCCGTTTTCCCTACCAGTGAAGCACGCCTGCGTTCAAGCGCCTGGATGGCGAGTTCGGCTTGCCGGACGCGGTCGCGGGCAGCTTCCACTTCCACGCGCGTGGCGGCATTTTTTGCGGCCAGGCGTTCAAGGGCACTCAGCTCGCGCCGGGCGGTTTCAACGTCCAGGCGGCCGCGGACCAGGCCATTCTCGATTTCGGCCAGCTCCCCTCCCTTGCCGCCTGCCTCGAGCAGCGCCAGATCAGCGCGCGCCTGCGCGACGCGCGCTTCGGCCGCCCGGATCTCAGCCGCGAGACCGGTAGCGGTCATGGTGGCAAGGACGCCACCTTTGGCCACGGTTTCGCCTTCACGCACCGGGACGGTTTCAACGAGTCCGGCGACGTCGGCGCGGGCGGCGGCCCACTCAATGGGCTCCGCCCTTCCATTGGTGGGCAGTGTGCTGATGAGCGTTTCGCGGTGTGCCTTAGAGAAAGGAACCTCGGCGGGCCGGTTCCGCGCGTGGAAGCCCCACCCCACGAGCAGGCCGAACGGGATCAACAGAATCAGCAGAAGTCGTTTCAAGTGTGCGGTTCCCTCACTATCTTAAAACGCCTTGGACCACCCGGATTGGTACGCTAAAAATATATGCGCGACGACGCAGCCGCATTCTGGGGGGCTGGACCGGCGCCCGCCCTGGTGCTCTCGGCGGGCGGCATGTTCGGCGCCTGGCAGGCGGGGGCGTGGACGGTACTGAGCCGGACATTCCGGCCCTCGGCCGTGGTGGGCTCGTCCGTAGGAGCGCTGAACGGCTGGGCCATTGCCGGCGGCATCGATCCGGAGGAACTGGCACAGCGCTGGCTGGACCCGGCGATGCGCGGGTTGATGCGGCCGCGCTTCCCCTGGGTACCCTGGAACGGAGTGTTCGCCCCGCGGGGCCTCGAGGAACTGGTGCGGGAGCTGTTCGCATCGTTTAAACCGCGGGTGCCGTTTGCCACCACGCTGGCCGAAGTGCCGCGGCTGCGGACGCGGCTGGTGCGTGGCGAGGAGATGACCTGGCATCACCTGATGGCTGCCTGCGCGGTGCCGTTCGGCTTCCCCCCGATACGCATTGACGGGAAGTATTACGTAGACGGCGGGCTGCTCGGGGCGCTGCCTCTATGGGCGTGCCCGCGGATGGGCACGGAGCGCGCGGTGGCACTCGATTCGCTGCCGCGGATGCCGTCCGCCGTGGTGCGGGGCTTCGTGCGAATGGCGAGGGCAGCGGCGCCGCGCTACCCCGCGGAGCGTCCGGCAGAGGTGCTGCGGCTGGCCCCGGAACCACCGCTCGGATCCGTCCGGGAGGCCGTGGTTTGGGATCGCGAACGGGTGCGGGGGTGGATCGAGCGGGGGGCGAGAGACGCCAAGCTGCTGGTGCCCGGAGGACCTTCGGTTTCGCACACCGTTTTCGATTAAAATACGGGCTATGCCGGTCTTTCGCATTCACCGCATGAAGGATGCCCCCCGCCTGCAATTCCGGTGGGCGCCGCACGTCTCCGGCTGCGCCGCGGCAAAGCCAAAGGACTACGAACCGGGTGGTGAGATCGAAGCGGCCAACGAATACGACGCCTGGCGGGCTCTGCGCGCAACCGAGCAGCCGCTGGGCCTTGGGGACCTGCTGGAGAACGAAAAAGGTGAGCTGCGAATCTGCAAGTACGTGGGTTTCGACGCCGCGGAATGGGTGCTCCCCGAAGCGAAGCCGCGGGCGGATGCCGCGGTTCCCGAATCTTCACCCGACGCCCAGCCCGCAAACTAGAGATCGCAAGGAGACTGCATGCGCGAAGTCCGCTTAGGCGATGTTATCGACGATTACTGCGTGAAGTGCAAGCGCATTATGAATCACTCGGTCATCTCCATGATGAACACCGAGCCGGCCAAGGTGCGCTGCCGGACGTGCCACTCAGACCACGACTACCGCCACGAACTGGCGCCTCCTCCGAAGGTGGATCCACGGAAAGCCGCGTTGTTCAACGAGGTGCTCGCGAAGGTGGCGGGACCCGTCGAGGCGGAGAAGGAAAAGGCCAAGACCCAGAAGTCAAAAGCCAAGGGTGAGAAGTAACTCGCCCGGAGTCTATTTACCGTTGTCCAGCAACTCCCGAATTTTCCGCGTCAGCGCCTGGTGGGTGAACGGCTTCTGCAGGAATGGAATGCCGGCTTCCAGGACGCCGTGGTGCACGATTGCCTCGTCGGTATAGCCGGAGATAAAGAGCACCTTCATCTCGGGGGCCATGGTGCGGGCATGCTCGGCCAGTTCGCAGCCGCTCATCTCGGGCATGACCACGTCGGTCACCATGAGGTTCACCGGGCTGGTCCTGCTGCGGAGGATTTCAACGGCGTCGGCGCCGCGCTGGGCGTCGAGCACGGTATAGCCGCTGCTTTCCAGGATGGCGCGGATGAGCGCGCGGACTCCCGTCTCGTCCTCCACCACCAGGACCGTCTCGGCCCCGCGGCTCGCCAATGGAACCGCTGCGGGAACCTTGCCCACCGCATGGGTATCTACGCGGGGAAGGTAGATCTTGAAGGTGGAACCGCGGCCCGGCTCGCTGTAGACGAAGATGGATCCCCCGCTCTGCTTGACGATGCCGTACACCGTGGAAAGCCCCAGGCCGGTGCCCTTGTCGCGCGGCTTGGTGGTGAAGAAAGGTTCGAAGATGTGGCTGATGGTCTTGGCGCTCATCCCGATGCCGTCGTCGCTCACGGCCAGCATCACGTAGCTGCCGGGCTGCACTTCGGGATGATCGAGCGAATAGGTTTCGTCCAGGTTCACGTTGCCCGTCTCGAGCAGAAGCCGCCCGCCGCGCGGCATGGCGTCACGGGCGTTCACGGCCAGGTTCATGATGACCTGTTCGATCTGCGTCGGGTCGGCCTTAGTGGCGCCCAAGTGGGGATCGAGTTCGAGGGTTAGCCGGATATCTTCGCCGATGAGGCGCCGCAGCATTTTATCGAGGTCCGCCACCACGGTGTTCAGGTTCAGGGTTTTCATCTGCAGGATCTGGCGGCGGCTGAAAGCCAGCAACTGGCGGGTAAGAGAGGCGGCGCGTTCGGCGGCGCGAATGACCTCGTCCAAATCCTTCCGCTGGGGTGTGCCCGGCGGGATATCGGTGGTGAGCAATTCGCTATAGCCGCTGATGATGGTGAGCAGGTTATTGAAGTCGTGGGCCACGCCACCGGCCAGGCGCCCCACGGCTTCCATGCGCTGCGATTGCCGGAGTTGCTCCTCCAGCCGCTTGTATTCGGTGATGTCCTGGACCGTACCCACGAGACGCACGCCGCCGTCCTCTAAGCGCACGACCTCGGCGTGTTCGCGCACGTGCCGCTCGGTGCCGTCCGGCAGGACAATGCGGTGGTCGAGGTTGTACGGCCTGCCCGCGTCCATCGCCGCGTCAACCGCTGCCCGGACGGCCGGCCGGTCCTCCGGGTGCACGCGTTCATAGAAAATTTCGCGCGTGGGGGGCTCCTCCGGGGATACGTTGAAGATCCGGTAAACCTCGTCGGACCACTGGAGTTCGCCGGTGAGCGGGTCCTGTTCCCAGTTGCCGAGGTGGGCGATCCGCTGAGCCCGGGCGAGGCTGGCCTCGCTACGGCGCAGGGCCTCGCCGGCGCGATGACGCTCGGTGATGTCGCGGTCAATCCCACGGTATCCGCGGAATACGCCGTGCTGGTCGAACCAGGGTACGGCGTTGGCCTCAAGCAGTAACGCATGCCCGAATTTGTGCAGCACCACAGTCTCGAAATGCTGGAAAGGCTTGGCCTCCGCCGACATTGCCGCGTGAAACTCACGCGCCCGCCGCGCCTCATCCTCCGGCATCAGGTCGAAGGGTGTCTTCCCGATTAACTCTTCCGGCTCGTAGCCCAGGATCTTGAAGACCTGCGGGCTGATATAGGTAAAGACGCCGTGTTCGTCGGTCTCCCAGACGCAGTCACTGGTGGTCTCGAGCAGGTTGCGGATGCGCTGTTCGCTTTGGCGGAGAGCGTCTTCGACCTGCCGGCGGGCGCTGATGTCATTGATGAAGCCGATCTGCATCAGTCCGCCGCCGATGGAGACGGCGCTGAGCCCTACTTCGACGGGGAACTCCGAACCGTCCTTGCGGCGCCCGGCCAGGGACATGCGGGTGCCCATTGGCCGCGTGCGGGGATCGGCGGCAAATCGGGCGCGGTCGGAAGTGTGCGCCTTGCGATAGCGCTCCGGCACCAGGATCTCCATCGGGATGCCCATCAACTCGGCACGGGTATAGCCGAACAGCGCCTCCGTTTTGGCGTTGACGAAATCGATTCGGCCTTCCCGATCCACCACCAAGATGCCCTCGGAGGCTGACTCCAGGTAGGCTCGTAACCGCGCCTCGCTCTCCACCAGGGAGGTTTCCATGCGCTTGCGGGCGGTGATGTCACTTACCAACATCAACCGCGCAGGGCGCGATTCGAAGGGCAGCGGGGAGGAGGAGATCTCGACCTGGATGACGGAGCCGTCCTTCTTGCGGTGTTGTGAAACCTCCACCGGACGGTCATTTCCAGAAAGCGTGCGGCGGGGGTCCTCCTGCTTTGCCGGCAGGCAGACCTGGTGCAGCGTCATGCATAGGAACTCTTCCCGGGAGTAGCCGTAAGCAAGGATGGCCGCTTCGTTAACGGCAAGGAACGCATGCGTTTCGACGTCAACCACCCACATGGGTTGGGGGTTTTTCTCGAACGCCAGGCGATACGGCTGGTGCAGATCCATTGGGAGCGCCCCTAAGTTTGTTTTCATTTTAACAGTTGGTTAATAGCGGCAGAGCCCGTAGATAGGGCATTGGTACTGAAGAGGCTACTACATATTGGCGTTGACACGACAGGATTCAACCTGCAAAAGTATAGTACAGGCGAATAAACAGCGAATCAGAGTTCCCAAATGGCATCCGCAGCACTCCGCAAACAACTCGAAGATACCATTGGAGGCCCGCTGGCGCTTACGCCCCGGCCGGACCCGGAACTGCTGTCCACAGGGATTGGGGAAGTGGACACGCAGGCGGGCGGACTTCCCCGCGGCGCCCTGACGGAGATTTGCGGCCCGGAATCGAGCGGCCGCACCAGCCTGCTGTTCTCGATTCTGGCGCGGGCCGGGGAAGCGGGCGAGATCTGCGCATACATCGACACGGACGGGACGTTCGACCCCGCCTCGGCGTCGGCTGCGGGAGCGGTTCTCGACGGGCTGTTGTGGGTACGGTGCAGCGGCAACGCCGAGACCGCACTGAAGGCCGCAGACCTCATCGTGCAGGGGGGCGGGTTTGGACTGGTAGTGATGGACCTGGGGGATACGGCGCCTCGAACGGCCGCCCGCATCTCGATGACCTCGTGGTTCCGGCTGCGGCGGGCAGTGGAGCATACCCGCACAGTGCTGGTGGCGGTGGAACGCGAGCCGCACGCGAAGACCTGC
Source organism: Bryobacteraceae bacterium (assembly GCA_035561075.1). Taxonomy (GTDB): domain Bacteria; phylum Acidobacteriota; class Terriglobia; order Bryobacterales; family Bryobacteraceae; genus JAMCRM01. The sequence continues at coordinate 90,274 of DATMYF010000013.1, forward strand.
GCGTCGCTGGTATTGGAACTGCGGCGCGCGAGGGTGGGTTGGTCGGGCACGCCGGGCTGTTCGCAACTTTTACGGGGGCTGCGGGTAGGGGTAGCGCGGCGCAAACCCGTGCTGGCGGTGCAGGCGTCCTTCACCGCCCGGGCGGTGTGACCTATGTACGCCTGCCTCTACGCCCCGGAACACGCCGCCGCGGCGGTGGCTTGCGCGCAAGCCTTTTCGCCTCGGGTGGAGGAGACCGCGGGGGGCATCGTAACGCTTGAAATCGACGGCCTGGAGCGGCTGTTCGGCGGGGCGCACGAGATTGCCGCAGCGATCGCGCGGCGTGCCGCGGATACGCGCATCCGGGCGAATATCGCGATTGCGGGCAACCCGGACGCGGCCATCTGCGCGGCGCGGGGGTTCGCAGGGATCAGCATCGTTCCGGCGGGAGACGAGGCCAAATTCCTTGGCACACTGCCGCTCGCGGCGCTCGATCCGCCGCCGGAGGTCGCAGAGACGCTGGCGCGCTGGGGCATTCGTCGATTCCGTGAGCTGGCGGCGCTGCCGGAAAGGGGGCTGGTGGAGCGACTGGGTCCGGAGGGCGTGCGGCTGCACCGACTGGCGCGCGGGGAATTCGAGCGTCCGCTGGTGCCGCTTGAAGAACCGCTGGAATTCGCCGAGGAACTGGAGTTGGAGCACCCGGTGGAACAACTGGAGCCGCTCTCGTTCCTGCTGGCGCGATTGCTGAACGGATTGATCACGCGGCTGGGGTCGCGGGCGCTGGCCACCAACGAGCTGCGGCTGTTTTTGACGCTCGAAGACGGCAAGCCGCACGAGCGCACCCTGCGGATGCCCGTCCCCATGCTGGACGGGCGCGCGTTCCTCAAACTGATGCAGCTCGACCTGGAGGGCCACCCGCCGGGGGCGGCCATTGTGCGGGTGCGCATCGAGGCCGTGCCGGTGAAGCCGCGGGCAGCGCATGCGGGGCTGTTCATCCCGCTGGCGCCGGAGCCGGAAAAGCTGGAAGTGACGCTGGCGCGCCTCGGGGCGCTGGCCGGCGAGGGCAACGTAGGAACGCCCGAACTGCTGGACACGCACCGCCCGGATGCTTTCCGGATGCGACACTTCGGTGAAGCGCGCAACGGGGCCGCGGTAGCTGCGGCCGGTCCGCGCATGGCGTTACGGGTATTCAGGCCGGCGCGTCCGGCACGTGTGGAGGTGGTGCGGGGCCGTCTGGCGCACGTTTCCGCCGATGGCGTACGGGGCAGCGTCGAGACCCTTGCAGGACCGTGGCGCACAACAGGCGACTGGTGGACCCAAACGCCGTGGGCGCGCGACGAGTGGGACGTGGAGCTTTCAGGCGGCGCGCTCTATCGCCTGGTGTGGGAACACGCCACAGGGCGCTGGTTTGTGGAAGGCAGCTATGACTGAATATATCGAGCTGCTGGCGCGCTCCGCATTCAGCTTCCTGGAGGGTGCGTCTGTTCCGGAAGAGATGGCGGCCACGGCGGCGGAGATGGGGATGCCAGGGATGGCGCTCATCGACCGCGATGGCGTCTACGGCGCGCCGCGCTTCCACATGGCGGCGAAGACGGCCGGGATCCGGGCGCACATCGGGGCGGAGATCACGTGTACGAACGGCATCCGCTACCCGCTGATCGCCGAGACGCGCGAGGGCTACCGGAACCTGTGCCGCATGGTGACCCGCATGAAATTGCGGGCCAAGAAGGGCGAGGGTGCGGCGGCGTTCGAGGAACTGGAGGAGTATGCGCGCGGGCTGATCTGCCTCACACGCCACCCGGATGAGCGGCTGGTGGAGGCTTTCGGCGAACGCAATGTGTTTGCCGCGCTCGAACGCCATATGCGGCGCGGCGAGGAGGCCGAAAATCAGGCGCTGGTGGAGCGTGCGGGGCGGCTGGGGATCGGGACTGTGGCCACCAACGCTCCGGCCTATGCGGTGCCGCGGCAGCGCGAGGTACTGGACGCCTTCACTGCCATCCGGAACCACACCACACTGGCGCGAGCCGGACGGCTTCTCGAACAAAACGCGGAACGCCACATCAAACCGCCCGCCGAAATGGCGCGCCTGTTTGCCGATATCCCCGAAGCCATCGCCCGCACGAAGGAGATATCCGACCGCATCGAGTTCACCCTGGCGGACCTGGGGTACGAGTTCCCGCGTTACGCGGTGCCGGAGGGCGAGACCATGGCGTCATTCCTGAGGAAGCGCACGGAGGAGGGGGCGCGCCGGCGGTACCGTCCGTATTACGAGCGCGCGCGGCAGCAGGTGGAGCGGGAACTGGCGCTGATTGAGAAGCTGAAGCTGGAAGGCTATTTCCTGATCGTCTGGGACATCGTGCGGTTCTGCCGTGAGAACGGGATTCTGGCGCAGGGGCGCGGGTCGGCGGCCAATAGCGCGGTGTGTTATTGCCTGGAGATCACGGCGGTGGACCCGGTGGGGATGGAGTTGCTGTTCGAGCGCTTCCTGTCGGAAGAACGTGGCGAATGGCCGGACATCGACATCGACCTGCCCAGCGGCGAGAAGCGCGAGCGCGTGATCCAGCATGTGTATGAGCGCTACGGGAAGCTGGGCGCGGCTATGACGGCCAACGTGATCACGTATCGGGGGCGCTCGGCGGCGCGGGAGATCGGGAAAGCGCTGGGCTTCGAAGTGGAGACGTGCGCGGGGCTTTCGGGCCTGATCCGGTCGTGGGAGTGGAAGGACCCCGCGGACACGCCCGCGCGCAACTTCCGGGATGCCGGCCTCGACATCACGGACCCGCGCATCCGCAAATTTTTTGAGCTCTACCAGGCCGTGCAGGACCTGCCGCGGCACCTGGGGCAGCACTCGGGCGGGATGGTGATCTGCCAGGGGCAACTCGATTCCGTGGTGCCTCTGGAGCCCGCCAGTATGCCGGGGCGCGTGGTGGTGCAGTGGGATAAAGAAGACTGCGCGGACATGGGGATCATCAAGGTGGACCTGCTGGGGCTGGGGATGCTGGCGGTGATCGAGGAGACCATCGGGCGCGTGCGGGAGTCCTGCGGGGAGGAGGTGGACCTGGCGCACCTGCCGGCGGACGATCCGGCGGTGTATGGCGCTCTGCAGACGGCGGACACGGTGGGGATGTTCCAGGTGGAGAGCCGGGCGCAGATGTCCTGCCTGCCGCGGCTGCGGCCGAACAGGTTCTACGACATCGTGGTGCAGGTGGCGATCATCCGGCCCGGCCCCATTGTGGGAAAGATGGTGCATCCATACTTGCAGCGGAGGCAGGGGCGCGAGCCGGTGGACTGCATGCACCCGGCGCTCGAACCGGTGCTGCGCCGGACCCTGGGGGTGCCGTTGTTCCAGGAGCAGTTACTGCGGATGGCGATGATCGTGGCGGGATTTTCGGGCGGGGAGGCGGAGGAGTTGCGGCGGGCCTTCGGGTTCAAGCGGTCCGAGAAGCGCATGCGCGACATCGAAGGCCGGCTGCGCGCGGGCATGGAGAAGAACGGCATCACGGGGGCGGTGCAGGATCGCATCATCCTGGCGATTTCGTCGTTCGCGCTGTACGGCTTCCCGGAATCGCACTCCGCGAGTTTCGCGCTCATCGCGTACGCCAGCGCGTACTTGAAATGCCATTACCTGGCGGCGTTCACCTGCGCGATGCTGAACAACCAGCCGATGGGGTTCTATGCGCCGGCGATCCTGATCAAAGATGCGCAGCGGCACGGGCTGCGGGTGCTGCCGGTGGATGTGACGCGATCGGGGTGGGATTGCAGCCTGGAGAGAGTGGAGGAAGTGCTATGCCTGCGTCTGGGGCTGCGGTATGTGCGCGGCTTACGGCAGCAGGCGGGGGAGGCGCTGGTGCGGGCGCGGGAGCGGGCGGCGTTCGCCTGCATCGACGACCTTGCCCTGCGGGTACCGGAACTGCGAAAAGACGAGATGAACATGCTTGCGGAGGTAGGGGCGCTGAATCCGCTGAAGAAGGTCCACCGGCGCGAGGCACTGTGGCAGGCGGGGCGCGCGGTGAAGCCGGTGGGACCGCTGCTGGAGCACCTGGATGAGCCCGACGCGGTGTCTCCACTGGCCATGATGAACACGGGGGAACGGTTGTCCGCCGATTTCCACGGCACGGGGGTTACGGTGGGGCGGCATCCCCTGGCGCACCAGCGGGAAGAGTTGAACGCCATGGGGGTGACTCCTGCCGCTGCGCTGCCACGTGTGCCGGATGGACGTCTGGTGCGGGTAGCGGGCGCGGTGATCGTGCGGCAGCGCCCCGGCACCGCCAAGGGCTTCGTCTTCCTCAGCATGGAGGATGAAACCGGGATCATGAACGTGATCGTGAACCCAGACCTGTTCGATCGCTACCGCCTGCTGCTGGTGGGGGAGCCGATGCTCCTGATCGACGGCGTGCTGCAGAACCTGGACAACACGATTTCTGTAAAAGCGGGGCGGATTGCTTCCCTGCCCGCCGCACGCGAGCTCCCTGCGGCGCCTGCGCGTAGTTTCCACTAAGGCTACTCGATGCGGATGCCGCCTGAGCCAGTGGATAGGTCGAGCAGCGGGCCGCCTCCGCGAAGGGTCGCGTTGAGGTCGTTTTTGCCCACGGAGCCCTTGACGGTGACCGCTTGTTCCACATGGACGCCGCCCGACCCGGTGTGGGCCTTGACGGCCGCCTGGGCGGCCTGCTCCAGCCGGATGGCGCCCGAGCCAGTACGCGCCACGATGGTGCCGGCGATACCGGTGCCCTCGATGCCGCCACTGCCGGTATGAGCATCCACCCCGCCCTTGAGGCTTACCAGTTCGACGCGGCCGGAGCCGGTGTGCGCCCGGACCTCGCCTGCCACACGCGTGATGCAGACGGACCGGGCGGCACGGTGAGCTCGTAATTGATGGAGAGGCGCCGGCGGGCAATTCCTTCCTCAATGACATCGATCCGGATGGTGTTGCCGGTCTGGCGTATGGGCGGGACGCGGACTTCCCGGCCTTCGGCGGCACGGACGGTAATGCCGCCGGCGTGCGTATTCAGGTCCAGCTCTACCGGTCCGGCCACGGTCAGGGTACGATCGAAGGAGGTTTCCCGCTCGAGTGCCATGGCCGGAAGCACGGCAGCGGCGAGTGCGAGCGTTCTGCTGGAAAGGTTAGCCCGTATGACACGATATAAGCTCTTGATCCTGGGCGCGCCAGTGCTGATTTTGGCGCTGGCAGGTACGTTCTGCGGCGGCGGGAAAGAACCGGAACCGGCCCGCAAGACCGACGCGAAGCCCCCGGCCGAGCCGAAAGTACTGCAATTTTACTCCAGCGTTCCTGCGGTGGCGCGCGGCGAGCAGGCCCTGCTCTGTTACGGGGTGGAAAACGCCGAGGCCGTACGGATCGAACCGGCAGTAGAGCCGCTCAAGCCGGCCTACAGCCGCTGCGTGGCGGTGACCCCCCGGGACACCACCCGGTATACCCTCACCGTTGAGGGTGCGGGAGGCCGGACGGCCACCGCTACCCTAACGGTTCAGGTGCAGGCGGGGGCACGAAAAGCGGCGGCGCCAGCTCCGGCTGCCACGGCGGCATCCGGCTCCGGACCGGTGATCGCCTCCTTCCGGACGGAGACGAAGCAGGATGCCGGAGGCGCCATCACGCTGCTGTGCTATGAGGTGGAGCAGGCCGAGGCGGTGGCGATCGAGCCCGGGGTGATGCCGCGCAGCGGGGCCCTGCGCGGTTGCCTCGGCGTGGCTCCGAAGCAGCCTACCACTTACTTCCTGACGGCTTTCGGCCGCGGCGGTAAGACGGCGCGCCGTGCCTTGACAGTGGGGAAATAGCGGCTCCGGATATAATAAAAATCGTTCAGGCGGATGCTGATCGTCTGCCCCAGGTAAGAACTCTCGCATGGCTGAATGGAATGCGCCGGTTTCCGCCCTGCTTTTATTTGAAATAGCCGGTGAGAACTGCGCGATTCCGGCCGGCAGAGTTGCCGAAATTGTACCTATTCCCGCGCTGGCGCGATTTCCGGGATCGCCATCAGTACTCGAAGGCGTTCTCAACCTGCGCGGTACGGCGGTGCCGGTAATCCGGCTCGACCGCCTCTTCGGCAGACAGCCGTCGCACCCCGGACTGTACGCGCACGTGGTGGTGCTGCGCGATACGAACCCCCGGAGCGCGCTGCTTGTGGACCGTGTTCTGGATGTGGTGGCGCCTCTCCCGGACGCCTACCGGCCGGTGGCGGAGCAGAACTCCTTTAATGACTGCGCGGTGGCCGAAGTGGAGGTGGCCGGCCGCGCCGTACATGTCCTTTCCCCCGACCGGCTGCTCCTCAACAAAGAGCGGCAGGTGATTGTCGAATTCGAAGCTCTCGGGCGGCAATACCTGGCGGATCTTGAGAGGGGTGATGGATGAAGGCGCGCCAGGTTCTCGAAGACCCCGGGTATCCGCACCTGAAGGCAGAGATCATTGCCGCCACGGGCATGAATTATTACGAGGACCGCGACTCCGAAGTAGCCGAGCGCATCGGCCGGAGGCTCGCGGCTACGGGTGCGCCGAACTGCACCTTCTACGAGACACTGCTCAAGCAATCCGCGCGGGGCCGGGAGGAGATGGACGCGCTGATCGCCGAATTCACCATAGGGGAGACGTATTTCTTCCGGCACCGGGAGCAGTTCGACCTGCTCCGCACTACTGTCTTCCCGGAACTGCTCGAGCGGCGGCGCGCCTCCCGAAAGCTGCGGATCTGGAGCGCCGGCTGTGCCACGGGCGCCGAGCCGTACTCGATTTCCATACTGCTGCGACTGCACTTTGCCGAGCAGATTGCGGGCTGGGACATCTCGATTCTGGGCACGGATATCAACCGTGCATTTCTGGCACGCGCCCAGGAGGGTATTTACGAAAAATGGGCATTTCGGGAGGGTTCCCACGACCTCGTGGAAAGGTGCTTCAAGCCGGTGGGGGAGCACAGGTGGGCGCTCCGCACGGAATTTCGGGAGGGTGTCTCGTTCCGCTATCAGAACCTGGTGGCGGACCTGCCGCCTTCCGGGCCGGATGGCGATCGTTTCGACCTCGTGCTGTGCCGCAACGTCCTGATCTACTTCGACCGGCCCAGGATGCGCGAAGTGGCAGCCGGGCTGTACGATTCGCTCGCTGATGGCGGCTGGCTGGTGGTGGGGCATGCGGAACCGAGTGCCGAGGTGTTCCGCGCCTTCAGCACAGTATCGATAGCCGGGGGCATTACAGCGTACCGGAAACTTGAGGACGAGGCGATCGAGTCACCCCAGACGCTCGCGCCGCCCCAGGAGCCCGAAGCGGTGACGTTCTTCCCGGTTGTGGAACTGCCGCCCGCGCCGGAACCGGCTATCGCTTCGCTGCCGCCGTCACCCGCCCAGCCCGTGCGAATCGAGGAAGTGCGCGGACTCGCCGACCGGGGCCATTGGCAGGAGGCCGCTTTGAAATGCCGGTCGATCCTGACGTCGAACGGGCTGGACCCGGCGGCACACTTCACCCTGGCGCTGATTCTGGAGCATACGGGCGACGTCCGGGAGGCCGAGCGGTCTCTGCGCGCGGCCGTCTACCTGGACCGCGGCTTCGCCCTGGCACACTATCACCTGGGGCTGCTGCTGCATAGACGCCGTGCCGCCAGGGAAGCCCTGCGCGCCTTTCAGAACGTGCTGGAACTGCTGGCCGCCGTTCCCGCGGAGCAACTTGTGGAGCACGGCGACGGTATAACCGCAACGGAGTTGCGGGAATTGGCGAGGGTTCATCTGGAGCTATTGGGAGCCGTATGAGGAAGTATCGCGAGATCGACTGGGCAGCCACCCGGAGACAACTGGAGCGCAGCCGGGAGGCGGTAGAGCGGAGCCTCGAGCCGGACGCGGAAAAGGTTGCCGCGATTCTTCGCGCGCGCGCGGAACGGCTGGCGCAACCGCCTGCTGCCGAGCCCCAGGAGGACCAGGAATCCACGGTGCTCGTGTTCCAACTTGGGGAGGACCGCTACGGCATCGACCTGGAACGGGTCACGCAAGTGATCTCGAACCCGCCCTGCGCTCCGGTGCCGGGAGCGCCTGAGCAATTGGCCGGCGTAATCCAGGTGCGGGGGGAGATTCGGCCTGTCTGGGATACGGCGAGGCTGCTCGGCCGCGCCGACGATGCGGCCGGGGATTCCGTGCAGGTGCTGCTTCTCAACGGTAAAAGACGGGAATTCGGGCTGCGCGTGGACCGCATTGAGGGAATCAGCCGTTTCCGCGCGGGCGAGCGTCGGGCGGCGCAGGGGCAACCCGGGTACGTGCGATACGTTACAGAAGACTTGGTTGCGGTTGTGGATCTCGAAGAATTGCTCAAACAAACACTCTCATGAACAATATGCGGATCGGCACGCGGATTCTGCTCGGTTTCGGAATGGTGGTGGCGCTGACGGTCGGGATGGGCCTATACGCGCTCAAACAGCAGGCCAACGTTCGGAAGTTCAGCAGCGAGATTGATACGCGCGATGCGCGGATACTCGACACGCTGCGCCAAATTGCCGGCGCCGAAGGCCGGATGCGGGCGCTCCGGGGACACGCCATGGTGTATCACCTGCTGGCGCGGCAACGCACGCCGGTCGGCGACCCAAAGACTTTACAGCAGGAGTGGATGCAAAGCAGAAACCAGAACCTGCGCCTTCTTTCCGAGCTGGACGCGAGCGCGGCCGCCTACGAGCGCGACGCTGTTTCACCGCTACGCAAGGCACAGTGGCGCAGAATCCAGACGGCCGCGCGGGAATCCCAGGACGCCCTCAGGGCGCTCACGGGCGAGGCGGAGATGCAGTTCGAACTGGCGACCCGAACCGACCTCTCCGAGATGACCAGGCGGCTGCCCGTTATCGAGAAGCTGCGCGAGACTTTCGAGTCGAAGATTATGGAAGCGCAGCGGTTGACCGAAGAGCAGGTAGCCCTTGGCCGTTCCGAGATCGATGGGTACTTTGACGAGACCCGGAACTCGGTGGCCGCCGCGGTGGTGCTGGCCGCGCTGCTGGGGATCCTGCTCACCATCCTGATCCAGCGCTCGATCACCGGACCCCTGGATGTCTTTATGCGTTTTGTCGAGCAGGTAGGACATGGGGACCTGACCAAGGAGGCCCCGGCATCCCGGGCGGACGAACTGGGCGACCTCGCCCGCAGTCTGAATCAGATGGTGGTGGGGCTCAAAGACGTGGCCAGCCAGGCGCGGCGCATGGCGGAGGACTTGGGCGCGGCTACGGCGGAGATTCTGGCCTCTACGCAACAACAGGCGGCGAGCACCGCGGAGCAGGCGGCGGCGGTGCAGCAGGCCAATGCAACGATGTCCCAGATTACGCAGGCGGGCTCCCAGATATCGGACCGGGCGAGGCAGGTGGCGGCGTCCGCGGAAGCCACGTCGGGAGCCAGCTCGGCGGGGCTCCAGTCCGTGCAGAATACGGCACTCACGATGGAGCGGATTCGCGAGCAGGCCGAAGCGGTGGCGGATAACGTGATCGCGCTCAGCGAGAAGACACAGGCCATCGGGGAGATCATCTCGACGGTAAACGACATTGCCGAGCAATCGCACCTGCTGGCGCTCAATGCGGCCATCGAAGCCGCCGCAGCGGGGGAACACGGGCGCAGCTTCTCGGTGGTGGCGAGCGAGATGAAGAACCTGGCGGACCAGTCCAAACAGGCAACCGTACAGGTGCGCTCGATTTTGGGCGATATACAGAAGGCTATCAACAGCTCCGTGATGCTCACGGAGGAGGCCGTAAAGCGCGTCGAATCCGGGCGGCAGCAGGCGGGGTCGGCGGACCGGGCCATCCGGGCCCTGACGGACAACATCGAGGAGAGCGTGCGGGCGTTTCAACAAATTGTTGCGGGCAGCAGCCAGCAGCAGATCGGCTTTGAACAGGTAACCCAGGCATTCCGGAGCATCGGGGTGGCCACGCAGCAGACGGCCACGAGTACGCGGCAGTCGGAGAAGGCAGCCGCGAATCTGAATTCCCTGGCCCAGCAGTTGCGGGCCGTAGTGGAGAGATACCGGATTTGAGCCGCATCGATCCCACGCTGCTCGGGATTTTCGAGGCGGAGCAGCGAGAACACGCGGAGCGGATTCGCGCCCTGGTGGGAGCCGGTGACGGAGCGCCGCTTTCGGCCCAGGCGACGGAAGAGATCCTGCGCAGGGCCCACACCTTGAAGGGCGCGGCACGAGCGGTGGGGTTCGAAAGCATCGAACTGCTGGCGCACCGCCTGGAGGCCTTGTTCGCCGACGTGCGGAGCGGGGTGCTGGCCTTCGATGCGACGGCGCGCGCGGTGGTGAACGGGGTGCTCGATGCCAGCGAGGACGTTACCGCTTCCGCGCTGGCCGGCGGCGAGGAGCCGGATGTCTCAGCGACGCTCCGGCGGCTGGAGGGCCTGCTGGGAATCGCGCCGTCAACGCCGCCGCCGGCCGCGACGCCGCCCCCGCACACGGCGGCGGAAGCGCCCTCGGATATCGTACGGGTGAGCGCCGCACGTGTAGAGAAGCTGGTGGCTTCCTCATCGCAACTGCTTGCCGCGACTGCGGTGCAGATGCGGGCGCGGGAGCTGGAGGGGCTGCTGGGCCGCATAAAGGACTTCCAGCGCGACTGGGCACAACTGCGCAAAGGCCATCCAGGGGCACCACCGCCCGAATCGATCGCGCGGCTGGATGCGGCGCTGAGCGGACTGGCGCGAGAGGTGCGTGCGGCCAAGATCTCCCAGCAGCAGGGTGCGTGGAGGCTGAACCAACTCGCCGCCGACGTTTATGACGGCAGTTGCGCGGTTCGCATGACACCGGCTGACACGGTGTTCGGGGTCTTCCGCAAGATGGTGCGGGATATGGCCGCCGAAGCAGGCAGGGAGATCGAATTCCTGGCCACAGGCATGGACGTGCAAGCGGACCGCCTGGTGCTTCAGGCGCTGAAGGACCCGGTGATGCACCTGCTGCGGAACGCGATCTCCCACGGCGTCGAGTTGCCGGCGGAGCGCATCGCGGCGGGCAAGCCCGAAACGGCCACTGTACGATTGACAGTCGAAGCGCAGGGCGACCGGTTGCTGGTTACGGTGGCGGACGACGGACGCGGTATCGACCTGGCGCGCGTCCGGGAAGTGGCCGTGAGCCGGGGGCTTCTTTCTCCCGAAGACCAGACCGCACGGGACCTGGGGCAGTTGGCCAGGCTGCTGCTCACTCCGGGCTTCACCACTTCGGGCGCGGTGAACATGCTCTCGGGACTGGGCATGGGGCTTTCGGTGGTGGAGCAGCAGGTATCTCTGCTTCAGGGGCAGGTGGATTTCCGGATTGCCGGGGCGCCAGGGACGGCGGTGATCCTCTCGGTGCCGCTGGCCATTTCACTGCATCACGTGCTGCTGGTGGCATCGGGCGGGCACACGTACGCGTTCCCCAGCCGCGGCATCGACCGTCTGCTCCGGGTCCGGCAAGGGGAAATGGAGAGTGTGGACGGCCGGGATGTGATCCGGACAGGCGCGGAGGCCGTGCCCGTAGCGAAGCTGGCGGATTTGCTCGGGACACCCGGACAGGAGCCCGACGGCGGCGAGGGGGACGACGGGGAGGCGGTGCTTCGTGTGGTGGTGCTGGAAGCGGGCGAATTCCGCTTGGGTGTCATCGTGGACGGGCTGCTCGACGAACGCGAGGTGTTGGTGAAGGAACTCGGGCTTCCGCCGGCGATGACGGGCCTTTCAAACGGCGGAATCCCGCTCGAAGACGGAACCGTGGCGGTGGCGCTCAGCCCCGCTGCGCTTCTGGAGCGCTTCCGCCAACAGGGGCAGAGGCCGGCGTTGAAACGCACGGCGACCTCGAAGCCGCAGCCCGCCGCAACCATTCTGGTTGTAGACGACTCCATCACTACGAGGTCGCTGGAAAAAAGCATTCTCGAGGCCCATGGCTACCGGGTGAAGCTGGCCGTGGATGGTCTGGAAGCCCTCGAAGAGTTGCGCGCCGCTCCGGCGGACCTTGTAATCGCGGACATCAACATGCCCCGGATGAACGGGTTTGAGTTGTTGGAAAATATTAAGAGCGACCCGCGTCTGGCTTCCATTCCGGTGATCATGGTGACGTCGCTCGAAGACCGGGAAGACCAGAATCGCGGGTTATCACTCGGGGCGGACGCATATATCGTGAAGCGCAAATTCGACCAGAAAGAGCTGCTGGCCACGGTACGGCAGATCCTATGAAACGCATACGGGTGCTGATAGTCGAAGACTCGGCCGTGGTGCGGGAACACCTCAAGCGGATTATCGCGGCCGATCGGCGGCTGGAGGTTGCGGGCGCGGTGGCTACGGCCGAAGAGGCGCTCGAGGTACTCGAAGAAATCGCTCCGGATGTCATCTCGATGGATGTGCGGCTGCCCGGAATTCAGGGCCTGGACGCGACGCGCCAGATCATGGCCCGCCGCCCCACCCCGATTGTAGTGGTCTCGGCTGTAGAGCCCGGTGAGATGAACCTCACCATGGAGGCATTCAAAGCCGGCGCGCTCGCGGTGGTGGAGAAACCGCCGGCCGTCACGCAAGCCGGCTATGACGCGGTGGCATGCCGGCTGTGCACGCAACTGGCCATCATGAGCGAGGTGGTGGTGGTGAGGCAGCAGGCCGTCAGACCACGGCCCGTGCAAGCACCGGACGGCTGCTGCCGGCGGGGCAACTACCGCATAGTGGGGATGGCTGCCTCCACAGGTGGTCCCAACGCACTGATGCAGGTGCTGGGGTCGCTGGGCAGCGGCTTTCCCCTTCCGGTGCTCCTGGTGCAACACATGGAACCAAGTTTCGTGGTGGGTTTCGGGTCGTGGCTGGCCGGGGTTACCGGGTTAAAACTGGAAATCGTGGACAGGCGTATGGAACTCGCGCCGGGAACCCTGTATCTTGCCGCTCCCGACAGGCATCTCGTTACAGATGGGTCTTGGGCGTGGGCGCAGGACGGGGAGCGCGTCTCCAGCCATCGCCCATCGGCGTCTGTACTGTTCGAGGCGATGGCGCTGCACGTGGGGCAGGCGGCGATTGGGATCCTGCTTACGGGGATGGGGGAAGACGGTGCGCAGGGCTTACGCCAGTTGCGGCTGGCCGGCGGCTACACGGTCGCGGAGCACCAATCGACCGCGGTGGTGTACGGGATGCCGGCGGCCGCCGTGCGACTTGGGGCGGCGTGCGAATCGTTGGCGCTTCACGATGTAGCGCCGCGTCTAATGAAGTTGGCGGGAGGCGATTCGCAGGACCCTTCTTCATGAACGATACATACAAAATAATGCTGATCGAGGACTCGCGCACGCAGGCGGAGCGGGTCCGTAGTCTCTTCGAACGCGAGGGGTGGGCTGTGATCCTGGCGCAAAGCGCCGAAAACGCGCTCGACCAGTTGAACCGCGCCCGCCCGGACCTGGTGGTGGTGGACTACCATCTGCCAGGCATGAACGGTGAAGAGTTCTGCCGCGAAATCCGCATGAATGTCAACCACCGCGGCATACCCGTGCTCATGCTGACGGTGGAAGGCACGCACGATGCCGAACGCAGGGGCCTCGAAAGCGGCGCCGACGATTACTTTTCGAAGTCCGGCGATCCCGACATCCTGGTGCTGCGGGCTCGCTCGCTGCTGAGGACCTCGGCGGGGGCGGACCGCATTCTGGCGCCCAGCGACAACACGTTCAGCCGGGCGCGCCTGCTGGCCGTAGACGATAGCCCCACTTTTCTGCACTACCTGACCGATCAGTTGCAGGCCGAACACTATCGCGTCGAGAAGGCGCACGGCGGCAAGGAAGCGCTGGAACGGATCCGCACGGAGACGTTCGATTGCGTGGTGGTGGATCTGGAGATGCCGGATATCGACGGCATCGAACTCTGCCGCCGCGTGGAAGCCATGCGCACCGAGACCAACCTGCCCGTCACGCTGCTGGCGTTGACAGCCCACGAGCAGAAGGATTTCGCGACGCGCGCGCTAGAGGCGGGGGCGGATGATTTCGTCGGCAAGTCCGCCGATATAGGGGTGCTCAAGGCCCGTATTCGCGCGTTGCTGCGCCGCAAGTTCTTCGTCGAGGAAAACCGGCGTATCGTTGAGGAGCTAAAGGAAAAGGAACTGGCGGCGGTCCGGGCGCGGGCGGAAAAGGAAGCCGCCGAGGTGCGCGCGGTGATGGCGGACCAACTGGCACAAAGCAATCGCGAACTGGAGGACGCCAATCGCCGGCTGAAGGAGGCGCTGGAGGTTACCAAAGCCATCACCGAGAACGCCGCCGAAGCCCTATTTATGACGGACCGGGAAGGCCGCATCACTTTCACCAACCCCGCCGCCGAGCGCATGTTCGGCTTCCGGCGGGACGAACTGCTGGGGATGGTCCTGCACGAGACCTTACACAGTCACCGCAAGGATGGCACTTCCTATCCCATCGAAGAATGCCCTCTGTTTCGGTCGTTGACTACGGGGGAAACGGTGACGGGCCAGGAAGAATTGTTCTTCCGGAAGGACGGAACGGCGGTGGAGGTGGCCTGCTCGAACGCGCCGATCCTGGAAGCCGGCGAAGTAGTGGCGGCGGTGATGGTGGCGCACGACATCTCCGAGCGCAAGCGGTCCGAGGAACGCATACGGCAATCGCAGAAACTGGAGAGCATCGGGATGCTGGCCGGAGGCGTAGCGCACGACTTCAACAATATTCTGACCGGCATCATCGGAACCGCCAGTCTGATCGAGGAGAACGAAGAGACTTCACCGGCCACGCTTGAGCAGGCCCGCACCATCCTAAGCGGGGCCGAGCGGGCCGCCGACCTGACGCGACAGTTGCTCGCCTACTCGGGCAAGGGCCAGTTCTTCATCCGGGACGTGGATCTTTCGGTCATGATCCGGCAGATGGGAGGTCTGATCCGGCTCTCGATCCCCAAGAATGCAGGGGTGCACCTGGACCTGGAGGACGGCATTCCGCCAGTGGCGGCGGATCCGGGCCAAATGCAGCAGGTGGTACTCAACCTGGTGGTCAACGCGGGAGAGGCGATCGGACAGGCGCGGGGTGGCGTGGTATCGATCGCGACCGGCACCCAGACCGTCGTGAAAGGGTTCATCGATGCCGCGGGGGCGGAGGTGGCGCCGGGGCCCTATGCCTTCCTGGAGGTGCGTGACACCGGCTCGGGGATGGACGAAGCGACGCAAGCGCGCATGTTCGAGCCGTTCTTCAGTACCAAGTTCACCGGCCGGGGGCTGGGGCTGGCGGCGATATCGGGAATTATGCGATCGCAGAAGGGTGGCATCGTGGTAACCAGTGCCCCGGGTGCGGGCAGCACATTCCGGGTGCTGTTTCCCGCCGCCCGCGCCGCCGTCGTCGAAAAGACTCCAGCGGAGAGCCGTCCAGCCGTACTGGTGGCCGATGACGAAGAATGCGTCCGCAATTTCCTGCGCGACGCGCTGGAACGCCACGGGTACCTGGTAATTCCGGCGGGGGACGGACGCGAGGCGCTCGATCGCTTCGAGGAACGCCGCGGCAATATCAGCCTGGTCCTGATCGACCTCACCATGCCGGTAATGGGGGGCCGCGACCTGGTTGCGGAGCTCAAGCGCCGCTATCCGGAAGCGAAGGTTCTGCTCACCAGCGCGTACAGCGAAACCGAGGCGCGGCTGCTGGTCTCGGCGTATCCGGGGACCGGCTTCATCCAGAAGCCGTTCAGTTCCCAGGCGCTGCTCCAGAAGGTGAAGGCGGCGCTGGCGTAGCTGGTCAGAGCGCGGACCGTTCGATGAACGACCGCTCGAAATAGTAGAAGAAGCCGTCCTCCGCGCCCACAATGAGGTCCGGTTTGCCGTCGCCGTTCCAGTCCGCCACGTTAGGGGTGGGGCTGTGGCCCTGGATGATGGTGGTCAGGATGGGGCCGCGCGGCTCCATAACGGGTCTCCGCCCGGTGCCGGTATTCTCGTACCAGATGGGTCCCTTATCCGAATCGCTGATGAGGTCGAGATCGCCGTCGCCATCCCAGTCGGCGAGTTCCACTTTGCGGCGGCCGCTCGATCCGGCGCGTCCGGCTGCCAGATTCAGAAAACGCCCGCCGGGCTGGAGAAAGATGCGCTCCGGCGGCAGGAGTACCAGAGCGCCGTTCCTGCGCTCGCGGCGATAGAGCGAAAGATAGCCCTGGTGGTTCAGCATGACCAGATCCGGCAGGCCGTCGCGGTCCCAATCGACAATCTTTGGGGTGGTGCGCCACTGCGTAACAAGCTGATTGCCCTTCGGCTCCCACCAGACCCACTCGGGCTTGGGCGGGCGTGAGGTCCATGCCACCTCGATGGCTTCGGCAGGCGCCAGTACGGGTTCCCGGACGGAGCCGGTGTTCCGGTACCAGACCACATTGCCGGTAATGTCGTTCACCAGGATGTCGGGCTTGCCGTCCAGATCCCAGTCTGCCACGGAGGGATTGGTGTACCCCCACTTCTCCTCCGCTGGCCCCTGGATGGAGCCCTTCGGTCCGGCCAGGTGCCGGATGGTTTTACCTCCGGCCTTGAGGTACCCGCGATCTTCAAACGCCGGGGCTGTCCGGGTGCCGGTGTTCTCGAAATACTGAAGGTAACCGGCGGAGTTGCCGGCAAGGAGGTCGAGCTTGCCGTCGCCGTTCCAATCGACCGCCACAGGCCGCGACAGCGCGCCGCTCTTGACGTAGGGATCCACCTGCTCGAAATAACGCGCGGGCGCCAGATCCGGCTCCTTACCGCGGGGAGCACGGTTCTCCAGCAGGGCGACGCGGCCGTCCTCCTCCCCCACGATGAGCGACGGCCTGCCGTCGGGATGCCAGGCGGCCACACGCGGCTGAATCATGCACAGCTCCATGTGTAGCGGCCGGCCATCCACCCGCAGCAGCTCGCCGGCCGCCAGGCGGGGCGCGTGCCGGCTTCCGGTATTGCGGAACAGCGTAATCGTATCGACGAAGCTGCCTCCGATGAGGTCGAGCTTCCCCGCCCCGAGCCAGTCCACGGGATGCGGCACGGGACTCCCGTACTGGTCAATGGGCTTACCGCCGGCTTCAAGCGGCACTGGATCGGCGTAGACGGGCTGGGCGTTGGTCCCGGTGTTCCGATGCAGCCAGACGAAGCCGTGGAGGGGGCCGCGGGTCCACTCGCCCGTCTCGTTGAACGCATCGTCCCAACCGTAGTCGCGCCAATCGCTGGCGCCCACGAGCACGTCGATGCGGCCGTCGCCATCCCAATCGACGGGGTACCAGAAATCGTCACGCCCCACCCAATAATTGCGGGGCAGGGTCACCGGGACGAAGGCGGCAAGGCGATTCGCGCGGACGTCGCTGAAGTAGCCGCCGCTCACCACCAGGTCGATGGCGCCGTCGCCGTTGAAATCGGCGGCCACCAGTTCCTTACGGCCGGGGCCGAGCCATTCGGCGCGGTCAAAGAGCGGCGCGGCCGTGGTGCCGAGATTCCGGAAGAGGTAGATGCCATTGTAGGGGCGGTCGGTGCAGGAGACGATGAGGTCCAAGTTGCCGTCGCCATCGAAATCGAGCGCCGCGGGGTAGGCCCATAGCCCCACGGAGAGGCGTCCCTTGACGCCGGTACGGCCATAGGTGATGCGGTCGCCGGTCCCGATCATCGCGGGCTCGGGCAGCCGTTCCGATTCGCCGGATCCCCGGACATCGAAGTAGAGGTAGTACGTGCCCGGCCCGCGTGAAATCCAGCTCACCTTCACCTGCGGGGTGCGCCAGTCGGATTTGGACGGGATGACGGCGGGGGAACCGGGCCCGATCACCCGCAGGGAGTCTGGGTTGAACCGCGGCGGCACATCGGCGGCGAACAGAACCGGCTGACCGGCAGGTATCCCGATAGCCGCCGCGATGCGCATCTGATTGCGGGTGGGCCAGGCGGCGCCAGCCCGGTGCTCGACGGTGCCTGCCTGCGCGAGTGAGGCGCAGGCCAGGAGAAAGAGGAAGATTCGGGACGTAAACATCCGGAACCTATCATACAGCCGGCAGATCGGGCTGCGAAATGTCAGATGCCGGCGAGCGCAGCGACCAGCGCACCCTTAGCGGTGGCGTTGAGCGGGTCGGCGGCGGCGCGGATCTCGGAGAAATCGATGCCCGGCTTGGCCTCATTCAGGCTGGCCGTGAAGTGGTCCACGAATCCCGAGGGCAGCGAACTGCCGCCGCTGATCACCAGGGGCACGGGGCGGCCGATGGAGGCCGGCTGACGCGTCTCCGTGATGGCCTTCTTGAGTTCCGCTACCACTAGCCGGATCACCTCATCGTAGTAGACGGCCAGCGCCTGTTTCGCCTGATCGCCGAAGTAGCCGTTGAAGTGGAACGACTGCTCCTTGATGGTGCGGATCCGGGTGACGCTCTCATTGGCAACGGACGCGGCGCTGGAGTCGATGAAGTCGCCCGCCTTCGAGACGCTGAAGCTGAAGACCGGCACGGAGAGGTAGGCCATGCACACATTGCACATGCCGCCCCCGAAACTGACGCCGACGCCGGTGTAGTTGGTGCTCTCAAGCTCAGCCAGCACGACGGCGAGCCCCTCGTTGATGCTGCTCACCTCGTAGCCCATGGACGAGAGCATCTGCCGGAGGGTCTTCTCGTGATAGGTGAGGTCGTCGGGCGCATCGGCCGGGGCGCCGGGAACGCTGAAGCAGATGCGCGAGCCGTGCCCGCCATCCTCCCCCAGCACGCTGGTGATGAGCCGCCGGATCATGGCCGCCCCGCCGGGCTCTCCGGCATTCAGCACTCCCTTGGTCATGGGCCGCCGCATCTCGCGGTTGAACAGGTTGGCAAAGCGCGCCGCCTCATTGCCGTAGACGACCAGATCGTCGCCCTCCACCACATACGGCACGCCTTCCTTTTCGAACACCCCTGCGGTGAGCTTGGAATACGGAAGCGTGACGAATGCGTTCAGTTGGGCGCTGGTCTGGTCCTTCTCGCCAACCCGCTTCACGGAAACGATGCGGCTGGTGCCAATATCCAGCCCGACGGCATTCTTTTCAGCTTTCATCTCGAGTCCTTTCCCTACCGGCCGTATTGATGCGCGCGGCCTCCGCAGTTTTCCGGTACTTCTCCCGCAACATGCGGCGCCACGTACCGGGGGTTTGTCCGGCGGCCGCGGCATCCTTCACCAGTTGCTGTTCCGCCAACACGAGGCCGGGCCAGGGTTGCCCGCCCAGGGCGGTCAGGAAGTCCCCACCGTAGCCGAAGCCGAACAGCGCCACGGCCGGGATCGGCTCCTGGTATCCGTCTCGGAGGCCCAGTTCCCGAAACGGAAAACTGGCCGCCCAGTCGGTGTGATACCCGAGCAGCATGTTCCTGGGATTCACCGAGACCTGCGCGTGGGTAGCGCAGTTCGCGGCACTGATGCCATACTTGCCGCGGAGCATTTCCGTAAGCAGCTTCGCCGCGTTGGCCTGTGCCGCCGTCCAGGACGGAACGGCCTTCTCGGTCTGCGCCTCGAAGGAGACGGCCAGGAAGCTGTTGTTGAGATCGAGGTACGTCAGTTGCTCGTCGGCCCAGACAGAGTGGCCGGCGTGGTAAGCGACATCGCTCTCCACCACCAGGCGGAAAACGCGGCCGAAACGGTCGATCACGAAATGGTACAGCTCGCGCCCCCGGACATACGACAGAATGCCGGTGCCGGCCTCCTTGATGGCGTTATTGTGATCCGCGTTGAACGGTGCGAGCCAGCTCTCGGTGGTGTGGAAAAGGATTCCGGCGGGCGCGGTACGTTCCACCCAGGTGCCGGAAGCGCGTTGGAGCGCGCGATAGTGGCGCGGTTTGGTGGAAACCTCCAGTTGCCGCTCTATCCGCAGGCCGTTGCTGTAAAATTCCGATCCGGCTCGTTCCTCCACCAGCCAGACCTTGGCGACAGCGGCGCTGGGCGAAGATACGGCGGGCGCGGCGGCGGCCACTTTCAGCGGTTCCGGCGGGGACCCCACACCGTTGTACGCCGCAAACGGCAGCCCGAGTGCCAACAGCGCAAAACTGGCAGCCTTCAGGGGCATGCGCCAACGCCTGGGTTCGGGAGTCGAATTCAATTCCCGGCGAAGGAAACGCAGCTTTTCCGCGGGATCGGTGATCGCGCAGGCCCGTTTTTCGAGCTCTCGCACAAATCGGCCCCGGACTGGAAGGCGTGTCATTTATTACAACCAGAACGAATACACAAATAATACAGGATGGCGGGCTAAGCATCAAGCTGGCGGCAGTTAGCGGACGGCCGTTATCGAAGGTAAAACGGGGATGTTATACCGCCCACTCCTTCTTCCAGGCGATGCGCGACTCGGTCCGGTAGGCTTCGAGCGCCATGAAGCATGCCATTGCGGAGTAGTAGCCCTCCACCTCGTTGGCCACAGGTGCCTGGCGCGTCCGGATGCATTCGAGCCAGTTGGCGATCATGGGCCCGGCGTTGATGCGCGGGTCGCCGGGACCTTTCTCGGCGGGTGCCTTGCTCACGGCGGTGTTAGGGACGTACTCCCAGCCGATGTCCTGGACATAGCGCTCCGCCATCACAGTGCCACCCGTACCGCGTAGCTCGACGCCCGCGGTGGTCCGGACACCGGGAGCCGTGAGCACCTCGGCGGCGAAGGTGACGGTGACCTCCTCCGGGTAGTCCAGGATGAAGCTCACCACGTCGGGGGTGTCGCGGCCGTCCTTGTAGTGGTAAATGCCGCCTCCGCACACCGCCGCCCTGGGGTTGTGAAGCTTCAGCAGGTGGTGCGCGGAATCGACCACGTGGATCCCGATCCCCATGATCATGCCGCCGTCGTAATGCAGCCATTTATAGGGGCTGAAGTAGACATCGGGATTCCAGGCGACTTTCGGACCGGGGCCAAGCCAGCGGTCCCAATCGAGGCCCTCCGGCTTCCGGCCCATGCCCTCGGGCGGCTTCTGGATGTAGCCGCGATTGGACGTGTACCAGGTGCGCGCCATCCCCACCTTGCCGATGACGCCCGAATCGACGTACTTCTGCTTGATTGTAAGGAACTGCGGCAGCCCGCGGCCCTGCATCCCCACCTGCACGATGCGCTTATTCCGGCGGGCGGCATTCACCACGGCCTGGCCGTCGCGCGGTGTGTGGACCATGGGCTTTTCCACGTAGACGTCCTTGCCGGCGTTGCAGGCGTCCACCGTGATGGGGCCGTGCCAGTGGTCAGGGGTGGCCACGATGACGGCGTCAATATCCTTGTGGTCGAGCACGCGGCGATGGTCGCCGTACTGTTTAACGGACCCGCCGGCGATGGTGGCGGCGGCATCGCGGCGGACGTTGTAGACGTCGCAGACCGCAACAATATCCACATCTCCGGTGCGGTTCAACTCTTTCATGAGATATTGGCCGCGGCCGCCGTTGCCGATGACCCCCACCCGGAGACGGTCGTTGGCTCCGGATACACGGGCCGCCGATGCCGCCGTGGCTGCGGCTGCCAGAAAAGTTCTCCGCGATGCTTGCATGACGGGCTCCTGTCGGGGAACCAGTCTACCGCCGCACGACGCGGTACGCCAGCAGCAGGGTGAGAATGGCGCCATAGAGCGCCGGCATCCGGATGTCGGATTTGACGAGCCACCAGTAGTGCACCACCCCAAGCGCGGCGGTGCCATAGATCAGGCGGTGCAGCAGGCGCCAGCGCCGTCCTCCCAGACGCCGGATCCAGCCTGCGGTGGAAGTGACCGCCAGGGGCACCAGCAGGACGAAACCCGCGAACCCGGCGGTGATGAACGGCCTCTTGGCCACGTCTTTCACGATGGAGCCCCAGTCGAAGAACTGGTCGAGCCACACATACGTGAGCAGGTGCAGGCAGCCGTAGAAGAAGGCGAAAAGTCCCAACATGCGGCGGAACCGGATCAATTCCGGCAGCCGCAGCACTTCCCGCAGAGGCGTGACGGCCAGGGTGACCAGCAACAGCCGCAGGGTCCAATCTCCCGTGGCATGCGTAACGGCCTCGATCGGATTGGCCCCAAGGCGGCCGGCGAGGCCCCGCCAAACGAGCGCAGCCACCGGCGCGAGCGCCAGCAGGAACACCACGACCTTCGCCGGCGTCACCCAGCGAGTGGAGCGGGTTTTAGGCCTCTCAATAGTTTTTGCGGAGGTCCAACCCTGCATACAGCCTCGCCACCTGCTCCCCGTAGCCGTTGAACATGAGGGTTTCGCGCTTGAAGAATTCGCCCAGGCGGCGTTCCTTGGCCTGGCTCCAGCGCGGGTGATCCACCTGCGGATTCACGTTGGAGTAGAAGCCGTATTCCTGCGGGTTGGAGATGTTCCAAGTCGTGGGCGGACGCTTCTCGACAAGGCGAATCCGCACGATGGACTTGATGCTCTTGAAGCCGTACTTCCAGGGAACCACCAGCCGCACTGGAGCGCCGTTCTGGTTGGGCAGGACCTCCCCGTAAATCCCCACCGAGAGGATCGCCAGGGGGTGCATGGCCTCGTCCATCCGGAGGCCCTCGACGTAGGGCAGGTTGATACCGGCGAAGCGCCCCTGCGGCATCTGGTTGCGGTCGTAGAAAGTCTGGAAGGCCACATACTGCGCCTTGGAGGTGGGCTCCACGCGATCGAGCAGGGCTTTCAAGGGGAAGCCGATCCACGGCACCACGATGGACCATCCCTCGACGCACCGCATCCGGTAGACGCGCTCTTCGGGCGGCGCGAGCTTCAGGACTTCGTCGATATCGAAGGTACGGGGCTTGGCTGCGGCGCCCTCCACCGTGATGGTCCAGGGACGTGTGCGGAAGTCTTTGGCCAGTTTGGAGGGCTGAGCCTTATCTGTGCCGAACTCGTAGAAGTTGTTGTACGTCGTGGTGACTTCGTACGGCGTGACCTTCTCCCCGGTGGTACTCAGAGGGCTCTTCCGGATGCCCTCCAATTTCGTTGCGGCGCTTGCGGGCAGCAGCGCGCCCAAGCCGGCGGCCGCCAGGAAGCGTCGGCGGTTCAGGTAGACGCTTTTCGGCGCGACTTCGGAATAGCGGATCGGCGGAGGCCGTCGGATCAGCATACACCCTCCGGTTTGTTGGATGCGGCGCCGGGCCGCTGCGACTCGCGGGGCTTCCGTGCGCCGCATAACGGCGGAGCTTAGGTGGTTGTTGTACTTGAGCCCACGCCGGTAGAGACTGGAAGGTTATGGATTTACATCCCTTAGCCGGCCACCCGGCGGACGCCTCCATGCTGGTGAATATACCCCGGCTCGTCACCGCGTATTACACCGAGCACCCCGACCCCGGGCTTCGCTCGCAACGGGTGAGTTTCGGCACCTCCGGGCACAGGGGAACGGCGTTCGACGGGTCTTTCAATGAAGCCCACATCCTGGCGATCACGCAGGCGATCTGCGACTACCGTGCGACGAACGGCGCCACTGGGCCGCTGTTCCTGGCCAAGGATACGCACGCGCTCTCCGAACCCGCCTTCGCCAGCGCGCTCGAGGTGCTGGCGGCCAATGGAATCGAGGTCATGATCGACCAGGATCTGGGCTACACCCCCACTCCGGCGCTCTCCTGCGCGATTCTGGCTTACAACCGCGGGCGGCAGGCGAATCTTTCGGACGGCATCGTGATCACGCCATCGCACAACCCACCCCGGGATGGCGGCTTCAAGTACAATCCGCCCCACGGAGGGCCGGCCGACAGCACGGCTACCCGCTGGATCGAGGACCGTGCCAACGAACTGCTGGCCGGCGGGCTCGCGGGCGTCAGGCGCCAGCACTACCCGCAGGCCCTGGCGGCCTCTACCACCCACCGGCACGATTTCATCTCGGCTTACGTGGGAGACCTCGGCTCCGTGATCGATCTGGAAGCCGTCCGGGGCGGCGGGCTGAAGCTTGCGGTGGACCCGCTGGGCGGTGCAGGGGTGGCCTACTGGGGCCGCATCGCGGAGCACTACGGCTTCGCTCTTTCGGTTTTGAACGAGACCGTGGACCCGACCTTCCGGTTCATGTCCGTCGATTGGGACGGCAAGATCCGGATGGACTGCTCCTCGCCCTACGCCATGGCCGGACTGATCGGCCTGAAGGACCGCTACGATGTAGCGTTCGCCTGCGATACGGATCACGACCGGCACGGCATAGTCACCCGCAGCGCCGGGTTGCTCAATCCGAACCACTACCTGGCCGTCGCGATCTCGTACCTCTTCCAGAACCGTCCGCGCTGGCGTGCGGATGCGGGCATCGGGAAGACGCTGGTGAGCAGCAGCATCATCGATCGCATCGCCAATGGGATGAACCGCCGGCTGGTGGAGGTTCCGGTAGGATTCAAATGGTTCGTGGACGGGCTGCTCGACGGCACCCTGGGCTTCGCCGGGGAGGAGAGCGCCGGAGCCACCTTCCTGCGGCGCGACGGCACCGTGTGGAGCACCGATAAAGACGGCATCATCATGGGCCTTTTGGCCGCCGAAATCATGGCCCGCACGGGCAAGGACCCGGGCGAGCACTACCGCGCCCTCACCGCGCAATTCGGGGCTCCGGTCTACGAGCGTACCGATGCCCCGGCGACTCCGGAGCAGAAGGCCATCCTGCAACTACTGTCGCCCGAGCAGGTGTCCGCGGGCGAATTGGCCGGCGATCCCATCGAGGCCATGCTGACCACCGCGCCAGGGAACGGCAGCCCCATCGGGGGACTTAAAGTGACGACCGCACGCGGGTGGTTCGCGGCACGGCCCTCCGGCACCGAAAACGTCTACAAGATCTACGCCGAGAGCTTCGTGGGGCAGGACCATCTGGAGCGTATTCAATCGGAAGCCCGGGAAATTGTTTCCCAAGCCCTCGCCACGGCGCAGGCGCAAAGGGTGGCGCAGTGACGGAACAGGTGCGGGCGGGTCTGCGCCGCCTGGCGAACCCGGCCAAAGCCGCCGCCCTCCAGCGTTTCTTCAAGACCGGCAAGGGGCAGTACGGCGAGGGGGACGTGTTCCTCGGGGTCATGGTGCCGGACCAGCGGCGTGTGGCGCGGGAGTGCTCGGCGCTCGGCCTGGACGGCGCGGCGGAACTGCTGGCGAGCCCCATTCACGAAGAGCGCCTCACGGCACTGCTCATCCTGGTGAACCAGTTCGCTAAGGCAGCGCCGCCGGAGCGCAAGCGCATCTACGATTTCTACCTGCGGCACCGGGGGCGAGTCAACAACTGGGACCTGGTGGACCTTTCCGCGCCGCAGATTGTGGGGCCGTGCGCGACGCTGGCAGTGCTCGAAAAGCTGGCGCGGTCGCGCACGTTATGGGACCGCCGCATCGGCATGGTGGCGACGTTCTATGGCATCCGGGAAGGCGAGCCCGCGGCGGCGCTGCGGATTGCGGAAATACTGGTCGAGGACGAGCACGACCTGATCCACAAAGCCGCCGGATGGATGCTGCGGGAAGTGGGGAAGCGCTGCGGCGCCGCCCCGCTCGAAGGCTTCCTCGACCGCCACGCGGACCACATGCCCCGCACCATGCTCCGGTACGCCATCGAGCGCATGCCGGAGGAGCAGCGGCGCGTGTATCTGGGGGCTGGCGCTAGCGCTCGCAGAGTACCGTGAGGTAGCGCTTTTCCGGGCTGGGGTACTCCCGGACAATCCGCAGACCGGCCTGCTTCTGGATCAGCCAGCGGAAGGCGTCTTCAGTGTAGATGTACTGGAAGTTCATAGAGATCCGCTCGCCCTTTTGGACCACCACGTCTTCGCCGGCGGCGGTGCTGTGAACATCCTGGTTGGCACGGAAAACGCGCGTAATCATGTAAAGGCCGGTGCGGCGATCGTCGCGCTTCTCCTCGAACCGGACCTCACCGTCCTGCGCAATCATGCCGGTACCGGCCAGCGGCGCGAAGACCCATGTCTTCAGGGCCGGGTGGTCCCGAATGGCGGCGCTGTCGTCGCGACGCATCTCACCGTCGATCAGCAGGCGGTCGCCCTTGGCCATGCACTGCGCAATGGCCCGGATTTCCACCAGCGGGTCGAAGCCTCCCAGCGTGCCGCCGGCCATCATGAAGAGCCGGGGAGATTCGGCCGCATCCGAGGCGAAGATCAGGTGCGGCGGGCTGGAAATGTCCGCCTTGATCCCCACGGTTTCGATGTCCTCGTCCTCGGCGCCCGCGTACGCTTGTTCGAGCAGCGCCTGACTGGAATCCACGGGGAAATACTTGGGCTCGCAGTCTTCATCGCGCATGGCGCGCATGATGGCGCGGTCTTTGATACCGTCCCCGGCCCCCAGGCTGATCAGCGGTAGGCTCTTGCCGTAGCCCCGCACCAGTTCCGGGACATCGGCGATTACCTGTTTCCACGAGCGGTTCAGGTCCACGAAATACGCCGATTCCTGGGCCAGGGCGCGCCAGGCTCGAATGCTTCGGGGCAGCCAGTAGAAACACTTCTCCGGCAAATCCCGAGCCTGCATGGATTCGATGAACTCCTGCGCGATCTCCGCTTCGGTGAGAACGACTTCGATCTTCATATGCTCCGGCTACCAACCCATGATCTGCATGCCTGCGTCGACGAACAACAGGTTGCCCGTCACCCCGCGACCCAGATCGCTGGCGAGGAACACGGCAGTGTCCGCCACCTCGGCGGGATCGGTGTTCCGCCGCAGGGGGGCTTTGGCGGCCACCGTATCGAGAATGGTGGAAAAATCCTTGATGGCACGGGCGGAGGCTGTCTTCACCGGTCCCGCGGAAATGGCGTTCACCCGGATGCCGCACGGCCCCAGATCGCTGGCCAGGTAACGCACCGACGCCTCGAGCGACGCCTTGGCTACCCCCATCACATTGTAATTCGGCACCACCCGGGTGGACCCGACATAGGTGAGGGTGGTGACGGAGCCGCCGCGTGTCATCAGGGGCGCGGCCACACGGGAAATCGCCACCAGGGAGTAGGAACTCACCTCCTGGGCCAGCAGAAAACCGTCGCGCCCGGTCTCCAGGAACGGGCGCGACAAATCATCACGGTTGGCAAAGGCGAGGCTGTGGATCACCGCGTCCAGAGGTCTGTTCAGGGCGGCAAGCGCGCTCCCCAGGGCGTCCAACTCTTCGCCCCGGGTAACGTCGCAGGGCAGCAGCGCCGCCACGTTCAGTCCTTCGGCCACGTCTTCGATGGCCTCCCTCTGCCGTTCGCCCTGATAGGTCAGGACCAGGGCAGCGCCTTCACGGGAGAACGCCTGGGCGATGCCCGAGGCGAGGCTCCATCGATTGGCTATTCCGAGTATGAGGGCTAGCTTGCCCTCCAGCAGTTGCGCCATGAATCGACTATTATCGCAGGCG
The DNA here is from genome assembly GCA_035561075.1 of Bryobacteraceae bacterium. Lineage (GTDB taxonomy): Bacteria > Acidobacteriota > Terriglobia > Bryobacterales > Bryobacteraceae > JAMCRM01. The sequence continues at coordinate 117,363 of DATMYF010000013.1, forward strand.
CATGGGCTTGCCGCCTTCCGCCTTACTACGCTGGGCGGCATCCATAAAGGCGAACATCTCCAGGGTTTCCTCGTTCGGCACCGGCGATTTCCCGGTCTGGAAGAATTTGATGATTTCGACAAGCAGCGGGCGGTATCCCGCGGCGGCCTTGGGGTTGCTCTGGACGACAGCCTTGGGGCGGAACACCACGGCGCCGTAGCCACCGTAAGGCCGCAGGGTGCGGACGGTACCGATCTTGCCGCCCTTCCACTTCCCTACCACCACGTCCGAGCCCGGGGTGGTGAACATGCTGACCTCTTCGCAACCGGTTCCCAGGAGGGTGAACAGCATTTCGACCGGGTGGATTCCGTACCAGGAGAGTTCCAGCTTGTGGGTCGGATCCGTCGGGCCCGGGCCCCAGGTCTCGACGCCCTGGGCGTCTTCAAACTTCATGGTGGTGCCGATTTCACCGAACCTCAGGCTCGAAGAGCTGAACCACGGCACCCCGGCTTCCTTGGCCAGACGCGCGATCTCGCGGGCGTCTTCAAGGGTGGAGGCCAGCGGCTTGTCGATGAACACCGGCTTGCGCGCGGCCAGAATGGGCTTGACCTGTTCCAGGTGGACCCGGCCGTCCACGCTTTCCAGCAGTACGGCGTCCACTTTCTTGCACATGGAGGCGATGTCGCTGAACATCTCGACATTCCACTTGGTACGCAATTCTTCGGCGTACTTGTCCACGCGGCTGATGCTGGACTCCAGGTCTTTGCTGCCGCCCTTGTAAGCGGCGACGATACGCGCCCCCGGGACATTGTCGGGCGACGAGGGGTCATTCAGGATTTTGGCGAATGCCACGGCATGGGACGTATCGGTCCCCACGATGCCGAGCCGCAGGTCGGCCGCCGCCGAGCAAACGGCAAATGTCAGGAGAAATGCAAAGAGCTTCACAATGCGCATTGTACACTGTGGATGTCAGGTGTTGGGTACTGGTTGTTTCGTACCGCAACAAAACCACACCATCGTGGATCTCACAACACCGCTCACATATGTAAAGGGCGTAGGCCCGGCGCGCGCCGCCATGCTTGAAGCCAAGGGCCTAACCACCGTGGAGGACCTCCTTTCCTACGTCCCTTTCCGCTATGAGGACCGCAGCAACCTGAAGACCGTGGCGCAGCTCGCGCCCGGCGAGATGGCCACCGTCATCGCGGACGTGCTGTCCGCCAAGGCTTCCGGCTTCAGGCGGCGGGACCTGGGGATGTTCGAGGCGCGCCTGAGCGACGCCTCCCGCGCGGTGATGCAGTGCAAGTGGTTTCACGGAAGCTATTTGGCTAACGTGCTGGTGCCGGGGATGCGGGTGGCGCTCTACGGCAAGGTGGAATTCGACAACTATACCCACGAACTCACCATGATGCACCCGGAGTTCGAGATCCTGACCGCGGACGATGAAGAGGGGGATGCCACCCTACATGTGGGCCGGCTGGTCCCCATTTATGAGGCTGCTGGAAAAGTAAGCACCCGTGCCCTGCGCACCATCATCCACCGGATACTCTCGACGCTGGCGGCGGTTCCGGACGAGGTGCCCGCGCACATCCGCGAGCGCCTCCGGCTCCCGGAACGCTGGGCCGCCATCCGGGAGACCCACTTCCCCGTCCCGGACACGGACGTGCGGCTGCTGAACGCCTTCCGCACCCCGGCGCAGCTTCGACTGATTTTTGAGGAATTCTTCTGGCTGGAGTGCGGGATCGCCCTGAAACGGGGCCAGGCGCGTGCCCTGCCCGGCATCGCGTTCGAGCTGAACGACCGCGTGCGGGAGCGCATCAAGGCCATGCTGCCGTTCAAGCCCACAGGGGCGCAGAAACGTGTGCTGGGCGAGATCGCCAAAGACATGGCCTCGCCCCGCCCCATGCACCGCCTGCTGCAGGGCGACGTGGGCAGCGGCAAAACGATTGTGGCGGCGGAGGCGGCCGTAATCGCCATCGAGAACGGATACCAGGTGGCCATGCTGGCCCCTACCGAAATTCTGGCCGCGCAGCACGCCATCTATCTGAAGCAGATCCTGGGCAAGCTGGGATACGTGGTGGTGCTGCTCACGGGTTCCTTCACCAGCCGCGAGAAGGCGCAGCTCAAGAAACTGCTGGCGGAGGGCCTGGCGCACGTGGCGGTGGGCACCCATGCGCTCATCGAAAAAGACGTGGAGTTCCGCGCGCTGGGCCTTGCAATCATCGACGAGCAGCACCGTTTCGGCGTGCTGCAACGGCTGGGGATGGCCCGCAAGGGCGTCCACCCGGACGTGCTGGTGATGACCGCTACCCCGATTCCGCGCACCCTGTCGCTCACGCTCTACGGCGACCTGGACGTCTCCGTGATCGACGAGCTTCCCCCCGGCCGCAAGGCCATCCAGACGAAGCACGTGGCGGCGGATCAGATCGAGCGCGTCTGGAGTTTCGTCAAGCGGCAGGTGGACGCCGGCCGCCAGGCGTACGTGGTCTACCCGGTGATCGAGGAATCCGAGACAAAGGCCATGAAGGCTGCGCAGCAGATGTACGAGCATCTCTCGGGCGAGGTATTCCCGGGGGTGGAAGTGGGGCTGATGCACGGCCGCCTGCCCGCCGAGGAAAAGGAAGCCGTGATGGCGGCGTTCAAAGACGGCAGGACGAAGATTCTGGTCTCGACCACCGTGATCGAGGTGGGGGTCGACGTGCCGAATGCCACCGTGATGGTGGTGGAGCAGGCGGAGCGCTTCGGGCTGGCGCAGTTACACCAGTTGCGCGGACGGGTAGGGCGTGGCGGAGAACAGAGTTACTGCGTGCTGGTGACGGAGCGGCTGAACGACACCGCGCGGGAACGCATCCGCACCCTGGTGGATTCGACCGACGGCTTCGAGATCGCCGAGATGGACCTGAAGCTGCGCGGGCCGGGCGAGTTCTTTGGCACCAAACAGGCGGGCCTGCCGTCGTTGCGGGTGGCGAACATCCTGCGCGACCAGGAGGTGCTCGAAGCGGCCCGGCGGGAAGCGATGGACTTCGTGGCCAGCCCGCCATCGCAGGAAGCGCTCAGCCGCGCGGTGGCTTACATCCGGGAGCACTGGCAGCGCCACTACGGCCTGGTGACGGTGGGTTGATATGCGCGTGATCGGTGGGGAGTTTCGTTCGCGGCGGCTGAAGTCGATTCCCGGGATGGCCACCCGGCCGACGCCGGACCGGCTGCGGGAGACGTTGTTCAACGTGCTGGCGCCGAGCATTGAACGGGCGGTGTTCCTGGATGCCTATGCGGGCACGGGGGCGGTGGGTATCGAGGCGCTCAGCCGGGGCGCCGCGCGAGCCATCTTCCTGGAGCGCAGCCGCCCAGCCGCGGCCGTCCTGCGGGAGAACCTGCGGGCGCTGGGCCTTGAGGAGCGCTCGCGCGTGGAGCAGTCGCCCGCCGCCACAGCGCTTGCGCGTAATCGCGCGGATATCGTGTTTCTCGATCCGCCTTACGAGCAGGAAGGCGAGTACAGTGCCGCCATGCGGGCGCTCGCGGCCGATCCACCGGCGCTGGTGGTGATGCAGCACTCGGTACGGTTCACGCCCCAGGAGTCATACGGCGCACTCGCGCGTACCCGCACCCTGAAGCAGGGGGACAACGCCCTGAGCTTCTATAAGCCGGGGTAGAATCTCCTCTATGCTCCGGCGCTGCGGTTTGTGGCTCGCGTGCCTGGCGTTCGCCCTATGGGCGGATGAGCCGGCCCTGGATTTCATTCATCTGACCGATACCCATGTGATCCAGTTGGAGGGCGTGGACTCGCGGCTGGTTGCGGCACGGCAGCACTTCCGGCCGTCGGCGAAAACCCTCCCGGCATTCCTGGCCGATGCCGGAGGCAGGTATCGCCCGGCGTTCTTCCTGATTACGGGCGACCTCATCGACGCCTTCCGGCTGGCGGATGTGAATGGGCAGGTGGATGCCTTCACGCGCGCGACCAAGGGCAGCCCGGCGCCGCTCTACCTGGCACTCGGGAACCACGATATTGCGAACTACGGAGTGGACCCGGCCGCGGGCAAGCTATTGAGCGTCCAGTTCGGGGCGGGAGAGGCACGGGCCGCATGGATCGCCGCGGCGGACTGCTTCCGCAAAGGCACCTACTACAGCTTTGAAAAGCAGGTGGGCCGCGCCACGTACCTTTTCCTGGTGCTCGATAACAGCTACAACACCGGGGAGATCGCGCAGGAGCAGATGGCCTGGCTGCGCCGACAGGTGTCGGGGCACAAAAACCGGGCGGTGATCGTGGCGATGCACATCCCGCTGATCGAGAATGCCACGTCCTACGCCATCAGGTCCGCGCTTTCGGACTGCCGGGTGGCCCTGGTGCTGGCGGGCCATACGCACCGCGACAGGATGGCGGAGATCACGCTCGGGCTCGGTCCCACGGTGGAAGTGCGGACGGCAGCGTTCGGTTACGGCGAGAGGCACTGGCGGCGGGTCCGGCTTCGGCAGGACCGCATCGAGGTGTACGCCACCGGTGAACCGGAGCGGGTCGAGAAAACAATTCCCCTCGCTAGTGCCATAATGTCTCCATGAGAATAGGCGTCCTTGGACTCGGATTTATGGGCAGTACCCATTTGCAGGCCCTCGCAGGCGTCCCCGGCGCGCAACTGGCGGCCGTGATGGATCTGGATGAGCGGCGGCTTTCGGGCGATCTTGGCGACATTCAGGGTAACCTGGGTGGTCCCGCCAAAAAAATGGATTTCTCCGGCGTGGCCAGGTACCGCACCGTCGACGAGATCCTGGCGGATCCGCAGGTGGATGCCGTGGACATCTGCCTCCCCACACATCTGCACGCGTCAATTGCCATTCAGGCGCTGCGCGCGGGCAAGCACGTGCTGGTGGAGAAGCCCATGGCACTCGACGGTGCCGTGGCGGATACGATGTGCGAAGAAGCCGCCCGGAGCGGGCGCATTCTAATGGCGGCGCAGGTGGTGCGGTTCATCCCCGCTTACATGGAACTGGCGCGACTGGTGAAATCCGGGGAGCTCGGCACCGTACGGTGGGCCATGTTCCGCCGGCGCACGGCTGTCCCCACGTGGGGACCGTGGGAGTTCGATAAGACCAAGAGCGGCGGCGGCATCTTCGACCTGCTGATCCACGACGTGGACATGGCGCTCTACCTCTTCGGGAGCCCGGAGGCAGTCACTGCGTCGGGTTACGAGGACATGCCCCACGGCATCGACATGATCACCGGGGACCTCCAGTTCCCGAACTGCTCCGTGACGGTGACAGGCGGCTGGCACCACGTAGGCCAATACCCGTTCTCGATGGAGTACACGGTGGTGGCCGATAATGGCGTGGTGGAATTCAGCTCCGCGGGCCGCCCGCCCATGCTCTATCGCGCGGATGGCAGCAAGGAAGCGCTCGCCGCCGATGGGCCAGATTGCTACCAGGCCGAGATCGCGTACTTCGCCCGCTGCTGTGAAACAGGCGAGCAGCCGGCGTTGTGCGCACCCGCCGAATCCGCCGAAGCGGTGAAAGTGACGCGCCGGATGGTGGAAGCGCGGGAAAAGCGCAACGCGGCAGCGCGGTAATTACGCGAAAAGCAGCTCCGTTTTGGAGCCGGCGGCGCGGCGCCGCGGATTGCCGTCCAGAGAATGGCGTTCAGCTCGCGGTCGTCAATCCGGTCAGGGTGGCCGCAGTGAACGGGTGCAGGTCCTGCTGGGGCTGAAACGCCCCGCCATGGGCGCGCGGCTGGCGTCGAAGTGTGTCATGGGGCTGCCGGCCCAGAATCAGCTCCATCGTGACCAGCAATCCTCCAGGCGCGTTGGCGGCGGTCCGCTCTGATGTCGGCGTTCACGTAGAAGTTGTCAGGAAGCAAAGGATAACGCGGAATGCAGTGGGAGCCGGGCTGAGGGAAGGGCCGCGAATGAACCGAAACGTTCATTCGCGGCCCCGGGTTGATTAAGGCTTAAAGCTGATCAGGTCCGTACGGGTATGGCCGCCCTCGGTGATGCGAGCGAGCGTGTACACCGTGCCGTCCTTAGCCACCGCGATCGAGTTCACGTACAACGGCCGGTCCCCATTCGGGTAAAACACGGGACCGTTGTCGGTGTACTTCCGGGTGGGGATGTCGTAGGTGATCAGGTGCAGATTCTCGAGCCCCTTCGCTTCACCCTTTCCCGTTACGTCCTTGCCGGTAACGCGCTTGCCGTTTTCATAGATCGGGCCGCCGGTCAGATAATACAGCGTCTTGCCGTCCGGACCCAGCGTGAAGCCCAGATAGCCGTAGCTGAACTGGTCATACATGCCGCTGAGCTTCGAGGGCTCGGAGGTAAGGCGGTCGAGGATCTCCACCTTCTCGGCCTTGGGATCGAAGCTGAACAGGTAGCCGGAGTTGCCGTGCACGCCATAGAACTTGTTTTCCGGCGCATACCAGATCACCTGCCGCCAGTTGTAAGCCATGTGGCCGGCCGATTTCGGGTCATAGAGGCCCAGGTAGTCCTTCTTCATGTTGTCGCCCTGCACGCGTTCGACGGCATCCTTCTCGTAGCTGTAACGATAGATGGTGCCGTCGCCGTCGGTGAAGTAGGCCGAGCCGTCGCGAGGGTCGATGGGGATCGAGCGGCAGACGGTGCGGTACCTGGCGCCCTTGCCGTTTTCGCCGTCGAGGAAGAACGGTCCCAGGTCCTTCATCTCTTTCTTCGCGATGTCATAGCGGAAGAAGTAGCCGGTGGGCCACGTGATGCCGTATATGCGGCCGCGCTGCCCGTCGGTGCTGGTGGTGAGGACGCCTTCCTTCTTGGGAGCGATGCCGAAGTCTTCGAACTTGCCGGACTTCAGATCGTACGCCAGTAGATGGCCGCCCGCATACTGCTTCCATCCGGCCGGGGGAATGCCGGGTTTCTCCATGTCATCGATAATGCTGTAGTAGCCAAGGTGGGTGGAGAAGTAGAGCTTACCGTTGTACTCCGTGAAGTTGACGTGGCTCTTACCCTGGGCAATCATCTTACTATCTTTCTCCCCGACTGCCTCGGTAAGATCGGCCACTAGTTTGACTTCGCCCGACTTCGGGTCGAGGGAGTACATACGGCCGGCTACGTCGTGCAGTTGGGAGCTGAGCACGTAGTAAATGCGGCCATCGCTCGCCGCACCCATGCCGTTGTAGGTATCGTGACCCTGGGGGAAGCCCGAGTTGTAAATCCGGGCGATCAGCTTTTTATCTTTGGCCGCCGCCGCCGTCGTGGTGGGGGGCTGCTGTTGCTGCCTTGCGCAACCGCATGCAAGCAGCGCTAGGGCAAAAGTAAGTCCGCGTTTCATCGGGTATCCTTGAGGGCTAATTCGACGCCCTTCGTTGTTACGTAATACTTTGATACCATGGCGGGCGTTTCCCACGCAGGTATGGCGCTCGGTTTCTTTACATATTGCAAGAAACGGCCGACCAGAAGCGCAAAATGCGCCTCGTGGCCGATACGGTGACGGTCGGGAATAGTCACCCGGATCCGTTCACCCTGGTCCTCTACACCCAGCCCGGGCCACTCCGCAGACATCGCGGCGAGGCGCTGCCGGATGGACGCCAGCACGGCGGCTTTCAGTTCCGGCCGCGGCACCACGTAGACCTCCGGCCGGAAGTTCTCCGGCTTGCCCTGCCGCGCTTCCACGCGCGACCGGCTGCCGCGGAAAACCGCCAGTTCAGTGTCGCCCTGTCCCGGCGCCGCCTCATAACCCCACTTGACGTCCAGCTTGGTGTGGACGCCTTTGATGGCATAGGTGACGCTGTTGTTGCAGTAATAGTGCAGCCCGTCCGGCCGGACCGCATCCTTCAAATACTCGGGGAACTGGCGCTCGCCGGTCACGCGCTGGAAATCGGGTGCGGAGATCACGGTGGGCCACCGGGAGCCGCGCAGCACCCGGATATCCTTCCGGTATTCGATACCCTGGTCGGGGAACAGAATCCACTGCACCAGGTCCACCAGGTGAGTGCCTACATCGGCAAGGCCTTCTCCCTGCTGCCGGATGTCGAAAAACCACGCCGGTCGCAGGTTGGGCGCGCCCGCCACCAGCTTCAGCAGGTAATGGACGCTCTCCATGTATACGGAGGGCTCCTCCACCGAGCCTGGCAGCGGTTTGCCGAAGACATCGGCATCTGAAACCAGCGCGCGCTGCAGGATACAGGAGATCTCGAAGCGCTGGGTCATGCCGTCATATGCCACCACATTGTTAGCGGCGGCGGTCTTAAGGGCCGCCTCCAGCTTGGGCAAGTCGGCGGAATCGATAATCCAGGGCTTGTCCGCCAGGGCGTGCATCTTGCCGGCGGCGATCTGTTCGATGCGGTCGATCTTGCCGCGGTTGGCGCCGGAAAGCACCACCACGTCCCCCGGGCGGTCGGCGAGCATGCGCTCCCAGTAATCCGCGCCGGCGTAGACCCGCAGCTTCCAATTCGTGGGGTTGTCCTTGCGGAAGTTGAACCCTGCAATGCGGTTCAGGTGCGCCGAAAGATCCGTGCCGAGGGGCGCGTAGACGAACGCCTCCTCGGACAGCTCCGGCAGCGATTCCTTTTGAATCAGCGCCGCGTGAAAGTGTCCCGGCGCAAGAGTGACAATGCGGAGGCGTTCAGCCCCCGAAGCCAGTGTTGCCATGGCAAGGGAGAGAAGTAAGGCTGTTCTGAAGTACATGTTGGAAGAGGCCGCGAGTGAACGCGGATGAAGCGCCAGAGAACCCTGCGATCATCCGCGTTCCTTCGCCGCCGGTGATTAGATGCTGGCCAGCTCCGACTTATGGGCCCAGACCTTCTCAAACGCCTTCGCGTACTGTTCGATCAGTTCGGGGGCTTCGCCGTGCAGCAACGGCAGGAAGATGTGGTTCGCATTGATCCACTCGCTGCCGGGCATGGAGGCCGGGATCTTCGGGGCATGATGCCACCACTTCGCCTCGGCGTAGATCTTCAGCCTGTGCTGTTCGGGGTAGTTCCAGATGGTCGCGCGGACGCCCTCCGCCTGCAGCGCTTTGAGCAGCGCATCGCGCGAGAAGCCGGCCTTCTTGGAATTCAGCAGCAGCATGTTGGCGTTGTAGTACGCCCTCACCTGGTCGGGACGGACAAACGGCTCGGAGAGGCCCGGCAACTGCACCAGACGATCGTTGAGACGCCGGATGTTCTTCGCCACCACGGCATTGCGCTCGTCGAGGCCGCGCAACTGGTGCCGCCCGATCGCCGCGGCGAATGGGTGCATGCGGTACTTCTGCCCGAAGCCGGTATCCACATAGCCGGCGACAGGACTGGACTTGGGGAATTTCGGCGGGTCTTCGTAGTGCCCGAATGCCGCGGCGCGCTCGTAGTATTCGCGCGTCTGGTACATGCCCATGCCGCCTTCCACCAGCGGCATCACCTTGCTGGTCTGGAAGCTGTAGGCCCCCATCACGCCCCAGGTGCCCATCTTCTTGCCCTGCATCGAAGCGCCGTGCGCATGCGCCGAATCTTCCATCAGGATCAGCCCCTTCTCCTTGGCGAAGCCGGCGATCTTGTCCATCTCGCACGGCATGCCCCAGGAGTGCATGGGAACCAGACCCTTGGTGTTCTTGGTCAGCTTGCGCTTGGCATCGTCAAGGTCGAAGCATGCGGTCTTGGGATCGATGTCGACGAAGATCGGCACATAACCGAAGAAACGCAGCGGAACGCAGGTCGCGAAGAAGGTGTACGAGGGCACCATGATCTCGCTGCCGGCCGGCAGGTCGAGCGCGAAGAACATGCTCGTGAGGGCGCTCGTACCGTTCATGTGCGCCTTGACGAACGCCGACTTGGTGTACGCCTGCCATTCCTTCTCGAACAGCGGCAGTTCTTCGTAGAACTTGCCGGTGTCGATCATAGTGTGGAGCGACTGCTTCTCGGCGGCTCCGTAGCGCGGCCACTTTGTCAGGGCCGTCAGCTTGGCTGCGGGAAACGTAACCGTTTTGGCGCCACCGGTGAGAGCCAGTTTCTCCTGGGCGGCAAAGCTTACCGAACCGGCGGCCAGCGCTGCGCCGCCCGCTTTCACGAACGACCTCCGGGTATTGTCCCGGGTTCCATCTGTCTTCATAACGATCTCCCTAACGGGCCTACCGGCCCAGCAGTTTACGAATCACTTCTTTCAACCGCGCCTCCGTCCCCGGCTGCGCCTGAGATGCTGAGGGCTCGTAGCCCCCTTCCTGATAATCGCTGTCCGTCACAAGGTATCCCACGGCGATGTCGCCGTACCCGGCCACCGCCACAAAGCGTTTGCCGGCGTTTGCCAGAGCATACTTCTGGTATTCGAGCACCGGCTCGCCCGGCAGGAACAGCATGGTGGCACCGCCCAGTTCCAGCGAGGCCGTATCGAGCGGCCGCGTGCGCTCCGCGAAAGCCGCCGCAATGGCTCGCCGATAGACCTCCTGCCCCTTGGCGCCCTCGAACGAGGGCGCGGGCTTCCGCTCCACAACCAGCGGGACATTCCGCCATGCCAGCTTACCGGCGGGGGCAAACTTTGCTCCGTCTGACGATGCCTTCATGGCGCGCTCCAGGCGAGCGGCCAAGCCTTCGCGCGCTTCCCGCGAGGTGTCGTTGTATTTCCCCACAGTGACATCGCCCGAGCAGCCGGTGAAGTAAACCTGGAAAACCTTTTCCTCGGCTTCGCGCTTTTCGCGGGCATCGCCGACGATGTCGGCGCTCGCCGTCCCCTCACAGCAGAACGTCTGCGGGTGGGTGGCGTAGAAGTGCAGCCGGACGAGCGGCTTCTTCCCCTTCGCCAGCGTGATGGTGCGAAGGGCGGGATCGATATCGCCCTCCGGGATCGCGGCCATGGCCGGATCTTTACCGGCCGTGCTGACGCGCGAGACCAGCTTCCCGTTCTTGTACACCCGCCGGGCGGCTGCCACCCGCTCCACATCGGCCTGGGACGTCCCCACGCTGTCGAACGCCTGCATGTTGGCCGCGGCCTTACGGACAGCTTCGGCCAAGCGGTCCGTGACGCGCTCGAGGTAGGCGTCGCTCATACGCAGCGGCGGTGAGGGCTGCTTGGCCATCACGTCGTATCCATCGCCCACGATGTAGGGAGCGGCGTGTTGGTGGACCGATTGAATCATCACCCGGGACACGTCCGTTCCGGCGGCTTTGGCCGCTTTGGTCCGGAACAGCAGGTGGGTGGAGCCGCCGACACCGCACCAGTCGAGAGCAGCGATCACATAGCGCGCATGGCCATCATCTATTACGACGCCCTTCACCAGAAGGGGGGTCTCTACCCTGGTAACCGGGGTGATCCAGATATTGGGCTCGCCCATGTCCGGAGTGGCATCGGCGCGGAACGTGCCGACTCGCAAACCGGCTCCCCAAAGCGGCACGGCGGCGCACAATGCTAGAATCCCGGACACCCGACGGATTGATCTCATCTCAGAATCAATCATACCCCCGGCGCGGGGGGATGCCGTGCCGCGTTTATTTCAAAATGCAAAATTCGGAGCCGCCAAACCCTTTTTGACAGCGTATAATCTGACACAATATGCTTGTCAAGCTGGCCGTAGTCCTGCTCGCGGCTGTGAGTGCTTTCGCCGCTGAGCCGATTCGCTTTAAGGCCCGGTGTCTGGAAGACCTTACCGCTCAAATCCCCGAAATCCTGGCATCACAAGACCGCGCCACGGGCCGCTTCGGCAAGGGCATCTGGATCGTCACCGACCAGAACGCCATGTTGCCGTTGGCGGCCGCCTGGTCCTGGAAAGATTCGAAGAACCGGTACTATCATTCGCGCGAATTGCTGGACGCCATCATGGCGGCCGGCGATGCGCTCATTGAGGACCAGGACGAGCGCGGACAATGGATGTTCCGCAAGAAGGACGGCTCCACCTGGGGCAAAATCTATATGCCGTGGACCTACTCCCGTTGGGTGCGCTCTTACGGCCTGATTCGCGACGCCATGCCGGCCGAGCGCCGCGCAAAATGGGAAAAAGCGCTCCGGCTGGGCTTCACCGGCATTTCGCGGGAACTGACCACGGCCAGGGTTCACAATATCCCCGGACATCACGCCATGGGGCTGCATTTCGCCGGAAAGGCCCTCAATGAGCCGGCCTGGACCACGCAGGCGGCGGAATTCCTTCGCAGGGTAGCGGCGGGGCAGCACCCGGACGGCTACTGGTCCGAGAATAGCGGCCCTGTAGTGTTGTACGGCGCCGTCTACGTCGACACCCTGGGAATCTACTACGCCGAGTCGAAGGACCCGGCGGTACTGCCGGTGCTTCAGAAGAGCGCCCGATTCCATCGTTACTTCACGTATCCGGACGGAACGGACGTGGAGACGATAGATGAGCGCAATCCCTACCATGGCCGTATGCGGATGCCCAACCCGGGGTTCACGTTCAGTCCGGAAGGCCGTAGCTGGGTAGCCCGGCAGCTCCGGCTGCGGAAGGAGCCCCTGCCCGCGGACGATGCGGCGTCGCTGCTTCTTTGGGGGCAGGAGGGCGAGGGCGCGGCCGGCGACCAGGAGCATGCCGATTTCGATTACGTACTCGGGTCGGGTGATGCGGCTGTGCGTCGCCGCGGCCCATGGTACCTGGTCGTTTCTGCTCTGACGGCGCCGGTACCCACATCCCGCTGGTTTCAGGACCGTCAGAATTTCGTCAGCATCTATCACGACCGCGCCGGCCTCATCCTGGGCGGGGGGAATACGAAGCTCCAGCCGGCGTGGAGCAACTTCACCGTGGGCGACACGGCACTGCTCCGTCGGCGACCGGGCGACGAGCAACCGAATTTCCTGCCGCCCAATGGACTCCGCCACGCACCCGTCTCGGCTCGCCTGCTTGATGGCGGCCGGTTCGGGGTGGATCTGGATTACGGTTCGCACCGCGGTCAGATCCAGCTTGAGGTCACCGGCCCGGATCGCCTGGAGTACCGGATCACGGGCGCCGAGGGCATGACCGCGCACGCAACCGTGCTGCCGCGCATGGGGCAGCCGGTTTCTTCCGCCTCGGGCGATGTGGCCACACTCGGGGACGCCGCTTTCGACTGGGCCGCACCCGGTGCATGGATCGAGCATGCCGGGGTGCGCATCCTATTGCCGCCGCAAGCGACTGTGCACTGGCCGCTGCTGCCCCACAACCCGTATACCAAGGACGGCAGAGCAGAGCCCGGCGAGGGACGGATGGTCATCGACCTGCCCTCCTCCGGGCGCCTGGGAGTGGTGGTACTACCGCGGAACTCCGAAAAGAGGTAGTATGGCCATCATTGGCTCGATTTAGTCTCGAGGAAGGCCACCAGGGGCGTGGCCGAGGTTTGTTCACAATTCGCGTAGTGGGAGAAATACAAAAAATGAACCACATCAGAAGACTGCAAGTCCTCTGGGCCGTACTACTGGCCGGAATGCTGTTTGTTTCCGGCGCGTTTGCCCAGAGCATCAGCGGCAGCATCGTCGGCACGGTTACGGATGTTTCCGGCGCCGCCGTCTCAGCAGCCGCAATCACGGTCACCAACGAAGAGACCAACACCGAATACAAGGCAACCTCCGGCGGCGCCGGAGAGTTCTCCGTTACCAACCTGCCTCCGGGCACGTACACGGTAAAAACGGAGTTGGCCGGCTTTAAGCCGAGCGTCGCCAAGGGTGTGCGCCTCCTGGCCACCCGCACGGCGCGCGTGGACACGGCACTCGAACCGGGCGCCATCACCCAGACCGTCGAGGTGAAGGCCGCCGCGCCGGTGATCACCTCCGAGAACGCGACGATCGGTAGCGTTCTCGACAGCAAAACCATCACGAGCCTGCCCTTGAACGGTCGCACTCTCGACCGGCTCATCCGCATCTCGGCTGGCGTGACCACCGATAGCGCCGCCAACCCGCGCGTTGCGGGCAGCGCCTACTGGGGCGGAATTCAGTTCAGCGTGGACGGACTGACCTACAACGACATGGGCAACGGCGGTGGGGCCTACTCTTACCGCAACGGGCTCTCCACCCTCCCCTCGGTTGACGCGGTCAGCGAGTTCAAGATGGACTCCAACAGCATGAAGGCGGAGTACGAAGGTTCCGTGGCTGCCACCGTCGTAACCCGGGGCGGCACCAACGACTTCCACGGTAGTGTGCTGTACTTCAACCGCAATAAGGAGTACGCGGCCAAGAACTCTACTGCGGTGGCGCTCAAAAAACCGGCCTACAACCGCAACGAGTTCGGCTACACCATCGGCGGCCCCATCATCAAGGACAAGACGTTTTTCTTCCACAGCTTTGAAGGGCTCCGCGAGCGCACCAACCGCACCAACCAGTTGTCCGTGGCGACTCAGGC
>DATMYF010000014.1:0-7345 GCA_035561075.1 Bryobacteraceae bacterium
TGGATACCGTCGAGATGCAGCGAGACCTGTTGAACGGCGTCCTCGACGTCTACCTTTCGAGCGTTGCCAACCGCACCAACCAGGTGATGAAGGTGCTCACGGTGCTCGGCACTATCGCACTCCCGGCCATCGTGATTTCGGGGATCTACGGGATGAACCTCAACGGTCTCCCCTGGGCCGGGGCGCCGTATGGAGGCTGGCTTGCGGTCGCCCTCATGGCGGCCTCTACGGTGCTGCTGCTACTGCTGCTGCGAATCCTGCGCTGGTTCTGATTACATCCGGGGCGCGTAGTAACCCTTGCGGGCCCGCACGACCAGGTCCTTCCGCCCCTTCACCCGCAGAGTGACAGGATGGTACAGGCCGTCCGTCTTGAGCGGGTCGGGCCGGTAGAAAATGTTGTACTGGTGCCGCAGTTCGTTGGCGATGTTCTCGAACGACTGCGACAGGTCCTCTACCTTGAACGGAAAGAAGGCCTGCCCGCCGGTCTCCGCGGCGTAATACTTCAGTACCTTGTCGCCGTCGGTTTCGATGCGGGTGATGTTGGTGGAGATCGCGTAGATCACTACGTCGGACTTCTGCGCCATCTCGAGCGCCTGATCGCGGCTGACGCGGCTCTGGTTGTCTTCGCCGTCGCTCACCACGATGATGGCCCGGCGGTACTTGTGGCGCGGCTGGTCCTGCGCGAGCTTGTCCCGGCAAATGTAATAGATAGCCTCATAGAGCGCCGTGCCGCCTCCGGGCCGCAGGTCGCGGACGCGTTTCGAGAGCAACTCGGTGTCGTCGCTGAGGTCTGAAATGAGCTGCGGGGCGGTGTCGAAGCTGACCACCGTGGCCCTGTCCTGCCGCGGACGCACCGTGCTGTTGATGAACTGCACGGCGGCTTCCTGGGCGAAGCGAAAGCGCTCCCGCATGCTGTTGCTGGTGTCGATGAGGATGCCGAGGCGCAGCGGCAGATCCGTTTCTGCGGTGAACTCCGCGATGGACTGGGCGCGCTTACCTTCCATCACTTCGAAATCCTCTCTCGCAAGGTCGGTGATGAAGCGGCCACGTTTATCCGTAACGGTGAACAGCATGTTCACGCGGGTCACGTCCAGGACGATACGGGTCTGGTCGTCCGAGCGCTCGACGCGGTCGGGCTGCGCGGGAGTCTGCGCCGTCTGTGCGCACAGGGCGACGCTGCACACCCCGAGAACGGCCAGGGCGATCCAGGTTTTCATATCCACGATTATATCGTGCCGCCGTTTTCGAGGGCCGCCAGCCACGCTTCCAAATCCGCGGCCAGCGGCGACTCCACCGTGATCTCTTCGCCCGAGGCGGGCAGCCGGAAGCGGATGCGATGCGCGTGCAGGAAGAAGCGCCCTGGTTCATGGCAGTTTCGCACCGAGGCCGGCGCTCCGTAGAGCCGGTCCCCCGCCACCGGATGCCCGATGCTCGCCAGGTGCACCCTGATCTGGTGTGTGCGTCCGGTCCCGATCCGGACTTCGAGCAGGGTGAAGCCTTCCAGGCGGCGGAGCACGCGGTACTCGCTCCAGGCGGCCCGGCCGCCGGCCAGGCGCGAGGTCATCCGGACGCGCCGCACCGGGTCCCGCGCGATAGGTTTTTCGATACGGCCGCGCTCCTGTTTCACCGCGCCGTGTACCAGCGCCACGTAGACCTTCTCCACCTGACGCCCTGAGAACTGCTCGGCCAGGGCGCGGTGCGCGGCATCGTTCTTAGCCACCAGCAGCACCCCGCTGGTGTAGCGGTCCAGGCGATGCACGATGCCCGGCCGCAGATCGCCCCCTACTCCCGAAAGCGACTCGAAGCGATGCAGCAGTGCGTTCACCAGGGTGCCGGAGTGGACCCCCGCGCCGGCGTGCACCACCATGCCCGCGGGTTTGTCGATGGCGACCACGTCGTCGTCTTCGTAGAGCACCGCCAGGGGGATGTCCTCCGCGACAGCGTGGAGGGGCGGGGGAGGCGCCGGTTCGGCGGCAATGGCATCGCCCTCCCGTACCGTGTAGGATGCCCGCCCGGCCGCGCCGTTCACCCGCACGCGTCCGTTCTTGATCCACTCCTGGATGCGCGACCGGCTGAACCCGGCCAGGCGCTCGTGCACCGCCACGTCCAGGCGCTTGCCGGCATCGTCTTTTCCGGCGGTAAATACCGTCGCTTCAGACCCCACCCTCCCATTCTCCCAGCTTTATCGCTCAGCGAGGCACAGCGCGCACCGGGTGTGCGGAAGCGGCCTCTCCACGGCGCCGGTATAATAGAGTCGTGCCCAAGACCAAGGAGATCGAGGTACGCCTCCAGCGCACCGAGCAACAGCTCCGGCTTTTTCAGAAGATCAGCCGGTTCATGGTTCGCGACATGAGCCTGCAGGAGATCCTGCAGGGCATCGTGGACCTGGTGGTGGAGTTTACGGAGTGCGACTCGTGCCTGGTATACCTGCTGGACGCGGGCGACGTGGTGCTGTGCGCGTCCAATACCCCGCACCCCTCGAGCATTGGGAAGATCCGGTTCAAGGTTACCGAGGGGTTGACCGGATGGGTGGCGCGGGAACGCCGCCTCCTGGCAATTTCCCGGGAAGCGTACAAAGACCCGCGCTGGAAGACCTTCGGGGACCTTCCCGAGGACGGCTACGAGGCCTTCCTCTCCGCCCCCGTGATTGCGCGCAACCGCGTGGTGGGAGTCATCAACGTGCAGCATCGGGTGCCCCACCAGCACACCGGCAATGAGATGGAGGTGCTGACCACGGTTGGGGAGCAGTTGGGGTGCGTGGTCATGCTGGCTCGCATGGACCCGGCTGTAGTCGAGTCGGCAAACCATGTGGAACTAGTGCTGTCGTCGGGACCCATTCAGCCGAAACGGTCTACTTCGTGAAACTTTCGATCTCAATCCGCCTGGCGATCGGGCTTTTCGCACTGGTCGCCGCCGCCCGCGCCGAGCGCTGGCACGTGCAGTATCTCTACGATGAAGCCAAGAGCGACCTGACCATCAACGATCTCGCGTTCCCCACCCCCCAGCGCGGCGTAGCGGTCGGTTACATTGACGACAGGCAAAGGCAAAGAAGCCGCGGCGCAGCCGTGGTCACCAGCGACGGCGGCGCCAACTGGTCCGTGGTGCCCCTGCCGGACACCGGTCTCTCGGTGTTCTTTCTGAACGACAGCATCGGATGGGTGGTCACCCCCAAGGGGATCTACCGGACTGAGGAGGGCGGCCGAAGCTGGAAGAAGATCCCCAAGTCCCCGAAAGGGACGTTGCGCGTGTTCTTCCATGACTCCCAGCACGGCTATGCCGCCGGGTTGAACAAGTCGGTATCCGAGACCACCGATGGCGGGAAGTCCTGGAAGCCGCTGCCCGCCGTGACGGAGGTGAAGTCCGACCCGGAGTACACGGCCTTTACCAGCATCTCCTTCGCCGGTCCGGTGGGCTATATCACCGGTTTCAATCAGCCGCCCCGGAGGGACGACAGCCACGTGCCGGACTGGATGGAACCGGAAAAAGCCGCGGTGCGCAAAGAGTGGCCGTCCACCTCGATCCTAATCGGGACCGTGAACGCTGGAAAGACATGGGGGGTTACGAGCTCTTCCCTGTTCGGACACATTTCGCGCGTGCGGATGTCTCCGGACGGCCGCGGGCTCGGCCTGATCGAGTTCCGTTATAATGCTGTGTTCCCCAGCGAAGTGATCGCCATCAACCTGAAAACCGGCCACAGCGAGTCGGTCTATGCCGACAAGAAACGCGCGGTGACGGATGTGGCGCTGGTCCGTTCGGGGCCGGCGTATCTGGCGGCGTCCGAGGTGACCGGCAGGCTCCGCGCTCCCATTCCCAGTGCGCTCCATATTCTGAAGAGCGACGACATGAAGCTGTGGAAGGAGATGGAAGTGGATTACCGCGCCAATGCGCGGAAATCCGTCCTGGCTGCCGTGGACGCCCAGAACGTCTGGGTGGCGACCGACACCGGAATGATCCTTAAACTGGTTCCTTAGGCGCCAGGATCCGCTCGGCCATCGCATAGACAAGCGGTTCGATGCCTTCGCCCGTGACACCCGAAATGCGGAAGAAGGGCAGCCCGCGCTCGTGTGCCAGCGCTTCCAGGGCGTCGACCCGTTCGGGATCCTGCGCGGCGTCCATTTTGGAGGCAGCCAGCAGCATCGGCTTGGCAGCGAGGTCATCGTTGAAGCTGGCAAGTTCCTGCATCACGGTGGCAAAATCCTGCACCGGGTCGCGGTCGTTCGAGTCCGAGACATCCACCAGGTGGACCAGCAGCCGCGTGCGCTCGATGTGCTTCAGGAACTGGATCCCCAGCCCCGCGCCCATGTGCGCGCCCTCGATCAGTCCCGGCATGTCCGCCACCACGAAGGTGCGGTAATCGTCTAGCTTCACCACTCCCAGGTTCGGAATCAGGGTGGTGAAGGGATAGTTGGCAATCTTGGGCCGTGCCGCGGAAATACGGGAGATCAGGGTGGATTTGCCGGCGTTCGGGAAACCAACCAGCCCGACATCGGCCAGCAGCTTCAACTCCAGCCGTAGGCGCCGCTCCTCACCCGGCTTCCCAGGCTCGTGCTCCGTGGGTGCCTGGTGGGTGGCGGTGGCAAAATGCTGATTGCCGCGCCCGCCACGGCCTCCCTTGGCCACCTGGAAGGTCTCTCCGTGGTGCGTGAAGTCGTACAACTTCTCGCCGGTCGCCTCGTCGTAGACCTCGGTCCCGACCGGGACTTCCACTTCGATTGAGCGGCCATCCGCGCCGCTGCAGTTCGAGCCCTCTCCGTGACGCCCGCGTTGCGCCTTGTGCTCGGGATTGTAGCTGAGGTGCAGGAGGGTACTGAGGTGCTCGTTGGCCACCAGCACGACATCGCCGCCGCGTCCGCCGTCACCGCCGCTCGGCCCGCCGCGCGGGACATACTTCTCCCGGCGGAAAGCCAGGCAGCCATTGCCGCCGTCGCCCGCTTTCACGTAGATTCTGGCTTCGTCTAGGAACTGCATAGAAAAGCCGCCGGCCCGCTCGGACCGGCGGCTACGGAGGCAAATGAAAATTCGATTACGCGGCGGGCTGCTCTACCGGCTTAATGTTGACGAACTTGCCCATCCGGCCGCGATCCCGGAACTCCACCGCTCCGGTGATCAGGGCAAAGAGCGTGTCGTCGCTGCCGCGGCCCACGTTCACGCCGGGCTTCAACTTGGTGCCGCGCTGCCGGACGATGATAGTACCGCCGTGCACTACCTGGCCGCCGAATGCCTTGACGCCGAGCCGCTGGGCGTTCGAGTCGCGCCCGTTCCTGGAACTGCCTAATCCCTTTTTATGTGCCATGCTTCACACCCTAAGCGACGATTTCCGATACCTTCACTGCCGTGTAGTTCTGGCGATGGCCAATCGTCCGCTTGTACTGTTTCTTCTTTTTGAATTTGAAAACAATGATCTTGTCGCCGCGACCCTCGCCGACGATGGTGGCCTTTACCCGGGCGTCGCCGAGATCGGCGCCGGCCAGCAGTTCGCCTTCGTCTTTGAAAACCGCGAGTGCCTTCAGTTCGACTTCTGAACCGGTCTCGCCGGCCAGCGTTTCCACACGGATCACATCTCCCGGTGCAACCCGGTACTGTTTTCCGCCGGTTTCGATTATTGCCTGCATCACAAACCTCTTGTAGGGAGCCAGAACACACGGAACGCGTGGGCGGCTTTTGGACTAAACATTGATTCTACAACAGGACCCGGCCGGAACACAAATTTTGCCGCTCGGGGGTAGTGGGTCGGTTTGAGAATGACACCAGTCCCGAACGACCTTGGCCGGGCCTCGGAGCATTTTCTCTGCAGTGCGAGTAGTCCGCCGCTGCTGGGAAAGATGCATCACCGCGGTTTGGAGAAGTGATCCTCGTAGATGGCTTCGTCGAACTCTCTCGCGTCCTGAACATCCTTGAGGGATAGTGTCACAACAAAGCGCCCGATGCTCTGCTTTTGGCCGGTGACTTTTTCATAAACGGGGCGATAGTAAACTTCCCGCCGAAACTTCAAACTGTCTTTATCGCGGTACCCACTGATCACCGGGAGCAGCCGAAAACAGGATTCCTTTGGTTCCAGGTTGACCGCTTCAGCAACGTACCCGACATACCACTTGCGGTTCGTCATAGTCACCGAAACCAGGGTACCGAACGTGCCCGCCTCATGGAATAGGCGCGTCAACCCGTTTCCGTGAAGCCTTATCTCGGAATCCAGGGAGCCACGCCTATTCTCGTTGTATACGGAGCGAATCGAGCGGAATGCGCGTCGCACCAACCACATTCGCCGCGAGAGCAGACTCCACCGAATAGCCCTGTCGCATATTCCAAGACGCGGGCGCCGATTATCTAGAATCGGCGTGACCACACCAAGGCCAACACTGACAATGGCGGTGCCAAGATAAGGCAGGTTGGGATCTGAGACGATGTGATCATGCCAAAAGAGGCACATGCCGGGAAACAGGAGGCCCAGCACCATCGTAATAATTCGCGCTATCCCTAAGAGCACGACACCGGCAAGTGCTGACTCTATCAGTAATCGGTACCCATCCAAGTATTGCGCTCTGAAGCGAAGCGGTTACAGAAGTGTACAAAGAGGTATCCGGCTAGCAGCGGCAAGAGAAAGATGTTGGCGGGCATCCCGCTGACGTTTACTGATTTAGCGGCCGAGCAAACGCCTGGGTCGAGTTGGGGATGTCACCCTTTTTATCCTCGATCTTGCAGTCGAGGATTCTCATGGCGTTCTGAACGCGCAAGGAGCGGTAGAGTTGGTCTACGTTGACGACCAGGCGGCCATCCCGTGTCACCTTTCCGAATTTGCGTCTTCCTTCGCGTCTCATTCTCGGCCCCGCCTATCTTGTAGATGTACTATAAGCTGGATGCGTTGCGTGGTCAACGCCCACTTCGGGTATAGTTCATCCTCATTGCCACTCAATAATTTGGTTGTCATAATTGCATTGCGGACACCCCCAAGGTCCCCAAGCCCGAATTCGACGCCGTGCTCCGGCACTCAGAGCAAGCCCGCACCGGCGGCTACGGGGTTGGGCCGTACCAGTCGTTCTGAGCGGACCGATCCGCAGCCCTACGGATCCTGCCAGCGTCCATCAGGTCCACCGTCCGGTGTCCGCTGCCGCCTCACATCAAACTGAGGGGGTCGACGTCGATTACCAGCGATGTGGCCGGCCACTTGTGCTCGCGGGCATAACACTGGGCGCGCCGGAGCAAATCGCCCAAGGCCTTGCGGCTGGCCGATTTGACCAGGAACTGGTAGCGGAATTCCTTCTTTAATTTCACCACTGGCGCCTCGGCCGGGCCCATGATCCGCATCTTCTCGGGGGCTGGGGTAAGGAAGTGGCCGAGTTCGGCGCTC
>DATMYF010000015.1:0-12639 GCA_035561075.1 Bryobacteraceae bacterium
AACGCGACGAAGTGCTCGAGCGCTTGCGGCCTGTGCGCCAGCAAGCGGTACATATTGCTGGCGTGACCGATTTTTCGCTCCAATTCGGCCAAAAGCGCGTTCTCGGCTGGTTCGACCGGTTTAATCGCGGTTGCCATAGCCACAGTATAGCGGCCCGCAGGCGCCCTAACCGTGGGTCAGCGTACACCGTCTGGCGGCGATCCTGGGCGCTCTATCTCTGGGGGTCGCGTTCTTCGCCCCCGTACCGGGCGTCTTCCACGCGGTACTGCTGTTCGCGGCCGCGTGGGGAATCCGGAGGGGACAGGCTTGGGCGGCTGTCGCGGGAGCGTCCTTCCTGCTGATTCCGTTCGGTTTGGCCGCCTTCGCCGCCTACTCCGCTGGTATCGCCGGACTGCCGAAACTGGCGCTTATGGCTGCTATCGTGGTCTTCTGCGGCTGGACGCTGCTCCGTGCTGCACGAGGGGCTGCTCTGTCTGTCGGCGCCGTGCCCTGGGCCGTCCTCATCGTCGCGGCCGCGGCGGTGTGGACCATGCTGCGGCCCTTCGTAATCCCATCGCCGGGAATGGCCGACACGTTGCTCCCCGGCGACCAGGTTCTGATCGAAACCGCCGGGCAGCGCCTCGGACGCCTTCCGCGACGCGGCGACATCGTCGCCTTCCGGTATCCCGTCGATCCGAAGCAGTTCTTCATCAAGCGCGTCGTCGCCGTTCCGGGCGACAGCCTGCACATCGCGAACAAGCGCCTCTATCTGAACGGCGCCGAGGTTCGGGAGCCGTGGGCCTCGCACAAGACGGCCTCTATTGATCTTTACCGGGACTATTTCCCATCCGCGGCTGACGTCCCGGTCTTCACCCAGGGTGAGCAGATGCTGCGCCATCACGTCCGGAACGGCCAAGTGGTGGTTCCCGACGGCAAGTACTTCGTGATGGGCGACAACCGCGACAGCTCTCTCGACAGCCGCTACTGGGGCTTCATCACACGCGGCGACATCATCGGAAGGGCCGTGCTGATCTATGGTTCGTACGATCGAGCCACCAAGGCGGAAACCGCGCTCAATACCCGATGGAGCCGTCTGCTGAAACGGCTGTCCTAGCTTACGGCCGCTGCAGCGCTACGACTTCGCCCGGTTTGAGCCCCGAGGCGACCGCCGCGTGGGTGTTGTTGCTTAGCCCGAGGGTGATCTCCCGCGCCTTGAAGCGCCCCGGCCCCTCGCGTACAAACGCTACGGTCTTGCCGCCTTCCTCGTGCACGGCTTCGAGCGGCACCAGGACGGCGTTTTCTTCGTTCTTGATGCGTACGTCAGCCGCGGCCGAAAGGTCCGGGATCACTCGCGCGTCCTGCTCCAGAAGCGAGATCTTCACCGGGATGTTGCGCATGTAGTAACTCTGCCGGAACCCGCCTATCGCAATAGCCCCGATGCTGTTGATTCTGCCCTTAAGGGCGATGCCGGGAAACGCATCGAAACTGGCCACGACCGGCTGGCCCACCCGCAGATGCTCGCTTTCCACCTGGTTCACCATGCCCTCGATCAGCATGCTGTTGGGGTCCACAATCTTCATGAAGGTCTGGTTGGGCGCCATCTGGTCGCCCACCTGGACCTGTCCCATATCGCCGCCGCGGAAGATCGACAGCATCACGACCAGCCCCTCCATGGGGGTCCGGATGGTGAATTTCACCAGGTCGTGCTCGTGCCTCTGGCGATGGCGTATCTGACGTTCCCGGGCGATCTCGAGCAGTCGCATGTCGGCCTTCTGAGCCGCCAGACGGATGTTGATGTCCTTCAAAGAGGCCTTGTGGGCGGCGTCGTATTCCTCCACCGAAAGCTTCAGAATCTCCTGGTCCAGGACGGTGCGGATTTCCGCTGCGCCGATGTCCAGTTTGGCCTTATCCAATTGCGATTGGGCGAGCCGGATGGTTTGGCGGAGGTTCTCCATTTCAATGGCCTGCTCCGCTTTGCGCTTGCGGATATCGGCTTCGGCAGATTGCACCATGACCTCGACATCGTCAATGTGGTCCCTGGCCGCCTGCGTGTCGATCTGGGCCACTACGGTACCCTTCTTGACCGAGGTTCCTGGCTTCACCATCTCAACCAGCGTGAGGGCGCGGCCGGACTCGGGCCCGCGCAGCAGCGGAGCCGCGATATTGGTGTACCTGCCGGCGACTGTGGTGCCGGTAATCCGCATGCTGCGCTGCAGGTTGCCGGTGCGAACTGCTGCCGTGCGGATGGCCGCTGCGGGTGCGGGTGTCTGCGCCGGCTTGGGCTTCAGGAAATACCACGCGACAATGCCCCCCGCTATCAGGAGCAGCGCGAGCAGCCAGACCCGGGGACCCCCGAACGGCCGCGGGGCCGGCTCGAGAGCCTTCGGGCCGGCAGATTTCGGCGCTTCGAGCGGCGCCGCCGACGGATTTACGGAGGTCGACATAGAGGTTGCCCTGGTAAGGCGCGCAACAGGGCCGGTTCGTTACCCCATTTATTGTAATCGAACGTCAGTACTTCGCGCCGGTGGCGCGGCCCGCGGTCTCGCCGCGCAACCAGACATAGACCGGGGCCCGCGGTGTCGGAGCGGGCCAGGGCATGGCGATGCGCAGCACCTGCTTCCGCGCTTCTCCGGGGGCGGGCGTCGGAATGGCCTGCACTGGAAGCCCGGTCTGCGCATCCCAGCCCGTCTTTTCAATGGTTTCCAGGTCGTAACCTTGCAGGGTCCCGGCGTAGACGGCATCTCCCAACTTCTCGTCGGTAAGGAGGAACTGCTCGATCCGCGGTACCCGGACGACCTGACCCAGGGTGTACGGGTCGGAGGTTCCGGCGGGCGTTGTGACGGAAGCGGTAAGACGGCAGCCCGGCTGCCCCACCATCCCCGGATCGATGGAGAGGAACAGCATGCCTTCCCCTGCCATGTCTAGACTGGCGGTGCCGGTGCGGTCTCCTGGTGCCAGCCCGACCTTCCTGCGAAGCTCCCGGTCGCCTTCGCACGATACTTCGACTTTTGGTGCTCCTCCCTCCAGGTGCTCAAGCGAGAGCGCGAAGCTCGCCGCCGCGCCCGAGGGGACCTCCTCATCCCGCAGTGCCACCGTGTTTTGCTGCCCCATCGACTTCCGCGCCGAGACGACCCGCGGGCGCGGCCCGGCGACCTCGATGGCGCCCTCAACCGCGAGCGGTTCCTCAATCCCCTGTACCTTCATCTTTAACGGAAAGCGTTGACCTTCGGCCGCCGCGGGAGCCAGCCGGAAGAGCGCCGTCCTTGAGGCGGACGTACCGGCAGCGTCCAGTTCGAATTCACCGGCCTCCGTCAGCACCTTTTCCAGCCGTTCCAGTCCGCGCCCCTGAAGAGTGAGCCGCTGCTCCGTCTCACCGGTGTTGGGCCGCAGGGGCAGATTGGAGATTTTTGGGTTGGGCGGCAGCACCGTGAAGGGCACTTCATAGGTGAGGCCGTCGCCCTGCGCCAGCAGCAGACGGTAGGGGCCGTGCGATTTCGCCTCGATTTCCAGCTCCATAGTCTGCTGCTCGCCGGCGCGCTTTCCCTTCGGGAGTGCGAAGGGTACCTCGGAGGGCTCGGCGTGGCGTGCGTCAGCGCGTTCCACGGACGCTCTCTCGACGAACTGGAAATCGGCACCCGCCAGCGCCACCGTGACCGTTCCGTTGCCCTCTGCCAGCCGCCCGCGCGTGGCAGGGGTAATGGCAGCCGCCTTCAAATTCCCGAACGGGTGTAAGTGAATGGTGCCCGGGACCGCAACAGTTTCCCAGTCCCAACGGGCGGAAAGGTTGTAGGCGCCGGGAGCGGGCTGCACCTTCGTCAGGTCAACCTCCAGGGCGGAGCCGGGAGCCTGCACGCTCACCGGTAAGACCAGCGGTTCCCCACCGCTAGCCGGGGTGAGCAGCCACTCGCGGGCGCGGTCCAGATGCCTCAGCCCGGCACCCTCGGCGTTCAACCGCAGCAGGGACTTGGCCCCCAACGGCGCATGCACCTCTCCGGCCAGCGAAATGGACGGCGGGGGCAGTTCCGGGACGCGGTGCGCCCAGAGATAGGCCATGCGTGTGCGGGATTTCGCCGGCTCGCGTTTTGCGCAGAGGTCCAGGCCGTTGCCCGAGAGTTGCACGAAGGCCGAGCGAAACTCCGTGCCCGGAAACATCAGGGTGCGCATGTTCTGGAACAGCGACGCGCCGCCCGCTGCCAGGCCTACCGGAGAGCCGAAAAACATTCCCGCTACGGAGGCCGCCAGTCCGGCCGATTGCTGCATGACCGCGCGCTTGGGAGCCAGCGGGTCATACGTGTTCACTGCAGGCACCAGCGCCTGGAGCAGCACGCTGGCCTGCTGGTCGGTGCCGGCCTTGCCGTCCAATTTGGGCATTGCCACGCCGTATTTCGACGAGAAACCGCTCAGCGCGGCGTTGAGATTGCCGCCGGACTGCTCGGAAGACGCCAGTGCCTCGATCAAACCCTCTACCTTCGCGTTCTGCTCGGCGTAGTCGGCCAGTTCCGCCAGAATTTCCTCGTTTTTCTCCATCAGGGACTTGAGCTTCTTCACGCTCAGGCCTTGCGGCCCGAAGATCAGCCCTACTACGGAAACGTCCTTCGGCACCAGCCATTCCTTCGCTTCAGTTGCCTTGACCGGGTCGAAAACCGTCAGTTCGCCAGAGCGCCGGTCGCCAGTCGGGACCAGCACCACCGCGACCTGCGCCTTTTGTTCGGTATCCTGGGGCAGTTTGACCGGCTCGTAACGGAGCTTCTGCCCCTTCCGGAGGGCATTCACCCCTCGGATGGGCAGCGGCGGTCCCCCGTTTGGGGGTTCAACCCTGAGCCGGAACGATCCCACGGGCAGGCTGCCGGGACACGCACGCGACGGCGCGCAAAAGGCCGGTAGCGAGAGCAACGACACCAATAGCAGCTGACGAATCACTAGAGAAAGACGCCCGAGCGCGGGAAAAAGCCGAACGCGGTACAATTTGCGGCAATGCGACGCTTTTTCGCGCTTTTAATGGCGGTTTCGCCGTGGGTACTGTGCCAGCAGCCTGCGACGGTGGTGCTGTCGAACGACCGCATCGAACTCACTATCGCCAGCCGCGGCGGTGCCATGACATCCCTCGTCCTGAAGGACGACCCCGCGCGTCTCAGTCCGTTCGGCGATCCCGCCCGCATGGGCCGGAATGTGTTGGGCCACTTCGTGTGCGTGGATGGCTTCGGGGGCGTCTCAAAAGAAGAGCAGGCCGCGGGATTGCCGGGCCATGGCGAAGCGCACGCGCAGCCGTGGGAGGTTGCGTCGTTCCGGAAGGACGGGAAGGTCAACACTGTCCGGTTCTCGGTGAAGCTGCCCATCGTGCAGGAGGTTTTCACCCGCACCCTGAGCGTGGTGGATGGCGAAGACGTGGTCTATGTGGATAGCGAGCTCGAAAGCGCGCTGGGTTTTGACCGGCCGGTGAACTGGGGCGAGCATCCGTCCATCGCGGCGCCATTCCTGGAGCCGGAGAAGGTAGTGGTGGATGTGTCGGGGCGACGATCGAAGACGCGCGCCTACGATACCGCGGCAGCGCGGTCCCGCACCCTGGCTTCATTTCGTGATTTCGAGTGGCCCATGGCGCCCCTGATTGCCGGGGGAACGCGCGATCTCCGTTCCGCGCCCGCCAACCCGGCGTCGCTCGACCACGTGACCACCCTGGTCGATCCCGCCCGCGCGTACGGCTATGTCACCGCGCTCCACACCGGCAGCCATTACCTGCTCGGATACCTGTTTCGGCGCGACGAGTTCCCCTGGGTGCAGGATTGGCAGTCCTATCCGAAAGACCTGCGCATGTATCGAGGGATCGAGTTCGCCACCCAGCCCTTCGACGTGCCCCGCCGCGAGACCGTCCAGCTCAACTCCATGTTTGAAGCGCCAACCTATCGCTGGCTGCCGGCCAGAAGCCGAATCGGCAGCCGGTTCCTGATGTTCTGGACCCGCACTCCGGCGGGCATGACGCGCGTCGACGACGTGCGGCTCGAAGGCGGGCAGCTTGTGATTGAGGACCGCGCGGCGGGTAAGCGCATCACGCTCGCGGCATCGTTGGGACTGTAGTTCACAGCCGGGCGCCCGACGGCCGGGCTATTCTGTCGGCATGGATACGCTCATTCTCGGCTGCGGAGAAGCCTTCGACGAACGGCTGCCAAACACGTCCATGCTCGTCAATTGCGGCGAGGTGCTGTTGCTCGACTGCGGCTTCAGCGTGCCTCCCCAACTCTGGAACGAGGCCGCGGACCCCGACCTCATCGACGCCGTCTACATCAGCCACGCGCACGCCGATCACTACTTCGGGCTGCCCGCGCTGCTCACCCGCATGTGGGAGGATAACCGCACCAAGCCGCTCATCGTGGTGAGCCAGTCCGCTGTGCTGGAGCGCATCCCGGCGGCCATGGAACTGGCCTACCCGGGGATTGCGGCGCGCTTTCCGTTCGCCATCGAGTACCGCGCGGCCGAGCCGGGCAAGCCTCTGACAATCGGCCGCGCCAGCCTGCAATTTGCCGAGACCCGGCATGCCGCGGTGAACTACGCGGTGCGCATCGAATCCGGCGGGAAGACGGTGTGCTACTCGGGCGATGGCATGTTCACCGATGCCAGCCGCAAGCTCTACTCCGGCGCCGATCTGCTCTTCCACGAAGCGTACTCGTTCGAGGAAAGCCCCACCCACGGGGAGATCGGCGCGGTGATCGCGATGGCGGAGGAAGAGGGCGTCGGCAGGCTCGGGCTGATGCATGTCAAACGCACCCTGCGCCGCAAATCGGACCGCCTGATCGAGGCCGTCCAGGAGGGTGGCGAAAAGGTGCTGCTGCCGCAGCCGGGAAGCCGCTTCGAGGCCTAGCAGGCTCGCCTGCTTGACTTAGATCCGCATCAAGGGGAGGGTGCCGTCCTGCCGTTGGCGCCGGTTGGCCGCTACCAGCGGCGCGTTCAGGAACTCGATCAGCGGGGTCATGGCGCGGAAGCGCTTCACCAGTTCCGTGAAGAGCTTCGGCGTCGTGGCGATAGCCGGGTCGAGGGTGGTGTAGAGATAGCACTGCTTCAGGCGGAGCAGGTCCTCGGCAGGGTGTCCGGCGGGGAAGCCTTTGGGCACGCGCGCCAGGCGCTGGCCCTGAATGTCGCCCAGCAGCGTACGAAGCTGCTTCACGCCTACCAGGCGGCGGAACTCCTCATGATGCGCGCCCAGGTGCCGCCGCATGGATGCCAGGGTTTCAGGCGGCGGCAGATAGATCCCGCCCCCGACCTCTACTTCTTTGGGCGAAACGCCGAAGTAATAGCCCGCGGCGGCGTGCTTATGCATGCCGCGTCTCCAGAATGAGGCCGCCACGCGGTCTTTGTAGGGCGTCTTATCGGCGCTGAAGCGCGTGTCGCGGTAGATCCGGTAGACGGCCTTTGGGGGATCCGTCACGCAGGCGGGAGCGAACTCCATGAGGGCGCCGTTGAGCGCCTCCACCAGTTCCGTCATGGGACGTTTGACGCTTTCCTCGTAGACGTCCTTATGCTCGAGAAACCACTCCCGCTGGTTGTGGCGTGCCAGGCCGCGGAAGAACGTCATCGCCTCGCGGGGGAAACCGTCAAAACCGGCGCGCATGGGCGCCCTCCTTTATAATTGAAATAGAATGTCCGCTGCGGAAGAGACGCTTGCACGTCTCGCCGAAATACCCAATTTAACCGTAGTCGAGAACGCTCCGCTGGCCCGCTACACGCGTTTCGGCATCGGCGGACCCGCCGACATCTACGCCGAAACCGAGGACGAAGCCGCTTTTTTGAGTGCGGTTGCGGTGGCCAGGTCGAGCGGCCTCCCTTCTATGGTAATCGGCGGCGGCACGAACCTGATCGTCGCCGACGCCGGATTCCGCGGCATTGTCCTTCGGCTGGCCGCCTGCGGCATCCAGGCCGAGGGCTTGCGCGTCACGGCGGATGCGGGGGCGGTGCTCCAGGATCTGGTGGATTTCACGACGGCGCGCGGGCTGAAGGGCATCGAGACGCTGGCGGGCGTCCCGGGTTCCGTGGGGGCGGCGGTCTACGGGAACGCCGGCGCGTATGGGCATTCCATCTCGGAGCGGGTAGCCGAGGTTCGGTTCTTCGATGGCGGGCGCGTGCGCGTCTTCGGGAACGCGGAATGCGAATTCCATTACCGGGAATCGGCGTTTAAGCGTTGCAAGGCGTGGATTATCATCTCGGTGGCGCTGGAGATGGAAGCAGCCGACGAGGCGGAACTGCGGAAGATCGCCGGTGAGATCCTGGAGATTCGGAACCGTAAATTCCCGGTAACCATGAAGTGCGCCGGCAGCATCTTCAAGAACTTGATGTTGGCCGAGTTGCCGGCCGGTGCCGCGGCCAGGGTACCCGCGACGGTGCCTCGCGAAGGGAAAGTGCCCGCCGCCTGGTTCCTGGAGCAGGTAGGGGCCAAAGGGATGCGGACGGGCGACATACACGTGGCGGATTATCACGCCAACCTGATCTATAACGGGGGCAGCGGTACCGCAACGGAGCTGCGGGCCATGATTGATGAGTTAAAGTCGCGTGTTCGCAATGAGTTCGGGATGGAATTGGAAGAAGAAGTTCAATATGTAGGGTTTGCCTCCGATGGCGGCGGAGGGATGCCGGAGCCGGCATGTGTCCCCTACACTTCCGCATAGTGGCGTTCTCCCAAAAAGCGGATATCCGGGGTGTGCCGTTTGACTGTAACTGCAAGATTGCGGGGAAATTAAGCGTCTGCATGGCTGGCACGAAACGTGCTTGCCAACGGTATCGGATAGTGGTGTCTCGCTTCGGGACAAAGCGGCGGCCAAAATGTTGCAGGAATTGAAATTCCAGCTTTCGACGGCGATCCTCACGATCGTGACCGTCGCGGCCGGCGTGTCTGCGATCATCAATTTCCAGCAACAGCACCTTTTCCGGCTGCCTGAAGACAACGTGGTGTGGGTGGATCGCTCGAACGGGGTCCAGGCGCTTTATGTGAGTCCGGATGGGCAGGGTGAAAAAGCCGGACTGCGCAGCGGCGACCGCCTGCTCAAAATCGCCGGGGTGGAAATCGAAAAAGCGATCGCGGTGCCGCAGGTCCTGGCCACCGTGGGAGCGTGGAACAAGGCCGAGTATACGCTCGTGCGCCGCGGGATCGAGTTCAAGGCGACGGTCTATATCGGGCAGACGCCGCCGGATCTCGTGATTTCCTACCAGTACCTTCTGGGGGCCGCCTACCTCCTGATCGGGCTATTCGTCTACTTCCGCCGCGGTAGCGCGTATAAAGCGCTGCACCTGTACATCTTCTGCCTGGTTTCGTTCATTTTCTACGGCTTCCACTACACCGGAAAACTGAACACGTTCGACCAGGTGATCTATTTCGGCAATGTGGCGGCGGGCCTACTGGCGCCGGTGATCTTCCTGCACTTGTGCCTGACTTTCCCGGAACCGAAGGCATGGTTCCGGCGGCGGTTGGCAGCGCTGCCGCTGTACGTGCCGGTAGTGGCGTTCCTCGCGGTCTGGATAGCGGTCACGTCCGGCACCCTGCGGGTTGCGGTCTCGGTAGTGGAACTGCGTTGGCTGCTGGATCGCATCTGGCTGCCATTCAGCACGCTGCTTTATCTGGCCGGCGGACTGGTGCTGGCGTATGATTACCGGCGCGCGGAAGACCCCGTGGTCCGGCGCCAGTTGCAGTGGCTGCGCAATGGGGTCTTCTTCGGGATCCTGCCGTTTGCCGCGCTGTACGTTGTGCCGTACACCCTGGGAATGGCGCCGAACCCGTATCTGAAGCTGTCGGTGCTGCCGCTGGTACTGATCCCCCTCACCCTGGCCTGGGCCATCGTGCGCTACCGCCTGATGGACGTGGATATTCTGTTCCGCAGAGGGTTCGCCTATACACTGGCTACGTTATGCGTGCTGGCGGCGTTCTACGGCATCGTTTTCACGCTAGCGAGCCTGGTTCAAAAGAACTTCAAGGATTTGGGGAATGCCGGCCTCCTGACCGTTATGCTCGTTACAGCGTTCCTGTTCCAGCCCATTCGGAACTGGATTCAGGAACGGCTGGACAAACGCTTCTACCAGGACCGCTACGATTACCGCCGCACCCTGGTGGAGTTCGCGCGGGAGTTGAGTTCGGAGATGGACCTGGATGCGATGCTGTCCTCCGTCGGGCAGCGTCTGATCCAGACGCTTTCGATCCGGCACCTGGCATTCTTCCTGGCGGAGGAGAGAAACCCCGGCGGGCCTCCGGATTTCGTGCTCCGGAAGGCCATGGGCGCGTTTCGGCACAGCATGGCGCCCGAGGAACTCGACCTGAGTTTCCTCAACCGGCAGACCTCCCGGCCATACATCTTTTTCGAGCGCACGCGGCATCAAATCGACGCGGTGTCGCGCGGCTGGCCAATGTCTGTACGGCGCACCATTTCGGATCTGGACCTCACTTACTACATCCCGTGCACGGTCCGGGGCCAGACGGTGGCGTACCTGGGGGTGAGCCGCACCGAGGACGGCGATTATCTCTCCACGGTGGATGTGGAACTGCTCCAGACGCTCGCAGGCTATGTGGGGATCGCGATTGAGAACGCGACCCTTTACCGATCACTGCAACGCAAGGTGCAGGAGTACGAGCGGCTGAAGGAGTTCAGCGAGAACATCGTCGAATCGATCAACGTGGGGATTCTGGCGGCCGACCTGGAAGACCGGGTGGAAAGCTGGAACACCCAAATGGAAAGCTTTAGCGGCATTCCCCGGGAGGACGCGCTGGGGCGCCGGCTGATCGACCTGTTTCCGCCGGAGCTGGTGGAGCAGTTCAACGAGGTGCGCGGCGAGACAGGCATCCATCACATTTACAAGTTCGTACTGCGGCCCTCCATGATCCCGGCCCTGGCGGGGAAACTGGACGAGAGCCCTCGTGACGACGGCGACGGCGAGGGCAACGGCAACGGGCACCATGTGAGGGCGTCCGGTTACCGGGAAGCCACCCTGAACATCGCTATCGCACCGCTGGTATCGAAGAACCTGGAGCAGATCGGACGGCTGGTCATTTTCGACGACATTACGGACCGCGCGGAACTCGAGCAGCGGCTGGTGCAGGCCGACAAGCTGAGCAGCATCGGGCTGCTGGCGGCGGGGGTGGCGCATGAAGTGAATACGCCGCTGGCGGTGATTTCCACCTACGCCCAGATGCTGGCCAAGCAGGTTGCCAACGACCAGCAGAAGTCGCTGATCCTCGAAAAGATCGCCAAGCAAACATTCCGCGCGAGCGAAATCGTCAACTCGTTGCTCAATTTCTCCCGCACGTCAGGCACCTCGCTTTCGGAAGTGGACCTGAATCGCGTCATCCAGGAGACCGGGTCGCTGCTGGAGCACCAGCTTCAGAAAATGGGGGTTCAGGTTAGAATGGAGCTTGACCCCACGCTTCCACCGGTTACCGGCAACGCCGGGAAGCTGCAGCAGGTGTTTCTGAACTTGTTTTTGAACGCACGCGACGCCATGGAATCGGGGGGCACGCTGGAGGTTCGGACCTGGGCAGGAGAAACGGGGGCGCGGGTGCAAGTGGCGGACAGCGGCCCCGGCATTCCGCCGGAAATGATCCATCGCATCTACGACCCGTTCTTTACCACCAAAGCCATCCGGAAGGGCACGGGCTTGGGCCTCTCGGTGACATACGGTATCATTCAGGAGCATGGCGGATCGATCGAGGTGTCCAATCGCCGCAACGGCGGGGCACAATTCGACCTGGAACTGCCGTGGGCCAAAACGGTTTCGGCGAGAAAGCCCGTGAACGCGGTTTAGTAGTGAAGTGATGAGTCCCGAGTTGGAACAATCCAAATCCAAAGCCAGAATCCTGATCGTCGATGACGAGGCCGACATTCGTGAGGGGCTGGAAGCGCTGCTCACGATGGAGGGCGGCTACACGGTCGAACTGGCGGAGAACGGCACTGACGGACTGCGCAAAATGGAGTCGCGAGGCTACGACCTGGTGCTGCTCGACCTGATGATGCCCGACCGCTCGGGCATGGACGTGCTTCGCGAGGTCCGGGAGCGCGACCACCAAACCCCAATTTTCATCCTCACAGCGTACGGCACTATCGAACGCGCGGTGGAGGCGCTCAAGCTGGGCGCCAACGATTTCTTTGGGAAGCCTTGGGAAAACGATAAGCTGCTGCTCGACATCGGGCATGCCATTGCGCGGCGCCGCCTGGAGGACGAGAACACCCACCTGAAGCGGGCGCTCAAACAGCGCTACTCGTTTCCCAACATCGTGGGAAAGAGCGAGCGAATGCTGCGGCTGCTGGACCTGGTATCGCAGGTGGCACCCACGCGCTCCACGGTGCTGATCACGGGCGAGACGGGCACCGGCAAAGAACTGATTGCCAAGGCCATCCACACGCACTCGCCGCGGGCGGACAACATGTTCGTGCCGGTGAACAGCGGCTCGCTGTCACCGGAACTGCTCGAATCGACGCTCTTCGGCCATGTGCGGGGCGCGTTTACCAGCGCCATCGCCACCCGGAAGGGGTGTTTCGAGGCGGCCGACAAGGGCACCATCTTCTTCGACGAGATCGGGAACATCAGCCTTGAGACGCAGGTGAAGCTGCTGCGGGTAATCCAGGAGCGGGAGTTCACGGCGCTCGGCTCGACGGATCCGATCAAGGTGGATGTGCGCATCCTGGCGGCCACCAA
>DATMYF010000016.1:0-18457 GCA_035561075.1 Bryobacteraceae bacterium
TTTGGATTGTTGTCGCTATCGGCGCTCGCCTACCTGATGTTGAACAGAGCGGCGAACCATGCACGTCGGCAAACTCGCTGGCGGGTCTTGGATGCAGTCGAGCTGTGCTCGATTCAATCGTTTCCGGCCAGCGATCCTCCATCCTGGACGATGGCCTCGATAGGCTAATAGCATCGGAATCCAGCCTGAGGGCCCTCTATCACAAACGGGTCGTCTCATCGGCTCGTGCATTCCTGGCGGCGGACGCGTGCTGGGATGGGCGTGACTAAAGCGGCTGAACAGCCCCGCTCCGGCACGCATATTCCGCGGCCGCCCCGATCGCGGACCCCAAGGCATGGAGCACGAGGATGGCGAGCGCCTCGCTCGCGGGGGAAGAAAGCTCCTCGAATGAGGCGCACTGCACTGCGAAATCCGTCACCTCTTCACTTTGCGTCATGAAACCATCAATGGCGTGGGCGCCCGCCGGAGGCACGGGTTCTGGTGCCCGCCTTGTTCTCGATGTACTCCTTCAAGGCGACGGCGTTATTGTGCTCCGTATCATGCGAGCTATAGAGCAGGGTTACGGTACCTTTCCGCGCGGCCTCGCGGATCGGAGCCCAGACATCGGGGACGCGATCGAGTTCAGCAAAGTACCTGCGCCGGAATTCCTGCCATTTTTCAGGATCGTGGCTGAACCACTTCCGCAATTCGGTGCTGGGGCCGGCGTCTTTGAGCCAGTCATCGATTCGCAACGAGGTCTTTTTGATGCCGCGAGGCCAGAGCCGCTCGATGAGGTAGCGCACCCCATCATCGGGATCCTCTTCCTCATAAACTCGTTTCAGTTTGATCATTTCAAAACCTCCAACATCCAAAAGTTGAGCGGCCCGCACCTGCTTCCGTGGCGCTGTTCGAGCGCGCCTGAAATTCGCTCTGGCAGTCTCCGGCCGCAAATACCCGGCTCGCTCGAGTCCGTCCAACAGCCAATGGAAATAAACCAGCCCTCCATGCGGCCTCCATTTGCCGACCGCGCGCATTACACGGCCGTAGTCGAGCGGTTTGCGCAGGTGCGCAGCAGAATGTATTCGGCGGTCCAACGCCCCACACCCGACAACTCCAATAGCCGGGACATCGCCTTCTCATTATCCAAATTTGCGAACGACTCCAGATCCAATTGCCCGGATGTGACTTCCGTACCCAAACCGATGAACTCACGGGTTTTGACGGTGTTGAAGCCAGGGAACGCAGAGATTCCGGTACCGCCGTTGCCAGGTCCTCCGATCTTGGGAATGCATGCCGCATCGCATCCTCCTCGAACCGCAATCCGCATAGCGCCGAAAGCCCGTTCAGAAGGAGAATCCTTACAGTCAGGCTGAACTGCTGGCAGGCTATGCCGTTGCCGAGACCTTCCCATACGGTCGGAAAGCGCGGCGGCTTGAGTCGCTGGAAGCGCGAGGCAAGTTCGTGCAGGTGGCTGTGCTCCGCCGCAAGCCGGTAGAAAGATCTTAGATCAACGTGCAGTCCCAACGGGGTGGTTACGGTGGTCTTCACAATAGCGGGGAGATGTGCAGCAGAAGCGGTGACCTCGAGCCGCGGCGTAGTCGCGCTTCTCGATTGTGTAACCCTCACGAACACTGGCTTGCCTTGGACAGCCAAGACTCGCTCGTAGGTCTCCCCGTCCCACCGATCCACTTCGTTCTCCGGCCGGCGCCGGATCGCCCAGACAGTCAGATCGAGGCGAAAAGGCGGCGCCGGATCGATATAGAACGATAGGTGGCCCAACTCACACTCCTACATGCCCCTTCGCGAGGTCCTGTTGGCGGGCTCTGTCTGTCCATTGCGGACCCTCGCCTCAAGGCAAGGCTGAGGGTGAACAGCAGGACCGTCCAACACACGCCCGTCCTCCAAAGCGAAGCGCGAACCGTGCCAGGGGCATTTCACGCTGCCATCGATGAACTCACCTTCCGACAAAGGGCCGCTCAGGTGCGAGCATGTCTCGGCCAGGGCGAAAATACGATGATCGCGTTTCGCCAGCAAGATCGGAGTCCCCCCGTACTCGATGCGCCGCAAACTGCCGTAGCGAAGCTCAGACTCGGCCAGCACCGGAACAAAGTCATCCGGAACGACCATATTGCCGGCTAGGCGCGCCGCGGCCGCAACGGCGTCCGGCCGAATGCGCGCGACTTCCGCCGGCGCGCAACGAGTGAACCGGTAAACAGCGCGACGGCTCCAACGTTCATCAAGCGATGTGTCAGGCCAATGCGGCGCGCAGGGGGATCGGTGTCCTGCCAATCCGTCAAGCCGCCGCTGCCGCCTAGCGCTCCGACAATGCCTAGTACCAAGGCGCTATCGGCTGCGATGCCAAACTCTCTGCGATCGCTGACAGCGTCGATGACATCGAAAACCATAGCCGCGGTCCACGCGCCGATGGGTACGTCGGTGAGCGCTGCGTGGAGCGGATGACCAAGCCACGTGTGGTGAAGGGTATGGAGTAGCCGGTCTCTTCCCGGTACACTCACAAAAGTCCTTCCTTGCGCAGTTCGTTATCGAGTTGCGCCGCATCCCGGTACCGGAGCGTGCGCATTCCGATACGCTCTGCGCATTCGATATTCAGCGCCCGGTCGTCAATGAAGATGCATTCATCCTCTCGAGCGTTGTGTAATTTGCAAGACCAGCCTGTAGAACCGCTGATCGGGCTTTCGCAAGCCGCAATAACAGGAAGAAAAGAAGACATCAAGGTAGTTGCGTAACTGAAAGCGCTCGATTCTGTATCGGTTCAGGTCGAGGGATTCGTTGTTCAGGGTGGCCATGAAGCATCGCTTATTGCGCGCCAGCGCCTCGACGACGGTGAGCGCCGCAGGACAGGCCGCCGGATTGCGCCAACATGAAGTCCCTGAATTGTTCGCGCGTGAACATCCTCCGCTCATAGAAACCGTCCGGTCGAGATAATCTTCGAGCTCAATGCGCCCGGTCTCGAAGTCGGCCACAACAGACTCGTGCCTTTGTTCAAATGGGTCCCAATCGAGCGCGGCGGCTCGCAGCCGGGCAGACCGGTCCCAGCCGTTCGTGAGGACGACTCCTCCCACGTCAAAGAAAAGAGCAGTCGTGGCCGGCATGAGCTTAAGTTTGGAAACCGATACGCAGGGTTCGATCGGTCTCTGCGGGTGAGGCGCTGCGGATACAGGCGCCGGCCTCGTTCCGAATGCGGTGGACATTGAACGACTGGCGGACTATTCAGGACAGCGCCTCGGTCAATACTGGCCTCGGCATTCATTTCTTTGATATCTGCGTGCCACATCAGCAGAGGGCGCCCGTCCATTTTACGTTGTTCTGGCCTGAGGCGCAGCGATGGGAAGGGCGGGATTACAAGGTGCAGGTCCGCACATGAGTACCGCCTCTAAAACCTGGTACTCACGAAGGTGAAGGTGTACTTATGTCTACCATGGCAACCAACGAAGAAGTGTGGGCATTGCTTGGGAGAAAGGCGACGCAGCTACGGATTCATTCAATTCGCGCAACGACAGCAGCAGGCAGTGGCCACCCGACAAGCTGCGCGTCCGCGGCCGAGATCCTGTCCGTGTTGTTTTTCTCGGTTATGCGATATGATCCGGCTAAACCACGCGACTCTCGGAATGACAAATTCGTGCTTTCGAAGGGGCATGCCGCGCCCATCCTTTACGCAGCCTGGGCCGAGGCAGGCGCATTTCCGCCCGAACGGTTGACCACCTTGCGGCGGCTCGATTCGGACCTTGAAGGCCATCCTACGCCACGCCTGCCCTTCGTGGATGTGGCGACCGGTTCTCTGGGGCAAGGCCTCTCAAACGGTCTTGGCATGGCGGTTGGAGCCCGTATGGATGGCGCGGGCCGGCGCATATACGTACTTCTGGGCGATGGCGAGTCGGCGGAAGGCTCGGTTTGGGAAGCGGCTGAAATTGCCTCTGCGTGGAAGCTCGGCAATCTTTGCGCGACCATCGATATCAATCGTCTCGGCCAGAGCCAGCCCACCATCCTCCAGCACGATATGGAGACGTATCGGCGGCGCTGGGAGGCTTTTGGCTGGCGAGCGCTAATTGTGGACGGCCACAATATTCCCGCATTGCTGGATGCCTACGTGAAAGCCGCAAAGACCCCCGATCGGCCCACGGTGGTGTTGGCGCGAACGATCAAAGGGAAAGGCATGATCGGAGTAGAGGACAAAGAGGGTGAACACGGTAAGGCAATGGCGCCCGAAGTGGCGGCCAGCATGATCAGCGCTCTGGAACGGGATTTGCCGGCCACTCGCATGAGATGGGATCCCAATCTGCCTGCCGGGCCGCCCAACGCCGGCGGAGCGCCCGCCGCGGAACCATCTGTGCCTCCGCCATATGCTCCGGGCAGCAAGAAGATCGCTACGCGCAAAGCTTTCGGAGACGCCTTGGCGGCCCTCGGGGAGAATGATTCACGGATCGTCGTCCTGGATGGCGATGTCAAGAACTCAACTTACACCGAAGAATTCCAGAAGGTCTGCCCCGATCGGTTTCTCGAATGCTTCATTGCCGAGCAGAATATGGTTGGGGTGGCGACCGGACTGGCCGCGCACGGAAAGATTCCGTTTGCGTCCACGTTCGGCTGTTTTTTAACACGCGCCTACGATTCTGTACGGATGGCCGCGATCAGTGACGCGAATATCAAGCTGGCCGGCACGCATGTCGGTGTGTCCATTGGCGAGGACGGGCCGTCGCAAATGGGGCTGGAAGACATCGCGATGATGTGTGCCGAGCCGAATTACACTGTGCTTTACCCGTCGGACGCAACGGCGGCATGGCGCGCCGCCAAACTGGCTGCCGAGCACAAGGGGCCGTGTTATCTGCGGCTGGCGCGCATGGCAACTCCGATCTTCTATGGGCCTGAGGAGAAATTCGCTATCGGCAAGTGCAAGATCTTACGGCAAAGCGGCCGGGATCGGGCAATGATCGTAACGGGAGGAGTGACGCTCGCGGAAGCGCTGGCGGCCTATGATCAACTGCGGACGGAGGACCTCGAGGTATGCATTATCGATCTGTTCAGCATCCAGCCGATCGACCGCGAGGCGTTGATCGAGGCGAGTCGCGCTGCCGGCGGCCTTGTGGTCACCGTCGAGGACCACTATGCGCACGGCGGTCTGGGCGATGCGGTGCTTGCGGCACTAGCCGAGGAACGCGTCGAAGTCCATAAACTTGCAGTCCGCGAGATCCCGCACAGCGGGAAGCCGAGTGAATTGATCGAGCGCTATGGCATTTCGGCTCGCCAGATAGCGGAAACGGTGAGGAGGGTGACTCGGCAAACCTCTGACGCAGGGCGCTGATGCTCTGCCAACAGCAGCAAGGAGGCAAGGGCAATGCTGAACGCGAGCGCTACCAGGCGCGGCCTGGTTGCAGTAAAATTCAACCGGTCTGAACGGGCGCTCTGGCGCGCCCCGCTTTGACCGGTTTCAGCCGTCTGCGCTGTAACGCTTTTCGTACAGCTCGTTCCGCTCCGGCGATAGCGCCGTCGATCGCTACTTCGGCAGATGCATCCTGGTTATTGAAAACCACACTCGGAAGTTCGCTCAAAACCACTTTGATCCGGCACAATTGATCGACGCCGCCGCGAGGCCCATTCACGTCCTTCACGCGGACGCTCACGCGCTCGATGGAGGCTGCGAACTTTCCAAGCTTCCTACCAAGCTTTCGACGGATGTCGGCTCTGCTGTCTTCGCTGAGTCGGACTCCCACCACGCGAATATGAGCCGGAATCAGGGGGGCTTTGGCGCGGCCGGTTATCGGCTTGAGAGCTTTGGGCAACACGGCCCGGAAGGGCGCTCGTTGCCTGCTGCCCGGTGTTTCAGGCCGCGAATGGGATTCGCGGCCAAGCTCGTCCAAGACATCGGTAGCGGTTACGATACCCACGAGTCGGCCGTCCTCCAGAACCGGCAGGCAGCCGATCAGCCGTTTCAGCATCAGGTCGGCCGCCTCAGCAAGCGTGGTTTGCGGTCCGGCGCTCACCACGTCCGGCGTCATCAGATCCCGGACCGTGCGGCCCCGGACGAGGGGGCCACCCAAATCGCGCTCGGATAGGATCCCGACGATGCCCGCGTTCTCCGTTACCACCAAGTGGCGTATGCGGCGGCGTTTCATCCGGGACCTAGCAGCGCTCGCCATTTCCGTGGGATCGATTGTAACGACGCCGGTGCTCATGATCTCGCGAAGCTGCATGAAGTCGAACCCCTCTCAAGCATGTGGAGCACTTCGTATTCCACCCCGCCTGCCATGGCCGGTTCGGTATGGGACGCTTCCCTTGAGCGATTGTGACTTGGCCAGCGCCTGCCACAGCATTGGCCGCTGTCGCCCGTACCACGAAATTGCGTGGCAACAAACGCGCTGTGACTCGCTGTGCGCCTGCACTCGCGCATGTATTCGTCCATCCCGGGAGCGACTCGCGGACAGAACGAGGATGCTTGCATAAAAGCGGCCCCTGGCGATGAAAACCACCCCCTCTGGTCCTGACTCGTTCGCGGGCTCGTTGAGGAATCGCTGCTGGACTTGTGCGGCTCTTAACCCAGCCAGTGCGGATTGTGCGCGGTGCCATCAAACCGGGAGGTGGTTTTGAACAATTCGTACGTGCCGCTCATCGCAGCCTCTTTTGTTTTCGCCAGAAGGCTCGAGAGCTGGGCCTCGGACATGGGCTTAAACGTCCGCACGGCCGCGAAGGCCTGATCGAGCCGGTCCATGGATTCGCAACCCGTGATCACGACGGATGTTGGCAGGTTCAGTGCGTAGTGCAGACACTCAATCGGACTTACCACGCCGCTCTTGAGGATCATACCGTCACCCATCGGTTTCATCCCCAGCACCGCTGTGCCTTCCGTGGTCAGCCTGGGCACAACCTGTTTAGCGAAGCTGCGGAAGTGTGCGTCCATGACATTCAGCGGAAGCTGACAGGTATCGAAGTGGAACCGGTGTGCGGCAGCGATGTCGAGCATGCGCAAGTGCACCAGCGGGTCCTTGTGTCCTGTAAATCCGATATAGCGGACCTTCCCGGCCTTCCTGGCCTCCAGCACCGCTTCAAGTGCGCCGCCAGGAGCGAAGAATCGATCGGGGTCCTCCATCCGGATGTTTTCATGATACTGGATCAAATCCAAGTGGTCCGTTTGAAGCCGCTTAAGTGATTCATCGATTTGGCTTGCAGCCGCTTGCTTTGTGCGGCCGTCAAACTTGCTCATTAGGAATGCCTTCTGGCGGTACCCATCTCGCAATGCTTTCCCCATCCGGATCTCGCTCCCGCCGCTGTGATAATCCCAGCAGTTGTCGAGGAAGTTCATGCCGCGATCCAGGGCAGTCCTGATGATTTTAATACCTTCATTCTCGTCTTTCGGCCGTCCGATGTGATGACCGCCAAGACCGATGACGGAAACTCTTTCCCCGGTCTTCCCCAGCCTCCGATAAGGCATTTCACTTGATTGCGCGCGGGTAACTGCCGCGGCTCCCATTACCCCAAGGACGGTCATGGCATGTCTTCGATTCATTGCTAAAGGTCCTCCTTTCTGGTCAGTACCTCATCCTGCAGCCTGCACGGGGCTCGCCATCATTCGCAATACCGGCAAAAAGTTCTCAGCTGTGAAGTATTTTCCGCGATCCGATGTAGCCCAAATCGGGCCATAATGAACACCCGCATGGACACCCGCGCACGCGTTCTCGGCAGCAGAGGAGCGGGTATCCAAAGAAGACGGTGACGCCACGGCACAAAATCCCGCTTGGCTGGGTGACGAGCCCGAGCGAGTGCAGCAGTTAGTGCCTGAGTGAGATAGCCGATGTATGGTGCAAGCGATCATTCACGAGCGAAGCCTG
This sequence comes from Bryobacteraceae bacterium, assembly GCA_035561075.1. Classification (GTDB taxonomy): domain Bacteria; phylum Acidobacteriota; class Terriglobia; order Bryobacterales; family Bryobacteraceae; genus JAMCRM01. Next base: position 7,821 of record DATMYF010000016.1, read on the forward strand.
CTGCAACCGCTGCCCGACACCCCTGGTATTGCTTTGGGTGCGGACGACTACACCAGTGGCCGTGTTGGTCAAAACCACCTCGGCGCTGGGTACAGCCGCGCCGCTTTGATCGCTGACAATTCCCGTGATAGTGGCAACGCTGGACTGGCCGAATGCGATGCAGGCCAATCCAAGGCCCGTAGCGGCAATCTTCGTCGCGCGCCGTAATGCCTCAATCCACATAACTTCCTCCCACGCTGGAATTTGCCAATGAGTTACTTCGAAGGAGCACCTGGCAGTTCTTAGCTGAACTGCCCAAGTCTAATGCGGAAAGGGCGGATGAATCTCTTAAAGATCGTGCCAAGAACTCTGAAGATCCCGTACCTGAGCGGCTGCGGCGAACCGCAGCCGCTGTTTCACTTGTGGCGAGTGCTACAGGATGGTGGCCTTCTTGATGTAGTCGAGCTTGGGGAAGGCAGTGGTCAGGTAAGCGTTGCCGCGGGCGGTGATCTGGCCCTGGTCGGGGTTCTCGCCGTAGCCGGGATAGATATTCTGCACCACGTCCATGCCTTCCACGACCATGGCGAAGGGCGCGAAGCCCTGGTCGTCGAGGGATTGGTTGCTCTTCAGGTTGATAAAGAGCTGCGTGGTGCGGGTATTTGGACCGGCGGTGGCGAACACCAGGGAGCCTACGCGGTTGGTCTGCAGCACGGGATCGTCGGGGATCGTCTTGTCCCATTTCCTGGTAACGGCAGGGTCTGCGGCGAGGCCGAACTGCACGACGAAATTGGGGACCACGCGGAAGAACCGGGCACCGTTGTAGTAACCGGCTTTCACCAGTTCTTCAAAGCGGCGCGCGCCGATGGGCGCCCAGTCACGGTGCACTTCCACCAGGATCGGGCCGCGGCTGGTATCGAAGCGGACCCGGAAAGTCTTTGCGTCGGTTTTCGGAGGGACATCCGCCTTCTTCTCCTCCGGCGCCGGAGGCGGTGCGGGCGCGGGCTGCTGCTGGGATTGCGCGCGCTCCTGGGCGGCATCCTTGGCCGGTTCCGGCTGGCGGGAGCAGCCGGCGGCGAGCAGCGTGAGCGCTAGAACTACGAATAGGGGGGCATGCGTGCTCTTGGTCATCATTTGAGTGTATAGTCTATCCGGCGGCGAGGATGCAAGTGCCCTTGCGCTGGCACGCCGGTATAATGGATGGACAGCGGAGGAATGGCCGAGCGGTTTAAGGCGGCGGTCTTGAAAACCGCAGACGGGGCAACTCGTCCGGGGGTTCGAATCCCTCTTCCTCCGCCAAGGACTGATGCCTTCCACACCTGACGCGCACGCGCGCCGCCTTTCCCGCCGCGGATTTCTGGGCGCGGGCAGCCTGGCGCTGGGCTCTGCCGCCGGCGCGCACGCTCCCAAAACGATCGTGTTCATCGCCGACCGCCCAAGCCACGAGTTCGGCGGACATGAATGCAACGCCGGGTGCCTGCTGTTGGCGAAGTGCCTGGAGCAGAACGTACCCGGGGTGCGCACGGTGGTGCACCGCAACGGCTGGCCGGCGGATCAGGCTCTCGGCAAACCGGCGGCCGTGGTGATGATCACCAACGGGGGCCCGAATCATCCCGCGGCGAGGCATTTGGACGAGCTAGAGGGCGCCATGCGGGCCGGGGCCGGCCTGGCCGCGGTTCACTGGGCGCTTGGGGGTGGCGAGCGGTGTCTCGACTGGCTGGGTGGCTACTACGAGCCGAACTGGTCCGTAAATCCGTTCTGGACCGCGCGGTTCACCGAGCTGACGGAGCATCCCGTGACGCGCGGCGTCAAGCCGTTCGCAATCTACGACGAGTGGTACTTCAATATGCGCTTCCGTCCGGGAATGGCGGGGGTGACGCCGCTGCTTACGGCTGTTCCGCCGGAGAGCACGCGCCAGGGGCCGTTCGGCCCGCACACCGGCAATCCGACCGTGCGGGCGCGCAAGGGCATGCCCGAGCACGTGGCGTGGGCGTACGAGCGGCCCGGTGGCGGCCGCGGCTTCGGCTTCACAGGGGCGCACTACCACTGGGCCTGGGGGGTGGACGACTTCCGAAAGATCGTGCTGAACGGCATCGCCTGGAGCGCCGGGATCACCATTCCCGCCAACGGCATCCGGTCCGCCACGCCATCCTGGGAAGCGCTGCTCGAAAACCTGGACAAGCCGATGCCGTCGGGCTTCACGCGCGAGCAGGCCGAAGCAGCCATCCGGCCGCGCTGACGTGGGGAAAACCTCAAAACGGCGGAAATCCGGATTTGCCGCGCGGCTGGTGCGGCGGATCCTGCTGCTCGGCTTGCTGCTCTACGGAGCAGCTCTGCTGGTGCTGGCGGCGCTGCGCTGGATCGACCCACCCTCGACGGCCGTACAGGCCGAGCGGCGCATCGAATCGTGGGTAACGAAGCGCGAATACCGCAAGCGTTACCGCTTCATCCCGCTGGAACGGATTGCGCCGAACCTCCAGCGCGCCGTACTGACGGCCGAGGACGGGCGCTTCTATTCCCACCGGGGCTTCGATTGGGTGGAAGTGCAGAACGCCATCGAAGACGAGATTGAAAGCGGCCGCACCCGCGGAGCGTCCACCCTCACCCAGCAACTGGTAAAAAACCTGCTACTCACGACTTGGCGATCGCCGGTGAGGAAGGCGCTGGAATATCCCCTGGTGCCTCCGGCGGAGCTGATACTCGGCAAGCGCCGCATCCTGGAGCTGTACCTAAACGTGGTGGAGTGGGGACCGGGGGTGTACGGGGCGGAGGCGGCGGCGCAGTATCATTTCGGCGTTCCGGCAGCGCGGCTCACTCGTGAGCAGAGTGCCCGCCTGGCGGCGATCCTGCCAGCGCCGCTGCGGCGTAAACCCGCCCGCATGGACCGCTATGCCGCGCAAATTCTGGGGCGTATGGCACAGATGGGATGGTGAGGCGCCCTAGTTGCCTTCGCCCTGCTTGCGGCCGGCCGCGATAAGGCGCTCCAGGTCGAGCAGGTGCTGCGGCTCGAATTCCTGGCGCGACCACTGGCTGTCATCGGCGAACTGCACGCCCACGAAATAGCCGATTTCGCGGTAGCAGCAGTAACGCACCACGCCTTCAAGCGCGCCCTGGGTGCAGGCGATGCGCAATGCGGTTCCCAGCGGAACCGGAACCTCGAATTGAAGGCAGGCGCCCGTCCGCGAGATGTCCTCCAGCAAGGCGGTAGCCTGCCTCTCGCGGCCCAGACGATCCTGCCAATTCACATCCACCATGTCCGCGCAGAGCAACCGGACGTCCGAACGCCTCTCCTGCATACAATCCCCATATCGGCCTGTGGCGGCGCCGCCTTTACGATTACCACACTTGAGCCCCGGGCGGCGCGCCGGTCCGGAGCAGGGCGGTGTCTCTTCGGGTACAATAGCCTTCTGCGAACATGTTGCCAGGGCCAGTCTCAAAGCACACGCTCCTGATGGCTGTGGTGCTGGCCACCGTCTTCACCGGCTGCGGGGGTAAGAAGCGGTACCCAACCGTACCGGGGACGGTACGGGGAGCCTCGGTTCCGGCCCCGGTCGGGTGGAGCGAAACCGGAATCGCGAGCTGGTACGGGGTGCCTTATCACGGGCGCGCCTCCGCCAGCGGCGAAATCTACGACATGGAGAAGCTCACGGCGGCCCACCGCACGCTTCCTTTCCAGACCTGGGTCCGGGTGGATCCGGGCAACGGAAAAACCGTGGAGGTGCGGATCACTGACCGCGGGCCGTTCATCGACGGGCGCATCATCGATCTCTCACATGCCGCTGCGCGGGCCATCGGAATGATCGGGCCGGGCACCGCTAAGGTACGGATCGAAGTGATCCGCTCGCCGGTTCCCGAGACGCCCGATGAGGGGCGTTTCGCCGTACAGGCGGGCGCCTTCCGGGACCGCGACAATGCCGAACGCGTACGCCGCGAGATGGAGTCGAGCTACGGTACCGCCCGGCTGGTGCTGCGAGATGGAGATCCGCCGCTGTGGCGCGTGCTGGTGGGGGCGGAGACAGACGAGCGGGCCGCCGATGCGCTGGCCGAGCGGATCCGCGCCGCCGGCGAACAACACCGCACCGCGTTCGTCGTGCGGCTGGACCTTTAACCGGTGATGGCAAACAGGCAGGAATCGGGGCAGGATGCCCTTCGGGCGCTGGTAGGGCGCTCTCCGCAGATGGCCGCCATCCGTGCGCGGATTGCCAAAATCGCGGGTTCGCGAGCCCCGGCCCTCATCCTGGGTGAGAGCGGAACGGGCAAGGAAGTGGCGGCCCGGGCCATCCACTATGCCAACCCGCGCGGCCAGTTCGTCACCATCGATTGCGGCACTCTTTCGGGCACCCTGGTGGAGAGCGAGCTGTTCGGCTATGCCAAAGGCGCCTTCACGGGCGCCACGGAGACCCGTAAAGGGCTGGTGGAAGCGGCTGACGGCGGCACGGCCTTCTTCGACGAGATCGGGGACCTCCGGTCCGACATGCAGGTGAAGCTGCTGCGGCTGCTCCAGGAGAACGAGTTCCGATCTGTCGGGGCGGTGAAAACCCGCAAGGTCGATGTCCGGGTGATCGCGGCCACCAACCGCGACCTGGCCCGCGCGGTGGAGCGGGGGGAGTTCCGGCAGGACCTCTATTACCGGCTGAAGGTGCTCACCCTCCGGATGCCGCCGCTGCGGGAGCGCCGGGAAGACATCCCGCTGCTGCTGGAGCATTTCGTGGCCCGGTCGGCGCCGCAGTACCGATTGAGCGAGGAAGCCGCCAGGGCGCTTGTGGCCTACGATTGGCCCGGTAATGTGCGGGAGTTGCAGAACGCCATCGAGCAGATGACGGTGCTCAATTCCGGGCCGGTGCTGCATCGCGGGGACCTGCCGTCCTCCGTGCAATTGCACATGGAGGCAGCGCGGTCGCGGGTGTTCGAACCTGGTCAGGAGCTTGACGACGGGCTGCCGGTGGTGGAGCGCCCTTCGGCCGTGCCGATGTCGATGTTGCGCGCCTCGGAGGAACAGGCAATCCGGCAGGCGATGGCGCGCGCGGGGGGCAACCGCCTGGAGGCTGCCAGGCTGCTGGGTATCGGGCGCACTACGCTCTACCGTAAGCTGAAAGAATACCGGATCCCGGTTTGAAGATCTCGATCGACGCGACGTACAGCACCGGGCGCGACCTCTCGGGCGTGGGGGTCTACTCGCGCGAACTGATGGAGGCGCTGGCGGCGGCGCATCAGGAGGCGCGCTTCCTGTGGTGCTATCGGCTGCACCGGCTGGCACGGGGTTTACGGGAGCCGCACCCTGGCAACACCGGCCGGCGGCCACTTCTGGACTGGCTGGCGCCCCCGGGAGACCTCTTCCACGGCCTGAATCAGCGGCTTCCCCGGCGCCGCGCGCGCCGCACCGTCTGCACCTTCCACGACCTCTTCGTGCTCACCGGAGACTACTCGACGCCCGAGTTTCGCGCCCGCTTCGCGGAACAGGCACGGCATGCCGCGGCCGAGGCGGACCGCATCATCGCGGTTTCCGGGTTCACGGCGCTGCAGGTGGAGGAGTTGCTGGGGGTGGAACGGTCGCGAATCCGGGTGGTCCACCACGGCGTGCGGGCGTTGCCCCGGCCCGAGGGAACGGCGCGCGAAAAGGTGATCCTGCACGTGGGAGCAGTGCAGAAACGGAAGAACATCGCGCGGCTGGTTGAGGCTTTCGAGCAGGCGGGGTCGGGATGGCGCCTGGTGTTGGCAGGCTCGGCCGGCTACGGGGCGGAAGAGATTCTGGCGCGCATCGAGAACAGCCCCGCCCGGGAGCGCATCCTCACACCCGGCTATGTAAGCGCCGGGGAACTGGCGCGGTGGTACGGGAGGGCGGCGGTATTCGCCTTTCCATCGCTAGACGAGGGCTTCGGGATTCCGGTGCTTGAGGCGATGGCGGCGGGTGCCGCGGTTCTGGGCTCCGCGCGCGCGGCAATCCCGGAAGTCGCCGGTGACGCCGCTTTGCTGGTAAATCCGGAAGACACCGGCGACATGGCGGCAGCGCTCGAAAAGCTGATTCGGGATGAGCCGTTCAGGCGGGAACTGGGCGAAAAGGGCCGGCGAAGGGCGGCGGAATTTACCTGGGAAAGAGCGGCAACTGCGACGTGGTCGGTTTATGCCGAACTATTGGCAAGTTGAGCGCGCTTAGGAGCGCGGGTCTTCCTCCACCGAAATCTTCAGCGCGCGAAGAAATCTCTGATCCTGCGAAGTGAATTTGACCCTGGTGGCGTCGAACGTTCGCCGGGGCTCCGGTTTGGCGTCCGCAGTTTCTTCGAGTTCCTCTTCCCCACCCTCTTCGTCGCGCCTGTTGAAACCGATGGTCGCTTCGAGCACCAGGAAAACGTCGTACCCAGCCCGCTTGATCTCCCCAATCGCCTCCGCAATGCGGTCGGATTCGGACAGAGAGTCGTTGATGGCGTTTCCCAGCTCCTGCATCAGTTGCTTCAAAGGCTCTTCCATACTCCCCCCTTAGGGTGGATGCACCGGCTGCGGGTGACGTTCCAGGTTGGGCTTGAAAGCGATCACACCCGTTCCGATTGTAGTGGACACTTCCGCGTCGCACAAGCCTAACGATAGTGCTGCCGCCGCCCTGAGGGCACCCGGCATTCTGCTAGGATAGGGGTGTGAGGAAGGGGAACTTCTCCAAACAGGCCAACGTCGGAAAGCAATTCATGCGCCACATCGTGCCCGCGGTGATCAAGCCCGCGCGCACGCTCTGGCACGAGGTTTTTGGCTTTCTTTTTCTATGCCTTGCGTTTCTGCTGGTGTCCAACGGTGTCCGCTTCTACCTGGGCGAGTATGACGGCTCCGGGGGACACATCCTGCGCTTGTCAATGACGCTGTTTTGCGTGCTGCTCTTCGGGTTCTACGGAGTTTCGTCGTTCCTTCGCGCGCGCCGGATTTCCCGGTCCTGACCACCCGAACGGCGTGAGTTTCCGCACCGGAAAACTACTGCACCCGCGAGGAAACCTCGGCCGGGAACGGATACCGGTTTGGCACGAAGGTGAGCGGCTTGGCAGGTACCGCCGGGAGGGCTTTTTCGGCATACCGAGGCTGCTGTACCTGGACGCTCTCGCGGCGCTTGCGCAACCCCAAACGATGCATCAGGCGGCCGACGTGGTCCGGATCGTAGCGAACTCCAAAGTGTTGGTGGATGGCCTCAGAGAGGCGCGTGGTGGTCCAGCGGTCCGTATCGAAGCCCCAGGCGCGCGGCCCGGCCGCGAACATGGTTATCACCTCGGCACGCTGTTCGACGTTGAGGCGGCTCGGCCGTCCGGTGGCACGTCGTTTGCGAAGGGTTTCAAGGCTGCTGCCGTTGAGCGCCCGCTGCCAGCGTGAGGCGGTGGTACGGCTGACGCCGAACTTGCGGGCCACACGGGCCTGCGACACGCCTTCGATGAGATCTTGCGCCGCTGCCAGGCGCCTGCGTTCCATTTCGTCGCGCGTCAATAGACTCTCCTGCAGTTCGCGCGCGGATATCGCGATACCAGAGCACTTTCAGAATACACCAAAACAAATCCTGTGCAAATTGTTTTTTGCTCTGGGCGTCAAAATGATGGGCGGAGTTCGCGCACCAGCACAAAGGCGGCGTTCTTGTGTGGGATGGGGAAGCGGAAATGGAGGGTGCCGTTGGGCTCCACGCTTTCGACGCGCGTCGAGGCGCTGCCCACCTGCGACCCGTCCTGGTCGGCGAGGTCGAAGACCAGTTCCGCGCCGGCGACGCGGCGGCTGGCGTTGTTCTTGAGGGTACCAGCCACGAACATGCCGCCGGTGCGGTCCACCGTGACCTCCATGATCTGAAGATCGGTATTCTGCGGCAGGGTGAAGCCCTTCGGGAGGACGGGCGTCCGGGCGGCCACCTGGGCGGGGGTGAGGGTTTCGGGCGGCGTGTCGGTAAGGGTGGGGGGCGTTAGCATCGCATATGCCGCCACCGCGACGACTACAAGGACGGGAACCATCACGACGAGGCCGAGCCGCAACTTCTGTTTCCAGGTACGGTTGCTGAGATAGAGGGGATCCGACGGGGTGGGGCCGGCTAGCAGGCGGTCCCACAAACTGGGCGCGGGCTTTCCGGTGGGCGTGACGCCCGGGTTCTTGAGCGACGCGAAGAGCTTGCGGATGGAGCCTGCCATGGACGTATTACATTATACACTCCGCTCCGGGAAGACCATATCGCACCGCGGCAGCCCGGCCCGATGGCAATGCTCCTGATGCAGGCGCACATAGCTGGCGGTGATGTAATCGGCCTCCCCGAATCCTAGGGCAGCGGCGGTTCGATCGATCCATTCGGGCGCCCCTTCGAGTTCCAGCCATACGCCGATGGGGGTTTCGTCGAGGGTCGCCGTGCCCGTGCCATCCGAGTATTCGGTGCGGTACTTCTCGTAACGGAAGGCGGGAGTGAATCCGAGCCGTTCGAGGATGGCGCCCATCGCGGCCGGCTCGGCGAAGCCGGTTTCGAGTTCCTCGCGGTCCTTGTGCCGGCCCGGGGCGGCGGGACCTTTGTAGGTGAGCAGGCCGCGGCCATCGACTTCGCGGATGCGCAGGAGTGTGGCAGCGGCGCGCAGCCGTCCGTCGGGAGTATCGAAAACGGTATTGGCCTCGAAGACCCTGGGGCGGGAGACTTGGAAGCCGGCTTCCAGGAGGATGCGCTCCCCGGTAGAGGCATCCGGCACAGCGAGTTTGATCTCCACCTCGCGGTTAGACGATTGACGGCTCATTCAGCCTGTATAATAAACCGTAGAGTGCGCCCGTAGCTCAGTTGGATAGAGCGGCTGGCTTCGAACCAGTAGGCCGGGAGTTCGAGTCTCTCCGGGCGCACCACAAAACAACAACTTCCGGGTTAAGCCGATCTGGCACAGCTTGGGATGGCGTTCCGGTTCGGTATCGGTATCAGGTTTCGCCTACGCCACTCCGACTATGATCTGACGGTACTCGTCTTCCGTGAAAGCGCGGCACGTCTCCGTTCTGACGCTCCCTTGCGCGCCCAATCCGAGGATCGCCTTCGCCAAGGCGACGTCATCGGGCGCCTCCATGATTGCAACCATATCGTACTGGCCAGTAACCATGTAGAAGTCTTTCATCTTTAAGCCAGCAGATTCGAAACTCTTGCGCGCCGCATCCAGCCTGGATGGACTTTGCTTGATATTCTGCAAACCCTGCGGCGTCCACCGGAGCAAGGTAATATAGGTTGGCATGTGATCTCACCTCGCGAGCCAAAACTGGCGTTGTCGCTGGCTCGAGGCCGCTCACGAGCCCTCGCCAGGCGCTCGCCATTCGTCGATCATACGAGTTCGGCTTATGACGGTCAAGGGTCTCGGGATTGGGCCTCGGGAACGGCTGGAGTCTATGCGTGTGAGCTCACCTAATGCTGCTCACAGTGCGGTAAAGCCGAGGATCATTCACCCCTATACCAGCGGTGGATTCGGTCCAATAAAGTAGGGCCGCATCATTTCATTGTCCTCATGTTCGACGATGTGACAGTGCCAGACATACAACCCTGCCAGGTCGAACAGGGCCTTCACGCGGGTAATCTCGCCCGGGTAGGCGATCACGGTGTCTTTGAATCCGGTTTCCCAACTTTCCGGTTGCCTGGCATCCCCCTCGTCGAAAGCTTGCCGGTTGACTACCTGAAATTGCACCTCGTGGATGTGGATGGGATGCGCATCTTCCGTAAAGTTGTGCATCTCCCAGACCTCGATGGTGTTCAAAGCCGGGTTCTCCGTAATCGGATCTTTCCATTCCAGTGCGACGGGATCCCCTGCCCCGTTCAACACGCCTAGCAGCGCGGCAATGGGTCCGTCGAACCCGGGGAACGTGCTCGCCTGTTCATTTAGCGAGACCTGTCGCGTGTTGCTGGCCGGGCCGAGCGGCCTAAATGCCGGCAGGGTCAGCCGCGCCGGGTCCATGCTGGTGTCTGTGCCTAACCGCGCCACCACCTGGAATCGCATTACCTGGCCGGTGGTCGCGGGATCCGCCGGGTCAAAATCCGTGCCGACCTCGCCGCCTCCGAAGGGCTCGTCCGGACCTTCGTTGATGAGGTAGAGCGCAGTACCCTCGGAAACGCTCGTGAAGTCCACGATGACGTCGGCCCGTTCCGCCGGCGCCATCAGGAACTGGTTCAACTGCACAGGCCGCGGCAGAAAGCCGCCGTCGGAGCCAATCCGCCAGAAGGGCAGCGCCGCTGTCGCCGGCCTCGTTCCCAACGGATCGCTGGCAATTTTCAGGATCAGGAAACGGGAGTTGCAGCCGTTCAGGAACCGGAATCGATACCGGCGCCGCTCGACGTCCAGGACCGGCCAAGTCCGACCGTTAACCACCATGATGTTACCGAAGAACTCCGGGTTCCAGATCGGGGGCACGTCGCTACCAGGTATATAGGGTCCGGCGAACTGATCGAAGAACGCCCGGCTGTCTGGATAGAACAGGGAGCCGTCCGCGTTGAAGGACCGGTCCTGAATCGCGATGGGGATCTCGAAGAACCGGCCAAAGGGATCTGAACCGGCGGAGGGTGCAGGGCCGGGAAGAACTCCGGTCGGAAGATCACCAGGCCCGAGGCGCAGCAGGTAGAATCCCGCCGGCCCTGCATAGACGTTCAGCCGGGTCATGCCGAGCGTGTGGTCGTGGTACCAAAGGGTAGCCGCCCGCTGGTCGTTGGC
>DATMYF010000017.1:0-2156 GCA_035561075.1 Bryobacteraceae bacterium
CTTGGGCTGTCGCGTCTCCAGCATGCGCTGGGTGAGACGCTCCATTTGCCGCACGGACCATCCCTGGGCGACTGACTTTTCGGCCACTTCGCGTTGCAGAGCCGCGGTAGGCAGCGAGAGCAGGCAGCGGGCATGGCCGGAGGAGAGCCGCCGTTCGGCGACCAACTGCTGGAGGTCCGGGGGGAGGTTCAGCAGGCGCAGGAGGTTCGTAATGGTTGTGCGGTCTTTACCGGTGCGTTGCCCGATCTCCTCATGGCTGAGATGCAGTTCTTTGCCGAGGCGTTCGAAGGCCAGCGCCGTCTCGATGGCGTTCAGGTCTTCGCGTTGAATATTCTCGATGAGAGTGATTTCGAGCAGGCGGTCATCCGGAAACTCCTGCACGATGACCGGCACCTGGGCCATGCCGGCGAGCTTGGCCGCACGCCAACGACGCTCTCCGGCCACGAGTTGATACCGTCCGTTGTTTCGCCGGACCACCAGGGGTTGAATAATGCCGTTCGATCGGATGGATTGCGCCAATTCCTCAAGACGCTCGGTTTGAAAGACCCGTCGGGGCTGTAACGGATTGGGCTCGATCTGGTCGATGAAGAGCTGGGCGACATGATCGGTGGCCGGCGGCGCGGGTTCCGGCGGCTGGGCCGTCGGCCGGGTCGGGATCAGTGCGCTCAGGCCCTTACCGAGCGCTCTGCGCGCGTGTTCCGGCGCTTTGCTCATGGTCCAGGATCTCCTTTGCTAAGCGGATATAGGCTTCGGCTCCCCGCGAGCGGACATCGTAAACCAGAATGGGCTGTCCGAAGCTGGGGGCTTCAGCCAACCGGACGCTGCGCGGGATTACGGTCTTCAAAACTGCGTCGCCAAAGAACTCTTTGAGGTCCGCGGCAACCTGGCGGGTAAGGTTGGTGCGGTCATCGAACATGGTGAGGAGGATGCCCTCTATGGCGAGGGGATGGGAGAAGGAAGTGCGGATGCGATCCACGGTGTCCATGAGCTCCGAGACCCCTTCCAGAGCAAAGAACTCGCACTGAATGGGTACCAGCAGGGCGTCCGCCGCTAGTAGGGCATTCAGCGTGAGTAGGTCGAGGGCCGGCGGGCAGTCAATGAGAACGAAATCGTATTGCTCACGGAGCGCCTGGATCTTGTCGCGCAGGCGATACTCACGGCGCTCGATATCGACAAGTTCCAGATTCGCACCGACGAGGTTTTTGTCCGAGGGAACGACGTCAAGGCCTTCGAATTCCGTCCGGACGATGGCCGCCGAGAAATCGGAGTCCCCGAGCATTATGTGGTACAGACTGGGGCGTGCCGGATCTTTTACGACGCCGAGCCCCGTAGTGGCGTTTCCCTGAGGGTCGGAGTCGATGACCAGAACGCGTAAGTCATTGGCTGCCAAGGAGGCGCCAAGGTTGATAGCGGTAGTAGTCTTGCCGACTCCACCCTTTTGGTTGGCGATAGCTAAGATCTTTCCCAAGGGGATATGCTATCACGGCGTGTGCGCGGATTCGCACTTTCGCGCGGCGAAAAGCCGCGAACGTTCCACGTGAAACATCGTCTTCTACGTTTCACGTGAAACCCGCTGCCCCAACCACAGATAACGCCGCTCGCCCCAAGGCAACCGGATCCCATCGGCCCACACCAACCCAGCGGCGGCCGGTGGCACTTCACCCGCCAAGAGCGCGATATTACTGGCAATACGTGACAATACCGGCGCAATGTCCCCAACGTTGACGGCCCGCGAAATAGCCCAGTCGAACCCAGCCTCAACATCTTCGGCCCGCTTGGCCGCTACCCGGACATTACGCAAATCACGGGTGCCCTCACGCAGAAACACGGCCTTGCGCTGGTGCGACTCAATCAGAGTAAACGTGCAATCGGGCCGCATTACCGCGACTGGGACACCCGGAAAGCCCGCGCCAGAGCCGATATCCGCCACATTCAGCGCGCCGGACGGGAGATGCGCACCCAAGAAGACCGATTCGCTGTAATGGCGCTCGACGGCCTCGGATATGTTCCGCACCGACGTAAGGTTTAGGATCTTGTTCCACCGGACCAGCAATTCGTAGTGCCGCTCCAAGGCGCACACCTGATCTGCGGAGAGCTCGAACACCCCACGCAGCTTCTCTTTCAGCAATTCAGCAAACACGTTCCAGGCTCAGGTA
>DATMYF010000018.1:0-44612 GCA_035561075.1 Bryobacteraceae bacterium
TTTTGCATCACATCGTAGACCGATTGCCGGCGCAGATCGTGCTTCAGAAAAGTCGGAAAGAGGCGCTCCGGGAGCCACGTGTTGGCAATCACCAGCGGCGTGCCCCCGCCCAGCCGCAGCCGCCGCAGATACACCACCTGCGAACCAACCTTGAGCCGAAGTTCCCGTAAAACCGGGGAATTGGCGTCGGTAATGCGCTGCAACTCGGCCTTCAAAACGCGCGAACCCGGCTTCAGGCCCTGGTAGACCATGAACTCGGAAAACCCGAGCAACTGGTCCAGATCCTGCTCCACCCGGGGTTCCGCCACGAAGCTTCCGACCGCCTGCCGGGAGTAGATCAGACCCTGTTCCTGCAAGCGCGCCAGCGCCCGCCTCACGGTCTCCCTCGCGGCTCCATAGCGCTCCACCAGTTCCGGTTCGGACGGCAGCCGCGTGTGCGGCGCCAGCGGGAGCGTGAGGATCTCTTTCCTGATATCCTCGGCAATGGAGACGTAGATTGGGGTCTTTTTGACCATCGGAGAACCCAGCATAACACCGGCATGAAAATCTTACTGTTGTCCCTGCTTTTCCTCGCCGCCGCGGTCGCGGGTACGCGGCCTGTCGCGGTTCACGCCCACCGCGGAGCGACGGCCGTGCGTCCTGAGAACACCATAGCCGCCTTTCAGGAGGCCATTCGGATCGGCGCGGACTTTATCGAACTCGATGTTCTGGCCACGAGCGACGACGTGCTGGTGGTTACCCACGACCCCGTCATCAACCCAGCGCTCTGCACCGGCGGCGAGCCCCGGCTGCCCATTCGCCAGCTCAGCCTCGCCGAGGTTCGACGTTACGACTGTGGTTCCCTCACGCTACCTGCTTTCCCGCACCAGGTGGCCGTCCCGGGTGCCCGTATTCCGACGCTTAACGAGGTCCTCGACCTCGCCAAAACATCCAAAATCCGCTTCAATATCGAGATCAAGAGCTCGGAGAAGTGGAAGGGTTGGGCTCCGGATCCCGAACCGCTCGCCCGCATGGTGGTGGACGCCGTCCGCGAGCACGGCCTCGAGAAGCGCGTCCTGATCCAGTCTTTCGATTTCCGCGTTGTGAGGGCCGTGAAGGCCGTGGCGCCCGAGATCCCTCTGGCGGCCCTATATGGAGGCGGAGAACGCAGTTTCGTCGATATCGCGCGCGAAACCGGCGTCCGCATGGTCAACCCTGCCTTCCGGCTCATCACGCCGGAGAAGGTCAAGGAGGCTCATGCCGCGGGTATCCAGGTGATTCCCTGGACCATTGACAATCCAGCGGACTGGGATCGCGTGCTGGCTGCCGGGGTGGACGGCATCATCAGCAACGATCCAGCCGCCGCGATCGCGCACCTGAGGACAAAGGGCTTACGCTAGAATGCAAGTCCTGCATAGCCCGTTGGAAGTACGTTAACCCTTTACGCGCTGCCGCTCATCCTGTACAGTCGAATACGCGGGAGGAGTTCATGAGCGTGCGTTGGTCGATGTGGCAGGCAGAACTGGAGCGCATTTCACCCTTTGCGGAGGAGTGGAACCCGGGGCTCGCGGAGGATTTCCTTCGCGGCGTGCAGGATCTGGTTGGCAAGAAGCGGGCGCAGCGTGAGGCGGTCGAGAAACTCGCCGAAGAACTCCGGTTTCTGCGCACTTCTTACACCCAGACGCTCGCTTTCTTCGATTTGGAGCGGGCCTGCGAAGGATGGTCCGCGGCGAACTGCCCAGGTGCCGAGGTGGAGCGCGTTATCCAGCTACTCGCGCAGTGGCGCGGCAACCTGCTGCGGTACAACGGCGTCTTCCCGCCCGCCGAGGAAAAGGTCCGCAGTTACATGGCGCTGCATGAGTGGTGCCTGGAAGCGGAAGCCGCCATGGCTGCCATTCGCCCGGGTTTCGGCGCGTTGAATAACCTGCTGGCGCCTCCGAAGGCAGAGGTACCCGCGCCGGAGCCGCCCGCGGAAACCGTCGTGGCGGCCCCCGCCCCAACAGAGGTTCCCACGGAGCCGGAATCAGGAATCGCCGTGGCTCTCGGGCAGATCGGCTCGACGGGTGTCTGGCTGAAAACCGAGGCGACCGACAAACGGCGCTACGGGTTCTAATACCGGGGCGGCCCCGGGCTGACTAGGCTTCGTGCCGGTAGACGTCCCAACCCAGGTACCGCACCCCGGCTTCGTGCACCGCGCCTGCCACGGAAGAACGATTCGCAGCCACGTGGTGTTCGAAGCCGTTCTCGCAGATGTGCCGCAGCAGTTTCTGCATGCCCGGGATCTCCACCACCCCAAACCCGCCGAAAGTATCCAGCGGATCAGCCGTGAAGCGGCCCTCCCCGACATAGGACGCGATCTTCCCCTTGCGGTCGTCCGTTGATACGCGGCAGAACGTCATAGGCCCAGGCTTGACGCGACCCACACACGTGCCGAAGGCGTTCTCATTCCCGACTGTACCGGCGACGATCGCCTGGTAACCCATCCGAGTGCTCTCGAAGAAGTTCCTGGGAAGGTTGCTGCAATGGAAACAGACGGCCTTATCGGGGTCGTCGCCGTAGTTGTTGTTCCAATCGAGCAGGGCGCTCGGAGTTCCGGATGCCAATTGCAGGGCGTACATCCCTACCGCGCCGCAAATATCCACTTCACAGGCGCTGGGCATGAGGCCATTGCTCATCATGCTCATCACGGTGCAGGGCGCCACGCCGAAGAACTCCTCGATGGCCGTCCAGCACTGCACGGCGCTGACGGAAAGATCGGAGTCCGCCATCCAGCGTTCCACCACGACACCCAGCTTGGCCATTTTCACCAGCGCGGCCTGTGGGACGCCTCCGGTCGCCACGTAGCTACCGATTTCGGCCAACTTCCGCACCACGGCCTCGTCGCCATCGTTCAATCTCCCGATGCGGCCCATGATCTCAGAGAGGTCGATGGGCTCGACCGAGATTCCGTTCGCCTCCAAAATCTTCTCGCTGTAGCGTACCGTGTTGAATGCCGCGGGACGCGCCCCGATGGCCCCCACCCGTGCCTTCCGCATTCCGTTCACCACGCGGCAGACCGCGGCGAACCACTCCAGGTCCTGCCGGAACAGCTCCGATTTCGGCGCCTCCGTGTGGCGTGAGGTGAGCGAGAACGGGATGCCGTATTGCGAGAGGTTGTTGCAGACCGACATCTTGCCGCAGAAACTATCGCGCCGGCACTCGATAGTCATCGCGCCCGGCTGGTCCGGCGTGGCCTGGATCAGCACCGGCACGTTCAGCCCGGCCATGCGTAGCGTTTCAGCCACGCCGCGCTCGTCGCCGAAGTTGGGCAGGGACACGATCACGCCATCAATCTCGTCGCGATGATCGCGGAACAGGGCGGAACACTTGCGGGCCTCCTCGCGGGTCTCGACGGCTCCGTGCTTGCTCTCCTCCGTTCCCAGCACCACAGGCATCACCCCGGCACCTTTCAGCACCGCGATCATCTCCTCGCGCCCCGACCGGGCGAGATGATCGGGAAAGAAGCCCCGGTTCCCCACGATCAGCCCCATGCACATCTGCTTGTTCATACCTGCCTCCTCACTGGCTCGACTCGCCAGTTTACCGCATGGTTCATTTGCTCGCCGCTGTATGATTACGAGCACTGGTTCCCGAACTGCTGTTTTGCAGGGCCTATGAAGCGATTTCTAGCTATATTGGGTACCGCCGCGCTGCTCTCGATCGGCGCAACCGCACAGACTGCCGGCGACGACATGAAGAAAGCCGGCAAAGCGACCAAGGAAGCCGGCAAGAGTGCCGGTCAGGCGGCCGAGAATACAGGGAAGGCTGCCGGGAAGACTGCTCGCAAGGTCGGGGGCAAGGTCAAGAGGGGTACCAAGAAAGCCGTTAACAAAGGCGCCGAGAAGACTGAAGAGGGCGCATCCAAGGTTAAGGACAAAACGCAATGATCGCGTAATCCCCGTTCTCCGCGGCCCGTTTCCTCATGGTGTTTGAACGAGCGTGCTCAGCGCCCGGTATGCCGGGGAATTCGCATCGGCTGCGGCGTTGAGCCTCTTGCGCAGAGCGCTGTACCGCTCCGTGATCGCCGCCTCGCTTTTCGGAAACTTCCGCCAGTATTCGTGATGCAGGTCGAGTTTCGCGGCCAGCGCCGCGGTTTCAGCGCGATTGTTCCCGGCCATTGCCGCAAGGGCAATGGATTTGGCGAACTGTTCCATGTACCAGCAGTCCAGCATGGTGAACTCGCCTTCGGGCGGGCCGAAGCGTTCCCCCGTGGTGAACACCATGTATTTCTGACCGAGGGAAAACGTCTGCGCCCCCATCGCCATGAGGGTGCGGAGGGTGTCCTCCACCACGAGTTCGCCGCCCGTGCCGGATCCCCCGGCAGTCGCCCATGCGGTGGCGGACGCTCCCAGTAGCGACTCGCTATTTGCCAACTCGAAGAACCGCCGGACGTACTGTGAGGAGCCTTGCGCCCAGGTCGAACTCCCCACCACCAGGACGCGCGCACCCTGGAGCAGCGCGCGCGCCTTTGCCGTATTCTCAAGAGCGGGGATGCCGTCGTAGAAGGTTGCTGCAAGCCGCAACCCATGCTCCTCCGCCAACCGCCTCAGCGAGAGGAATACGCCCAGCCCGGCGCGCAGCGCGTCATGCCGCCTGGTGTAGGGGCTGGGCGCGAAGCACAGGAACCGCACCTCGGGCTTGCCCTCGGTTGCAGCCGCCGCAGACGCAGCGGTATTGCCCGCCAGCACTTTCCCGCCGCTCTCCGCGATCAAGTGTATGCGGTTGCGGCCGACGAGCTTTTCGAAACGCGGCATTGCGGCCGCCGAGGCCACCAGGTAATAACGCTCTGTGCCGTTCCACAGCCGGGCGAAATCCTGGTCCTCGATAAACACCTCCGGCGCCCCCGGAGCAAACGACCCGTACACCAAGTTCTGCACCCTGCCGTTCAGCAGCAGTGCCGTACGGTTGGCGTAGAATAAGACCGAGGAAAAGGCGTAGTACTGGTCGTCCACTATGAGCTTGCCCTGGGGCTGCCGGACGAGCGCCTCGGCCAGCGGCCGCGAGCCGAGGTAAGGCTCGAAAGCCACCAGCGCCAACCGGGCCGCGTGGAAGAACAACGCCATCATGATTGCGAGGCTGAGGAGCGCCCGGCGCCCCGTCCATCGCCACGCCCCTACCGCACCAATCAGGAAGGCCACCCCCGCCACTACCAGGGGCACGCGCAGGTAAGCGAAGGAGTACAGCGTAAGGTCCGCCGCGTGACCCAGGGAGAGGGTATACAGATCGGGATTCTGGCGCAGCGCCGCACTGATGTCGCCCGGCGCGGGAACGTTGCGTACGGCCCACAGGATCGCTGCTATCGCAGCCGCCGCCAGTGCCGCGATGCTGCCCGCGGCACGCGTCCCCCATCGGACAACGCTGCCGCCGCCGGCAACGGCGCAACCCAAGAGCAACGCCACCGCGGGGTATGCCGGCATAGAGTAGTATTCCTGGGTGGTCGAGAAGGTGAAGAACACCATCACCACCCCTGCCCAGCAGAGCGCCATCAGACGCACGCGCGAGCCCCGGTCCGGGCCGCGATATCCCAGCTTCGCCAGCCCTGGCAGGTAAGCGCTCCAGGGGAAAAACCAGATCAGGTGCAGAAGCCAGAACCAAAGCCGCGGCACGGTGTTGTAGTCCCGCGGGTAGCGTTGGTTGAGGAAGCGCAGCACGTGCTCGTTGATGAAGTAGAACCAAAAAAAGCCGCGGTAGTAGCCACGCTCGCTGCGCATAGTGAGGTCGAAATAGGGCGGGTTCCGCAGTGTCGCCAGCACATGCCACGGAGCCGCGATGGCAAACATCAGGAGCAGCCCGGCCACGATGTGCAGCCGTCGCCATGTCTTCCACCGGAATAGTTGCCCGGTGAAGGCCAGCCAGAAGAACGCGGCCCCGGCGGGGAAGACCACCGCGATCAGGCCTTTCAGCAGCAGGCCGACGCCGAGCGCGGCCCACATCCCCAGTGCCCAGCGGCGCGGATGCGGCTCGTCATCATCGAGCGCGCGCACCAATCCCCATATAGCCAGCGCAATCGTGAGCGTTACCATCACATCGGGAATCAGGATGCGGGTAAACAGGAACAGCCCCACGCACGTCGCGAGCGCCAGCCCCGCCCAGAGCCCCGCTCGCTCATCGTGGAACGCCCAGGCCGCGAAGCGCGCCATTACCCAGCAGAGCAGGACGGTACATAGCGCCAGGGGCAATCGGGCGGCCCAATCGTGCACACCGAAAATGGCGTAGCTCACCGCCATCATCCAGTACTTGAGCGGCGCTTTTTCGAGGTATTTGACGCCGTCGAGGCGCGCTGTCACCCAGTCGCCCGAATCCAGCATGTTACGGGCGATCTGTGCCTGCACGGCGTCCACGTCGTCCATCAGGCCCGGCGGGCTGATCATGCAGCCGATGAAAATCAGGCTGGCGATGGCGAGGACAATCAGTTGGTAGTGAGAACCTGATCCAGCGCGCTGCTTCCCGCTTCCTCCGGCGGGGGAACCTCGATCTCCCACCGTTTCATCCACAGGAAAAGCGTCAGCAGGCCCCATAATTGATATCCGGCATTGATGCGTCTCTCCATATGATCGCTTATCAGGGAGTGGACGGCACCGGAATTGAAAATGCCCGTGGCCTCGACGGCGGCGGGCGAAACGGTCTCCATCAGCAAAGCCCGCAGCGGGCCGCGGAACCAGTCGTGTGTGGGGATATCGAAGCCGGTCTTCTTGCGGTCGAGAATGGAAGCAGGCAGCTTGTCCCGCATCAGTTCCTTGAGCACGTACTTCTGCTTCGAGCCGTGAATCTTGAGTTTCTGCGGCAGCCTGGCGGCGAACTCAACGATTCGATGGTCGAGGAACGGGGGCCGCACTTCGAGCGAGTGCGCCATGCTCATGCGGTCTACCTTGTAGAGTATGTCGTCCGGCAGGTAATAGTGCTGGTCGACGAGCATGTAGCGGTTGACGAAGCCAATGCGCCCCTCGGGCAGGCACAGGCGTTCGATCAACGCGTCCGCGCCGGGTCCGCGCAGGTTCGGGCAGACGCGCCGCACCTGTTCGGGGGTGAAGGCGCCGTTCCAGAAGAAGTGCGCCTCTTCAGGCGGGAGCAGGGAACCGGCAAGGCCGCGCTTCAGCTTGTATTCCAGGCTGATTTTGTCGTCCGAAACCGGAAGCCATCTCTCGAGCCCCGCGAGCAGCAACCGCCGCAGAGGCGCGGGCACGGCGCGAAGGGGCCGCGCCAGCCGGTCCGCCGTGTAGGTAATGTAGCCGCCGAAGAGCTCGTCCGCGCCTTCGCCCGACAGCGCTACCGTCACATGCCGGCGGCTCATGCGCGAGAGAAACCAGACCGGCAGCGCGCCGGCGTCGGCGCTCGGCTCATCGGAGTACCAGGCGAACTCCGCGATGGCCGACTCGAGTTCCTGGTCCGGGTTGAGGTCAAACTCGTGGTGATCCGTTCCGTAAAGCCGGGCTGCCTCCCGGAAGTACGGAGTCTCGTCGAAGCTGCGCCCGGTAAAAGACACCGAGAACGTCTTAAGCGGCACCGGGCTGGCTTCCGCGGCATAGTGCAGGATGGTGGAGGAGTCCACTCCACCGCTGGCCCAGATTCCGAGAGGGACGTCTGAGACGAGGTGCTCCCGGACGGATTCGCGCAGCAGGCAGTCAAGCTCCTCTTTGGCCGCGCCCAGATTCAGGGACTGATCGGGGCGGAATTCCAGGCGCCACCACGGGCGCACTCGCGCCTCGCCCGAGTGCCATTCAAGCAGGTGACCCGGCGGCAGTTTCTGGATGCCTTCGGCCAAAGTGTGGGGACATGGCACCCAGTTCAGCGAAAGGTAATGGCTGAGGGCCTCCAGGTTCAGGCGGCGCGGCACGTCGGGGTGCTCGAAGATGGCCTTAAGCTCGGAGCCGAAGTAGAGGTTGCCGCCGCGGCGGTGGTAGTAGAGGGGCTTGATGCCCAGCCGGTCCCGCGCCAGCACCAGGCGCTTGCCGCCTTCGGCCGAGAGCGCCACCGCGAACATCCCGCGCAGGCGCGTGAAACACTCCGTGCCCCAGGTGCGAAAGGCGTTGAGCACCACCTCGGTATCGCAGTGGGAGCGGAAGCGATAACCGAGATCCTGCAACTCGCGCCGGAGAGCGGTGTGGTTGTAGATTTCTCCGTTGAAAGCGACGGCAGTGGTGCCGTCTTCGCTCACCATCGGCTGGTCGCCGCCGCCGAGGTCGATGATCTTCAACCGGACCGCGCAGAGCGATACGTCTCCGGAGCGGTAAACGCCCTGTTGGTCCGGGCCGCGGTGGACGAGCACCGCAGCGATTCTACGAGCGATACCAGCATCAGGCACACAATTTCTGTGTGTAAAGCCGGCTATCCCGCACATATATCCCCGTTTCCGGCCGTCCCGGCCGAAAAGCTGCTACTCACCCTTAAGTATTGTTAAGTTTATCTCACCGCCACCGCGGACGCACCACAATAGCCAGCAGAATTGTTCCGAGCAGCCCTAGCGCGGTGAGCGTCGCGCCCCAAACCACCGAGCGCGGGCGGTAACGCATTTCGATGCGATGCCGGCCGCCTTCCACTACTACGCCGCGTAGAAACCCGTAGGCGTCCCACAGCCGTGCCGGTTTGCCGTCCACGGAGGCATACCAGCCGGGGAAGGCGAGGTCCCCCGCGACCACCATCCCCCGGCAACCCATGTCCGCCTCAATGACCAGGCGGTTGGGAGCGCGAGTTAGCAGGCGCACATTGTCCGGCGCGGCGCAGGTCCCCAGGGCCGGCGTCTCACCGATCAGGAAAGTGGCCTGCCGCAGCGCCTCTGGGCTGTCCCGGTCGAGCCGCAGCCCCACTTCGTCCCAACCGGGGACGGACGTCGCCTGATGGACGCTCCAGGCGCGCGGGAAAGCGCCGGGATTCGAGAACACATGCAGTCCGCCGCCGCCCGCAAAAAGGTCGATCTGGCCGGGACGCGTGGGCGTCTTGCCGACGTAGTAGTTCGTTCCCATCAGCAGGCGAGCGTTGAGATGGGGCTGCACCTGGTGAATATTGATGGTAAGGGAGGCCAGATAGCCGCCGACGGTGTCGATGGCGTGCCAGTCACCGAAGTTATAGGGGATCTCGTTGGCATCCACTTCGGCCCGCACGGGCCCCGGTTGCTGTTTTAGAAATGCCGCAATATCATCGTGTTGAGAGAGTTTCTTCAACAAGGAATCGGGCTTATCGCGGTGCGCCCAGGCGAAGGAACTGCCCGCCGCCCCTGCCTCCATCAGCATGAGCATGGTCACCAGAACGAGGGCCGTGCGTCCGGTGATGTGCCCGTGCTTCCAGCCGTGAAGGGCACCGGCAAGCAGCAGCGCGATGAAGCCAGCCAATGCCACACGATCGTAGTCCATTGGGCGCTGGGCCACCGAAACCGACGCGAACAGCAGCGCTGCAAAGATGAAGCCGCCAAAAATCGCTAATCCCTTCACCAGGCGCGCGGTCCACCTTTCCTCATTGAGGTAAGCGTCCAGACCGTAGGCTGCCAGGACCACAATTCCCAAGTGGAAGATGAACACGGCCATGGAGGCATTGCGGGCCTTGTCGACGACCGGCACCAAAGCATAAACTATTCCTTGAAATAGCCCATGCCAACTCAAGGAATAGATTAGGCCTCCGATGGCTACGGCGGCGAACAGCCGGACGTTTCGCTCACGCCACGCCGCCGCCAGCGCGATAAACGCGAATCCTGCCAGCACGAGCCCTATAAAAGGGTCCGCATGTCGGAAGAATCCTGGAATCACGATCCCCAGGATGGAGAACGGATAGAGGCCGAAGTTGGCGTGGACCGTGTAAGGAACCGCGTCCTTCCAGCCGACCGGGTTCGCCGCACCGACCCAGCGCAGCGCCAGTTTCCCATATTCGTACGCCGGCAGGGTCTGGAGCGCACTCACCAGCAGGAGGAAGATTCCGAAGGCGGCGGCGGGCGCCAGCAAGCCGGTGTTGAGGCGGCCTCCTCGGAAGAGCCCGTAGATCCATAACCCGCCGCAGGCAAGCGCGACGAAAATGGGGATCTGGTGATGGCCGCTGAGGAAGGCCATGCCGAGGAGGGCGCCGGAAATCGCGGCATTGGGAAACGGCCGTTCACCCCTCAGGGCACGCAAGAGGAATAGCAGGATCAGGGGCGCCCACATGGCGCCGTTCATCATCTGGGGCCATTCCGTGCTGCCGAACCAGCCGCTGAGCGAGAAGCCCAGTCCGGCGAGCAGGGAAGCGCCGCGGCTGCGGTGTAGGTCGCGGCACAGCCAATAACAGAAGAGCGCCGCGAAGTAATGGGTGAGGACGTAGAACCAATGCAGGAAGTCTCGGCGGATCTTGCCGTCGCGCAGGGGCAGGCGGAAGAGAAGCCAGTTGGGAGGATAGGCGGCGCCGGGCTGCGCCTGTCCGATCAGCGGTTGGCCGCCCCACAAATAGGGATCCCAGAGGGGAATACGGCCCTGGTGCCACTCGGAGGCCTGGAACTGATACCAGGGGAGGACCTGGTAGGCGAAATCCGGGGCGTCGAGCCAGGTGTACTGTTTGGTGAGGGTGATCTTCCAGTAGAAGAGCACGATTATGAGTAGAAGCAGCGCAGGGACAGCCAGCGCGCGAGCGGCGCTGCGCCAGCCGACAGCCCTCGGCTGAATCCCATCACCCTGGTGCTTTTCGGCCACCGTCATCAGCCCGCATGATAGCGCAAGTCCTTCCAGAGAGCGAGCTTGGCGTTTGGTGCGAAAAATGCCTTAATGGAAAGAGGAGTCAGGAGAAGAAGCCATGCGTAGCGGTGCCGTAGTACCCAGGATGCTGGTCGCCACCGTGTTGCTGGTGAGTCCGGCCGCGGTTCTGGCGGAGGACGAAGACGAGAACCCCGGTCGTGGGGTCGCCCGCATCAGCGTGATCAATGGTGACGTGTCGGTCCGCCGGGGTGACTCGGGAGACTGGGTTGCCGGGGCGGTGAATGCGCCGTTGGTGGTACAGGACACCGTCGCCACCGGCCCGAATTCCCGCGCTGAGGTGCAGTTCGATTCCGAGAACGTGATCCGGCTGGGGTCCAACGCGGAGGTGCGGCTGAGCGAGTTGGAGAACCGGCGTTACCAGATACAGGTTGCGCGCGGGCCGGTGGAATTCAGTGTCCTGCGCGACTCCGATGCGGACGTGGATCTGAGCACGCCGGCGGTTTCCGTGCGCCCGTCCCGCAGAGGCAGGTATCGCATCAATGTGTTCGACGGGCAGACCGAGGTGACCGTGCGATCCGGCGAGGTGGAAGTATATACGCCACGCGGGGTGGAGCGCGTCACTTCCGGGAATGCCATTCTGATGCGCAACGCGGATAGCGGCCCGGAGTTTCAGACGATCAGCGCCGCGCGGCCGGACGAATTCGACCGATGGACCGAGGACCGCGACCGGAAGCTCGAGCGCGCTGCTTCAAGCTACCGGTATGTGAGCCCGTCCATCTACGGGGTGGACGACCTGGACGACCACGGGCGCTGGGTCTACGACGCGCCTTACGGCTGGGTGTGGGTGCCGAGCGCTGGTCCGGGCTGGGCGCCATACCGCCATGGCCGCTGGGTCTGGCAGGATTGGTATGGGTGGACATGGGTCAGCTACGACCCCTGGGGCTGGGCTCCTTATCATTATGGACGCTGGTATCACGGCCATCACGGCTGGTGCTGGTATCCGGGTGACATCCGCGGCCGGCACTACTGGCGGCCGGCGCTGGTGGCGTTCTTCGGTTTCGGCGGCGGCGGAGTGCATGTCGGATTCGGGTTCGGCCGGGTCGGCTGGGTGCCGCTGGCGCCGTATGAGCCTTACTATCCGTGGTATGGGCGCAGGTATTACGGCGGGTATCGGGGCGGCTATGTGGACCGCAGCGTCAACATCACCAACGTGAACATCACGAACGTATACCGCAATGCGCGGGTACGTGACGGCGTGAGCGGCATGGATGCCAGCAGCTTCGGACGGGGCGGGCGAAACATCGTGCGGGTGGGCGATGGCGACATTCGGCAGGCGGGCCTGGTACGCGGGCAGTTGCCTGTCGCCCCGGACAGGGGCAGTTTGCGCTTCGCGGATCGGGAAGTCCGGAACGCGCCGCGGGCTACGGACAACAATAACGTCCGGTTCTATAGCCGCCGTCAAGCTGCGCCGGTAGATCGGGTTCCGTTCGCGGAACAGCAGCGCTCCTTTCAACGTGCGAGCCAAGGTGGGGCGACCGGAGGGGCTGCGCAACAGGTGCGGACCGGCGGCACGGACAGTGACCGCGGCTGGCGTCGCGGGGGGGAACGATCCGGCAGCCCGAACGCGAATAGCGTCCGGTCTGAGAGGCCGGGTAACGCGGAAGGCGGACGCACGTGGCGGCGTGTGGGAGAGCCGGCGCATCAATCTTCGGCACCGGCGGGCGTCTCGCAGTCCGAACCGGCCAGCCGTGAGGCACCGGCGGACCGTGGCAGGACATGGCGGCGGTTCGGAGAACCCACACGGCTGGATGCGCCGGTCACAAGGCCATCTGAAACCTCCCCGGGCACGGGAGAACGGGTCGGGCGCGGTGAGACGGAACGGAGCCGAACGTGGCAGCGCTTCGGAGAACCCGGCGCCGCACGGCCGGCGGAACCAGTCAGGCGCCAGCGGCAGACGGCTGAACCGAGGCGTACGGAGCAGTTCCAGCCGGTCGAACGCGGCGGTTCGGATGGCGGTCGCGGTGCAGGACGGAACTATGAGGCGCGACCGAGCCGTTCGGAGCCTTCCGTCCGAGTTGCTCCGCAGGTGATGCGGGAACGGAGCGCCGCGCCATCAAGGAGCGTCGAGCGGCAGAGCAGTGGCGGCGGTGGCGGTGGTGGTCGAGAACGCGGCAACTCCGGGAACCGTGGGGACGGCGGATCACGCGGAGGCGGCCGGACAAGGTAACAGGATTACGATTTCTTCCCTAGGGCTCGCCAGCGAGAGCGCCGGCGGGCCCGATTTTTTGGTCTCGTTGAGAAGTGGCACAAATATACTTGACTGACCCGGGGCCTTGCGCTAGGTTCAATCCATGACCGCCCAAGAACACCAACTCCTCGCTCAGATCGTTGACCTGCTCACAAAGATGGACGATAAACTCTACAAGATCAAAACCGCTATTGAGGAACTTCCAGCGAAGGTACCGGACTCCGCTCCCACAGAAACACGACTCGCGCCGCCTCAAGAGCGGTGAGGGCTACGACTTGGGTGCTGGCCTTGCTGCGGACGAGATTATTGACTTCTCGGGCTAGATCGAAAATTTCGCGCTCGCGGGATTCTGCGATGTCGGCGAGGATTTGACCTTGCATTCAGGCACACTCCTGTATATTATTGAATTGCCGGAACAAAAGGTCTGACTGCATAGCTTCCGGCCTGTGGTGCTGGCACACCGCATGGCCTTTTCCGCTATGGCTAGTCGTAGTGTATCACGAGATAGCCTACGGCGGAAAGGCGGTGGTGACGCATCATCAACGATCTGTTTCTGCGGGCAATCCACGCCTTGGGCGACGCCACCACAAAACCAACTCCACACCCCACTAGGCTGGTTATCGCCTACTTTGACGAGACAAAGAAACTCCAAGATGCGGGTAAGAGCGTGGTCTTTGCGGGGTGCGCTGCCCATGATGAGCACTGGGGAGAGTTTAACCGCAGATGGGGTGCGGTCCTTGCCGGGACCGGCATCACTACCGTGAAACTCTCAGCGGCCCTCGCCTATCGGGATGACTTCTATAGCTGGAAGGCGAGGGAGCGCGAACGGGATCAACTGCTTTTTCGGCTCGCGTCGGTAATTCACGAGTCACCCTTAATGAAAATCGCCTGCCCAATACTGGCCGGCGAGTTCGAGTCTTTGCCGGATATCCAACGCAAGAAACTGCGCGATCCGCAGTATTGCGGTTTTGAGCTATGCGTGCGTGGCACGGTGGACGCGCACGGCCCCTCCGATGCATTTCAGATCGTATGCGACCTCACGGAGAATTACGCACAGGGCTGCTTGACCCTCTTCAACCTCCTACGCTTACGCGAACCCGACCTAAAACACCGATTGTTGGGTATTGGCTTCGCTGATGATAAATACATCGCTGGCTTGCAGGCGGCCGACATGATCGCGTACTGCGCCAGGGCGGAGGCAGAGCAAGAGAGATTCGGGCTGGAAGTCGCCCCCGTTGTGCGGGACATGATGGAGATGTTTAAAGACAGGGGCGAGCAGCAGTCGTATTTCCTTTACCGCGCAGGGAGTGCTGGTATTGGCTATGCGGAGCGCGATTGATCGTGTCATGATGAAACCATGAAGCCCAAACCGCGATGCACCGAAGGTCCGAGGGCATGGGCGCGATTCAATAGCGCGCTGAAAGCTGTGCTCTCGGTTCCGAAGTCCGCCATGCCGCCAAGAACGAAAAAGCCAGCCGGCCCGAAGGACTAGCTGGCTGTAGGGTTATTCCTGGAGCCGCCGGGTCCTGGCGCGCCACTTCGCAACCGTTTCAGCCCGCCGCGGTTCGGGCCGGGGTTTCTTCCCGCGCCGGGTCCTGAACCTCACATCGGGTTCGGGTCTGCCTCCCGGTCCTTCCCGGTCAGGTGCTCATAGGTGAGCCGCTTCCCGCCCACTTGAGAAAGGGCTTTAGCAAACCGCTCCAGATCGTTCATATCCTTGCGGTTGTTGTATCGGAAAGCCTGCTCATCCACATACCGGAACAGATGAAAAGGTTCCACGCAGACGTAGGTGCCGCCGAGGCCGCGCTTCAGTAGACTCCAGAAGCTCTCAAGGCTGTTGGTATGGATCTGGCCGTTCACGTAGGCTTCGGCGTGATTGATAACGTCGTGAACATAGTCCTCCTGGAGCCCGAAGTAGGCCTTCGCCTCATCGGTGAACAGGTGCGATCCGGGCTCGACGTTCGCGCGAATGTTGGGCTTCAGGGTGAACCCCGAGGAATCCCGAATAACGGCCAAGCGGATCTCGCCACCGCGCTGTAGCATCCCCTGGACGCCGACCTTATCGGAAAACCCTCCGCCCTTGCCTTGGAGCTTCTTGGCTTTCCGGTCCTTGTGCATATTGCGGGCCTTGCCGCCGATGTAGGTTTCGTCCACCTCGACTTGGCCACCGATCTTCCCGAAGCCGCCTTGCTGTAGGGCCAGCCGCAGACGCTGGAGCATGAACCAGGCGGTCTTTTGGGTCACACCCAGATCCCGCGCCAATTCGTGCGAACTGATGCCGTTTTTGCAGTTCACCAGCATCCAGAGCGCGGCGAACCACTTGTCCAGACCGATAGGGGAATCCTCGAAGATGGTCCCGACCTTGAGCGAGAACTTTGCCTTGGGGTGCTTGCCGTAGCACTTCCAGAGACGCGCGTTCTCCAGGTAGGTGACTTTCTCCGAGTCGCAGTACGGGCAACGCACCCTGCCATCGTCCCAGCGGAGCGCGATCATGAACCGCTGGCAGTTCTCGTAGTTGGAAAAGTAGAGGATCGCTTCTTGTAGGGTGGTGGGTACTTTGCTCATGAAATGACTCTACACCGGAAAGTTTGGTCAGTCAAGTATATTTATGCCTGAGAAGTAGACATAATATTCGTTATCGGCAGCGCTCAATCCGGGGTATTTACAGCGCCGCTTGAGGCTGGTATTCTGCAGCGAAACGTTAAGGTTCGCACACTCCCATTTCAGCCAAGCCCTGGACCGGCTTGGCCAAGGAGACTAAATGCAAGACGAACTCAAGCGCCACCCGCCGGAAACCCCGGCGGAACCTCCGGCTCCCGAACCTCTCGGCGATCCCACGGGTGATCCGCCGCCCGATCCTCCGCCTGACATCCCACCGGGCCCGGATGGTGGCGGCCAGTGAATTTTGGGCTCTGGGCGCTCCTGTTGCCGCTCATTGAGGTGGCTACCGCGCTGTGGCTCGTTCATCGGGTGTGCTGGCAGCGCTATCCGGCGCTGCTGCTGTACCTGGCTGGCGATGCGGCGGCCATCACCCTGGGTGTCCTGGTCGCTCCGAACTGGGTTACGGGCTGGTTTACGGGCCAGCCCGTCCGCATGGGTCTCCGAACGCTGCTGTGCTTCGAAATTCTGTGGTTCGGTTGTGTGCGGCTCGACCGCAGAGGCAAGCTCCGTGCGACCGCGGCCATCGCTTGCTCGTCCCTGATCGCGGGCGCCGCAACGGCCTGGTTTGTCGGGCTGTCGCCCTGGCGATCGCTGCTTGTGTTCCGCCAGTACTTTCACCTCGAGCTCGCGGCAGCCCTATTGGGGCTGCATCTTCACTTGATGCGCAACCCGATCGCCGAAAACGAGGAGCACCGCGCTTACAGGCTGATCGGCACCTTGATACTCGTGCGTATCGCGCTCTCCGGGATGTTCGTACCGGGCGGTTTCGGATACCTCGTGTGGCCGTTCACACGCATCACGTGGGCCGTGGTCGACGTGCTTTCCTGGACGACTGCCGCGGTACTAACCATCCTGCTGGCCTGGCGAATGACCTGCTCGTTTTCCTCGCAGCGGCCCCAGCGCGTTTTCGCGCGGCAACAGGCGAACCGGGCAAACTAGTGGACTGTCCCGGTGATTGCTTTAGCGCCAATTCGGCGCTTGGGGTCCGTATAAGTCCAACGGATCGGCCGTGCTGATTTCGCGTATGCACGGACTTTCGGGTTCGCCTGATACTCTTTGGCCCACCGCGCTTTACTTACCAACCCGGTAAGGGAGTCAACGAACTCGGCGCTGTTATGACGAGCAGCGGTTTTGCCGTCCACCTTTCCGGTCTTCACCTCCAATGCCGCGTACAGCGACAGTGTCCCGTGGCGGTAGTATTCATAGCCGTGCCTCTCGGCACGTCCGTGCGACAGCGGCAAGACGGGATCAAGTCGGTCCATCGCTTGAATGGCGGTCTTCTCCTCCACGCAGAAGACGGCAGCGTGTTGCGGCGGGTTCATATACAGCCCAATGATGTCAGCAGCTTTCTCTTCAAACCGGGGATCATTGCTGGCCATGTAGCGCTCCAGTCGATGCGGCTTGAGTTTCGCCTGCCCCAGCACCCGTTGCACGGTGGATTTCGCCTGCACAACCGGCGTCGCGACACGCGGTTTGCTGCCTTTGTGCTGTCCCTGCAACCCCGCGGTCCCGGACTGTTCAAAGCGACCTTTCCAAAGCGACACCGTCGGAGCGCTCGCGCCCAGCTTACGTTCGATCTCCCGATAGCTCAGCCACTAGCGCGCGAACCGGATGGACTGGATCATCTGAGAGAACGTCGACTCCAACTGGTTGAAGTCGCGTTGCGGAGCCACGAACACCATGTAGAACAGACCTTCGGGACGAGCCACCGTGAGCAGCGCGTTGGTCTCCTGGCCTCCATACGGCGACTGCCCTTCCAGCATGGTGATTAAGCCGTCGGCGCCGCCCACTCTGACGCGTCGCGACCCGGAAGAGGCCACCCGCGTCCCCGGGTTCTGCGCCCGAAGCTGATTCACGAGATCCCCGGTTTCCCTGCGGAGGTCCACGGTTCGGACTCCGTCAGGGACGTAGTAGCTCAGCACCGTTCCGTACCCGACGGACACCCCTCCATTGGCTGCCTGCACGATTCCCTGCCTCGGCGCGATGGTGACGCTGTTCGACTGCTGGCCCCCGAAGGCCTCCCAGTTCCCCGGATACGAGATGCTGAAAGATCGCCCGCGAAGCTCCTGCCAGCCGCCGGCCGGAATCCCGGAGGGAGGTTGCGCGGTGCCCTGGGGTGTCCGGGACGGGGGCGCGGCGTTCGCCTGCGCAGTGCGGGTCTTCCTGGGCGGAGGCAGAGCGGCGACTAATTGCTGGGCCCGTCGAAACTCGCCCGTCTCGTACCCGTAGCTCGACTGCGGCAAGGTGCGAATTTCAGCCTGCACGCTTGCCACGCGGTTGCCGGGATCGGGATGGCTGGACAGAAATTCCGGCCCGCGCGAGCCGCCCTCGGCTGCCAGGGTCTCAAAGAAGCGCGCCGATTCAATGGGATTGTATCCGGCGGCTGCCATAATGTGGGCGCCCAGCGCGTCGGCCTCGTTCTCGGCACTACGCGAGTAGTTCAGCAGGACGGAGTTGAAGCCCAGACCGATGCCGAGTTGCGCAAGCTGTCCGAAAAGCGAACCGCTGCCGACGGCGCCTGATGCCAGCATTGCGGGAAGCTGCAGGAGGTTGGCGCGGGACACCTGGTTGGTCCCGTGCCGCAGGATGACATGGGACATCTCATGCGCCATAACGCCGGCGAGCTGAGCCTCATTCGCAGCCGCGCGCAGCAGACCTGAGTTGACAAACATGGGACCGCCTGGAAGCGCGAACGCATTCACGGATGGATCGTTGATCAGGGTGAAGCTGAACGGAAACCCGCTCTCCTTGGCCCGCGGAGTGGATGCGAGGCGGTTCCCGACACGTGCCAGGTAGTTTTGCAGGTTCTGGTCCTTGACCACATCGAGTTGCTGCCGCGCCTGTTGTGCGGCTTCCTGGCCGAGCTGGATATCCTGCTCGACGCTGAACATGTTGAAGCCGGGGCGCAATGGCTGACCAGGCCTGCGCTGTGCGCATGCGGCGGTGACCAGGAGCGCGACCAGGACAATCGGAAACAGACGTTGTCGCTGCATTTCAAAACCCCTCTACGAAGGAGTACGGAGGCGCTGAAGCTGGCGTTGCGGGGGGCTATCGAAGATGGAGCAACTTTAATTCCAATCCGGGGTTGACCTATAATAAATTATGCTGACCCCCACGAAACAGATCTGGCATAACGGCCGCTTCATACCCTGGGAGGAAGCCACCATCCACGTACTTTCACACGTGGTGCACTACGGTACCTCGGTGTTCGAGGGAATTCGATGCTATTCGACTCCGTCCGGACCAGCTATTTTCCGGATGCGCGAACACATTCGCCGTTGGGTGGATTCGGCCAGGATTTACCGCATGGAGGAACTCGGGTATACGCCCGAGGAACTCGCGGAGGCGATGCTGGAGCTTGTACGGGTCAACGGCCTGGATTCGTGCTACATCCGGCCGATTATTTTGCGCGGTTACGGGGAAATGGGGGTTAACCCTTTTAAGAACCCCATCGATCTCTACATGGCATGCTGGGCGTGGGGCAAGTACCTGGGAGCCGACGCGCTGGCCGAGGGTGTGGATGTGTGTGTGTCAAGCTGGACGCGCATCGCGCCGAATACCCTGCCCGCTCTGGCCAAGGCGGGGGCCAACTACATGAACTCACAGCTCATCAAGATGGAAGCGCTCACCAACGGCTACACGGAAGGCATCGCGCTCGATATGAACGGCTACGTGAGCGAGGGCTCCGGCGAAAACATCTTCGTGGTGCGGGACGGCAAAATTCACACGCCGCCGCTGGGCGCTTCGGTGCTGCCGGGTATCACGCGCGACGCGCTGCTGACATTGGCGCAGGAGTTGGAAATTCCGGTGGTGGAGACGATCATCCCGCGCGAGATGCTGTACATCGCCGACGAAGTGTTCTTTTCGGGCACGGCTGCGGAGATCACCCCGATTCGGTCGGTGGACCGCATCAAGGTTGGGCAGGGGCGTCGCGGGCCGATTGCGGAGAAACTGCAGAGCGAGTTCTTCGCCATCGTGAACGGCACCAAGCCGGACCGTTACGGATGGCTCTCGCCAGTTGGTGCGAGCCAGCCTGCCGGGGTGTCGCTGTAAGGGGAAAAAATAAAGGCTGCTTCTGCGATCCGGCCGGTCACCTCCCCCGAGATAACGCCGTCCGGATCGCGCAGCAGCCGAATGACTGCATTCTTTTTAGCGTGATCAGCGGTAAAAAGCCAACGAAAATTCCGGCCCCGAGTCCCTTTTCAACAGCTTTTTTCCGTAATGGCTTCTATGGGTTGCCGCGCTTCAGTTGTGGCAATCCTGTGCAAAAAACAGAGACGATATGACTTGTACCGGCATTGATGCGATTACCGGCGCGGCAGTGGTGGTCGAGTACGACCGCACGATTACGTCGGTGGCTGCGGCATCGCAGTCCAGCGGTGGGTTCATCGCTCCTGGATGGATCGATATCCAGGTGAACGGATACGCGGGGGTGGACTACAATTCGCCCAGATCGCCGCATGAGGAGTTGGCGCGGTCGGTGCACGTACAATACGCGATGGGCGTGACGCGCTTCTACCCGACCGTGATCACCGGCGGGCCGGACGAGATGGCGGGGGCGCTGCGGAATCTGGCGCGCTTCAAACAGAACGCTGCCGAGGGCGCGGCGATGGACGGCTTCCACGTGGAAGGCCCGTATATCTCGCCCGAGGACGGACCGCGGGGCGCGCATCCGAAGCGATGGGTGCGGCGCCCGGACTTCAACGAGTTCCAGCGATGGCAGGAGGCCGCGCAGGGTCATGTCCGGCTGGTGACGATTTCACCGGAGTGGCCGGAGGCACCCGGTTTCATCGAGAAGATTGTGAAGGCTGGAGTGGTGGCGTCCATCGGGCACACCAATGCTGACGCAGCGCAGATCGCCGACGCAGTGAAGGCGGGAGCGACGCTTTCGACGCACCTGGGCAACGGCTCCCACAGCATCATCCGCAGGCACCCGAACTACATCTGGGACCAGCTTGCCGAAGACGGTCTGATGGCTGACTTCATCGCGGATGGCATTCACCTGCCGGCGTCTTTTCTGAAGGCGTGTATCCGTGCCAAGGGGCTGGAGCGCTCGGTCCTGGTGACGGACGCGGCTATGCCGGCGGGCTGCAAGCCCGGCCGCTACTGCCTGGGCGAGCAGATTGTGGAGTTGACTGCCGACGGGGACCGCGTGGTGCTGGAGGGTACCGATAAACTGGCCGGCTCCGCGTTGCGCATGGACGTAGGCGTCGAGAACCTGATGAAGCTTGCGGGCCTTAGCCTGGCCGACGCGGTGCGGATGGCCACCGTGAATGCCGCCAAGGCCGGGCGCGTACCGGGCCGCGAGAACGGACTCGCCAAGGGCGACCGCGCGGACTTCGTGCTCTTCGACTTCGACCCGGAGCAGAAAAAGATCGAGGTTCGGGCGACGTACGTCGACGGCCAGAAGGTGTTCTCTAGGGACGCTTAGGATCGCCGGTCAAGATCTTGCGTTCGCCGGCCTTCATGCGGAAGGCCAGTTCGCGCCCGCTGAAGGGGGAGACGAGCCGGCACGTTCCCCCCGCTTCCGAGACGATCTCTACGCGCGTTACCGCGCCGTTGTTGCGCCGGGCCGAAATCAGGAAGGCTCCTTCGGCGCGAAGCGTGCGGAACTCGGCATCACGCCAGGAGGCGGGTATCGCGGGAAAAAGGATGATTTTTCCGGCGTGACTCTGGAGCAGCATCTCCTGCGTGCCAGCCGCGGCGGCGAAGTTACCCTCCAGCGTGAACGGTCGGTAGGTGAAGGTCGAGTAGCCCTTGCCGGATTGGTCGCCATTGGCGTGGAAGCTATTGCGCAGGGTGAAGGCCGTGGCGAAGATTTCGAGGGCCTTTGCCGCGCGCTCGCCGTCACGCGCCCGCGCGGCCATGTTCCCGAGCCATGAGAAGCTGTAGCCACACCAGCGCGAGCTGCCGAGGCGGTCGAGATCGGCGAGTGAGGCGCGGATGATGCGGCGGTCGGGCTCACCGTTCTCCCAGTCGTAGAGGCCAAGGGGATGAATCGCCATCAGGTGTGAGAAGTGCCGGTGGGATTCGCGCAAGGGATGGCCCGCGGCGACCAGCAGCCCTCCCGCATCGTCGAGCATGAACGCCGGGAACTCGGAAAGCACCGTCTTCCAGTGCGCCTCTTCGTCCTTGCGACCCACTTCCGCCGCCAGTTCCGCGGTCGCCTGCAGAAGCCAGCGATCGAGCGCGAGGTCGTAGTTCGTGACGGTCGGGAACCAGGCTTCCGGCCGGTTGTCGTGAATCTCCGGTGAAGAGCTCAGTGGATGGGTGCGTTTACCGGATGCATCCTTCTTTGCTGTAAAGGCTTCGATGAACGTGGCGGCGTCGCGAAGGTATGGGTACGCGCGGTCGCGCAGGAATTCCCTGTCGGCGCTGTACTTCCAGTGCAGGTAGAAATGGTGCGCCAGCCATGCGGCGGTGGTAGCGGAGTGCGTGTACTGGCGCCATCCGCCGATCTGCTGTCCGGCGAGGTCGGCCGTCATCGGCACATTCAGGCCGGGCAGCCCGAAGAAGCGTTTCGTCCAATCGAACGCCGTGTTGCGCGTCTTCCAGAGCCAATCGAGATAAGCCAACCCGTCTTCCAGGCGGTTGCCGCTGTAACACGGCCAGTAGCTGAGCTGGGTGTTGAGGTCGTGGTGGTAGTCGCCCTTCCACGGAGGCGTCTTGCCGGTATCGGCAGTCCAGACGGCCTGCAGGGTGATGGGCGGCGCGCCGCGGCGGCTGGCCGCACCGAACTTGTAGGTGTCGAGGTACCACTGCCGCTCGATCGCCCGGTTGGGAACGCGCAGCGACGACTTGCCCCAGAAGCCGAGCCACCACTGCCGGTGCGAGCGCAGCATGGTATCGAAGCCGGCGGCCAATGCCTGCTTCACCCGCTTCTCCGCGCGGTCCAGCGGGTCTGGGCCTTCGAAGCCGGACGCCACGGACCAGCAGATGAGCCGGCCCCCGGGCGTGTCCCTCCATTCCATGTGGATGGCGAACTCGAAGCCTTCCGCGCCCTTCTGAAAATAGGAGCGCCATGTCTCCCCGGAGGTCTCGACCGGCGCCGGATAGCCGAGCAGCCGCAAGTCCTGGTTTCCCGATGGCGGCTGGTTCGACCCATCCACCGTGCCCGTGAACGGGGGCGGTTGCAGCTTGATGGCCGAGGGTTTCGCGCCACGGATGAGCGCCATCCCCACCGGTTCAATCGCATGGGTGAAGATGCGCGTCTCGGTGCCGTCCGCAAAACGCATGGTCCCGACGGCATCGGCAAGGGAGAGCCCGGTGCTCCGGAAGACAACGGTATCGGGGAACGTGATCTCAATACGGCCCGCGGGGATTTTGGTTGGAGCCGCACGGTTGTACGGGTCCTCGTAGACGCGCTTCAAGTCTTTGACGCGGCCTTCCTCGTGCCAGCGCTTCATCTGGGCGAAGCTGTATTCGGCCGAGTGGAACTCCGGAACGGGGCGGAGGTCCCACAGGTCGGCCCGGTCGAGTGAGATGCGCAGCGGTTTGCCGTCGCCCCAGACCAGCGCGCCGATCATCCCGTTGCCGAGCGGGAGCGCTTCATCCCAGACCTTCGCCGGGGTGTCGAACGAAAGGCCATGCGCGGCTTCGGGCAAATGGACCTGGATGGGCTGCGCGGAGAGCGCGGCGGCGAGGAAGAATAAACTGGCAGCAGTACGCACGAATCACCTAGCTGACTTCCGGAATATCGAATTCACCGAGTTGGAGCGGATAGCGGCCGCACTCCCGCACGACCTTCACGACGTAATCGTAATGCTCGCCCGGCACGTTGGCGGGCACGGAGTGGTCGGACTGGAAGATGAAGCCGCCGCCCTTGGCGGCATTCAGTTTCGTCAGGACCGCAGCCCGCAACTCGTCATGAGTGCCGCCCGCCCACAAGCGGACGTCCATGTTGCCGCAGAACGCAATACGATGGCCGAAGCGGCGGCGCAACTCGACCGCATCCATGCCGGCCTTGAATTCGAGCGGGTTGTAGGCGTCGACGCCGATCTCGATGAAATCCTCGAAGATGCGGTTCACGTTGCCGCAGCCGTGGTATATGACCGGCAGGCCGTGGCTGTGGCATTCCTCGACCAGCGCGCGGACGCCCGGCTTGAAGTGCCGCCGCCAGAAGTCCGGAGAGAAGAGTAAGCCCTTCTTGTAGGCCACGTCGCCCCAGATGACGATGCCGTCGAGCATGCCGCCGGCGGCCATGATCTGCCCGCGGAGAAGCTCCAGGGAAAATGCGTGCAGGCGCTCGACGAAGCGCGCCACGGCCTCCGGGTACAACCCCATCCAGAGCATCACGTTTTCGCTGCCGATGATGCGCCACAGCATCTCATGCGCTTCACAGAGCCCGCCGAAGACGGGGAAATCGGGGTGTGCCGCTTTCACGCGCGTGACGAAGGGCTCGGTGTTGCGGGCGAACCCGTCGCCGACGCCGTTGATCTGGTCGTCACCGCGGACGAAGTAGCGGCGGTCGTCCCAGGGGTCCTCGAACTGGAACGCCTCCATTTTTTCGATGGTGTCGGTTTCGAAGCGGAGGAACGCGGGCATCGGCTGATCGAACTTCTTGCGGATGACAGCCTCGAAGCCGGTGCGGACGGTGATCTCGCCCTCGTCTTCCGACACCACTTCGAACGGCTTGATGTGGGGATCGAGATTGGGATTGAACTGCACCCAGTCGAGATCGTAGTAGCGATAGATGTCGGTCCCGGCGGGGAGATCGAGTTCCTCGCGCCAGCGTTCCAGGAAACTTCCCCAAAAGAAATCACTAATCGGGACGCGGTCGGGCTCCTGATGGCGCAACGCGCCGTGCATGCGTTGGAGTTTGGAGAGGCAGTTGGGGGTTCGCATCGACTACGACGCAACCTCCGCCCACGTGAGCATGCCGACGGCGACGAACTTTCTGCGCTCCATGGGGGAGAGTGTATCGCGTTTGTTGTGGCGACGGTGCTGGATTTCGTCCAGTACGCTGGACTGCCGTGCGGAGATCTCTATAGGGCGCAAGGCGCGTATCCGAGGCTCCAAATCCTGCGCAGAGCACGCGGCGGCGATAAAGAGTGGGACAACAAGCACGCTTCGTGTGGCTGTCTAATATGAAGCGGAATCACGTTAAGATTTAGTTTCTGCTCCTTCCGGAGACCAAGAATGAAGATTGCGCGTGCATTCCCGGTCCCGGGGCGGCGGACCTATGTGAAGTAAGGTGCCAAAATGGTATCGTTCCCCAACCGGAAGGACTTGAAGTGAAAAGCATCGGCATCATCGGCGGCGGAATCGTGGGGCTGGCAACGGCTTACAGGTTGCAGCAGGCGCGGCCCGGCACGGAGGTACTGGTTTTCGAGAAGGAAACCGCGGTGGGCCGGCACCAGACCGGCAACAATAGCGGCGTGCTGCACGCGGGCCTGTACTACAAGCCGGGGTCGGTGAAGGCGCGAATGGCGGTGCGCGGGATCCGGCAGATGGTGGAGTTCTGCCGGGAGCACGGGGTCAAGCACGAGATCTGCGGAAAGCTCGTGGTGGCGGCGGACGAGAGCGAACTGCCGCGCCTCAAAGACCTGTACGAGCGCGGGCAGAAGAATGGTCTCGAAGGGCTGCGGATGCTCAGCCGCGAGGAGATGCGGGAGATCGAGCCGCACGTTGGCGGGGTGGCGGCGCTGCGGGTGCCGCAGGAAGGCATCGTCGATTATCCTGCCGTGTGCCGCGCGCTGGTGGAGGAGATTGAAGCGCACGGCGGGAAGGTAGTGCTCAACGCGAAGGTGCTGGCCATGCAGCCCAGCTCCGGCGGCTGGGCGCTCGAAACCACGGCGGGGGATTTCGAGACCTCCTTCGCGGTGAACTGCGCGGGGCTGCATTCGGACCGCGTGGCAGCGCTTTCGGGATATCCGCGCGATATTCGCATCGTGCCGTTCCGCGGCGAGTATTACAAGATCCGGCCGGAGCGCCAGTTCCTGGTGCGCAACCTGATCTATCCGGTGCCGGACCCCAAGTTCCCCTTTCTGGGAGTGCATTTCACGCGGCTCATCCACGGCGGCATCGAGGCCGGTCCAAATGCCGTCCTGGCGTTCGCGCGCGAAGGCTACCGGAAGACGGACTTCAAACCCCTGGACCTGTTCGACGCTCTTTCATATCCCGGGATGTGGCGCTTTCTGGCGCGCTATCCGCGGATGTGCTTCGACGAACTGCGGCGGTCGTTCAGCCGCCGGCTGTTCTGCGAGTCGCTGCAACGCCTGGTGCCGGAGATCCGTGCGGAGGACCTGGCCACGGGCGGCGCGGGTGTGCGGGCGCAGGCCATCGAGCGCTCGGGTGAGCTGGTGCAGGATTTCCGCTTCGTCGCCGGACGCAGGGTATTGAATGTTTTGAACGCGCCGAGTCCCGCGGCCACCGCATCGCTGGCCATCGGGGAAGAGATTGCTGCTGAGATCAAGGAGTAACACTATGCCCAAGTTGGAAGTCAAACATCCGGATAAAGAAATCTCCACCGGCGCTTATTCGGCCGGCGTGCTGATCGATGGGTGGCTCTATGTGAGCGGCCATGCCGCCGAGAATTTGAAGACCGGCGAAACCGTGGGGGTCACCACCGGGGAGCAGACCCGCGTGGCACTGGAGAATATCGGGAAGGTGCTGAAGGCCGCGGGTGCGAGCTTTGCGGACGTAGTGAAGTGCACCTGCCACCTGGTCGACATCGCCGATTTCGACGAGTTCAACGCGGTGTATGCGGAGTTCTTTCCGCGTCCGCTGCCCGCGCGTACCACGGTCGGCTCCGGGCTGCCGGCGCCTTTGCGGGTGGAAATCGATTGCATCGCGCGCGTGCCGCAGAAAGGCGGTGCGGCATGAAGCCGCAACAGGAATTAGGACCGGTCGGGCTCGCCGGGCTGGGGTTGCTGGGCAGGGGCATCGCCACGTGCCTGCTGTCGAACGGCTTCGAGGTGGTGGCGTACAACCGCACCGCCAAGCGCGGTAGGGAAGCCGTGGCGCACATCGGTCATGCCCTCGATGAACTGGTCGCCCACAAGCTGGTGCCGCGGGCGCGGGTGAAGAACTGGCAGGACAAGTTCCGCCTGGAGCCGTCGCTCGACGGCCTGGCGCCCTGCCCGTTCGTGATCGAGTCCGTGAAGGAGGATATCGACCTCAAGCGCGAAATCTTCACGGGCATCGAAGCAGCGGTGGCGCCGAGCGCGGTGGTGGCCTCGAATACCTCCAGCTATCCCATCGGGCTATTGCAGAAGGGGCGTAAGAACCCGGCGCGCTTCATCGGGATGCACTGGGCCGAGCCGGCCGAGTTGACGCGCTACCTGGAGATTGTGCCGGGCGAGAAGACGGCGCCGGAGACGGTGAAGATGGCCAGGCGGGTAGGTGAATTGTGCGGCAAGGAACCCACGGTGCTGAATTTCGACATCCGGGGCTTTATCTCCAACCGCCTGATGTACGCCATGCTGCGTGAGGCGTGTAACCTGGTGGAGTTGGGGGTGGCGGATCTCGAAACCGTGGACCGCTCCTTCCGCAACGATATCGGATGGTGGGCAACCATCGCGGGCCCGTTCCGGTGGATGGATCTGACGGGCATTCCGGCTTACGCCACGGTGGCGGAGGGATTGTTCCCCAAGCTATCGAACTCCAAAGCAGTACCGAAAATGATGCGCGACATCGTGGAAAGCGGCGCCCTGGGAGTTTCCAACTCCAAGGGCTTTTACAAGTACGACCGGCGAACCTCGAAGGAGTGGGAGAAGGCCTGGGTGGACTATACCTACGACCTGCGGAAGCTGGTTGAGAAGTATGAAAAACGGGTGAAGCTTTAGGGTGGTCGCCGCTCCCTTGCGGCCGCTGCGGCGGCGAGGGAGCGGTCCGTCAGGGTATACATGCGCTCCTGGATTTTCCTTTTCCTATGTAATTTGATGTGGGCCCTGCAGTTTACGTGCATCAAGCTGGTGCAGGACCAGGTCGGGTCACTCTTCACGGTGTGGGGCCCGATGACACTGGCCACTTTGATGCTGTGGCCCCTGGTCCGGGCGGAGAGGAAACGCGCGCCGGCGCGGGCTCCGCGCCCCCGCAGCGACATCTGGCTGTACCTGCTGCTGGCGGGCGTGGGGGTGTTCCCAGGACAGGTGCTGATCACGTGGGGCACGCGTATGTCGACCGCGAGCAATGCGGCCATCATCATGCTCTCGATCCCGGTATGCACGGCGGTATTCGCGTTCCTGTTCCTGGGGGAGCGCATGAACATGGTGCGGTGGTTGAGCTTTGCGGTGGCCATTGTGGGAGTGCTGCTGTGCTCCCGCGGGGACATCAGCGGGATGGATATGTCGGCCGGCTTCCTGGCCGGCAACGCCCTGATCATGGCCGGTACGCTGGGCAGCGCGTTCTACAATTCCTACGGCAAGAAGGCGCTCGAGCGCTACAGCCCCATGGAGATGCTGTTCTTCACCTATCTTGGGATGATGGTGCTGCTCACCCCGCTGGTGGTGGCCCAGGAGGCCGACGTGCTCATGCGGGTCACCTCCTTCACGGCGAAAACGTGGCTGGGCCTGGCATTGCTGACTTTCTTCCACAACTATCTCTCTATGGTGCTGTTCCTGACGGCGTTGAAAGAGCTCGACGCGACACAGGCGGCACTCTCGAACTACCTGGTCACTTTCCTGGGAGTGCCCATTGCGGCCATCTGGCTAGGTGAGCGGCTGAGTACCGCCGCCATGGTAGGGGGAGGGCTGGTGCTGGCGAGCACCCTGCTGATTACGTTGTGGAATCCAAAACCAAAGGCTACGGAAACTTCATGATCGTATTGCGTAACGGGACGATCTACGACGGTACGGGCGCGCCGGGCAGGCCCGGCAACGTGCTGCTCGATGGGGAAAAGATTGCCGATGTAGGGGCCTTTGAGCCGCCGGCCGATGCACAGGCAATCGATTGCCGGGGACTTGCAATTTCTCCCGGTTTCATCGACGCGCACAGCCACTCGGACCTG
This sequence comes from Bryobacteraceae bacterium, assembly GCA_035561075.1. Taxonomy (GTDB): domain Bacteria; phylum Acidobacteriota; class Terriglobia; order Bryobacterales; family Bryobacteraceae; genus JAMCRM01. The sequence goes on from DATMYF010000018.1 coordinate 28,526, forward strand.
CAGGTGCTCGAGAATCGGCGTGAGAAGGTCTTGCAGGGAGTTACGTCGGAGGTGGTGGGTAACTGCGGGTTCTCTGCCTTTCCTGCCGCGGCGGACCGGCGCGGGCTCTACGAGTACTCCAACGGAATCCTGTTTGGTGACGACCGCTGGGGATGGGCGACAGCCGCTGAATACCTGGAGGAGACGCGGCGCCGGGCACGGCTGGCGAATGTGGTGTCGCTGGTGGGGCACGGAACGCTGCGGATTGCACACGTGGGTCACCACTTGGGAAAGCTTTCCGAGGAACACGTCTCCGCCATGGAACAGACGCTCGACCAAGCGCTGGCAGAGGGCGCCGCGGGATTCTCGACCGGCCTGATGTACTCGCCGGGCGAGAGCGCGCCATTCGACGAACTGGAGCGGCTGTGCCGCGTGGTGGCGCGCAGGGGCAAGGTCTACGCCACGCACATGCGCGACTACATGGGTAAGCTGGTGGAGGCCGTCGAAGAGCAGCTTGAACTGGCGCGGCGCACGGGCTGCCGCCTGCAGATCTCCCACATGCAGGCCGTGGGTGAGGCCAACTGGCCGCTGCAGCAGCAGGCGCTGGAATTGATCGAGCGGGCGCACGAAGACGGCATCGACGTGGCGTTCGACTGCTACCCGTACGTGGCGGGCTCCACGGTAATGACGCAGATTTTGCCCCAGTGGGCGCTGGGCGGCGGCCTGGAGGCGATGCTGGCGCGGTTGGCCGATCCGTCGGAGCGGGCGCGTATCGAGCGCGAAACGGTGGTATCGCAGGGGTGGCGGAATTTGCTGGTCTCGGCCGTCGGTTCCGCGGCGAATGCGAACCTCGTGGGGATGAGCCTCGAGGAGATCGGGACGCAGCGCAACAGGGAGCCCGTTGAGGTGGTGATGGACCTGCTGCTCGAAGAACGCGGCGACGTCACGATCCTGGAGTACAACCAGAGCGAGGAGAACCTCCGCCAGACCGTCACGCATCCGCTGGCGAACATCATCAGCGACGGTTTCTACGTGAAGGGACGGCCGCACCCACGGCTGCATGGGGCGTTTGCGTGCCTGCTGGGCGATATCTGCCGGCAGCGCGGGTGGATGACTTTGCCGGAAGCCGTGCGCAAGACCACAGACCTGCCGGCGCGCCGCATGGGCATTCCGCTACGCGGGCGCCTGGAGCGCGGATGGTTTGCGGATGTGGCGGTGTTCGACCCCGAAGTGGCCGGCTCCGCTGCCAGCTACGACAACCCGCAGGTGGACCCCGTGGGAATCCGGCACGTATTCCGCAACGGCCAGGCGCTGATCGGTGGCGCTACTGCGTCCTGACCCCCTCGATGGTGTACTCGGCAGCGGGCAGGTCCCCAAACGCGATACGAAACGTGTTGCGGCCGGGCTCCGTTCCCAACCGTAGGGTGACGGCAATTAGGTTGGGGTAGGAGGTGGAGAACAGCAGATCGCTGACCGTGCCTCCGCCGGCGACCACCGTGCCGCTGTACTTCAGGTACTGGCGGTCCATAATGGCGATGCCGGAGGCGTCTGTGAGGCGGAAATAGAGCGTTACAGCCTGCCCCACGCGTGCCTGGGTGGGCGGGGTGCCCGAGACCAGGGAGCGGTTCACCACTACGTTCGAGGGCACCGCGTGCCAGTACGGCACCATGGCGGAGGCACCCGTCAAGGTGTCTTGAATCAGGATCTGCCCTTGATATTCGCCGGGTGCGAGTTTTTCGGCGGCCCAGGAGACGTAGACCGTTTTCGACTGCCCGGGGGCGATCCGGATGCTCGAGGTTTCGGCGATTCCCATCCCGGGACTCTCCGAAAATGCCGGTGAGGGTGCACCGTCGTAGCGCAGCGCGGAGAGCGTGAAAACGTCCTCCGCGCGGCCCACGTTAGTAAGGGTGAGCTGGTCGTAATTTTCCAGGGTACCGGCGCCGATGCCGAAGCTGAGGGAGGTTGGATACGCCGCGATCGTCCCGGCGACCGCCGCCCGCAAATGCAAAATACCCGTGCCGGTGCGCTGGACGCGCTCGGGACCGCTGGCGAGCATCATCGGGCCGGCGCTGTTGATGAGGAGTGAACGGTACTGGTCGGCCGTCAGACCGGGTCGAAAGCCCTTTAGCACAGCCGCGGCCCCGGCCACAATGGGTGAGGAAAAACTGGTGCCGGAGACCGCAAGATAGCCGGATTTGTCGTAGACGTCCCCGTCCGGGTTGGTGCTCTGGACGGCGGTGTAGACGTACCCGGTGGCCGCGATGTCGGGTTTGATCACGGAGTAGTCATAAGTGGGGCCGCGGCTGCTGAAGCTCTGGAGGCGGATGGCATCGCTGGGGAACGGTACGCCGGCAAAGGCGATGCGGAGGGGTGCCTCGGGGTCCAGGTCGAGCGCCGCCTTGACCGTCATGGCGCTGTCGTAGGCGACCATAACGGCCGGCAGTTTCGCGGCCCGCACGCCCATACGCCCCGGGGCGATGCGCGTGCTGGACGGGTAAAGAACCAGCGCCGCGGCGCCGGCCTTCTCGGCATTGTTGAGCTGCGTTTCAAACAGGCAAGAGCCGGTTTTGGCCACCACGATGCGGCCCGCGAGGCCGGCATCGGGGAGCGCCTCGCACGGGTCCGCATCCATGTGGCGCGCGGGGGCGCTGATGGGGCTGTCCGGGGCGGTACCGTTGCTGGCGTATGCCTCAAGGGGTTCCGCACCCCGCACGGTTACGGCGCCGTTGAAGACGCGGTCCGTGCCGGACGCCGCCACCGCGATGGTGGATGGTATTGTGGCGTAGTTTCCAATGCTCGCTAGTGCCGGGCCGCTGTTACCCGCCGAGACCACCACGACCACTCCGAAGCGCGTCATGCGCTCCACGGCTAAGGCAACTACGGATTGGTCGAGCCGCAGGACCATCGCGGAGCCGAGGCTCATGTTCACCACGTCCATGCCGTCCGCCAGGGCATCATCGAGGGCCTTGGCAAGTACATCGCTGCGGGCCGACCCGGAATCGAGCGGGAACACTTTATAGACGCCGAGCCACGCCTTGGGGGCGACGCCGGTTACGCGCGCGAAGGGGCCGCCGTTCGAAACACCCGCGGCGCACATCGCGACAGCCGTGCCGTGACCCACGCGGTCGCGCACACTATCCGGTTCGTCCAGTTCGTAGAGGTCCTCGTAGCTGCGAGCGACGATGATCTTGCGGCCGGCGAGGGCGCGGTTGGTCTCGCTGCTGGCAAGGGGAAAACCGGCCGGCGGGATTAGCGACGGGTCCTGGAAGCCGGGGTGCTCCGGGGTGATGCCGGTGTCCAGAATGGCAATGCGGACGCCGGCGCCCTCCATGCCGGCGCTATACGCCCAGCCGTCCTGTACATGGTGCAGCGGCAGGGCGCGGTCGAGATCGGCGCGGACCACTTCGACCGGGTAGACCTTGGCCACCCCCGCGAGCGCCTGTAACTCGGCTTCGCTCACCGCCGATTCCACCACCAGGCCGTTCATGACGGCGCTCAAAGAACCGAGCACCCGCCCACGACGCTGTTCGATGGCGCGGCGTACCCTGCGCTGTTGCGACTGAAGCGTGCCCAGGCGTTGAGACTTGAGCTGGCCCCCCGCGCCCGGCCGCGCCAGGACCCCCAGGGGCTCAGCAGTCAACTCTACAATATACCGACCGGGTATGATCTGGGCCGCGGAGACGGAAATCCAGAGGAAGAGTGCCGCAACAATGCGCATGAGCGGAGGGTATCGCAAGATACGAAGCCGATGCAAGCGGAGCTTATCCCCCACCGGCTTTCCGTGACGACGTTTATCTTCCGGAATTCCCTCCTGTAATTACGTGGCGATAGATAGTTGATTGATATGGGCAAAGTTATTCAGCGTACAACCCATGCGATCAGGTTGCGTACCGAACAGCACCGGCAAAAGACATAACATTGAGCGAAACGCCTTCACAGAAGAGTAGGTTGGTATATACTGAATCGCCAAAGCGAAAATCCTGGTTTGACGGGGATGAAAGGACGTTGCCGTATGAATTACCCTCGATTTGTCAAGCTTACGGGACTCGGGTTGACGCTCGCCGCTGTCCTGGGTTTCACTGTGTTATTGGTTCCACCGCGTGGAGAGGCGCAAGGGCCGGGAGAGGACGAAAGCAAGATTCAGCAAGGTCTCGCCATTGCACCCGTTCCGCTCAATCTACGAGGAAAGAATCGCGCTCTGGTAGGCATAGGCAGTTACATCGTCAATGCCGTGTCCGAATGTAACGATTGCCATACCCGTCCATATTATCAGTCGGGTGGCAATCCTTTCAAAGGTCAGCCGGAGCGGATCAACACGCTGGAATACCTCACCGGCGGTAATCAGTTCGGGCCGTTCACAGCCGCGAATCTTACTCCGGATCCAGTAACAGGGCGTCCCGCTGGCCTAACTTTGGATGAGTTCCTGCACCTCATGCGCACGGGGCTGGACAATGGGCATCCACAGTTTGGACCTTTTCTACAGGTGATGCCGTGGCCGACGTTCCGAAAAATGACGGAACGTGATCTCAGCGCCATCTATGAATATCTGAGCGCTATTCCTTCGCGCCCGAATAACCCGAACCCCGGTCCGTGTTGCCCGGCTGACCCCAGTGAGCTCTAGGCGGCCCATCTGGCCTCTTGCAGGTGCGCCGGACTCGCAAGAGGCCAGCGTCAGACCCCGACCCTACGCCGGCACCGCGACACCCATCTTCTCGTACCAGGGCTTAGCCGGGCGAATCGCTTCGTTCACCGCGTTGATGTTGCGGACGCCGTCCTTCGAGAGCCAGTCTTCGAGCGCCTTGACGCCGTGGCGCCCGTAGACCGGGATGCCTTCCTTCCAGGTGGCCCGGCCGCATAGCACGCCGGAGAAGTCGGTGCCGGCCTCGCCGGCCATGTGTAGGGATTCCACAAACTGCGTGTTGCTTACCCCCGCGCTCAGGTATATGAAGGGCTTCTTCGCCACCGCGGCTGCCGCCCGGAAGTGGTCGAGCGCTTCGGCCCGGCTGTAGGCCTTCTGGCCGCGGAAGACGCTGGAGCCCTCGACGTATTCGGCGTTGATGGGCACCTCCACTTTCAGGACGTCCACATGGTACTGCGGCTTCGAGAACTCCTCCATACTGCGCCGCACCACCTCCGGTTTCGAGCGCGCATATTCGAAACCCTTCTCGTCGCCGCCCTTATGGTCATACCCGACGAATTCCAGAAAAAAGGGGATCTCGTGGAACATGCACTCGGCGCCGATGCGTTCGATGAACGCATGCTTCACGTCGTTGATCGCCGCGTCCTCGAAGGGCGTGTAATAAATGAGAACCTTCACACTGTCCGCGCCCCAGTCCACTATGCGCTTGACGGAGACGTGCGGCAGCAGATCGGGGAGCCTGCCCCGCTGCGTGTTGTCGTAACCGCTCAGCTCGTAGGCGAGCAGCAGTCCCGCGTTACTGCTGCGCGCCTTGGCCGCTTCAAGGCCGAACTCGGGATCGAGGAGGATGGCGCTGGCGTGAGGGGTCAGCACTTTGGTTACGGCGGTTTTGAACTCGCTCATCATGGCCGGCGTGATTTCCTTCTTGTCCACGCCCTTGGCGGCGGCCAACGATTTCTGGAGGCTGCCACGCTGGTCCATGGCGGCTGCCGCGATGATGCCCGCGCCCGTCGAGAGCGCTTTCATGTGCTTGAGCTTACCCTCTGGCAGATGCATGCGATGACTCCTTTATTCGCCCTCATTATGGCATGCGGGCGATGCACCGGAGCACCGTCGCGAATGGCGTGTTTGTTAATTCACAGAGCCGGCTGGAGCGGCTTGCCCTGGCCGTAAAGGATGGTTCCGGGACGGGCTCCGGTGTGGCTGCCCTTTTCCAGCACCATGCGCCCGTTAACCAGTACGTATTCGATTCCGATGGCGTACTGGTGCGGCTTTTCAAAGGTGGCGCGGTCGATGATTTTCGCGGCGTCGAAGACAGTCACGTCGGCGGCCATGCCGGGACGCAGCAGGCCGCGGTCGTACTGCCGGATCTTGGCGGCATTGGCGGAGGTGATCTTGCGCACGGCCTCCTCCAGGGTGAGCACCTTCTCCTCCCGGACGTAGCGCCCCAGCACCCTCGAGAAGGTGCCGTAGTAGCGCGGGTGCGGATTGCCGGCCGCCAGCGGACCTTCGGTCTTAACCGCTGTGCCGTCGGAACCGATCGAGACGAACGGCTGACGCAGGGCGTAGCGCATGTCCTCCTCGGAGTGGTGGAAGTAAACCGTCGGGACGGAGCCTTCATTGGCCGCGAGCAATTCGAACAGCACATCGATGGGAGGTCGCCCGATGGCCTGGATCACCTCACTCATGCGCTTACCCTCGTAGCGCTTATAGCGCGGGTTCGTGAAGGACACCAGCAGCATACCCTCCCAGCCCCCCGTGGCCGTGTAGTGGTTGTACCAGTTGCTGCCGGGTACGCCGTTGAGGATTTCGCTTTCGAGGCGCGGGCGAAGCGACGCGTCCTTCAGCCGCGCGATAAGCGCCTGCGGGCCGCCTTCATGCGCCCACGGCGGCAGGATGGTGGCCAGGTTGTTCTGGCCCGCGCGATACGGGTAGACGTTGGCCTCCACATCCTCGCCCCGGGCGCGCGCCGCGGCGATAGTGGCAATGAGTTCCGGCATCTTGCCCCACAGCTTGTGCTCCGCAATCTTGAGGTGGATGATGTCCACCGGGACGTGTGCGCGGCGGCCGATCTCCAGTGCTTCGGCGACGGATTCAAAAACACCGTGCCCCTCGGTGCGCATGTGCGTCGAGTAGCGGCCTCCGAATTCGCCCGCCGCGGCGCACATCGCCACCAGGGTTTCGGTATCGATCCATGATCCCGGGGGGCCGCTCAGCGAACTAGCCACGCCCAGCGCGCCCTGCCGCATCGCCTGGCGCACGAGCTCGCGCATCTGGTCCACCTCGGCCGCGGTTGCCGGTCCCGCCTTCTCGCCGTGCACGTAGGTCCAGACCTGGCTGGAGCCGACATAGCTCCCGATATTGGTGGAAATGCCCTGGCGGAGCAGGCGCGCGAAGTAGCCGTCGAAGTCGCGCCAGTCCGGATTCTCGGGCGTGGGGGATTGCTTCCCGCCGATGGGCGCCGCGGAGCCGCCTTCCCCCAGGATCATCGTCGTGACGCCCTGCCGCACCATGCTCTCCGCATTGCCGTCCTCGACGATGGTGTAGTCCGAGTGGTTGTGGACGTCGATGAAACCGGGGGCCACGGTCAGGCCCGCGGCGTCTATGGTGCGGGCGGCGCTGCGTCCCGCAAGGCGTCCGATGGCTGCAATGCGGTTGCCGCGGATGCCCACATCGCCGGTGTAGGCCGGGTTGCCGGTGCCGTCCACCAGCCGGCCGTTGCGGATCAGGATGTCGAAATCCTGTGCGGCGGCGAGTGCCGCGAGCATCGCGAATCCCAGGAGCAGCCTCATATGCGGGATGGTAGCACTACCGGGCCATTAGCAGGCTGCTGATAAACTCGCGCGTGGCCGCGCAGCAAGGAACTGCGTTCGCCAGCGAGGCGCGAGGAGGAGGCGATGCGGGCTCATCGTTGACGACGAGAAACGACGCTGGCGAACGCAAACCCTTGCTGCCCGGAGGGTTGCGGCGGCGCCGGCTGATCTGCCGCGTCGCGGCTCGTCCCCGATGTCCCGCATCGCCATCCTCGCCGCTCCTCGCATCTCGGCCGGCGGCGCTCGCAACGCGGCTCACGGGAGTTTTTCAGCAGCCTGCTACACCCGATAGGTGTCGGGCCGCCAGTTCTTCACCGACTGCTTGATGATGTCGGGCGGCAGCCCCTCACTTGCGGCCCGCTGCGCCAGCGGTACGAACTCATCGTCCGGCGCGAAACGCAACGCCACAATCTGCCGCACGCTGAGGCGCGGGTCGAGCAGGCTGCCCGTCAGCACGAAATGACGCAGGTTCTCTTCCGCGCGGATGGCGCGGTCCTGAGCCTTAAGCGCGAATATGCGGGTGAAAAAGAAGAGTAGCACCACCGAGAACGTGAGCACCACGATCAGCGAGGCACTGTAGATGCGCTGGTGGTCTCCCACCGACCGCACCAGGTTGACGACCGAGCCGACCAGGGTGAGCATCAACAGGCCGAAACATACCAGGTGGTATAACGGCACAAATCTCTGGTGATTGGCGTAGCTCTGCATTGCCATAGCGTCATTCTACTTGCTCAGGGGCGCAAACGCGATTCCAACGGTGCGCAGTGCTTCGCGTACGGCCGCCGCTATCTGGGGAGCGCCAGGGGTGTCACCGTGAATGCAGAGAGTGCGGGCGCTCGCGGCCAGCCTGACGGCTTGGGCGCCCGCTTCGGCCGGATCGGTGATGAGCGCATCGGGGAGGCGGCGTGAGCGCAGCGAACCATCCGGCTCGTAGCGGCGGTCGGCAAAGGCCTCGGCGGCCACCGGGAATCCCATTCCGCGCCAGACCTCCAGCATCTCCGAGCCCGCCAATCCCACCAGCACTACTTCCGTGCTCCAGCGCGCCACGCCGCGCGCGACGGCCCGCGCGACATCACGATCCTTTGCAGCCAGGTTGTAGAGCGCGCCGTGCGGTTTCACGTGCACGAGGCGCGCGCCCAGCCGATCCGCCACAGCCGCCAGTGCGGTGACCTGCTCGTAGACGGTGCGCTCCAGGTCGGCGCGGGTAAGCGGGATCTCGACGCGGCCGAAGTTGGCACGGTCGGGATAGCCCGGGTGCGCCCCCACCGCCACCCCCGCATCGAGCGCCAGCCGGATGGTGCGCTCCATGGTGGCCTCATCACCGGCGTGGGCGCCGCAGGCCACGTTGGCGGAGGTCACGTGCGCCATGATGCGCTGTTCGAGCGCCGTGTCCGCGAGTTCGCCCATGTCCGAGTTGAGGTCGATGATCATTCGAGCGCCTCCCCACGAGTCTCCGGCAGCAGCAGCATGATCGCGCCGCCGGCCGCGAAGAAGATGGAGGTGAACGCCAGCGCACTGCCGATACCGAAGTTGTCCGCCAGGGCTCCGATGGTCGCGGGAGCCAGTGCGCTCAGCCCACGCCCGATGTTGTAGCACAGTCCCTGGGCGGTAGCCCGGACGCCGCTGGGAAACAGTTCCGCCAGCATGGCGCCGAAGACGCTGAAGAAGCCGTGGCCGAAGAAGCCGATTAGAGGACCCATCGCCATCAATATCGCCTGGTTGCGGGCCTGGGTGCCGTAGACCGGAACCAGCACCGCGGCGGCCAGGACGAACACCAGGAACACCGGCCGGCGGCCGAACCGGTCCGCCAGGAACCCGAAGAGCGTGTATCCTAGAAACGCTCCCACCTGCATGGGCACGATCCAGGCCGTTGAACGTACCACCCCCATGCCCGCGCCGCCCGCCCCGACCGGGCTCGCCAGATATCCAGGGATCCACGTGAACAGCCCCCAATAGGCGAACTGCACGCATGTGGTCATGGCCGTCGCCAGCAGCATCCGGCGGGCCAGTGGCGCCCGGAACAGGCTCGCCAGGTTGGCGCGGCGCTCCCGCGAGGGTTTCCAGCCCTGCGGCTCCGGCACATTGCGCCGGATCCAGACGGTCAACAGGGCGGGGACAATTCCGATCGCGAACAGCGGTCTCCAGCCCCAGGCGGGCAGCACCACTGCCGCCAGCAGCGCCGCCAGGATGTAACCGATGGCCCACCCCGACTGCATCAGCCCGATTGCCTTGCCGCGATGCTCCGCGGGCCACGTTTCTGCCACCAGCACCGCCCCCGCGGACCACTCGCCGCCCAGCCCGATCCCCACCAGTGCGCGCCACAGCACGAGTTGCGGGACGCTCACCGCTGTAGCCGTAAGGGCCGTGAAGCAGGAGTACGTCAGGATAGACCAGACGAGCGCCCGCGCACGCCCGAACCGGTCAGCCAGCATTCCGAAGAGCACGCCTCCCGCGGCCGACGTCAGCAGAGGGGCCGAGGCCAGCGCCCCGGCGCCCGCACCCCCCAGCCCGAACTCCTCCCGGATGGCCGTGAGGGCGAAGGCGTAGAGCATCACGTCCATGGCGTCCAGCATCCACCCCATCTGGGCGGCGAACAGCGCGCGCCACTGACGCGGGGTGATGGACTTATGCCAGGACACGGAGCCACCCCTCCTGTTCCCGCAAAAACCGAAGGGCGGTTTCGATGGAAACGCGATCGAAACGCACGCGGTCGCGCGGCCGGAGCTGCCCCACGGCATGCAAATCCGCTGAGATGACGTTGGCGATCTTGGGATAGCCGCCAGTGGTCTGGTGCTCCACGAAGAGGATGATAGGCTGTCCATCGGGCGGCACCTGCACCGCCCCCAGCGAGACGCCTTCGGTGAGCATGCGGCCGGAGTGCGCCTCGAGCGCCGGGCCCCGGAGCCGGAGCCCCATCCTATTGGACTCTTCCGTGACGCCCCACTCCACGTCATAGAAATCGCGACCGAAGAATTCCGCCTGCGGCCCGGCCGTCACCCGCAGGGCCGACTGCATGGCTGGAGGCGGGATCGTCGTATGCGCAGGCGGGCGTACGGCCGCATTGCCGATCGGCAGCACATCGCCTTTGCGTAGCGCGCGCCCGGCCAGGCCTCCCAGCGCGGTCATGAGATGCGTGGAGGCGCTGCCCATCACGAGGGGGACGTCGACGCCGCCCCGCACCGCCAGGTAACAGCGCGCGCCGCTTCTGGTCGCGCCGCAGCGGAGCGCTTCACCCGCGCGAATTTCGAATGGTTCCCACATCGGGTGATCGACCCCGAAATCGGAGCCCGCCAGCGCCGCCACCGCATCCCGCTCGAAGACGAACGTGCCACCAACCAACGTCATTTCGAGCGCGGCGGCGCCTTCGGGATTTCCCACCAGCAGGTTGGCGGCGCGCAACGAGAACGCGTCGGCCGCGCCCGATGCCGATACGCCCAGGTGTCCATAACCATAACGCCCCAGGTCCTGCACGGTGGTCTGAAAGCCGGGCGCCACCACCTGGATCATAAGGGCACAAACCTGAGGCGGTCGCCTATCCCCAGCAGCACGGGCGGATTGCGGTTCGGGTTGAACAGTTCGAGAGGCGTGCGGCCGATGATTCGCCAGCCTCCCGGGGACGCCACGGGGTAGATGCCGGTCTGGCTGCCGCCGATGGCCACGCTGCCGGCCGGAACCTGCCGCCGGGGCCGCGCCAACCGGGGCGTCGCGATCGCCTCCGGCATGCCGCCCAAATACGGAAACCCCGGCGAGAAGCCCAGAAAGTAGACCAGGTAATCGGCCGAGGAGTGCAGCGCCACCACCTCCGTGGGCGGGATACCGTGGAACTTCGCCACCTCTTCCAGGTCTGGTCCGGCGTCACCGCCATACTCCACCGGCACTTCTATCAGGCGCGGCTCGGAAAGCGACTCCTCGTCAGCCGCGGCGGCGGCTTCGCCGATGCGCGCGGCAAGCTCTGCCGCGTCCGTCTCGAGGGGATTGAAGCTCACCAGCACCGATGCGTAGGCGGGATTCAGGTTGCGGATCCCCGGCACGCCGGGTAGCCGCCGCACCAGCCGAAGTACTTGACGGTGGACTGTAGGGGCAATCGTGTCGCCGAACGAAACCAGCAGAGAATGGTCGCTAGCCGGGCGGATTTTCAAGTGCCTATTATCCAACCTGCGAGCGCCGGCCGCATCCACTTCCAGCCAACGCTTACGGCGCGGGCGGCACGAGGACGGCTCGGACGGGCGAGCCGTCGCCGCCCGCAATCTTCAGCGGCAATGCGATCAAGGTGTACGGACCGGGCTCCACGCCGGAAAGATCGATCCCTTCCAAAATGAGCACGTCCCCGCCAAGCAGGATGCGGTGCGCCGGGTAGTCCTCGTCCCCATGCCGGTCCACATCCAGGGAATCGATCCCCACCAGGTTCGCACCAGCCGCGGCGATAGCCTCGGCGGCTTCAGGCGCGATGTAGACGTGGGAGGTATCGTAAACCACGGGATCCCAGCGGCCGGAATTGCGGGTCTTGAACAGCAGGTTCAGTCCGGCGGCCTGTTCGGGGACATGCTCGGGCAGCACGGCGTCACCCTCCACCTCGACGACCATGGCATCCCCGATGAACCGCCCGGGCGGGATCTCCGTTACTCCGGCGCCGGTGTCCGAGAAGTGCAGGGGAACATCCACATGCGTCAGGAAGTGTGTGGTCCAATCGAGCCTCAGCAGGTTGAAAGGCGCGCCGCCCGCGATCTCCTGGATGCGTTCCATGCGCACAGGAGGATCGCCGGGGTACACAGGCACCCCTTCGTCGATCGTGCGGGAAATGTCGATCGGTTCGAAGGTCAACTCTGGGAGGTGTGCGGCAGGGGCTCCCCTAAGACCTCTTCCACCTTGCGGCCTAGTTCCTCAAGAGTGAATGGCTTAGGCAGCAGTGCGTGCCCTTTCTCCACGACGTAGTGCTGAACCACCTGGGTATTGTCGTACCCGGACATGAAGAGCACTTTCAGGCCGGGCTGCAATTCTGTGAGCTTGTCCGCCAGCACGGGTCCGCTCATCCCCGGCGCCACAACGTCCGTGAGCAGCAGGTGGATCTCCCCCATTTTCTTCTTGAACAGGGTAATGGCGTGCTCACCGGTGTCAGCGGTCAGGACGTTGAAGCCGTAGCGCCCAACCATGGCGCCCACAAGCTTGCGGACCTCAGGTTCGTCGTCTACGACCAAAATAGTTTTCTTGCCCTCATTCGATGGCATGGCTGTTTGGATTCTAGCCCGTAGCCGGAGCCCGGGCAAGGCCCGCAGGCGGACACTGTGCTCAACCTCACAACGAGGTGGTGGTAGGATGCCGCTTAGGGACGTATGCCGGTTGCCCGCTTCCGTTTCTACGCCGAGTTGAACGACTTCCTGCCCCCGGAGAGGCGCGCCCGCACTTTCGAGCATCCGTTCCTCGATCGTGCCAGTGTGAAGGACATGGTCGAAGCCTTCGGCGTGCCCCATACCGAAGTGGACCTCATCCTTGCCAATGGCGAGCCCGTGGATTTCGCCTACGTTGTGCGGGACGGCGACCGGATCAGCGTCTACCCGATGTTCGAGGCGCTGGACATCGGCCCTGTCACGCGCGTCCGGCCGCAGCCCCTGCGCGACCCGCGCTTCGTCCTCGATACGCACCTGGGCCGCCTGGCCGGGTATCTCCGGATGATGGGCTTCGACACGCTCTATCGCAACGACTACGGCGACGAGGAGCTGGCCCGCATCTCGCGCGAGGAGCGGCGCATTCTGCTGACGCGCGACCGCGGCCTGCTCAAGCGCGGCGCCGTCACCCACGGCTCCTACGTGCGGGAGACGGCCGTCAGGGGGCAGCTTGCCGAAGTACTCCGGCGGTTCGACCTCTTTCGCGCCGCCCACCCGTTCCGGCTCTGCATGCGCTGCAACACGGCGCTCGAGCCGGCCGCGCGGGACCAGGTTCTGGATCGCCTGCCGCCCCGCGCCGCCGAACTCTACCACGACTTCCTGGTCTGCCCCGGCTGCCGCCGGATCTACTGGAAAGGCGGCCATTACGAGCGGATGCGGCGCTTCATCGAATCCATCCATCCGGTATGATGGGCACGATGGAGCGAGAAGAAGCCTGGCAGATCCTGTGTGAATTCACGAAATCGGAGAGCCTCCGCAAGCACGCCCTGGCGGTGGAGGCTTGCGTGGCGGCCTACGCCCGGAAATTCGGGGAGGACGAGACCAAGTGGTCCGTTACCGCGCTGCTCCACGATTTCGACTGGGAGATCCACCCTGAAGCACCGGACCACCCCATGAAGGGTGAGCCCATCCTGGCCGAGCGGGGAGTGAGCGAAGACGTTCGGCGCGCCGTGCTGTCCCACGCCAATTACAGCGGCATTCCGCGGGAATCGCTACTCGAAAAGACGCTTTACGCCTGCGACGAGCTGGCCGGGTTCATCACCGCGATCTCCTATGTAAAGCCCCACCGCAGCGTCTTCGAGGTGGACGCCGCCTCGGTGCGGAAGAAGATGAAAGATAAGGCCTTCGCCCGATCGGTGAACCGCCAGGACATCGTCGAGGGAGCCAAAGAGCTGGGGGTCGAGCTGGAAGAGCATGCCGCGTTCTGCATTCAAGCCATGCAGGACCGTGCCGAAGCCCTGGGCCTGAAAGGCACCGGCTAACCCCCATCCCCCGTCTCCCATCCTCCACCCCCCGTTTTTAGTTGCCTGTTTGCGCGAATCGAAGGACACTGGAGGTTTAGCGAAAAATCCCCGTGGGCCGCGGCGTGCGTCCGTGGCTGGATTCTTCGTAACCCGGGGGGCCGGCGCCCGGTCATTCATTTAAGTGGTTGAGGAGGTAAGGTTGGAAAGAAATGGGCGCAAGGGCTCGCTGGTGGTGGAGCCGAGCGAGCGGTGGACGGCGCAGGACGCCAGCGAACTATACGACGTCGCCAGTTGGGGAAAGGGCTATTTCTCCGTTGACGGCAATGGCCACATCCGCGTTCACCCCTATAAGGATCCGCTTCAGTCCATAGACCTGAAGCAACTCGTGGACACGTTCGTCCTGCGCGGCATCTCCCTCCCCATCCTCATTCGGTTCGCGGACATCCTCAAGCACCGGCTAGGAGAGCTGCACCAGGCCTTCTCGACGGCCATCAACGAACACCACTACCAGGGCGCCTACGTCTGCGTGTACCCCATCAAGGTGAACCAGCAGCGCCAGGTCGTGGAAGAGGTGCTGGAATTCGGTAAGCCGCTGAACTTCGGCCTGGAAGCCGGCTCAAAACCCGAGTTGATGGCAGTGATGGCGCTGGCCGACAGCGGCACCCCTATCGTCTGCAACGGCTTTAAGGACGACGAATACATCGAGATGGCCATGCTGGCCCAGAAAATGGGCCGCCATATCATCCCGGTGATCGAGAAGTACACGGAACTGCCACTGATCGTGAAGTACTCCCAGAAGGTGGGTGTGCGGCCCACCATTGGGCTTCGCGTCAAGCTGGCCAGCCGCGGTTCGGGGCGCTGGAAATCTTCAGGCGGGTACCGCTCGAAGTTCGGGCTCTCAGCCACCGAAGCGGTGCGCGCGCTGGAAGAGCTGAAGGCTCTCGGGATGGCCGATTGCCTGCACCTTCTGCATTTCCACCTGGGCAGCCAGATCACCAACATCCGGCAGATCAAGGGCGCGGTGAACGAGGCCGCGCGGATGTACGCGGAACTGGCCCGCGCCGGAGCGGGGCTGCGCTACCTGGACGTCGGCGGCGGCCTCGGCATCGATTACGACGGTTCCCAGACGGATTTCGAGTCCAGCGTCAACTATACCCTGCAGGAGTACGCGAACGACATCGTTTACCACGTCCAGAACGTCTGCGATGAAGCGCAGGTGGCCCACCCGACCATTGTGACGGAGAGCGGGCGCGCCATCGCGGCCTACCACAGCGTGCTTGTGTTCAACGTGCTGGGGGTCTCCGGAATGGGCGAAACCGAGGCCGTCCCCACGGAATTGCCGGCGGATGCCGAGCAGCCGCTCGTCGACATGCTCGAAACCTGGCGCTCGCTCTCGTCCAAAACCCTGCTTGAAAGCTACCACGACGCCCAGCAGGCGCTCGACCAGGCCCTCAACCTCTTCAGCCTGGGTTACCTGACGCTCGAGCAGCGCTGCATGGCGGAAAATCTATACTGGGCCATTTCGCGGCGGATTCAGAAGATGGCCGGGGAGCTGGAATTCTTCCCCGAGGAATTGGAGGGCATCGACGCTATGCTCTCCGATACCTACTTCTGCAACTTCTCGCTCTTCCAGAGCATGCCGGACAGTTGGGCCATCAAGCAGTTGTTCCCCATCATGCCGATCCACCGGCTGGACGAGCAGCCAGACCGCCACGCCGTGCTGGGCGACATCACCTGCGATTCCGACGGCAAGGTGGACCAGTTCATCGACCGCCGCGACGTCAAGCGCACTTTGCCGCTCCACACCTTCGACGGTAACGAGTACTATCTGGGCGCCTTCCTGGTGGGCGCCTACCAGGAGATCCTGGGCGACATGCACAACCTGTTCGGCGATACCAATGCCGTACACGTCCGGCTGGGCGATAACGGCGAGGTGATTCTCGATTCGGTGATCAAGGGCGACACGGTCCGGGAGGTGCTCAATTACGTGCAGTTCTCCTCCGACGCCCTGGTAACCAAGCTGCGGCGCGA
>DATMYF010000019.1:0-5574 GCA_035561075.1 Bryobacteraceae bacterium
GCCAGCAGGGACGTTACCGCGGAACCGATGCCCCCGGCGCCTCCGGCCAGCACGATCTCGCGGCCGCGCAGCGTGTCAGGCACTCGCCCCGGTTTCCTTGGCGCGCTCCGCGCGGGCGCACTCCCGCGCCACATACCCGCATCCCACGATCACCAGGAACATGGTGAGGACTTCGCTGTCCCCCAGGTTCAGCTCGAAAATGCCCTCCACCAGCGTGGCGATCACCGCGGCCACCCCGGCGTGCAGCACGAATTTGATGTCGCTGCGGCCCGGCGGCAGCTTACGAATTTCCCGCAGGAAATCCCACACAACCCAGCCCAGGAACCACATCAGCACCAGCATAGTGGGGATGCCGCGCTCGGCGGCGTAGTGCAGGTAAATGTTGTGCAGGTGGCCGTACCAGCCGGCCGGCAGCGGCCGCGGCGTGCCAGGGGGTACGAATTCCTCAAAGCGGGCCTTCACGCGCTCCGGCCCGAGGCCGAACCAGGGATGTTCGCGGATCATCTCCAGGCCCGTCGTCCAAGCCACCCGGCGGAAATCGTTCGAATCCACGCTGCCCGGCTGGTAAATGGAGGTGAACCGGGCCTTCACCGAAGACGGCGCCGCGAAAAACGCTGCCGCGGCCACCAACGGGACGGCCAGCACCGCTTTGCGCTTCCAGAACCAAATCAGGTAGATTCCCGCGGCCGGAGCGGCCACAAACGCGATCCCGCGGGTGAAGCCCAGCACCAGCCCGGCGCCGGCCACGGCCAGCATGCCCAGCCAGACCAGGCGATAGCGGTGCGCGGAGGGCGAGAAGAACAGAAACGCCACCAGGATGATCACCACGTACATCATCTGGGCGGAAAACGTCATCCAGTGGCTCATAAAGCCGGTGATGCGGTCCACCACGTAGAAATCGTAGAAGGTGCGGCCCAGCGCGCGCGCTTCCCACAGCTTCTCGTTGAACTGCACCAGCGCGCGCATGGCGCTGATGGCCGCCGCGCCACCCCAGATGAGATAGAGGCGCCGCACCCAGACGGTGTCGCGGATCGAGGAGATGACCAGTGGGAGAATCAGCCAGACGTAGAATTTGCGCACCTGCGAAAGACCGTCGCCCGGGTCGTCCGAAAGTCCCAGGGAGATCAGGGTGCCGGCCATGAACAGGGCGATGGGGAGCCAGCAGGACGGCATGCGCAGCCGCGCGCCGGAGAGCAGCAGCGCCGCCAGCGCCATCGCCAGAAGGATCTGGCAGGCCGCGATGGAGAAGAGTGAGCAGGCAGCCGAAGCCAGCGTGAGCCAGCGGGCCGCGGCGAACATAGCCGGTTGCGTAGGGTCCTCCCGAAGCCCTTATCTTATCGTGAATCGCGGGTGCGGCCCGGCCGGCGCGAACCCGGCGGTACCATTAAAACAAGTGCGCATTCTCGGAATCGAATCCTCATGCGATGAGACCGCCGCGGCGGTGGTGGAGGACGGCGTATCCCTGCTGGCCTCCGTCGTGGCGTCGCAACTGGACACCCACGGAAAGTACGGCGGGGTGGTGCCGGAATTGGCCTCGCGGGAGCACCTTCGGGCCATCGTGCCGGTAGTCCGGACGGCCATGGAGCAGTCCGGCAGCGGCTGGGAGGACCTCTCGGCCATCGCGGTGACGGTGGGGCCGGGGCTGGTGGGCTCCCTGCTGGTGGGGTTGACCTACGCGAAATCGCTGTCCTTCGCACGCGGGATCCCGCTGATCGGGGTGAACCACATCGAGGGCCATATCCACGCCGTAATCCTGGAGGCCCGCGGGCGCGGCGAACCGGTGGAATTTCCCGCCCTTGCCCTGGTGGTTAGCGGCGGCCACACGCACCTGTTCGAGGTGCAGCAGGATTTCCACTACCGCCTGCTCGGCAGGACCCGCGACGATGCCGCCGGCGAGGCCTTCGACAAGGTCGGGAAACTGCTGGGCTTCGGCTACCCCGGGGGCCCGGTCATCGACCGTCTGGCACCCCATGGCGACCCGCGCGCTGTCCGTTTCACGCTGGCGAAGATGAAGGGCAATACCCTCGATTTCAGTTTCAGCGGGCTAAAGACCGCTGTGCTGCGGTGGGTCCAGGCCAACGATATGGATGAAGAAATCGCGTGCCGCCGCGACCTGCTGCGACTGAACCCCCGGCCTTCGGAACAGGAATGGCTGGCCGTGACCCCCCAGCGCACCTTGGACCTGCTGGCCTCCTTCCAGCGCACCGTAATTGACGAGTTGCTGCGTCGCGCCACAGCCGCCGCGGAAGAAATCGAGGCTCGCGCCGTAATTATCTCCGGCGGTGTCTCGTGCAACACAGGCCTGCGCACCGCCGCGTTGGGTGCGGGATTGCCCTACCCCGTCTACTTCCCCACCCCCGGGCTCTCCACCGACAATGCCGCCATGATCGCCGCCGCCGCCTTCCCACGCCTCATGCGCGGCGATTTCGACGATCTCGGTATTTCCGCCGACGCCAGTCTCCGGCTGGCGTGACCGTAGGTGCCGCGCTTGACATTCTCGCATTCATACGTATGATTAAATCAGGCGTTTGAATGAACGACACCAAAGAGAAAATCCTGGATGCGGCCGAACGGATCTTTTCGGAGCATGGCTACGCCGCGGCATCCCTGCGCGCGATGATTGCGGATGCGGGCGTGAACCTGGCGGCGGTTCACTATCATTTCGGCTCCAAGGAGAAGCTGCTGATCGAGGTCGTGCGGCGGCGTGTGGGGCCGATTAACGACGAGCGTCTGCGGCTGCTCGATGATTGCGAACGCGCCGCGGCGGGTGGTCCTCCGGAGCTGGAAAAGGTGCTGGAGGCCTTTCTGGCACCGACGATGGTGGTGTTCCGCCACCCTCAAGGCCCCGTCTTCGTGCGGCTGATGGGCCGGATGTACGTCGATTCCGTGCTGGGCAATCTGGTGCGGAATGTGTTCAGCGATGTCGTCGAGCGGTTCACGGCAGCGCTGCACCGTGCTTTGCCGGAACTTCCCAGGGACGAGCTGCTTTGGCGCATGTTTCTGGGAGCCGGCGTTATGGGCCAGGCCATGCTCGCCGGGCGGGAGGCTCCTGGTTTCTCGGAGGACGCCACGTTGGACCGCCTGGTGACATTCCTGAGCGCGGGCTTCCGGGCCCCCGTGCGGCAGCCGGCCGCAAAGGACTGATGATGCACCGTTTTCTCTTTATCGTGGCATTGGTCCCGGCGCTTGGGGCGCAGCAGGGGCCGTTGAAGCTCAGTTTGCGGCGGGCGGTCGAAATGGCGCTTGCGCCCGAGGGCAATGCCCGGCTGGAGCTCGCCGGAGAGGCCGTCCGGCAGGCCGAAGCGCGCTCGGTACAGGCGCGCGGGGCCCTGTTGCCCAATTTGGATGCGACTGTCGGGTACCAGAATTTGACCCGCAACCTGGCCGCCATGGGGATCCGGGTGGATCTCCCAATTCCTGGTTTTCAGTTTCCGAACAAGGTGGGGCCGTTCAACGTCTTTGACGCGCGCGCCTCGGGCAGCCAGAGCATCTTCGATTTCAGCGCCATCCGGCGCTACCAGGCATCCCGCGCGGGCATCGGGGCGGCGCGCGCGGAGACCGAGAATGCCGCTGAGCAGGTGGCCGCGCAGGTAGCCCAAACGTACCTGGCCGCTCTGAAGACGGAAGCCGATCTCGAAGCCGTGCGCGCCAACATAGCGCTCGACGAGGCCATCGTCAGGCAGGCCGAGAGCCTGAAATCCGCCGGCACCGGCACGGGCATCGAAATCACTCGCGCGCGTGTGCAACTCGCCAACCAGCAGCAGCGCCTGCTGGTAGTGGAGAACGAGCGCCGGCGGGCACGCCTCCAGCTTCTGCGCGCCATGGGGATGCGGCTCGACACCGCCGTCGAACTGACCGACCGGCTGGAATACGTCCCGGTGGACGCGACCACATTGGACGATGCCCGGAAGGCGGCCCTCAAGGCGCGGCCCGACCTGCGTTCCCAGCAGGAGCGCGAGTCGAACGCGCGCCTTGCGGCCAGCGCTACGACACTGGAGCGGCTGCCTTCGCTCGCGGCGTTCGCGGACTACGGCTCCATCGGCACCGGCATATCCAGCGCACTCCCGACGCGCACCTATGGGCTGAGCCTGCGTGTGCCGGTCTTCGACGGTGGCCGGCGGGACGCGCGGCGCGCCGAATCGGCCTCACTCTACCGGCAGGAGCGCATCCGCACCACGGATCTTCAGGACCAGATCGAGCTCGAAATCCGGGTGGCGCTCGATGCTCTCGCCTCCGCCGACCAGCAGGTGAAGGTCGCCACCGAGGGTCTGGAACTGGCTGAAAATGAACTAGCCCAGGCGCGCCGTCGATACGACGCCGGAGTGGCTGCGGGTATCGAAGTAACCGATGCCCAGACGCGGCTCGAGCGCGCCCGCGACAACCGTACGGCGGCACTCTACAACCACAACCTGGCGCGCATCGAACTGGCGCAGTCCACCGGCGGGGTCCGCCGGATGATTCCCTGACGGAGCGGATTCCATGAAGAAAAGATTGATACCCATCCTGATCGTCCTGGTGGCCGTGGGCGGGTGGCTGGCCGTACGGGCGACGCGCCGCAACGGCGACGGCCGGCTCCTGCTTTCCGGGAATATCGAGCTCACCCGCGTGGACATCGCCTTCAAAACCGCGGGCATGCTGGTGGAGCGCACTGTCGACGAAGGTGACAATGTGCGCGCCGGCCAAGTGGTGGCGCGGCTTGATCGGGAGCAGTTGGAGCGCCAGCGGCAGGCGCAGGTCGCCGCGCTGGCGGCAGCCGAGGCGCAGCTTCACCAGGCTCGAACGGCGGCGCGCTGGCAGAAGGAAACGCAGGCCGCCGATGTGGCGCAGCGCCGGGCGGAACTGGGGGCGGTCCAGGCGCGGCTCCAGGAACTCGAAACCGGCGCGCGGCCGCAGGAGATCCAGGAGGCCCGCGCTGCCGTGGCCGCCGCCAACACGGAGTTCGAGCGCGCCAGGCTCGATTGGGAGCGCGCCCAGGTGCTTCATAAGAACGACGACATTTCGACCGCGCAGCGCGACCAGTACCGCGCGCGCTACGAATCCGCCCAGGCTGCTCTGAAGCAGGCTCGCGAGCGGGCGTCGCTGGTCGAGGCGGGGCCGCGCAGTGAGGTGATTGAAGCGGCCAACTCCCAGGTGGCGCGGGCCCGCGCCGGCGTCAGCGCCGGGGAAGCCAACGCCCTGGAGGTGCGGCGCCGCGAGCAGGAAATCCCCGCCCGCCAGGCGGAGATCGAGCGCCTCCGCGCCCAGATCGCCCTCATCGACGCGCAGCTTGCCGATACCGTGGCCGCCACGCCGGTGGGCGGGGTGGTGCTGGTGAAATCAGCGGATCCGGGCGAAGTGGTGGCTCCGGGCACTACCATTCTCTCGGTAGGGGACATCGACCACCCCTGGTTGCGCGGTTATATCAGCGAGCGCGATCTCGGGCGGGTAAAGATTGGGAATGAAGTCCGGGTGACCACCGACTCCTTCCCCGGCAAAGTCTACAAGGGCCGGGTGAGTTTCATCTCCTCGGAAGCCGAATTCACCCCCAAGCAGATCCAGACTCAGGAAGAGCGCGTGAAGCTGGTCTATCGGGTG
>DATMYF010000020.1:0-17699 GCA_035561075.1 Bryobacteraceae bacterium
CGTGCTGGACGTGCGGGACTTGACTGTCGCGTATGGTGCGGCCTCCGCCGTCGAGGGCGCCACGTTTCATATCGACGCCGGTGAGCTGGCCGGGGTGCTCGGGGAGTCAGGGTCCGGCAAGAGTACCATGGCCCGCTCTCTGGCGGGGCTGTTGCCGCGCGCCGCGCGCGTGGTCCGGGGGACCGTGCTCTTCCGCGGTACGGATGTGTTGGCCGAGCCCGAAAGCCGCCTGCGCGCTATCCGCGGAGCCGGAATCTCTTTGATCGCGCAGGAGCCCGCGCTGGCGCTCAACCCGGTGATGCGCGCGGGAACCCAGGTTGCCGAAGTAATTCGCGCCCACCGTCGTTGGAGCGCGGCGCGATGCCGCAGTGATGCCGCACTGGTGCTCGAAAAGCTCTGCGGGGCGGACGCCGGCCGCATCTTCGACGCCTATCCCCACCAGTTGAGCGGAGGGCAACGCCAGAGGGTGGCGATTGCGCAGGCCGTGGCGCTTGAACCCGCGCTGGTGGTGGCCGACGAGCCCACGGCCTCGCTCGACCAAGGCATGCAAGCCGAGGTGCTGGCTCTGCTTGCGGGCCTCAAGCGCTTCGGCTGCGCCGTCCTCCTGATCACCCACAACCCAGGGAACCTGACCGGCATCGCGGACCGCCTGCTGGTGATGTACGCCGGCCGCATCGTGGAGCAGGGTCCCTTTGCGGACGTTTCCGCCGCCCCGCTCCACCCCTACACGCGCGCGCTGCTCGCCTGCGCGCCGGGCTCGCGGCATCGCGGCGGCCTGCTCCCCACCATCCCCGGGGCGCCGCCCGACCCGGCCGCGCTGCCGCCCGGATGCCCCTTTGCCCCGCGCTGCACGGAGCTCATGGACGCCTGTTCGCGGCAGGACCCCACGGGCCTACGGGTGCGCTGCTTCCACCATGCCGCATGAACCGCTGGTCAGCGTCCGGGGGCTGGTGAAACGCTACGCACAGCGCGGCGGGCGCCACACCGTCGATGCGCTGGCGGGCGTGGATCTCGATATTACGGACGGCTCCACCCTGGCGCTGGTCGGCGAATCCGGCTGCGGGAAATCCACCCTGGCGCTCTGCCTCGCCGGCCTCGAGCAGCCGGACGCCGGTGCAATCCGCGTCGATGGCGTGGTGCAGCTAGTCTTCCAGGATGCCGCCGGGTCGCTGAATCCGTGGATGCGCGCCGTCGACATCGTGGCGGAGCCGCTCGTAGTGCACCGGCGACCGAACGCCCGCGCGCGAGCACTGGACCTGATGGAACAGGTGGGGCTGTCCTCGAACCGCGGCGACGCCCGGCCGCACGAGTTCAGCGGAGGGCAGCGGCAGCGTCTGGCGCTGGCCCGCGCGCTGGCCATGGAGCCGCGCTTCCTCATCCTCGATGAGGCGCTCAGCGGACTCGATCTCTCGGTTCAGGGCCAGATCGCCAACCTGCTGCTGGAATTGCAGCGCAGCCGCGGGCTCACGTGCCTGTTCATCACGCATGACCCGGCGCTCGCCGCTTCGGTGGCCGATGAGATCGCGGTGATGCGGGCCGGCCGCATTGTCGGGCGGGAGTTGCCGTGCCCTGGTTAATCCGGCGGCTGGCACACGCCGCGCTGGTCCTGTTCGGGGTCTCGGTGCTCTCGTTCGCTTTCCTCGAACTGGCGCCCGGCGATTACCTTTCGGAGATGCGCCTGGACCCGCGCATAGCGCCCGAAACCGTCGCCGCCTTGCGGGCGCGCCACGGCCTCGACCAGCCGTTGCCGGTAAAGTACGCGCGGTGGGTGGCGTCGGCCGCGCGCGGAGACCTCGGCTTCTCCTTCGCCTACAATACCCCCGCCGCGCCTCTGGTGTGGACGCGCGCCCGCAACACTCTGGTCCTCACAATGGCCGCCACGCTCGCCGCCTGGCTCATCGCGATCCCCCTGGGACTGTGGTTCGCGGCGCGCCGCGGCGGGTGGGCGGACCGCGCCGGCGCCGCGGGGCTCGCCGCCCTGGTGAGCATCCCGGACCTGCTCCTTGCCCTCCTCCTGCTCATGTTCGCGGTACGCACCCGTGCGCTGCCGGCCGGCGGAATGTTTACTCCGGGGGAGGCCGGCATTCTGGATCTCGCGGCCCACATGCTGCTGCCCGTGGCCGCGCTGGTGCTGGGCGCCCTGCCCGTGCTGGTGCGCCACGTGCGCGCCGCGGTGGCGGAAACCCTCCAAGCCCCGTTCATCGAGGCCGCGCGCGCCCACGGCATCCCCACCGTCCGGCTGTTGTGGCGGCACGCCCTGCCGGCCGCCGCCAATCCCCTGATCTCGCTGTTTGGTTTCTCGGTGGGGACGCTGTTGAGCGCCTCCCTGCTGGTCGAAGTGGTGATGAGCTGGCCGGGGTTGGGTCCCCTGCTGGTGGAGGCCATTCTGGCCCGCGACCTATTCGTGGTGATCGATGGCGTGCTTTTCTCCGCCGTGTTCCTGATTGCGGGCAACCTGCTCGCAGACGTGTTGCTCTATGTGGCTGATCCGCGCATCCGTACGACGTAGAGGCTTGGTTGCCGCGCTTGCGCTGCTGGGCGCGGTGCACGGCGCGGTGTTGCTGGCCGGGTTCCTGGCGCCTTACGACCCGGCGGAGCAGGACCGGCGGCATCCCTATGCCCCGCCCGGTGTCGCGGGTTGCGAGCCGGGCCCGTGTCCCGTACGCTGGTTCGTGCGCGACGCCGCGGGCCGCCCGCGCCTCTTCGCGGTGGATGCGCCGGCCCGCATCTTTGTGCTGGGCAGCGACCAGTACGGGCGCGACCAGCTTGCCCGCCTGCTTCACGGGGGCCGCGTGTCGCTGGCGGCGGGCCTGCTGGCCGCGGCGCTCTCGCTCGGCCTCGGGTGGATTGCCGGCGCGGTGGCGGGCTATCGCGGCGGATGGCTCGACGCCGTGCTGATGCGTGCCTCCGAGTTCTTCGTTGCGCTGCCCTGGCTTTACCTGCTGTTCGCAGTGCGTGCATTCCTGCCGCTCGAAGTGCCGCCGGAGACCGCCCTGCTGCTCATCGCAGCGATCATCGGCCTGGCCGGGTGGGCGCGGCCGGCACGGCTCGTGCGCGGCGTGGTGCTGAGTGCCAAAGAGCGCGGGTACGTGCTGGCGGCGCGAGGCTTCGGGGCTTCCCACTTCCACATCCTGCGGCGCCATGTGCTGCCCCAGACCGTCGGGGTCGCGCTGACCCAGGCCGCCCTGCTGGTGCCCCAGTACGTGCTGGCGGAGGTGACCCTCTCGTTTCTGGGGCTCGGGGTGGGGGAGCCTGTCGCGAGCTGGGGCAATATGCTGGCTGCCTTGGCCCAATATCATGTGCTGGTATCGTACTGGTGGATGGTGCTCCCGGGAGTAGCCATGGTGCCGGTCTTCCTGGGATACTTGAGTCTCGCGGGCGCGGTAATCGAGTCCCGCGATTCCATCGGATTATGACGTGGGTGCGAGCTACCCTGTTCGCCTGCGTGGTCCTGCCGGCTGCCGCCGCGGCGCAGAATCTCGCAACGGCTTCGGAGCCGGGCAGTCGAGGAGGCCGCCTGGTCTGCGCGCAACGCGCCGAGCCAAAGACCCTCAATCCCGTCCTCGCCTCGGACATCGCTTCGCGGGAAGTGATCCACCGGATGATGGGGGACCTCGTCCACATCAACCGCGGCACCCATGCCACCGAGCCCGCCCTGGCGACGCACTGGACCATTTCGCCGGACGGCCGACGTTTCACGCTGCGGCTCCGCCGCGGTGTGCGCTTTTCCGACGGCCATCCCTTCGATGCCGATGACGTGCTGTTCACCTTCGAGGTCTACCTCGACCCGCAACTGCACTCGCCGCAGCGCGACCTGCTGATGGTCGCGGGCAAGCCCCTCAGTGTGCGGAAGCAGGACAGCCATACGGTGGTATTCGAGACCGCCGCCCCGTACGCGCCCGCCGAGCGTCTCTTCGACAGCATCGCGATGCTGCCGCGGCACCTGCTCGAAAAGCCGTACCGCGAGGGCCGTCTGGCGAAGGTATGGAACCTGAACACGCCGCCCGCGGAGATCGCCGGCCTGGGGCCCTTCCGGCTCAAGGAGTACGCGGCGGGGCAGCATGTGGTGCTGGAGCGCAACCCGTACTACTGGAAAGTGGACCGCGCTGGTACCCGCCTGCCCTATCTGGATGCCCTGCTGTTCGTCTTTGTATCCGGGGAGGACGCTCAGATAATGCGTTTTGAAGCCGGCGAGACGGACGTGATCGGCCGCGTGGGGGCACGCAATTTCGCGGCACTCGAAAAGGGGCAGGGGGGGCGCGGCTACGCCCTGCGCGATCTCGGCCCGAGCCTCGAATACAACTTCCTGGCCTTCAATCTGAATGACCTGGCGGGGCGCAACCTGCCGCGTGTCGAGGCCAGGCAGGCATGGTTCCGGGAGGAACGTTTCCGGCAGGCGGTCTCGGCGGCGGTGGATCGCGAGGCCATTGTGAAGCTGGTCTACGGCGGCCACGGCACCGCGCTCTGGGGACACGTCACCCCCGGGAACCGCAACTGGGTGCATCCAGGGCTTGCCACGCCGCCGCGTTCGCTCGATCGCGCCCGCGGGCTGCTCAAGAGCGCGGGCTACTCGTGGGACGGCCAGGGAACGCTCGTCGACCCCGGCGGGAGCAAGGTGGAGTTCACCATCGCGGCCTCCTCTTCGAGCGCCGAGCGCGGCCAGATTGCCGCCGTGGTGCAGGAGGACCTGCGACAGGTCGGGATGAGGGTGCGGGTGGTGCCGCTCGAGTTCCGCGCGCTGCTCGACCGTCTCTTCCAATCGCGCGATTTCGATGCCGTACTGCTGGGCCTGGGCGGCGGCGATGCCGACCCCGCCGCGGAAATGAACGTGTGGCTCTCAGGCGGGGGCACGCATCTCTGGGACCTCGGCCGGACCCGCCCGGCTACCCCGTGGGAGGCGGAGATCGACAGCCTCATGAACCGCCAGTTGATCACCATGCGGGTGGCGGAGCGCAAGCGCCTCTACGCCCGCGTGCAGGAGTTGGTGGGCGCGTACCTGCCGGTGGTGCCGCTGGCCAGCCCTCACGTGCTGGTGGGAGCGAAGACGGGGTTGGGCAACTTCCGGCCGGCTGTCCTCGACCATTACACCCTGTGGAATGTGGAAGAGCTCTATTGGCGGGGGCGGGCGGCCGCCGGCTCGCGATGAAGTCCCTTCCTCCCGGCGCCACCGATGAACGGCTCGTGGCAGAGTGCCTCGCGGGTAACGAGCAGGCCTGGAGTGCGCTCATCGACAAGTATAAGCGGCTGATCTATTCCGTTCCGGTGAAGTATCGCGCCAGCCCCGAAGATGCGGCGGATATCTTTCAGGCCGTCTGCCTGGAGCTGTTTTCGGAACTGCCGCGCCTGCGCAACGTCGATTCGCTGCGGTCGTGGCTCATCACGGTGGCCTCTCACAAGTGCCTGCACTGGAAGCGCAAGAGAGAGCCGCTGGCAGAGGGCGAACCGGACGAGATGGCCGGGGAGTTGGCGGCGGAAGGCACCAGCCTCGACATGTACGAGGAACTGGAGCGCGAACAGATCCTGCGGGACGCCGTCCGCCTGCTGCCGCCACGCTGCCAGGAGATGATCCGGCTGCTATTCTACGAAACCCCTTCACTGCCGTATGCCGAGGTGGCGCGGCGGCTGGGCCTGGCTACCGGCTCGATCGGGTTCATTCGCGGGCGCTGCTTGCGGAAGCTCGAGCATGCCCTGGTCCAGATGGGGTTTCGATAATGGCCGGGCGGGAAGAGCTGGAGCGCCTGGCGCTGGAGGTAGCGGGCATCGAAGACACCCGCGCCCGCCGCGCATTCCTGCGCGCCAACGCCGCGCTGCACCATCCCCTGGCCGTCGAAGCCATTTACGACGAAGCCGTCAAGCTCACCCGCGTGGACCTGGCGAGGGCGGACCGGCTGGCGCAGGCGGCGCGCTGGCTGGCGGCGCTTTTAGAGGACCCCTGGTGCCGCGCCCAGTCGCTACGCGCCACCGGCCACGTGTTTTACGCCCGAGGCCGTTACGAGCGCGCCATTGCGCAATACGAAGCCGCCCTCGTGCTGCTGCGCGGGCTGGGGCGCGAAGTGGATGCTGGCCGCACGCTCAGCGGTGCGCTCCACAGCTTGATCTACCTGGGCCGCTACGAGCAGGCCCTCGCCTGGGCCGCCGAGGCCCGCGTCATCTTCGAGCGCCACGGGGACCGCCTCCGCCTGGCCCGCCTGGACATCAATTCCGGCAATATTTACTACCGGCAGGACCGCTTCGAGGAGGCGCTGGCGCTATATAGCCGCGCCTGCGAAGAACTGCGCTCGATGGGTAACTCCCAGGACGTGGCCGCGGTTCTCAGCAACATGGCGGTGTGTTCCATCAGCCTGAACGATTTCGCCGGTGCACTGCGGTATTACGAGGAGGCTCGTGCCTGGTGCGCAGAACACGACATGCCGCTGCTGGTGGCGGAAGCCGATTACAACATCGCCTACCTGCACTACCTGCGGGGCGAGTACGTGCGGGCTATCGAGCTTTATCGAGATGCTCGAGAGCATTGCCGCTTCCTCGACAATCGTTACCACCTCGCGCTGTGCGACCTCGACCAGTCCGAGATGTACCTGGAGCTGAACCTGGCGGAGGATGCCGCGGAGCTGGCGGCCAGCGCGCTCGAGCGCTTCGGTGAACTCGGCCTGGGCTACGAAGCAGCCAAAGCTACTGCGTTCCTGGCCATCGCGATGAGCCGCCAGGGCAACACGGCGCGGGCGCTCGGGCTGTTCGCGGATGCGCGCACGGGATTCGTCCGGGAGCGAAATGCGGTGTGGCCGGCGCTGATCGACCTCTACCAGGCGCTGGTGCTGTTCGAGGCGGACAGGTACCAGCGATCCGGCCGGCTGGCGCGCTCCGCGCTGCGTTTCTTCTCGGGGTCGCCGCTGGCGGGGAAGGCGGCGTTGTGCGAGCTGTTGCTGGCACGGCTGGCGCTGGCCGCCGGCCGCCCCGGCGCCGCCCTGGCTTTGTGCCGGTCGGCGCTCGACCGCTTGCGTGTCACCGAAACCCCTGCCGTGAGCTGCCATGCCTGGTTTGTGCTTGGCCAGGCGCGGGAGGCCCTGGGGGAGCGGGAGCTCGCGCTCGAAGCGTACCGTCAGGCGCACGCCCGCCTGGAGGACCTGCGCAGCGGCCTGCGCGGGGAAGAGCTGAAGATCGCCTTCATGAAAGACAAGCTGGCGGTCTACGAGAGCCTGGTGTGGATGTCGCAGTCGTCGCCCGAGGTGGCATTCCGCTACATCGAGGAAGCCAAGTCACGCAGTCTGGCGGATCTGATTGCCTTTAGGTTGGGCGACCTGCCGGCGTCCTCGACGGCTCCGGGCGCGCTGGTGGCGGAGGCGCGCCGGCTGCGCGAGGAGATCGCCTCTGCCCTGCATCGCATCGAAGCCCAGGAAACCCGGCCGGGCGAGCATGCGGGAGCCTATGTGGACGGGCTTCGCCGCCGCACCCGCGAGATCGGGGGACGCCTTGCCAGTACGCTCCAGGAGCTGCGCGCCACGGACAGGGATTTCGGCGCCCTCCAGAACACCGGGCATTCCGATTTGGACGAAATCCGGGCCGCGCTGCCGCAGGACGCGCTACTGCTCGAGTATTACGAAGCGCGGGGAATGCTCTATTGCTGCGTGCTGGGGCGCGACGGGCTCGACCTGGTCCCGCTGGGCGATGCCGCCCCGGCGCGCGAATCCTTCCGGCTGCTCCGGTTTCAGCTTGCCAAATTCGGGCTGGGGCCGGAGTACATCAAGGCGTTCGAGGAACCGCTGCGGACTGCCGCCGCTGCGCATCTGGCGGAACTCTACGGCACCCTCATCGCTCCCGTGCGCGACCGCCTGACGGGCAGCCGTCTGGTGATTGTGCCGCACGGTTTCCTGCATTACGTTCCGTTCCATGCCCTGGGCGAAGGGGAATGCTGCCTGGTGGACGACTTCGCCGTCTCCTATGCCCCCAGCGCGACGGTGTACGCCCTGTGCTGCGCGAAGGCCGCGGCTCCGGACGGTTCACTGATCCTGGGAATTCCGGACCGCCTGGCGCCGCATATCGCGGGGGAAGTGGACGCGGTGGCCGCCACCCTGCCCGGCGCCCGTCTCTTCCTCGGGCCGGAGGCTACCGCAGACAGGCTCCGGCGGTACGGCCCGGAAAGCCGCTTCGTCCACGTGGCCACCCACGGGCTGTTCCGGCAGGACAACCCCATGTTCTCCTCTATCAGGCTGGGCGACGCGCCCCTGACCCTGCACGATCTGTACGGCCTGCGGCTAGGGGCCGAGCTGGTCACGCTGAGCGGGTGCGGCACCGGGCTGAACGCCGTCGTCGGGGGAGACGAGTTGCTGGGACTCGTGCGGGGCCTGCTGTTCGCCGGCGCGCGGGCGGTCCTGGCAAGTTTGTGGGACGTCAACGACGAGAGTACCGCGGAGTTCATGCGGCTGTTTTACGGGCGGCTGGCGAACGGCTCAGACAAGGCCGCGGCCCTGGGGGCAGCCATGCGGGATCTGCGGGCGCGCTACCCCCACCCGTATTACTGGGCGCCGTTCGCCCTGGTGGGAGCACCGTTTACAACGGTCCCCTATATCTAGCGGCCGCCTACGCGCCCCTTATATGGCATGGAGCCCTGGCGAGTAACCGGTTTGGGAGAAGAGCCATTGTATAGGGAGATCGCTTTGTATCTGCGGGTCTTGTCGGGTTGGGATTACGTGGAGATTCTGCTGGTCACAAGTCTTTTCGTGACCTTTCTCGTAGGCGTTAACTATTGACAGTATTGGCCTGTTGCCGATTGTCTGGCGATAATAGAGACCTCTCTGATCGCGGATTGACGCCCGGCGTGGCAGGCCGATTCCGGTGCGGAATACATGAAGCATTTCGAGATTGCCGAGTGTTCCGACTTCGTACGCGGGCTGGTAAGTCCGGCTCAGCGGGAAGTCATGAGCCGCCATCTCGCGGCGGGGTGCCGCAGTTGCAGCCGTACCGTAAGTATTTTGGGCGGAGTGGCAGCATTGGCGGCAGGGGAAGCCCGTTACAACGTGCCCGATTTCGCGGTGCACTGTGCGCGCGCCGTTTATGCGCTCGAGCAGCCCAGGGAAGTACGTATTCTGGACGGCTTGATTGGCCGGCTGGTATTCGACAGTTTTCGGGAGCCGCTCGCAGCGGGCGTGCGTTCCCAGCAGCGGATCAGCCGGCAAAGTTTGTATGAAGCCGGCGACTATGCGGTGGACCTACGTCAGGAGTACGAACGAGGCTCGTCGCGGGTGAACGTTGTGGGCCAGATTGCCGACCGCAAGGTCCGAGGCGGGAGCCTGGAAGGTGTGAAGGTGGTGCTATCGTCCGGGAATTCCGTGCTGGCGCGGGCAGTATCGAACCGGTACGGCGAATTCCACATGGAGTACACCCCGGCTCGCGACTTGCGGCTCGAAATAGGCGTAGCACCGGAACACTGTATCAGCGCGGGAGATCCGTGGCCGCAGGGACCAGGAGGTTTTTAGTGAAAGCGCGGCTATTGGTTTGGTTGGCATTCTTGATGACCGTCACCACGGCGGCCGGTGAGCAGCGGTACATCCTCCGCGCGCGCTCCGGGGCGGTACACGGCGTGGCTGCCCGCTACGGTTTGCGGGTCTTGGCGCAGGCGGAAGCCGGCGATTTTGTGCTCGCCCTGGTAGCGGACCCGGCCGGCAGGCCGTCCACACGGATTTCGGACGCGGTCCGCGCCGAGGCGGACGTGGCCAGTCTCGAAGCGGACCAGGGGGTGGTGATTCCGGAAGCCCCGCCGGGGCTACTGCTGAACCAGTCCACGGTGGCGGTACTCGATGGGGCGTTGACCGTCCCGTATTTCGGGCGGAATGTCTGGAAGGGCTACATCGACCAGCCGGCTTCCAGCATCATTCGGATTCCCCAGGCGCACATGCTGGCCACGGGCGGCGGCGTTGTGGCGGTGATCGACACGGGGGTGGATCCCCAGCATCCGGTGCTGGCGACTTCGCTCGCGCCGGGCTACGATTTCCTCGACAACCAGCCGGGCTGGGCTTCCGAGCTGGCGAGCCTCGACCAATCCACGGTGGCCATTCTTGACGCCACAGCGGAGTCCATGGAAGGCAAGTCCGCCGCGCAGGTGAACCAGTCCACGGTTGCCATCCTGGACCAATCCACGGTTGCGGTTCTGGACCTCGAGGGGCGTCCGCCCGCATTCGGCCACGGCACCATGGTGGCGGGGCTCATTCACCTGGTAGCGCCGACCGCGAGAATCATGCCCCTGCGGGCGTTTCAAAGCGACGGCAGCGGCAGGCTGTTCGACGTCCTGCGGGCCATATACTACGCCGTCGACCACGGCGCCCGGGTGATCAATATGAGCTTCAGCGTGAGCGCGCCGTCACGCGAGCTGCAGCAGGCGATCATTTACGCCAACTCACGACGGGTAATCTGCATTGCCGCGGCGGGCAACTCCGGAAACCAGGTGATGGTCTATCCGGCCGGCTGGCACAATGTGGACGGGGTAGGGTCGACAAATAACTCCGACGAACGCAGTGGCTTCTCGAATTACGGTGACGACCTGGTGGCCCTGGCGGCTCCGGGAGAAGCGCTCATCACGCCGTATCCGGGGAAGAACTACGCGGCGGCCTCGGGGACGTCCTTCAGCACAGCGCTGGTTTCGGGCGCGGCCGCCCTACTGGTGGAGATTGACGGGCGCACCAACCAGGCGCAGGCGGAGGCGGCGCTGTCGCAGGCAGTGCCGGTCCCGCAGCTCGGCGCCGGCCGGATCGATCTGTTTCAAGCTTGCATGTACGCACTCCGCCACTAACCGGCAGCGTACACGCCCGCGTCCCCGGTTCTCCTGCCGGGGACGCCCTTAGCGCACTCCGGCCCTCCGTCTGGCACAATAGTCGTTTCACCTATGCTCAAATCCACCATCTTTCGCGAATACGATATTCGCGGCATCGCCGATACCGAACTGCTGGACCCCGGCATCCGTCAACTGGGGCAGGCCATCGGCACATTCCTGCTACGCCGCAACGGTGGGAACGTCAACGTGGGGCGCGACTGCCGGCTCAGTTCTCCCCGGCTGCGCAATGCCATCGTCGCCGGCCTGAAGGCCGCAGGGTGCCGCGTGACCGATGTTGGAGTAGTCCCCACGCCCGTGCTCTACTACTCCGTCTTCCACCTGAAGGCGGACGGCGCCGTGATGATCACCGGCAGCCACAACCCGTCCGATAACAACGGCTTCAAGGTGGTGGCCGGCGAATCCACGATCCACGGGCAGGACATACAGGAGCTGCGCCGGATGATCGAGAGCGGCGACCTCGAAACCGGTGAGGGCTCGGAGCGGAGCTTCGACGCGGTCACACCCTACGTGCAAGAGGTGGCGTCGGGGTTCTCTTTCCAGCGCCGCGTAAAGGTTGTGTTCGATGGCGGCAACGGGACCGCCGGTCCCGTGGTGGGGCGCATTGTGGAAAGACTGAACTGCGAGGCGACCGAGCTGTTCTTCGAGATGGACGGCCATTTCCCCAACCACCATCCCGACCCTACGATGCCGGCTAACCTGGAGACCCTGCGTTCCACCGTGCTCGAGCGCGGCGCCGACGTGGGAATCGCTTTCGACGGCGACTCCGACCGCATCGGCGCGGTGGACGACAAGGGCTCCATCGTCTGGGGCGACCAGCTTCTGGTGCTCTACAGCCGCGAAATTCTCTCGCGCAAACCCGGGGCCACCATTATTGGGGAGGTGAAGTGCTCGCAGTCGCTCTACGATGACATCCGGAAGCACGGCGGCAACGGCATTATGTGGCGCACGGGCCACTCCCTGATCAAGGCCAAGATGAAGGAGACGGGGGCCGAGATTGCCGGTGAAATGAGCGGCCACATCTTCTTCCACGACCGCTATTTCGGCTTCGACGACGCCATCTACGCGGCCTGCCGGCTGATGGAGATCATCTCCGTTTCCGGCCGTTCGCTCTCCGACCACCTCGCGGACCTGCCCCGCACGGTGGTGACGCCGGAGATCCGGGTGGACTGTCCGGACGAGCTGAAATTCGATCTTGTGGCGCGCGTCACCGAGCACTTCCGCAAGCTCTACGATGTGGTCGATGTGGACGGCGCTCGGGTGCTGTTTCCCGGTGGCTGGGGTCTGCTGCGGGCATCGAACACCCAGCCCGTCCTGGTAATGCGCTTCGAGGCCACGACCGCGGAGCTGCTCGATAGCTACCGTGCGGAGATGGAAGCGGCGCTCGCCAAGGCGCGCTGAGGCCGCTCCCTCCCGCGAGGCCTATAACAGTTTCGACACGCCCGGGGTGTACGGCAGCGGGTAGGTTCCGTCCGGCCCCGGTTTCACCGGCGGCTCCATATCAGCACGGACGTCCTCCGGCCGCGGGGCGTAGTAGAAATCCGACGTGGAGGCCTGCTCCCACGTGACTTCCTTGCCGCTGTAGCAGCTCAACTGCCCCATGATGCCCATGAGGGTGCTGCGGGCCATGTAGTCGCCGCTGTTTACCGGGTTGCCCGCGCGGATTCCCTTGAACAGCTCGTTGTGCTCCACCTGGTACGGGTTGGCGTCGGGGGTGGCGTAGATGCGCGGTCCGCTGTACTTCCAGTTGGTGGCGCCTTCGATTACGCCGCGGCTGATGAAGGCCCGTCCCTTGCTGCCCAGCACGATGCTGGAGGTTTCGTTGTAGCACTCCGGAACCGTCCGGCAGAAGGCGTAGAGGCGCACGCCGTTGGCGAATTCGTAAACCATGCCGTGGTGGTCGAAGACGTTGCCGTAGATTTCGCCCTTGAGGGTGGAGCGCCCGCCCATGCCGTGCACCTTCAGCGGCGCCTGTCCCTGGAGAACCCAGGAGGCGCGGTCGAGGTTGTGCACCAGGGACTGCGGCACGTCGTCACCGGAGAGCCAGTGGAAATGGTACTGGTTGCTGGCCTGGTATTGCACCTCGTTTTGGCCGGGCTGGCGCGGGTAGAGCACGTAGGGGGCGCGCAGGAAGTTCTCCTCAATGGAGACGACATCCCCAATGGCGCCGTCGTGGATCCGCTGGATGGTTTCGCGGAAGCTCGCGGTATAGCGGCTCTGGAGGCCGGAGAGAACCGAGAGCTTCTTCTGCTTCGCCAGGTCGCAGGCGGCGCGTACGGCCTTTATGCCCGCCGGATCGATAGCGTGGGGCTTCTCGACGAAGACGTGCTTGCCGGCGTCAATGGCGGCGCGCATGTGCATGGGGTGGAACTTGGCGGCGTTGGCGATCAGCACCACGTCGGAGGATTCGATGACGTGCTTGTAGGCGTCAAAGCCGGAGAAGCAGTGGTCGTCATCGACCGCCACCGCGGCGCCGAACTTATCCTTGAGGAGCTTGCGCTTGGCCTGCAGGCGATTCCTAACCATGTCCGCCATGGCGGTGAGGCGCACGCCGTCGTCGGCGCGGATGGCCTGGCCGGCGGCCTCGGTGCCGCGCCCTCCGCAGCCGATCAGGCCGACCCGGATGACGTCGCTTCCGGCGGCATAGGCGCTGTTGGCGATGGTCAGCCCGCTGGAGACGGCGGCGGTTTTCAGGAAATCGCGACGGGATGTCTGGTCTTCCATGGCGCTAGTTTACTCCACCCCCTGTCGCCGGGTTACACTCCGGAGGAAGATGATCAGCTACCGGGTGGGCAACGACCTCGATCTCGACGCGGTGATCGAACTATACCGGGCTTCCACGCTGGGGGAGCGCCGCCCCGTGGACGACCGGGCGCGCATGGGCTCCATGCTGGCCCGCGCCAACCTGGTGGTGACCGCCTGGGACGGTGAACTGCTAGTGGGGATTTCGCGCGCGTTCTCGGATTTTGCCTACGTGACCTATCTTTCGGACCTGGCGGTGCGCGCTTCGCACCAGCGGCTGGGGATCGGGAAGGAGCTGATTCGGATGACGCGCCGCGAAAGCGGGCCGGACGCCTACCTCGTGCTGCTGGCGGCTCCCAAGGCGGTGGACTATTACCCGCACATCGGCTTCACGCGCCACGATTCGGCGTGGCTGCTGCGGGCAGAGGAGCCGGTGCGCTAACCATGCTGCTACCCGAGACTTTCGCGGCGGCGCTCGCCATGATGCTGGTGTCCATGGTGTGTTGGGGAAGCTGGACCAACACGTGGCGCCTGACGCGCAGTTGGCGCCTGGAGTTCTTCCACTGCGATTACGCGCTAGGGGTGATGCTGGCGGCCGTCGCGGCGGCAGTTACCGGTGGGTTGCTGTTCGGCCCTCCCAACTTCCTGGACAACCTGCGTACCGCCGACGGCGCCGCCATGGCCTGGGCCGCCGCGGCGGGCGCGTGCCTGAACCTAGGCAATTTCCTGCTGATGGCCGGAATCGCGCGGGTGGGGATGACGGTGGCGTTCCCGGTGGCCGTGGGGTTTGCGCTCGTCGTGGGGACCGTGCTGAGCTACCTGGTGCACCCGCTGGGCGACCCGACGCTGCTGGCCGCGGGCGTGGCGCTGGTGTTCCTGGCGGTGCTGACGAACTCCCTCGTCTATCGCTCGGCGGGAGCGGCAAAGGTGCAGGGCGGGGGCGGGCTGGTCATGTGCCTGGCTTCCGGGGTGCTGTTCACTTTCTGCGGCCCCATGGTGGCGAAGGCGCTCACCGCGCCGCATCCGGTAGCGCCCTACGGGGCGGCGCTGTTATACGCGGCTGGCTCAGTGGTGGTGACCCTACCGCTTCTGGCATGGCTGCTGCGGAACCCCATCGGGGGAGGCCGGCTGCGGTTCGGGGATTACCTGGGCGGCGGCACGCGCAACCACCTGGCCGGTCTCGCGGGCGGCTTGGTGTGGGGCAGCGGGATGGTCACGAGCTTTCTCGCCGCGGGCCTGGCGGGGATGGCTGTGGCGGGCGCGGTCGGGCAGGCGAACCCGCTGGTGGCGGCGGCTTGGGGCATCTTCGTGTGGCACGAGTTTCGTGGCGCAACCCGGCGGACGCACGCGCTGCTGGCACTCATGATCGGGCTCTACACCGCCGGGCTGGTGCTGCTGTCGCTGAGCTTCCGGGCGGCGTAGAGAGAGTGCCATGACGATTAGACTCGCGATACTGGCCGCGTTAGCCGCGCTGGCATCCCTGGCGGCGGCCGATTCCGCACCCGCGCCGCGCTTCTCGTTCGCGGTGCTCGCGGACATTCAGTACGCCGATAGAGGCTCCGCGAACAGCCGTGACTACCGGGGCTCACTCGGGAAGCTTGCCGCTGCGGCGGCCGCCATCGATGCGGAACGGCCGGCGTTCGTGGTGCAGCTCGGGGACCTGGTGGACGACGGCGCAGAGAGCAGCGTCCGCCGCGTGCTGCCGCTGCTGGACGGAATCCGCGCGCCGAAACACCAGGTGCCCGGCAATCACGATCTCCGGCGCCCGGGGGGCGGTCATTCCTGGTACGACTTCAGGCGCGGGGGCTGGCGGTTTGTCATCCTGGACGGCATGGACCTCAACATTGCGAATCCGGCCGGCGCCCGCATGCTAGCCGCCCTCCGGCAGGCCGGGCGCAAGAACGCGATGGATTGGAACGGCGGGATTGGAGAACAGCAGAAGAGCTGGCTGCGGGACGTGCTCGCATCCGCCGCGAGGAAACGGGAGCCGGTTGTGATCTTCTGCCATTTCCCGGTGGTTGAAGAGGCCAGCAGCGCGGCGCACCTGCTGTGGAATCACGAGGAGATCGCCGCCATTGTGGAGCAGTCCGGCGCGGTAGCCTGGTTCAACGGCCACGACCATCGAGGTGGCTACGCGCGGCGCAGCGGCGTCCACTACGTCACCTTCCCCGGGATGGTCGAATCCGGGGAGGCGGGTTCCTGGACCATGGTGCGGGTGCATGATGACTACATGGAACTGCGCGGCTCCGGCACGGCGCCCCATCGCGTGCTGCGGTAGATTTGCCATATGGACGTTCGCATCTATCCCGATAAATGCACTATGGGGGAGGCCGCCGCGGCGCACGCCGCCGCGATACTTCGGGAGGCGTTGGCCGTCCGCGGGAAGGCCCGCATCATCGTGGGGACCGGGCCGTCCCAGGACGAGATGATCCGCGCGTTGACGGCCGCTCCGGGCGTCGATTGGAGCCGCGTCACCGTCTTCCACATGGACGAATATGTCGGGATTGCGCGGGAGCACCCGGCGAGCTTCCGGCTCTGGCTGAAGCGCCACGTTGAGGAACGGGTCCAGCCCGGAGAGGTGCATTACATGGCGGGGGACGCGCCGGACCTGGACGCGGAGATCCGCCGCTACGCCGTGTTGCTCCAGGCGGCGCCCATCGACATTACGTTTCTGGGCTTCGGCGAGAACGGCCATATCGCCTTCAACGATCCCCACGTGGCGGACTTCCGAGATCCCCTCACGATCAAGCGCGTAGAAATCGATCTGCGCTGCCGCCGCCAGCAGGTGGGGGAAGGCCATTTCAGGGATGTCGACGCGGTGCCGCGCGAAGCCGTCACCATCACTTGCCCCGCGCTGCTCGCCGCGCGCCATCTGGTCTGCACGGTGCCGGACCAGCGTAAGGCGGAAGCCGCCCGCGACGCCATCGAGGGACCACTTACCACGGCGTGCCCGGCTTCGGCTGTCCGCACGCATCCATGCGCGGTGATTTTCCTCGATTTCGGCTCTGCTTCCCTTCTTTCCAGCCGCCCGCGATAGCGGTCACTTCGCCAGGGAGCCGCGGGTGGCCGTGAGGGTGCCGGCGAGCGACTCGCGCGGGAGGTTCCGGATGATGGGCTCGACGAGCCAGCCGAGACCCGTGGGAACGCTGCGAGTGAGGGAGATGGCGCGGCACTCGATGTAGACCCCGCCGTCGCGTTCCTCAAAGCGCCAGTACGAGTAGAGCCGCCACAAAAAGCCGTGATCGCGGCCCGGCGGGAGTTCCCGCTCTCCAGGCTTGCCCGCGTTCTCCACCTCCGTGATGCGGGTGCTGTAGGATCGGCTGCTCACGCGTTGCGGGCTCACCCGCGTGTAGCGCACGTCGTGCTGGGTGTTGAGCACCACGGTGAGCACCTTCTTCTTGAGCAGCCGCAGGTACACCTTGAAATCGCCGCCGTTGCGGCTGAGGAGCTTGGAAGCGATGACCTCGGGGTAGATTTTGGCGTGGCGGTCGTAGTCCTGGACCATCGCCAGGGTGCGGTCCAGCGTGACCCCGGGGATGAAGGCGGCCCCCATCCAGTCGTGAATCAGGCCGCTGGGGACGCTGGTTTCGGCTCGCTTTGCCCAGGGCTGGCTGAGCACCTGGCCGGCGCGGACTTGTTTGACGCGCTCGGGGTCCTGGTCCACCCAGAGGAAGGCGCTGTGGGGCTGCATGGCCGCTTCGGCGGCCCGGATGTAGCTGTCGAAGGCCTGCACGGTGGCGGGTTGGAGCTCGGCGGTAGCGGCTGTGGTCTGGCCCGCCACCAGTCCGGCAAACAGCCAGAACGCCGTGGCGGCCGATGCGACAAGCGGTCTCACGAATTATTCCTCACTCTATAGTATGTCCAGGGATGCTTGTCAGGCGTATTTGCGCGCCAGATCCGCATTCTCCCGGATTTCGTCGTTGATGACGGGGTACATCCCCACGATCACCGCATCGGACGGTTTGATGTTTTTGTAGGCGTAGGCGAAGGCGCTTTCAACCATTGCGGGCGAGTTGCAGAGGCGCCCGGCTGCCAGGATCTTGAACCCCAGGCACGTCTTCTTCACCTCGCGGACGCGGCTGGTCATCAGGTCGCGGTCAGAGGCGAGATAGAGCTCATCGAGCACTTTGCCTCCGGT
>DATMYF010000021.1:0-58484 GCA_035561075.1 Bryobacteraceae bacterium
TCCACCGCGCCGACCACGGCTCGTGCCCTGTCAAAGGCAAAAGCCAAACCCAAGGCGGCGGCCTGACGGCCGCGCCCTTTAAACCGCAAACCGGACAGATCGTCTGTTAATTAAAGCGGACATCTTGACGAGTTAACGACAGGCGTTGACAGTACAGCGAGGTTTCTGGTGTACTTCGAACCGGAGATTCAGTGAAACCAATCGCCTTCGTAGCCGTTTGCTTATCCGTCGCGTGCGCCTTGCCGGCAGCCGATATCACCGTCGCGGATGACCAGGCGGTGCTCAAGTCCAACTCGATCGAGCGCGTCATCCGCTTCGGGGATGGCAACGTGCGCACGACGAGCCTGACGGTGGCCGGGCAGCAGATGCTTGCGGCCCCGGCGCGCGAGTTCTCCATCGTGATCACGCGCGAGCAGGCCAACCGCCGGCCGCGAGGGCTGCGTCCCGAGGACGATGAACAGAACGCGTTCACGCAGGGCCACCGCAGCCGTTGGCGTGGGGACGCGTATGACCCGGCGCGTTACGACGATCTCCGTCCGGACGCGCCCAAGTGGGTGGATGCACGTCCCCTGGAGGCTTCATCCTGGCGTCGGCAAGGCGGGAAGCCGACCGCCACGGTCACCAAACCGGCACCCGGGGTGACGCGGCTTTCGATCCACACCGCGCTGGCCGGCAATAGCATGCTCGAAGGCGTCGGGGTGGAGCTGAACTACGAGGTCTATGAGGGATATCCGGTGGTGCGGAAGTGGGCCGTGGTCCGCAATGGCGGATCCCTCTGGCTGAAGCTCGAACGCATGATGGTGGACGATTTGCACCTCGTCTCCCTCACCCGTAGATCCCTGGCCGCGGCGATGTTCGGGGTGCAGCCCAGCGTGGTTGCGTTCGAGGGGCCGGGAGCGCGTTATGGAATGATTGCCGCCAGCGAAATCCCGTCGGCGCTGCGGACCATTTCCGAGCAGGGCGCAATGGGCTATACGCCAAACCTGTTCGAGTGGGTGTTGGGACCGGGCGAGGAGTTCTCAAGCGAGCCGGTCTTCTATTACGGCTACAGCGGCCCTGCGATCCGGACGGTATCGTCCGTCTCCACGCCACTCGACCGCACCCTGGAAGGTCCGTACATCGATTTCGTGGACCGGCACATCGGGGTGGCAGCCAGCAGTGCGCCGATTCACGGCCCGCAGTGGATGACATGGGCCTATTTCTATCACCGGATCGACGACAAGCTGGTGCGGGAGTTGGCCGACATCGCGGCGCGCAGCGGTTTCACCGAGATGCTCCTCGACGACGGCTGGCAGAAGGGGCGGCTGGGCGTCGATGTGGACACAGCGAAATTCCCGGACTTCGCCGCTACAGCCGAGTTCGTGCGCTCGAAGGGGTTGGCGCTGGGGCTGTGGGTCTCCTGCTTCCGCGACCGCGATTCGCGCGACCTGGCGGCCATGCCCGACGCCCGCATTCTGCCTTCCCTCATCCGTAGCCCTTCCCTGCCCGGGCTCGCGATGAGCTTTGCTTCCGGCTGGCGCGACTTTTATGTGAAGGACCTGGTCGAAGTGGCGCGGCGGTACGGCATTTCCTATTTCAAACAGGACTTCACGAACGTGATGTACGGCGACCTGGCAGAGGGACACGAAGGCCGCACCCGGAAGGAGTCGCTGCTGCGCGGGTTGCGAGGCTTGCTGGCGGCCCAGGCGGCATTGCGGCGCGTGGCACCCGACGTGGTGAACGAGATTACGCACGAGATCTACTGGGGGACGCCCGGGGTTCCAGCGGACCTCGCCGCCCTGAAGCACACCGCCCGGTTCCATATTCCGCCGAACGAAGCCATTGGCAGCGACGTGAAGGCTGAGTTTCACGGCCGCGAGATTACGGCCGAGGAGCACGCCGCAGCGCTGCGGGAGGGCTGCTGGCTAGCCCGCCAACGCTTCTATTCGCACCGCGGGCTGCCGCTCTATCCGCTGGAGTTTTACGCGGCTTCGACCACAAACCATCTCGGGAGCCTGTCGGCCCTGGTGCAGGATCGCCAGGTGGCAAGCTGGCTGATGGGGATGCCGGTCTGCTTCTCGGGGGACGCTCGCACCCTCACCGGGGAGAACATCGCGCATTACCGGAAGCGGCTGGAAGCGGTTCGCCGGCTCGATAAGGCATGCGGGATCTACAAGCGTTTC
Organism: Bryobacteraceae bacterium; assembly: GCA_035561075.1. Taxonomy (GTDB): domain Bacteria; phylum Acidobacteriota; class Terriglobia; order Bryobacterales; family Bryobacteraceae; genus JAMCRM01. The sequence goes on from DATMYF010000021.1 coordinate 2,163, forward strand.
CAGTTCAGCGGCGTTCCCGAGCCGACCGATGTGGACTGGCACTGGTGGGGCAAGCTCAATGCGCGCGGCCACGGCGCGGTCGTCGTGCTTCGCGGCAGCGCGGGATCGGCTACTCGAACCATCAACATCCCGTGGGTCCGGCGCGACGCGCAATATCGCGTAACGGGCCTGTTTTCCGGGAAATCGTACGGTCCCTTCAGCGGACAAGTCCTGCAAGATGGAGGACTCCGGATAGACCTGCCGGTCTATGGGCAGGAACTTCTGGAAATCGCGCCGTAACCCAAGTCCCGGCGGAACGTCAGGAACGGCCGCCGGAGCCTGTCTGGAACTTGGGTGTAGCGCCCGCGGCAAGTGCCAGCCGGGGTTCCTGCTCGATGGCCGCCACCAGTTCCCTGGTTAGGCGATCCTCGATTTCGTTGGCGCGCCGGATCTCGACCGGGTAACGGACGATGAATTCGAGGCGGGTATCGACAAAGTGAAGACGGGCTTCCGGACGCGGCAAGGCTGTATGGACGTTCATCGCGGACTGCGCCGCCCGATGCTGCCGTTCAATCGCCTCCCGATATTCCGCGTACACCGACTCGACAACCGCGAGCAGCCGCGCTTCGACGAGCGGCCGGTCGCTCTCGGGAGCCAGCGCCAGGGAGAGGGTGCACCAGGTGTAGTCAATCCCGGGAAATTGTTTGAACACCGCGGCAGGCTGGAAAAAGACGGCATTCGGAAAAACGACGATCCGGCCGGTAGGGGAGAGATCCAACCCGCTCCCACCCAATTCCATCAGATAGAGCCGGAACAGTCCGATGTCGATCACATCCCCCGTCACCCCGGATACGGTGACCCGGTCACCCACGCGAACACCCCAGCGGCCTACCAGGAAGAAGTAAGCCACCACGGATAAAATGACGCTTTGCATGGCCACGGCAATGCCCGCCGCGGAGAATCCGGCGAAGGTCGCCAGAGAGCCAAATTCGGTAACAAAGCTCAGGACCACGAACAGCGCAATGGTACAGCCGACGGCGATTCGCCGTAACAACAGAAACTGCCTTCGCCGCCGCATGTCCTGCACATAGCGAACCGTGGCACGACGCCACACCTCGGAAAACAAGAAGATCACCAGCACAGCGACGCCCAGCATCCCGAGGCGCAGAAGAAGATATCGCAAGGCGCTGCTGTGTGCTTCCCCAAGCGCACCCCGCCACTCGGCAAGGCTCGCCCGGCTGGCGTTGAGGCCAGATCGACCCTGGCCCAAAGGAGTTGACAGGGCGGACAGCAGCTTGAAACGTGCCAGAAGCGCATCCAGTTCTTTGCGCGTGGAACTCAACACGGAAGCGTCGCTGGTCTCGGGCATCGAGGCGATGGCGTCGCCCCGCCGGATCACCTCCTGGAGCGCGCTTCGCAGCGGTCGACGTAGATTGCCGGTCAGAGCCTGCAACTCATCGGTCTTCGCCATCAGGCTGTCGAGGCGGCGCATGCTTCGAGAAATCCCGAAAACCTCGGTGGAAAGTCCGACAATGCCGGATGAGTCCGGGCGGAAATCCCGCAGCGATGACCCACGGGCGGGGGCCGCGGGCACGACCTGGCCTTTGGGGGCGCTCTGAAGCTCCGGAACCGAGTGTTCGAGGTCGTCGATTTTGCCCGCCAGGCCGGCGTCGGCTCCATTCATGAGTCCGATCAGGCTGCGCAACGCTCCACGCCGTGCTTTGGCCAGGTTGAGGTCGCCTTCAAGCTTGTCACGTCTCGCCAGCAGGGAGGGACGCAAGCGGGGCGAGACACTTGCGATCTCGCGTTCGACGGTGGCGATCCGGGCCTGCAACTGTTCGACGCGCTGCTCCGCGGTACTTTCGGCCTGGACGAGATTACGGCCTCGGTTTTGGTCCGGCGCCGCGGTGCCCGCGGGCTTAGCGGGGGGAATGGCGGCGTCCGCGCGTGCAAACTGGAAGCTCGAACGAAGCACCTGCGCGGAGCTCTCGCGCAGGTTGTCCGTGAATACTGCCTCCAGGGATCTGGAGGCACTTCCTTCTGCGGCAGCTACGTCCCGATACCACGCGATCGTCCGGTCCAGGTAGCGCAGAACCTCCTGGTCTTCCGCGGGACGCTGCGCATAAGCAGCGGCGGATGCAAAAAACAGCAGCGTCAGGCAGGTCCACCCCGAACATAAGGACTTCCGTCTGGAACTCCGCGTAAAGGCAGGCAGCATTGAACGCTATTGTCCCAGATTGCGCTTGGTCCGCGGCCGGCGGCCTACCCGTGTACGCGAGTAAGCCGCGGCCGGGCGACGGTTAACCGCGAACCAGGGTTTCGAGAAACTCGCGGGTTTTGCGCGCCTCCGCAGTGATTTTGGCAGCCGAATCGCCGCGGTCGAGGCATTCCACAATCAGCGGCCCACGCTTGAAGCCGCCCTTTTTGGCGCGTGCGAGCACTTCCCGGAAGTTCACCTGACCCGTTCCCGGCGTCACCATAACCTCCTTGGGAGGCTTGAAGTCCTTGATGCTCATGCCCGCGATCAGCCCGTGTGCGTCGGGCACATCATTCACCGGGTCGATCTTACCGCCGGAATAGAAGAAGATGTTGCCGGGGTCGTACCACATGCCGAAGTTCTTCTTCCCCACCATCTCGATGATCTTGCGGCACTGCGCGGCGGTGGCATTACTGCCTCCGTGCGGCTTCACGCTGAGACTCATCTTCTTGGCCGCGGCGTAATCGCAGCATTCGGAAACGACTTTGAAGTACGGCTCTACCAGCTCCGGCTTGTCCGTACCGCTGACCATGACGCGCGAACAGCGGGCCGCAGCACAGTTATCGATGAGCCGCTTCAGGCCTTCGATACCGGCCTCGACCGATTTCTGGACGGGGAAGTTGCCCACGTAGATCGAGATGAGTTCCAACCCGCGGCGGCGCACCTCCTCTCCCATGGCAGCGGCTTCCTCGGGAGTCGTGTCCGTGGTGACGATGACCCACGACTTGCCTTTGTGGGTCATCAGCCCGGCGTACTTGTAGCCGGCTTCGGCCATGCCGTCAAGCGCGACGCGGTAGTCGAATTGGTCCCAAGGACGCGTGTAGCAGCCGATTTGATAGCCGTTCGAAGCGCCCCTCAATAGCGGTACGCGAGCAAGCGCCACCATGCCGGCCATGGCTGCCGACCGCTGGAGGAAACCTCGCCGGCTCACGTGCGATGAAACCTGTGTGCTGGTGTGGGTAAACATTTGATCTACTATACTACTGCCTGGGTGCGGCGCCCCAGGTCGCGGTCAGGTCGCGAGCCGCCTCAATGCGAACGGGGCCCAACAGGCCGGAAGTGCGCAGCGGGGAGTTGGCCGTGAACTTGAACATGTTGGTGTTGGTGATGCGCGGAGCGGCGGATTGAACTTCGTCGCCGATCAGGCGGTTGACCCATAGGTTTGTCACGCGGATTTCCAGCCGGTTGCCCTTCGGCCGGAGCAGCTTTCCGATATCCGCGACGCGGAAGGGCAGTTTCCAAAGCACGCCCAAATCCTGCCCGTTAAGGCGAACTTCGGCGAGATTCGCTACTTCGCCCAGGTTGAGAACGCTGTGGATGCCCTCCTCCATGCACCCCGCCGGTGCGTCGAACGTGGTCTCGTAGGTGGCGGTTCCGGAGAAATATTTGATGCCCGGCTCGGGCCGGGTGGTCCATGAGACGAGCGTAGGGAATGCGGCGGACGCGGGTGCTCCACGGCCTTCCTGGAAGCGCACCGTCCACGGGCCGGCAATTACGGAAGGCGCGGGCGGCGCGCTGGCGGGCACCGATGCCGACCGGCCCTGTGCGTCGCGCAACGTGTAGCGCCCGGGTTTCCAGACCCGCAGCGCCACGGAGTTTGCCGTGGAGCCCGTCACTTCGGCAGCGGGTTGTGCGTCCGCAAGGTGCGGTTTGGCTGGGAAGAGCTTCGCGCCGTCCTTCGCGATAGATGCCGCCGCGCTCGCGTCAGGCTTGCCGCGGAAGACTACGAAGATGCTGCCCCGGGGCGCAAGGCGCAACGGCACAATCGTGCGGCCGGATGCTGCCCTGAAGATCGGCTGCGGGCGCCGTTCGCCGGTGGCGGGATCCCACAATTCCGGAGCCCTTGCGGCCGTGCGAAACGCGCATTCGGCTTCCTCCCACCGGTCGCTCTTGTTCACTACGAAGTAGATCCCGGCGTCCCTGGTGTCGCGATGAATGGCGTCGAGACTCGCATCCGGGGCGGCGCTGACCACTTCAAAGTCGGGTGCAACTCCGGCGTCGGCAAGCACCTCCCGGAGCGGCTTGCCCCAGATCACGCGTCCTTGCCCGTAGCGATTCTCCTTGACGGCCTTGCCGTCCGCGCGTCCCCAGATTTCGCTGGCGAGCGCAACCACCTCAGCGTCGCGGCCAGGATAGCCTTCGAGACCGCTCGACTCCGATGGCGGCCCACCGACCACCGTAGCCCCGGCTTTCACCAGTTCGCCGATCTTGCGCAGGACATCGAGTTGCGTCGACTTCCAGTCCGGCAGCACCAGCACCCGGTAGCTCATGCCGTCGGGCAGCACGATGCGGCCGTCCCGCACCGACATGCGGCCGAGGATCACCTCGGCGTTGGTGACGTCGTAATCGTATCCCGCGCCCAACGACGGGTCCACGTGTTTGCGGACTACGAAGCCCGGCACCTGGTCGCCGTAGTAGTAGAGGACGTCGGCAACGAAGTGGCCTTGCGAGAGGAGGTACTGGCAGCGGGCGAGATAATCGGTCCACGCACGGGCCTGGTCCCACCAGGTGTTGTTGGGGCTGAAATGCGTGCCGGCAAAGTACTCGATTCCCGGCTTTCCGAACTTCTCCGGAGAATGCGAGAAGGTGTGGATGAAGACACGGTTCACGCCTTCGAGGAAAGCCTGGTCGCCGGCGCGCTTCAGGCTCCAGGGGTCCTCTTCCCAGTGGCGGCCCAGAGAGGTGAACGCCTCCGCCGCGGTGAAACGCTTGCCATAAATGTGGGCCGCGGAGGCTGCCATCTTGACGTAGAAACGCTCGTCTTCCGTCACCCGGTGGGTATCTGCCTCAAGCCAGAACTCACCCATGGGGATGTCGTTCCTGCCATAGACCTTCAGCCCGTCAATCGGATTGACTCGCGGACCGGCGGACTCGGAATGGAAGCCGATGCCTCGTGCGTGCGTGAGGTCGCTCAGAAGCTGGTAGTGATGGTCGGCGAAACAATCGGAGCGGGTCTTATTCAGGTCCGCGCGGAATCGGGCGGTTATGGCGCGGGTGTCAACGTTGCCGCCTTCGAGCGTGGGGAGGAAGCGCATGGGGTCGTAGCCGCGGCGCCGGCGGAATTCGTCCAGGAGCTTAGGGGTCCAGTCGGAGCCATAGACTTCGTAGCTGTCGCAGTGGACGTATTTCAGGCTTCGCGGCAACGGCCCATCGCCGAACAACTCGCTCAACATGGTCTTAAAGTTCAGCTCCACCGAGTCGGCGCGCATGTGGTCCGCGTAATAACCGCCGTCCTTCCCCTGGAAGTAGTCGGCAGGTTGCGCGGTGGTGGAATACCCCATGCGCAGAATCCGGTTGTACCCGGGCGGCACGTCCCAGGTCAGCTTTCCGGAGGCGTCCATCTTATCGGTTACGTCGACCCAGGGGTTGCCGAGCGGGACATTGGACGGGTCGGATACGGGATATAACTGCGCACCCTCTACCAGGTAGCGGGAGTGTCCCGGGCGGAACGGTTCGCCCGCGAAGACGGCGATGTCGCGGTAACAAAGCGGCTTTCCGTCCTTCCCCAGGGGCACGTCCGGAAGCGGCAGCACTTCGGAGAAGCGCACTGGACCGGTTACCGCGGTGCTGCTGAAGACCAGTTTCTGGGCGCTCAACTCCGGCGTGATCCATGGGCCGCCGCAATTGGCGCCGGGGGTCAGCGCGAGGCTGGCCTCGAGATCCAGGCGGTCCGCCTCTTTCAAGACGTGCAGGAGGAAGCCGCGCCACTCCGGAGACATCCAGGCGGGCCCGTGGGGATATGTTTCGGCGCGGGTTCCGTAGCGGCTGGGGCCGGGGCCGGATTCCCAGTGCAGGAAGCCGCCGATGCCCTTCTTCTTCATCTCCTCCAGCTCGAACGTGATCCGGTCCTTGTCGAAGGCGTGGAGCCATGTCCAAAAGACCCTGGGCCGCGCCTCCTGCGGAGGATCGCGAAACGCGTCGGCGAGGTCCGCCGGGGACGCGGCCGTTGCGCACAACCACGCGGCGGCGAGTAAAAGAGACTTTCTGAGCATCGTGTTCACTTTTCGAGCGTCCTCTCCAGCCGCACCCTCGCTGCAGCTTCGATCCGAACCGGCCCCAGCAACCCCGATTCAAGCAGCGCGTCGCCCTTCCTCCAGTGCTTCCAGGTAGTGAACGTGCGGCGGCCGGTGGACGAGAGTTTGCCATCCAGGAACCATTGCGGCCAACCCTTGAGCCTGGAATATTCCCACTCGGCGTCCGGCGGCAGTTGCTCGTCACCGATCATGCGGTTTGGCCACAGGTTGACCACCTTCACCTCGAGATCGTTCTCGCCGGCCTTCGCTACATCGGTGATCTCGACGCGGAACGGCGGCTTCCAGAGGGTGCCCAGGTCTTTGCCGTTCCACTTCACTTCAGCGATGACTTCCACGCGCCCCAGGTCGAGGTACAGCGCTCGCCCTTTGACAAGCAGGCCAGGGGGGATCGAAATGCGCCGCCGGTAGGTGGCGGTCCCGGAGAAATGCTTGACGGCATCGTCCGGATGCGCGGTCCAGGAGATGAGCCGGTCGAGCGAGACGCGCTCCGGCGCCCCCCAACCTTTCGGAAAACTCAAATCCCATGGGCCGGTGATCCCGACGGGATCCGGCAGCGGCTCGACGATGGCGCTGAACTGCTGCCCACCGGCCGCTTTTACCGCGTAGGTTCCGGGCTGTTCCGCTTCCAACCGGAATCCCGTGGGACCATCCGGCTCGACCACAAATCCCTGCATCTTGCCGCGCAGGTCGGTAGCGGAAGTGGACAGCAACCCGCTCACCTCGACGCCGTCGCGGAGGACCGCGGAAACGGGCTCGGGCGCGAGATCGTCCCTGAAGACCACGAACACCGAGCCGTACGGATCCAGGCGAATGGGAAGCCGCGTCCCGGAGGCCTGCTGATCGTACGCCGCGACCTGCTGGATGCGGCCTGAATCCGGCCACCAGAGTTCCGGACGCTTGCCCGCCACCCGAAAGGTGCAGAGGAAGGTCGCGGCCTGGCTCTCCCCGCTGGCGACGAAATAGATCTCTTTCCCATCGACCGTCCGGTGAATCGCGCGGATCTGTTTCCCGGCCTCTACGCCGAGGCTGCTGAAGTCCGGCGGCGCGCCCGCCTCGTTGAGCACGTTGACGAGCGGCTTGCCCCAGGTCACCTTACCTTTGCCCACCAGGTTCTCGTGCAGGTTGGCGCCATCGCAGGCTCCCCACAACTCCGCGGCAAGCCGCCGCACCTCGGCATCGCCCGCCCCGTATTCGGCGAGGCTCGGCGATTTCGACGGCGGCGGACCCACCACCGTGGCGCCCGCTTCCACCAGTTCCTTCAGTTTGCGGATCTGCGCCAGCCGCATGGTGTTTGCAGCGGGCAGGACGAGCACCCGGTAGCTCATGCCGGAGGGCAGCACGAGGCGGCCGCCCTCCACCTTCATGCGGGCGAGCAGTTCGGCGGAAACCATGTCGTAGTCATACCCCGGAGGCGTCTCCGGAGTGAGGGTCGGGGGCTCATGGAAGTCTGTGGGGACGCGATCGCTGCTCAAGTAGGCCACATCGGCGACAAAGCGGCCCTGTTGGAGCAAATACTGACAGCGCGCCAGATACGTCAGGTAGGCCTTCGACTGCTCCCACCATGTGACGGTGCGGTCGAACTCGATGCCGTAGGGGCCCATTGCCATGCCGGGCACGCGGTTGAGCCACGGCTGCATGGCAAAGCGATGGAAGATGAAACGGTTGATCCCGGCGGCGAACATCTGATCCCCCAGGGGCTTCATCCGGAACGGATGGTTCTGCCATTTTCCCGCCGGCGAGCGCGATGTGAACGCCTCCGCGGCCAGGATCGGCTGACCGTAGGAATGCGCGGCGGAGGTCATCTCCCGGATGCCCCCCCACCAAGGCTCCATGCCGGTCCAGAACTCCGTGATCAGCAGGTCGGCGCGGCCGGCGTAGGGCAGCACGTCGAGCGGACCGTTCCCGTATGCTTCGATCGAGAATTGGAGCCCGTTCCGATGGCTGAGGTCACGAAGATGTCCGGCGTAGTTGTCGTTGACCAGGTCGGCGATGGTCTGGCGCAGGTCCCAGAGGAAGCGTTCGGTCACTTCCTGGCTCTCGACGGCACGGCCGGTGAGGGCGGGCAGGAAGGGAAGGGGGTCGTAGCCGCGGCGGGTGCGGAATTCCTCGCGCATGTGGAGGGTCCAGTTCTGCGAGCCGGCCTCCCAACTGTCGGTGTGGACGTAGCGCAGGGAGTTCACCCCGAGGGCCTTCTGGTCGGCGATCAGCTTGGCCATCATGTTCTCGAAGTGCACGTCGAGCGCGGCCTTGCTCAGTTTGTCGCACTCGAGCCCCATGGCCCCCACAGGGGCATGGTTAACCACGCCTGTCACGGTGTGGCCGATACGGAGCAGGGTCCAGTCACCAGGGGGGACGTCCCATTCCAGACGGCCATTCGCGTCCATCCGGGCGCTGAGGTCCTGAACCTGAACCCGGCCAACCGCCATGCCGGCCGGGAGCCTCTGCCCTGCTCCACCCGTCAGGAACGGCTCGTTCACATAAGCAGCTTTTCCGGTGATCCCTTCGATTCGCCCGCCGCCCACAAGTTCGAGTTCACCGAGGGGCAGCGTAGCCGCGGTGCGGCCTTCCGGTGTGAGGCTGATGCGGAAGTGCCGCGAAGAAACGGCTTCGAAATTGGCAGTCGCGAGCGGCCATCTGGCAGTGAACTCACGGACGGTGCGGTACTGGCGGCCATTATCGGAGACGGCCAGTACGCCTTTGGCAACCATCCGCAGGCGATCGAGCGATAGCGTAAGTGCCCGGGCGGAGAAGGGCCGGGGGAACTCGATATTGACTACGTGGGTTTCGTTGGGCTGAAGCGCGGGCAATTCTTCGACTGTAGCCGCGTTGCTGTCGGCGAGCTTCGCGGCATCGAGCGGGCGGCGGTCAACACCCCAGGTGATGACAGGGTCCGCATCCGCCATGCGCAGCTTGTCCGCCGGCGGTGTGGGAAAGGCAAGCACGGCGATATCGCGATAGTAATCGTGGGTGGCTTTGGGCCGGGGAAGCGAGGCGGCGAAATGGCGGGGTCCGGAGACGCGGGATTCGCTCGATACCGTCATCTGCATCGAAAGCGCCGGCGGGATCCACGGGCCGCCGCTGCCTGCCCAGCCGCCGTCGTTATTCATATTGACTTCGATGCCGAGCCGCGCGGCTTCCTTCAGCACGTGCTGAAACATCTGGCGCCACTCGGGGCTGAGAAAGCGCACCGGCCCCTTCGGGACGAAGGTATCCACCTCCATAATGAGCACGCCGCCGATGCCGACCCTGTGCATGGCCTCCAGGTCGGCCGTGATCCCCTCACGCGTGACATTGCCGTTGATCCAAAACCAGTATGTCCAGGGCTTGGCTGAAGCGGGCGGATTCTGGAAGGAAGAAGAGAGACTCTCGGGCACACTCCATCCGGCGGACGCGAGCAGGAGCGTGCAAACGATTCCAATAATGGCGGCTCTCAACATACGGGCACGTTTCAGTATGCAACAGAGATGTGGTGGCTCGCCGCGGGCCAACCGGCGACGGCCCTCTCCGATTGTTAGTAATAGTCGATTAACCAAATCGTGTCTTGAGCGGCAAATCCCCGGACCGTACCATCTCTCCAGGACGCCGCATGATCACCGAGGAATACACACCGACGCACCGGCTGGACGAGAGCAGAATGGAGGAACGCCGCGGCAAACGCCGCTTTCCCATACACCAGGAGGCCCGCTTTCGGCTCCCCTATGGCGGCAGCAGGGTGGAAAGCGGGGAGGCCAGAACCATCAACATCAGCAGCAGCGGTGTACTGATCGCCGGACCGACCGAATTGACGGCGGCGGTACCGATCGAGCTCTCGATCGACTGGCCCGCGCTGCTCAACGACGTCTGCCCCCTGAAGCTGTGGGTTTCCGGCACCGTGGTCCGCAGCAGCCCGCAGGGGACCGTTATTGCCATCGAACGTTGGGAATTCCGGACACGCTCGCGAGCTTTCCAGCAGCCTATTCCGGCCGTGGCGTAGAGACCGGCCGCTTACTCAAGCTCGTCATTCGGGTATTGTGAAGCTGTAGAGAACGGCCAGCCGGCAATGGGGCACCCACATCGATAAGGAGCGCCTGGCGAAGGCGTCCAGACCTCCGGGCGTAGGCGCGCAAGTACACCGGCATCGACATGCCTGCGGCCAGTTCTATGCGCGGTGACGCCGGTTTCGGACCAATTTTTTGCAAAAGGCAGCGCGCTGCAGCGTTCAGAACCGGAAGCGTAGCGCCAGTTGCACCTGCCTCGCTTCAAACGACGATGTAGCCATCCCGAAACTCGGGTTCCCCCACAGTCCGGTTCCCGCATTAAAAGCCCCCAGGCTGAGACTGGCCGGTTCCCGGAGATTCACACGGTTAAATATGTTGAAGAACTCCGCGCGAAACTCCCAGGAACTCTCGTCGGCGCCGAACCAGGGCATACGGAAGTTCTTCAGCACTGAGAAATCGACGTTGGCGAACCCAGGCCCGCGGAACGTGTTTCGTCCGAGGTTACCGTTCGTTCCGGGCGCGGCGGGTGCAAAAAGGGTTGCTTGCCGCGAGGCATCGCCGAAAGCGCCGCGGAGGAAATCGTGCGGTCCGTCGGCCACCTTGCCGCCAATCGCGGCGATTGCATTGGGGCGATCCGTAAAAAGGCCGTCCAGGTTGTAGTCTTCCGAAGTAGTCACGGTCATCGGGAAGCCGGATTGCAGCGACACGATTCCGTTCACCTGCCAGCCTCCCAACGTGCTGCGGAGGACAGGAGCGGCCGAGCGCAACAGAGGGAGTTCCCACAAGAAGTTAGCCGCCAGCCGATGCGTCGCATCGAAGGCCGAGAGGCCGCGGTCGAGCCGGATATTGGAAACTTCCATCACCCCTTGTGTCTCACCCGCACCCCCGCCGAACGGCTCGGAGTCCGCGTCGATCGAGCGGCTGAAAGTGTAGGCTACCTGCGCGGTATAGCCTTTCGAGAAACGCTTCTGCACCTGCACGGCCAGGCCGCTATAGATGGAGCTGATGGCGTTCGACCCATGGACGATGCCGCCGAAGCTGCGGTTGACGCGATCGAGGGCGCCGTCGGCACGGTCTCCGGAAAAGCGGTTGATCTCGTTCCGCAGCAGGAGCTTTCGCCCGGCGTTCCCCAGGTAGTTGGCTTCCACCATCCAGTCGCCGGGCAGGCGCCGCTGGACACCGAAGAACCACTGCCAGACATAGGGAGTCTGCAACGAGCGGTCCACTGTTTGCAGCGCCGGACGCAGCGCAGTGCTGCCGCCGAGCGCATCGAGGGGACGTGCGAAAGACGGGTCGCCCTGGAACGGAATCCGGTAGAAGGCCGAGGGATTCTGCCCCGGGGTCAGCGCGGAGAGGGTCACCGGAAGCGAGAACGGCGGATTGAAACGGCTGTTGCCGCTGAAGTTCGTCCAGACGCGGCTGAAAAAGATGCCGGTGCCGCCGCGGATGGACCAACTGGCAGACCCGGTGGGGTCCCAGGCGAACCCAAAACGCGGGGCGATGTTGAGATTGTCGGGTTCGTAAAGCTCTTCGAACGCGGCGGAGCGCGCATCCACTACCGAGTTCGACTGGAACGCTATGGTTGACAATCGATCGTTCTTCTCCTTCAGCGTCCCTCCATTGTCGTAGCGCAGCCCCAGGTTTAGGGTCAGGCGTGAGGTCAGCTTCCAGTCGTCTTGCACGAAGATGCCGAATTCGCGCATGCGGAAGTTCCGATACGTCCCGACGGGCTGCCCGGTACCTGGGTCGACTCGCAATGCGATGGACAGCACCTCGTCGTCGGCGAAGTCGAGAATATCGTCGAACGTGATGAAAGGACGGGTATTGAGCGGAAAGTCGCTGTTCTCCTGGAAGAAACGCAGGTCGCCGCCGAATTTGAGCCCGTGGTTGCCGCGCGTCAGGCTCAAGGCGTCGTAGAACTGGTAGGTGTGGAGGCGGAAGTCGAGTGGAAAGACGTTACCGAACGTCTGGCTGAACTGCGAAGGGCTGCGGCCCGTCACGTTGAACCCGACAAACGGGATCTCCATGAAATTTCCGGTGGTGATCTGCGGGTCGTAGTTCCAGCCGAGGCGCAGTTCGTTGATGACCGTGGGGCCGAAGATGTGGGTGTAGTTGAGGGAAACGTTCTGGTCCCGCTCGACGAAGTCGGCGGTGAAGGCGCGGGCGGAGTTATCCCCGGGGCGCACCTCCTTGCGGTCGTTGATGGAGTAACGTCCGGTGATGGTGTCCTTACCGCCGTTAAAGGTCTGGTCAATTCGGATGGAGTACTGGTTGTCCTTCATCGAGCCATTCACCGGTATGAAGGCATCTCCCACGTCGGGGATTCCATCCGCTGGGCCGATCACGCGGACCCCAGGAGCGGGACTCCCAACGTCCCGGATGTTGAAGCTCGGATTGATAAGTGGCGGAAAGTCACGCAAGAGACGCGCGGCCACCGAATTGGGCCGTGTGCGGAGGACGAAGTCGCGGAATTCGGGCGTTTCGACGGAGTACTGCACAATCGACGGGCGGTCCTGCCGCAGACCCTGGTAGGAGAAGAAAAAGAAGGTGTGGTTGCGGACGATGGGTCCCCCGAGTGTGCCGCCGAACTGGTTGCGACGGAATTCCGGCTTGCGATTCACGCGCGCTTCGAAGGTGGTGGCGGCATCCATGTTGTCGTTGCGGAGAAACCAGAACGCGGATCCGTGCGGTTGGTTGGAGCCGGATTTCGTCAGGACACTGATCAGAGCACCGCCGGAACGGCCAAACTCGGCCGAGAGATTGTTGGTCACCACGCGAAACTGCTCCACCGCGTCGGGGTTGAGGGTAATGGTGGTGCGGCCCCCCTGCCGGTCGTTGTTATTGGTAACGCCGTCAAGCAGGATGTTGTTGTCGCGGAAGCGCGTGCCGCTCGCTCCGATGCGGGCGTCGGTGGTTTCGGATTCCTGGAGGCCGGTACCGGCCACCCGGACCACTCCGGGTTGCAACTCGGCGAGCTGATATACGTTACGGCCGTTGAGCGGCAGGTCCACGATGCTGCGCGAGGCGACTACGGAAGACACCTCGCCGCGCTCGAGCGACAGGTCGGAGCCTTCCGCGCTCACCGTTACCGTCTCGGCGATCGCGCCCACCTCAAGCTTGAAATCGAGTCGCCTCGTTTCGCCCACGTCGAGACGCACGGCATCGACTTTCGAAATTCTGAAGCCGGCCTGTTCGACCGTCACCTGGTAAACCGTACCAGCCGGAAGACTGCCAATCCGGTAAACACCGCTCTCGTTCGTCGCCGCCGTCCACTGGCGTTGAGTCGAAACCTCCGTGGCAGTCACTTTGGCGCCGGACACGGCGGCGTCGGAAGCGTCGGTAACGGTGCCGGCGAATTCGCCAAGGATATTTTGAGCCGCAAGTGGGCATGCGCACACCACGGCGAGCATTACGCGTATCCACACAGAACCCATTGAAGCGCTCCTTATCCCCTTATCATGCAACCGGCGTCGCACAGAGGGATCGGGCGCGCGAGGGAGCGCGTATGAATGATTACAAGCGGCGCGGCCCTACGGTCGCTACGGAAGCGCAGGTGATCCCGGCGCCTCCGTGTTATCCTCATTTTTCTCCTCAAGCCCATGAATACAAACGATAACCTTAAAGAAGCCTTCGCCGGAGAGAGCCAGGCCAACCAGAAATACCGCGCCTTCGCGAAGAAAGCGGAGCAGGACGGCTTCCCGAATGTGGCGCGCCTGTTCCGCACCACCGCGGAGGCTGAGCGCATCCACGCGGAGGGCCATCTGAAGAATCTGGCCGCAATCGGACCTACCGCTGAGAACCTCAAGGCGGCAATTGAAGGCGAAACTCACGAGTACACGTCGATGTACCCGCCAATGCTGGCGCAGGCCGAGGCTGAGGGCCATCGGGCCAAGATCATGTTCGGCTATGCCGTGAAAGCGGAAGCCGTGCACGCGGAACTGTACGCGCGGGCGCTCGAGGCGGTCGCCGGCGGCAAGGATCTCGGCGAAGCGAAATTCTACCTCTGCCCTGTCTGCGGCCACATCGAATTCGGCGCGCCGCCCGAGAAGTGTCCGGTTTGCAAGACTCCCGGCAGCAGGTACACCGAAGTCGCGTAACTTACGGAAGATTCTCGTAGGGCAGAAAGTCGACGCTCACGTCCGGGCGGTACTCACGTGGGCGTCGGTTTTTCCAGTCCCACAGGCCCAGATATAGGTAGCGTTTGTTCAGATCGACGGTGGCGATGGCGGCCGTACCGCGCTCGGGAGCTTCCACCAGCCTTTTGCCCGAGGGATCCATGATGTACGTCGGGTGGTTGTAGCCGGAAGCAACCAAAAAAACGTGGTTTTCGATGGCACGTGCGGTCGCCAGCGTTTCATTTCCGCCCCAGATGGGGAGCAGGATGATCTCGGCCCCCCGCAAGGCCAGCGCCCGGGCCGGCTCCGCAAAGAACACGTCGTAACAGATCATCATCCCGATGGTTCCGAAGTCCGCTCGGAAGATGGGGTACTCGTTGCCCGGTGCCAGTTGTTCCATTTCCGAACGCGGGAGATGGACCTTGCGGTACCGCCCGACGAGATTCCCGGCGCGATCGAGCAGCACCGCCGTGTTATACACGGCCGCACCGTCACGCTCGTAGATACCGGCTGCGACGTAGGCACGCTTTTTGCGCGCCAGTTCTGCCAGGCGCTGCGTCGTGGGGCCCGGGACAGGCTCGGAGACATCCGCGTAGGACTTTCCGGTGCCCACAACGGTGATGCCCTCAGGGAGCACGATCAGGTCCGCGCCCTGCGGGGCAAGCCGTTCCGCCGCTTCTACGAACTGCGCCACGCTCTCGGCAGGGGCGCCGGTCTTGCTGGGCATCAGGTTGATAGACGCGATGGTCACGTTCCGGGGACCTGGCGCGGGGATTTCCTCGAAGCCGATATCATCCCACCACACGATTCCCGAGGGTGCGTGGGCCAGGAACAGTTCTACCTGCGCGGTGACGGCGCGGGGAGGCGCCTCCGTTTCCAGCGTCACTTTCGTCCAGGCGCCTTCGCGCGCCGATCGAGCGGCGTAATCCACCTGCTCGTAGCTGCCGGCCCGCTTGCCCTCTTCGTTTCGCCACTCGAGGCGCGGGAGGACCTGCCAGTTTTCGCTGGTGACGCCGGAGGTCCGGTAGTAAGCGGTGAAGCGATACCAGGCGCCCGCCCGGATGCCCGTGATGGTTCGCTGCCAACCTCCGTAGACCCCGACATTGCCGCCGCCGGATACCGCGAGCGAGCCGGGTTCACCGCGTGAGATCACCGGCTCCACAAACGTTCGGGGCGCGATTTCGGCGCGCTCGCTCCGGGGGCTCCAGCCTTCCGGGTTCGCACCGAAGCCGGACTGCCGGTAACGGACCTCGCCAGCCGTTAAACCGCCGGCCGCAAGCAGAAACGAGATCGTTGCGATGGAGCGAATGGTCATGCAGGTATCGTACATCAGCCGGCACGCATGGAATACTGGTATGTAGCCGATGCACCGTCTTTCGAGAGCAGGCCTGCTGATGGCAGTTGCCATCTCTGTGGGTGCCGCGCCACCGCACCGCATCATGGAGGGCGGCTCCGCGCGCCCGTCCCCGGCAGGCTGCAATCTCAAGATCGTATGTTGGAATATCGAACGGGGGCAACAACAGGCAGCCGTTTCCGCCGCGATCAAGAAGGAAACTCCCACTATCGCTCTGCTCCAGGAAGTGGATCTCGACGCCAAAAGGACAGGTTACCGGAACGTGGCCGAAGATCTCGCCGGCCAGCTCGGGATGAATTATCTGTTCGCCCCGGAGTTCGAGGAGTTGGGGCAGGGCCGGCGGGGCAAGCCGGCCTATCACGGGCAAGCCATCCTCACCGGCGTAGCGACATCTTCCGCGCGGTTCATCCGCTTTCGGGACCAGAGCAGCTATTGGCAACCGCGCTGGTTCGTCCCGAACTGGGCCGTCTTCCAGCGGAGGGAAGGGGGTCGGCTGGCCTTGGTGGTCGAACTGGGAACCGCGCCGAACCGTATGGTGGTTTACAACGTGCACCTGGAGAGCCGCGGGGCGCCGGACCTGCGCCTGCGGCAGATTGAGGAGATCATCGCGGACACACGCCACTACCCTGGCGAAACGCCGCTCCTGATCGCCGGAGACCTGAATACCAGGGAGCCATCGCCGCCGGCCGTAAAGGCTTTGCTTGACGCCGGCTTCCGCAAGGCTGTGGGCGGCGAAGTGACGACCGTCCATGGGACCAGGCTCGACTGGATCTTCGTGCGGGGGCCGATAACGTTTGCGGAGGGCGCGATTCACGCAAATGTGCGCGCTTCCGACCACTTTCCATTAACGGTGCGGGTCAGGCTGGAGCCGCCTGCCTGCCGTTAGGTGGAATGTCCGATAAGATGAGTAGCGAACCTGCCGGTCGGATTGAAAGGCAAGTAACAAGGATGAACAGGACTGGTATCTGGTTGGCGGTTGCGGCGTTGTTGGCGGTCACTGCTGCAGCACAGAGCCGCACCGCCGAAATCGAAGCGGCGCGGGACGCCAAGACAGCCCAGTTGCAGCCGGAGGCCGTTACCGGCTTCGAGAGCGCCTTGCTCGAAGTGAAGCAGCGCAAGATCATCGAGCGGCTCACCGCCGGCTACCATGGCTTGCGGGTCAAGCTGGGAGGCATGGCGACCGGCAGTGGCTTTGCCGCGGGTCCGGAACTCTTCCGCGACGATCTGCTGGACGGACAGATTCGGGTGGAAGCCTCGGCGCTGCTCTCGACCAGCCGGTGGCAAAAGTACGAGGCAGGCATCTTCGCGCCCCGTCTTTCCGGAGGCCGCCTGTTGCTGGGGTTAGAGGCCGTGCGAAGGGATTATCGTGCGCTCGACTACTACGGTTCCGGACCGGATTCATCTCGCGCGAGCCGAACTGCCTACCGCCTGGAGGACACCGCAATATTGGGCAGCGCCGCCGTCGAGCCGGTTCGGCATGTACGCATCGGGGGCACCCTGGGCGGCCTGTGGACGGATATTGGAGCCGGGCGGCGGGATGAGGTTGCGAGCACGGAAAAAATCTTCAATGAGGCATCCGCGCCGGGCCTCGCCGGGGGTACCAACTACCTGCGTTCCGGGCTGTTTGGGCAACTTGACTATCGCGACGATCCGGCCGGGCCGAAATCGGGCGGCAACTACGTTCTGGCACATACCTGGTACCGTGACGAGTCATCAGGCGCCTTCGGCTTTCGCCGCTGGGACATCGACGTGCAGCAGTACGTTCCGTTCTTCAACAAGACCCGGCGACTCGCGTTTCGCGCCCGCATGATGATGACCGATACCGCCGCGGGGCGCCGCGTTCCGTTCTATCTGCAGCCATACATCGGGGGTTCGGACGACTTGCGTGGTTTCCGGCCTTACCGTTTCACGGATCGCAACGCCGTAGTCTACAACGCGGAGTACCGGTGGGAGATCTTCTCGGGGCTGGACGGCGCCCTGTTCTTCGATGCCGGAAAGGTGATGCCTCACCGCGGCCGGCTGAGCATGGCCGACCTGGAAATCTCGCCCGGATTCGGCTTTCGATTCAACGCCAGAAACCGGACTTTCATCCGCCTGGACGTGGGTGTGAGCCACGAGGGGGCGGCCGTGTGGCTCAAGTTCAACGACCCCTTCCTCCCGCGCCTCTTCGGCACCGGGACCAGGCAGCCGCTGTACTGATATGCGGGATATGAAACGACTCGCCGGAATCCTACTGCTGTTCGTGGCTGCCGCGCCGGGCGCCAAGTTTTACAACGACGATCCGCTGATCCAGGAACCGCGGCCACGCGCGGTCTTGAAGGCGGCCT
Source organism: Bryobacteraceae bacterium (assembly GCA_035561075.1). Lineage (GTDB taxonomy): Bacteria > Acidobacteriota > Terriglobia > Bryobacterales > Bryobacteraceae > JAMCRM01. Next base: position 20,206 of record DATMYF010000021.1, read on the forward strand.
CGCGGAAGGTGAGCGATTACCACGACATCCTGTGGCACACCCTGGCCACGCCCGGCGAAAAGCAGCGGCCCGGAGCGCCCATTCCGGCAAGAGGAGTCAACACCCTGGGCGACCCGATGGAAGGCGCCTGGTGGGAACGGCGGCACTACTGGCGGCGCATGTCGCTTACGGAGCTCAAGCAGGGCCCGGGCATCGCTTCGGTTCCCGCGATGGACGGCAAGTGGACCGTGGTTTCCGCCAAAACCGAGGGGATCACCCCCGGGTTCGTCGTGCTGGACCGTCACAAGCGCCGGTATTTCGTGAAGTTCGATCCGCCGTCGAACCCCGAAATGGCCACCGGGGCCGACCAGATTTCCTCGAAGATCTTCTACGCCCTCGGCTACCACGTGCCCGAGAACCATATCGTCTACTTCTCTCCGGAAATACTCGAACTGGGGCAGGATGTCACGGTGCAGGACCGCCTCGGGCGACCGCACAAGATGACCGGCAGGGATCTCACGGAGATTCTGTCCCGCGTGCACCAGGAAAAGGACGGCCGGTATCGTGCAACCGCCAGTCTGGCCCTGCCGGGGAAGCCGATCGGCCCGTACCGCTACTTCGGGACCCGCCGCGACGACCCGAACGACATCGTACCGCACGAACACCGCCGCGACCTTCGCGGCATGCACATGGCCTGTGCCTGGCTGGATCATGACGATTCGCGATCCATCAACACACTCGACGTTTTGGCGGATGCCCCGTGGGGACAATACGTCCGGCACTATCAACTGGATTTCGGCTCCACACTGGGAAGCGGCAGCGACAAGGTCAACAGCCCGCGCTCGGGCGGCGAGTACCTGTTCGCCTGGAAAGACGCTGCCGTGCAACTGGCCACCTTCGGGCTCGCGGTGCAGCGCTGGGCAAGGGCAGACTATCCGAAACTGCCGGCGGTGGGGCGCTTCGAGAGCGCCATGTTCGACCCGGAGCACTGGGTGCCGGAATATCCGAATCCCGCGTTCGTCAATCGGCTGCCGGACGATGATTTCTGGATGGCGAAGCAGATCGTGAATCTGCGTGATGAAGAGATCCGCGCCATCGTGAGTACCGCCGAATACAGCGACGCCCGTGCGGCGGAGTGGGTGCTCAAATGCCTCATCGAACGGCGGGACAAGATCGGCCGGGCGGCGTTCCGGAAGGTGCTGCCCGTGGACCGGTTCGAGTTGCGCGACGGCCGCCTGGAATGGGTCGATCTGGCGGCGACGCACGGCCTTGGCGCGCCGCTCGAAATCGGGGTTCGCTGGGCGGCATTCGATAACGGCGCGGGAACCAACCGGCCGCTTCCGCGAGAGGTTACCGCCAGGCTGCCGCGCATGGATGGCAACGGTTACTGGGTGGCCACCCTGACGTCTCCGTCGCGCCCGCGGCAGAACGTGCGGGTGTATCTGCGAAAACGTGGCGATCGCACGCAAGTGGTGGGGATAGAACGCACGTGGTAGAACCACGCTTGCTGCTGACGCACCGGTCTGCCCCTAGGCCCAGTGAGGCGCGTCTTGCCGGAGCACGGATGCCCGCAGGAATTTCCGGGCCTGATCGGAAGTCATAGTCGGGTTGCGGTACTTCGAGCCCATCAGGTCTGCCATGTTCTCGAAGCACCTGGTGTTCCGGATCTGGCCGTTGAAGCGCTCGCTACCAGGTCCAAGAGCGGTGAGCAGCGTGAAATCGGAGGTATGGTCGGTGCTCACCCAGCCAATCCCGTTATGATTGCCAAGCGCCTGGCCGAGAATGCCTACCGGCTTGTCAAGGCGCGAGTTCAGGCTCAGCTTCTTCACTCCAGACAGCGAGGAGCGGACCGCCTCCACCTCGTCCTTAGTGAAATCGCAGCCGAATGCGTCTTGCAGCAGATCATGAACCGCGGTTGCAGCCAGCATCTCCTTACCGCCCAGCTTGGGCCCCAGTTCGGCGAAAGAGCTCTTCGCCCGGGCCATCACAGCGAAACCGTTGCCTTCACGACCCAACTCCGCCCACTTTCCGCCGATCCCCGGATTCGCGTTTCCGTGATCCGACGTGATGACCACGAGTGTCTCGGGGTTTCGCTCGGCGAACTTGAGGACCACTTCGATTGCCTCGTCGAAGGCGAGTTGCTCCCAAAGAAGTGCAGCGGCGTCGTTATTGTGCGCCGCATGATCGACACGTCCACCCTCCACCTGGAGCAGAAACCCATTGGGGGAGGCTTGTAGTGCGTTCAGCGCGGCGGAGGCCATTTCGGCCAGCGTTGGCACGGATTCCTGAAGCTCAGTGCTGTTGTTGCGGTCGAGAGTGAAGGGAATCATCCCTGGGGAAAAGAGGCCAAGCAGGTTCGCGGGCGATTTGCCTCGCTGTAGCGACGCCAGTTCGCTACGGGAAGAAACATAGGTAAAGCCTGCACTCTTGAAGCGGCCCGGCAGGTCGTCTTTATCCTTGCGGGTGGACGCGTCGAAGAACTGGCGGCCTCCGCCGAGAATGAGATCGACGTGCCCGAGATACTGCCTGGCGATCTGGTCCTCGTCGCCACGGCTCTTTTGCACCGCGACGAACCCGGCCGGCGTCGCATGGGTCACGGTGGTCGTGGTGACAAGGCCGACACGCCGGCCTCTTTCCCGCGCAACAGCGGCGATGGGTGTCAGAGCCGTGCCGTCCGGAAGCATGTTGATCCAGCCATTGAGGATTCGCGCCCCTGAACCCCAACTGGAGGACGCCGCCGAGGAGTCCGTGGTCACGGAGTTCAGCGACGACATATCCACCAGTGCTCTGGCCGCTTCCGGCCGGTCGACAAGCGCCCGCCACAATAGCCCCTTACCGCGCACCGTTTGAGAGAAGTGCTCTGCCAGCGGCAATACGCCGGGGCTCATTCCATCCGCAACCATGAAGATGATATTTTTGGGCTGGGCGCCCGGTTTGCGTGCAGCCTCCAGAACATTCAGGGATCCTGACACCGAAGCCAGCGCTCCAGTTCGTCCAAGAAACCCGCGTCTGCTTAGAGTTCGGTCAATGCGGCTCACGAGCACTCCTTATGGCGAATAGTATCACGTGGTACATGCCACGTTTCTTAAGAGGGATATGGCATAATCTGCCAGAGGGATTAAAAGGGATGAGTGTGATCGATCAGGTTCTGGCCGCTAACGAGCGGTATGCCAGTTCGTTTAGCAGCGCAGGCCTGCCCGCGCGGCCCAATCGCAATCTGGCCGTTCTCGCCTGCATGGACGCGCGTCAGGCGGTGCATCCAATGCTCGGGCTGCGGCCCGGCGACGCCCACGTGATTCGAAATGCCGGAGGGATCGTGACCGAGGACGTGGTCCGCTCGCTGGTGATTTCGCATTACCTGCTCGGCACCCGGGAGTTTATGATCATTAACCATACGGACTGCGGGATGGTCACCTTTAAAGACGAGGAATTGCGTGAGCGGCTGGAGCGCGAGACAGGCGTCGCGGCGATTGCGCCCTCCGTGTTCCACGCCTTTCAGGACGTTGAGGACAACGTCAGGAAACAGATCGCGCGGTTGCGCGCCCACCCCTGGGTTCCGCGCTCGATCCCCATCCGAGGCTTCGTGTATGACATCAACAGCGGGAGGTTAGGGGAGGTATCCGGCACCAAATCGCCTCAGGCGTTATCCGGAGCAATCGAATGCAAGCACCTGTAGCGAAACAGATTTTCGTGAACCTGCCGGTCAAGGACCTGAAACGGTCCATGGAGTTCTTCACCGGGCTCGGCTTCACTTTCAACCCGCAATTCACGGACGCGAATGCCGCGTGCATGATCATCGGAGAAAACATCTACGCCATGCTGCTCGCGGAGCGCTTCTTCCGGACGTTCACGCGGAAGGACATCTCCGATGCGTCGAAATCGACCGAGGTGCTCACCGCCATATCGGTCGAGAGCCGGGAGAAGGTCGACAAGATCACAAACCAGGCACTCGCGTCAGGGGGCTCAGCCAACACGGACCCACAGGACCATGGCTGGATGTACAGCCGGAGCTTTCAAGACCCCGACGGGCACATCTGGGAGCTTCTCTACATGGACGAGAGCCAATTGCCCGCACCCCCAGGGTGATATCCCCACCCCACTGGAGAGATGGTAACCGCGCGGGCAGTATTGTACCCTTATGTACATGCTTCGGCGGTTCGTGTGGGGGCGTGAGCACGCGAGATGAGACCAACTGAGGGCAATCCGTCGCGCCTGCAGGAGGCGCTAGGTTCGAAGTACCACGTTCTGCGATGGATCGGCGGGGGCGGGATGGCGCAGGTTTACCTGGTGCGCAACCGGACCACGGGCGGTCTGTTCGCGGTAAAGGTCCTGTCCGATCACCTGAGCGGCGAGGATATGATCGTGGCGCGCTTTATGCAGGAGGCGCGCACGTCGGCCGCGCTCTCGGGACACCCGAACATCGTTTCCATCTTCGACGTCGGGCAGTTCGAGAACACGCACTACATCATCATGCAGTATGTGGAGGGCGAGGACCTTAAGGGGTACTTGAAGCGCCGGGGTAAACTTCCTCCAGAAGAAGCCGCGCGAATCGTGGAGCAGATCGCCGAGGCGCTGGTGTTCGCGCATTCCCGCACGGTGGTACATCGCGATCTGAAGCCCTCGAACATCAAGGTTCAGAACACGGGACGCGTGGTGGTACTGGACTTCGGGATTGCCAAAGCGGGCGACGCGCCGAGCCAGTTGACCAGCGCCGGCCAGCGCGTCGGCACGCCCTACTACATGTCGCCCGAGCATTTCGTCACGGGATCGTGCGATGCCCGGAGCGATCTCTATTCGCTGGGCGTCGTCTTTTACGAGTTGCTGGCGGGCTGCCGGCCGTTTGACGGCGATTCGGTTCAGGAGATTGAAAGCGCGCATCGAAGCCGCCCGGTGCCGTCTCCGTGCCAGGCGGACGCCTCCATCCCGGAAGCATACGGGCGTATAGTGCTGCGGCTGCTCGAAAAGAATCCCGAAAACCGTTACCAAAACGCGGCCGTGCTGATCGCGGATATCCGGCAGACCCTCGGGGCCGGCACCGCGGAAGCCGCCGCTTCCGAGCCCACGCCCCCGCCACCCGAAGCCGCTGCTCCCGCTCCCGTCTCCATCGAAGAGGCAGCCGCCCCACGCCCAAAACGCGTATCCGTGGCCGGCCTGGCCATGGCTGGCACTCTCGCCGTCGCGCTGGCAGCGGGGCTCTTCTTCTGGGCGACGCGGACAGGTGAAGAACGGCGGACGCCGCCCGCGGACATCACCGCGGCGGGCTCGTTCCAAGTGGACCAGGCGGCGGTTGCGAACACCGCCTACAAGGCCTTCTGCGATGAAACCGGACACCCGTATCCGGATCCGCGGCCGGAAGATCAAAACTACTTCTACGCCAAGCCGGACGCACCGGTCCTGAACGTCACCTACCAGGATGCGGCGGCCTACGCGAGTTGGGCCGGGAAAAGGCTTCCGTCCGCACTGGAATGGGACAAGGCCCCCGGCGGCAACGGAGGCGGAGCAGGCATCGCGGAATGGACATCCACACCATTCACTCCCTCAACCGCCGACGCCGATGGCTTCCGTAAGCTGGCCGGTACCGAGCCGCGTGGTCAGTGGTTTGTAATCAAAGGGAGCGCGCCGCTCGGAGGTCTGCCCTCCGAGTCGAGGCCGCGCGGTCTCGCCGTCGGATTCCGATGTGTAAAGGAGGCCTCCCGCTAGGAGCGATCGCCATGCCTACGACAACCACACTCGCCCGGCGCCGGAACGCGGTCGCGCTCATCACCGGAATCGTCAACCTGCTGGTCGGCATAACGGTGCTGGCAGGGTACGCGTTCCAGGAGTCTTCGCTGGTTACGCTTCTGCCGGGCTCTGCCCCGATGCGCCTCACCACGGCGGTTGCGACTCTGTGTTGCGGCGCTGCCGTCCTTCTACTCGCGGGCGGATACCTTAAGGTAGCTGCCGGATGTGCGGTGATCTGCGGCGTCATCGGGTCGGCGAACCTGGTGGAAGCCATCGCGGGATTTCATATCGCCGGATTCGACCCGGTTGCGTTCGCCGGGGGAGCGCCGCCGCGTGCCGGCACACTCATCGCCTGCCTGTTGATCCTGGCCGCGGCCGCCCTGATCCTGATGTCAGGGGCGGTCCGCCTGCGCGCCCGGCTGGCGATCGTCGGGTTTATCGGATCGGTGCTGCACTCGGTGGGCGTTGTGGCGGTGATCTCGTACATCGCGGATGTGAGCAGCGCCTTCACGACGGGGCCGTATTCCCAACTCTCCGTACATACGGCCGTCACTCTCGCGGCATTGGGCGCGGCGCTGATCCGCTTCGCCTGGCGAGACAGCATGGCCGGCCGGATCGGCGCTCCGGCATGGGTACCCCTGCTGGTGGGCGTGGCTACCCTCACCACCTCGTTCTGTCTGTATGGAGCCATGGCGGCCGACCAGGAATCCGATTTCGCCCATCAGCTCACCTTCGAAGCCGAGGGTCTGCGGCAGTTCATCAACGCGGGGTTGGACAATCGCATTCAGCCACTAATACGCCTTGCGCGGCATCGTGCGGCGGTGCCGGATTTGAAAAAGGAGGACTGGGACGCGGACACCCAGATGATCCTCACCCGCGGGGGTTATCAGTCGATCGAGTGGATCGACCCAGCGGGCAAGGTCGTTTGGACCGCGCCACCGGGCGCTGGGGACGCAACCCCGGATGGAAGCGCCGCCTTCGAACCGCGCCGTCAAGCCGCATTCGACGCGGCCCGGCAGAATCGCGGACTGGCGGCCTCACGCCCCATCGATCTGGTCACGGGCGGCAAAGGGACCATCGTGCTGGTCCCGGTATTCGTGCGGGACGAGCTCGCCGGCTACATCGCGGGTGTTTTTCGCTATCAACTTCTGTTCCAAAATGTGCTCTCGTCGAACCCCTCTCCGCGCTACTCGATCGCGGTTCACGACGGCAAAGAATTTGTGTTTTCCCAGGGCTCGCGCAGCCGCTCCAGTTCGCTGTTCCGTACAGCGGAACTGGTGGTGGGAGGAGCCAGGTGGAAGCTCGAAATCGGCCCGACCGAAGCGCTGGTCCTACAGGCACGCTCGCCGGCTGGAGGCGCGCTGCTGGTGGCCGGAGTTTTCCTGGCCGTCCTGTTCACCCTGATGGTTTACCTGGTGGAGAGAACCGGCACGCGCCAGGTTTTGGATCAGACGATGGCTGCTCAGACGACGCTCACCGCTCCCTTAAAGGACGCTGCACGGTTGCCGGTAGTCTCCTACGGACGCGACGGCACCCTCCTGGCCTGGAATGACACGGCGAAGCTGCTGTTCACCGGGGCGCCTCCACGCATTCCCGCCTGCGAGACCGGATTCCATACAATCTACGCGACTCTGCTCCGCGCAAGCGCCTCTCCAGTCAGCCTGGACGCCCTGCGTCTTGTGCTCGATTCCTGCTCCCAGCCGGCGCTGCTCTTCGATGCGGAGGGCAGGTTTGTAGCCGCGAATCCGGCTTCCGCAAGAACGCTCGGCTGGTCGGATGAGTCATGGAGCGGCAGAAACGCCGGAACACTCTCGATTGCCAATCCCGAGGCGCTGGAGATTCACAACGTGCTGCTGATGCAGGGGCAGTGGGCCACCCCCGCATCCGGCCACACGGCAGCGGCAACGGCTCAGTAGAACGCCATCACTCGGCGCGGTAGATCTGCCAGACTCCGCCCCAGTAGTTGTCGCGCGGATCCTCGTAATCCTGCCCGTGCCCGCTGCAATCCCGGACCACCGGGGCGAGGCGGTCATACAGCATGCGCACGCGCTGCTCACCGAAAATGTCCGCGGCTACGCCGAGGAGGCATTTCAGCTTTTCTTCGTTTGGCAGCCGGTCGAAAGTTGCGTTGTCCATGGCTACAGAACTGATTCCTGAATCGGGTGACGCACATTTTCCCGAAACCACGATGATTTCGAAACTAACCGCCAGGAAAGTTTCAGGGCGATCCCGGTCAAATACTTCTTGCCGGCCTCGGGGAGCCGGTCGTAGGCCTTAGTAAGCGGCTTCGAGATGGGATCGTGCCAGGAGCTCAACGAGTCCGTAATTGCTTTCTTTTCGACGCGCTCGGCGGCTTCATCCGACATACCAATGATTTTCGCCGCCTTATATGCCTTCTTTCCCTTAGCGGCTGCCTTCAGCGCCGAACCTTCCTTATGCTTCTTCCATAGCTTGCCCGCGCCTTTTGTCCCGAAGGCAAGGACGACCGCCAGTATGATGTCGATCGCCCAATCGATCATGGCGAGAAGGTAGTCCGAAAAACCGATTCCGACCTGCACGGTGTTCGGCGCAATAACGATGTCGCTCATCATGGGTGCACCGATGCTGACATCATACTTCTTGCACGCGAAATCCCAACACTGCAGGTTCAGGCTGACGGGGATATACGGGAAGATGCAGCACCCCACAGCCTCCTCAGACGCACCGGTCAGGCCGGTGAGGCCCTGACACCAGATCCGCGTTCTGTTACTTCCCATGATGATCTTCGACGAACCGAGGAGAATGATGAGCGGCAGCAGGACGCTGGGAACGAGCGGCACCGGAACGTGCGGGACAATCAAAGTCGCGTCAGTGCCGCGGCCTTCCATGGGCAGCCCCATATCCAGGATCTCTCCATGGTCCGGCCTTTTGGCCGGCGGATAGCCGTACTTTGCGGTCGGCCACGCGAACAGGCCGGTGATGCCGTTCACCACGTCGAAATCAATAAACCACCAGACCGCCGGAACCCCAGGGGGCACAAGGTAGTCGTGCCGGCAGACGCCGACGAACATATTAGTGATCAGGTGCGGATTGGAAGGAAGAGGCACTAGCGCATACCCCCGTTAAGCTCCCACGAAACTTCGCGGCGAAGACCGTCCGGGTTGTCCGGACGGAATGCATGATCGACCGGCGCGCTGGCGCACCAGATCATCACCACTTCATCGCCATCCGGCCGGATCACCACCGCATTCAGGTGCGGCTCGAGCGCGGCCCACTCCCCGGCTCTCAATTCCATACGCACCCGCGGAGTCTCGTCCGGCAACCGGAAAGTGCAGAACGGGTACACCGGATGCAGGTTTCGCAATTCGACAAGTTCCCCGGGGCTCACCGAATCGAGGCTCATACCCGCCGAGGCGCCTTGCGTGAACTCGAAGCGGGGCAGTTCTTCCAGTTGGGTGGTGATCGGCTGGATGTCCACCAGATCCGCAGCCGCCCAGCCCAATTCCGTCTCCCGCACCGGTCCTCTGTAATCCGGCGGAAAGATCGCCCCCCCGAGATATGCGATGCGCGGAAACCAACCGGCGCTTTGCCAGTCCATGCACGCGGGCAATGGCGCCGTTACCCAACCATCGACCGATCCGGTCGCCAGCCGCTCCGGCGTAATCCAGTCGAACGGAAACTCGAGGTTCGGAACCTGAACCGCCGCGAGGCTCTCCTCGTCGTCGTCGATGAGAAAGCCGCGCCCGCAGGGGTTGCGCGGGTAATGAAACGGCGTATCCGTGTCGATGGGAAGATCCGGGTTGGCCTGCGCCAGTTCCCGCAACATCTTCGGAGGAGGACAGCGGCGGAGCGCCGTCACGTCCACCCCGCCGTAGGCGCGGTCGTAGCGCACCGGCATGGCGTCAAACGGCTCGGGAGAGGTAAACTGCAGGGCGCCGTCCAGACCGCGTACGATGCGGCGGTCGCCGTAAACCCGGATGGACCGCTCGAACGAGCCGACGCGGACCGCCACATGGGTCATGGCAACGCCGCTGAAGTAGGTGTACGCGTTCCCTTGCACCACGAGGTCGGTTTTCCGGCGGAAGGCGAACATGTCGTTGTCCAGCCAAACCGGCGAGATGTGCGGCGGTTCGAGGTCCTCATAGGAAACCTCTCCAAAGGTGAGGGGTTCCTGCTGGTCCTCTTCAGCCGCTTCACAGCCCCCGCCATCCCGAAAAACATAGGTGCGCTTGAACACCAGCCCTATGCTTCGGCGGCCCTCCGGTAACCCGAGAACTACCTCGCCGTACGACGGATCATTCCCCGTGACTGCTGCCACCCTCACCCTCCGGAACCGCTCCTTCGCGAAGCGTCACACAGCGGCGCTCGCCCTTCACCAGCCTGTACTTGAACACCACCCGGTAACCTAGAATCACGCGTTGCTCTTCGAGCAGAACCGCAATCTGATCCAGGTGCAGGGGGAACGCGTAGCTCCTGTTTTCGAGAGACACCTGCGCGTGGAACTCGCATTCGGGCATCTGGAATTGCAGCGCACCTTGGGGGCTCGCATGCGTGATCTCGACGATCTCTCCGTGCCGCGGCGTGTCCGACGGCGTCAGGATCATTCGTGGGTGCGCGCAGTTGAACACCAGCGGACGGATGCGCTTCAGTCCCGGATTATCGGACTCGAGATCCAATTCCACGGCTTGCTCGACTCGCAGCGAGCCCTCCGCCGGATATGGCCCGGTCGCCATCGGCTCGGGGCGATCTTCGATGGATGCGATCCGATGCTCGGGATCCTCAAGGTTCGGCAGCGGCTGCCCCTCCGCCTGCTCGGGCGTAACATAAAACCCCTTGCCCGCCGGGTTCGGAGGCCACGAGCAGAAGCCGTTCTCCGTTTCCACGTCCCCTCCGAACGCCCGGTCATAGGTCAGCGGCATCGACACGAAGGGCTGCGGCGTTTCGGGGACAAGCGAGCCATTTTGCCAAATCCAGCGGCGGTCTCCGATGGCCGTGATCCGCCGCAAAAACCGCTCGCCGATCAGGATTTCCGCGGTCAGCTCGGTGCCCGGCTGCCCCCCCGGCTGCCACAGGCTGCCCATGACGAGCACGTCGATGCCGCCGGTCAGGAACGGTACATCGCCCGGTAGGTCCCCCCAAGGCGTCTGCGCGGGCGCGGGGCCGACTGGCCATTTCGATTCCGGCGTGGGCAGCAGGCGGCCTCCCTCGACGCGGAAGGCGAGCCGCGCGATGACCGCTGCCTGCATGTGGTTTTCGCCGAAGGTCGTATTGAGAAAAGCGGCGCAAGCGGGCGTCGTGTTCACGAAGTCCATTCAGCGCTCCTCACAATTCAGCCGCACCCGCTCGCCGTTCAGGTTGACGTCGTCGTTCGCGCGCACATCCACGTTCCCGCGGCGCGCCCTTAGACTGATCTCATTCGATTCGGCACGCAGGGTTCCGCCCGCCTGCTGGACAATGTCCCCGGCTGTCTGTAGGTCGAAGCTGTCGCATCGGACCTTGAAGCTGCCCTTGCAGTCGAGCTGCACCTCGGCGGCGTGAAACCGGAGCACCGGCCCGGCCGGGGTCAGAACCACTTCAAGCAGCACCTCTCCGGCAGGTCCCCGAATCGTCACTTCATCGCAGGACTCCTCGACGGAACGGCAGACGACGCTGCGTCCGGATGCCAGTTCCAACTCCCGGCAGGAATTGCCGTTTTCCTCCTTCAATTTTTCAGGCTGCACGGGTCGTCCGAAGAATCAGGATCGGGATCAGGGTCAGGGAACGGGTTATCCGGCTGGTCAGGCAGCTTGTCGTCAGGCAGCGTAAAGCAGCCATCCTCGGGCTCTCCGGCGCCGCCGCAGTTGACCCAAACCTGTTGACCCTTGCTATCGATGGTGATGCCTTCGCCTTTCTTGAGGTGAATAAACTCCCTGCCTTTTTCTCTGGTTCGGATCGAGATCGCGTCGGCTTCAATAACGATCTTGCCGGCTTTGAGGTGGATCTCACCGGCACGCACCCCGAGATTCTTTACGAAGGCGTTCATCGAATCATCACCGACGGTAAGGCTGCTCTTTCCGGTGATGGTTTCGCGTTTCTCACCGCCCGTTATGGCGTGGAGATTCTTTTCGACCACATCGTAGCGATCGTTCTTGACCTGCTCGCAGGAGTCGTTTTCGACGATGGCCGTCCGGTCTTTCTGCGCGTGAATATAGATCTCCTCGCTGCCCTTGAGATCTTCGAAGCAAATCTCGTTTGACTCGCCGGAGCCGCCACCCTCGGTACTGCGCGTCCGGATGCCGCTCTGGGTCTTGTTGGCCGGTAGTGTGAACGGCGGCATGTGCTGTGGGTTGTACACCGAACCGACGATCAGCGGCCGGTCAGGGTCGCCATCCAGGAAGGTCACTACCACTTCCTGGCCGACGCGTGGAATATGCTGGACACCCCAGTTGCTGCCGGCCCACGAAGTCGCCACGCGAATCCAGCAGGAACGCGGCTCGGCGCCACGGTCCCACCAGAACCGCACCTGCACGCGGCCGTACTTGTCCGTAAAGATCTCGTTCGCACCGGTGGCACCGACCACCTTCGCAGTCTGGCACCCTGCTATAAGCGGCTTGCGCGTGGAGCGCGGCGGCAGGTACATCATCGTGCCGGCGTACGGGACGGCGGTGAACTGGTTTTCATATTTGAACCCATGCCCCCCGCCGGTGCTATGCGCCAGACTCCGGGATCCCTGGTGGCGCACCGAGACCACGAACTGCTTGCCGGACGAAAACGGATGCTTCACAAGGTCGAATATTGCACCGGGCCTCAAGCGGTGGCAGTCGCTGGAGCCTTCACTGGCCGAAGTGGCACCGACGAGCTGGCGCAATTCATGCTTCGCCCTCGTATTGCCGAAAGTATCGTACCCGCTTGGCGTGGTCTCGCCACCGTGAATCGTGATCTGCTCGTAAAGGTGTGCCCACTGTCCCGGGTACCGGTCGACTGACGCCGACCAGCTTGCACCGATTGTCTCCCACCCCGGAACCACCGGGTCGCTGGGAACACTGGAGGTTCCATCCAGCACGGGCGAATTCGTTTCAAAGTAGTGGTCACGCGTGCGCAACGTGGTTGCAGTCAGGATCCGTGTCTTCTTCCATGAAGAGATCCGCTCCTCCTGCCCGGCACGGGCATCCAGGGACAGGAAGGGGATTGCAATCGGGTCGAGTTCCTGGAATGCTGAAGGGAAATGGGTGATCGTGAATAAGGATGCCGGGGGGCTTCCATCCCCGATCTCGAACAGGTAGATGTACCCTTCTTCCTCGAGCAGCCGCACCACGAAATCGAAATCGCTCTCGAAATACTGTACGCAATAGGGCCGGGCGAGGTCGTCGAGCCGGAAGTTGCCGTTCACCCGGACTCCGCTGCTTTCAAGCACCTGATTGATGATGGCCTTCGGAGTGAGCCCTTCGAAGACCCGCGACCGGACTGTCTGGGTCAACCCCCAGAGCCTGGGTACGAGTTCCAGCGAGTAAAGCGGAAGCTTATGCTCATCTTTTCCAAGCTCGTCCACAGCAGCTATCGTGGCAAGAAAGCTGCGTTTCTCGTTCCTCAGCTCAACCGTGAACTTGACGTTCTGACCTAGCAACTGTGCGGTCGTAACGGCGGGATACACGTCTACGAGAAGCCGAAAGCGGAATAGTTTCGAGACGGCTTCCTCTCCCGTGAAGCTGCGGATATGTATGTCACGGTCCTGGAGATTCGTCTCGAGTGTGAATGGTCCATCCGTCAGCAGGGACATTTGATTTTGTGGAATTCGGCACAGTGTAGCACGGGGCGCCGGGGGATGGTTCAGGGAGCCGGCTACAATCGGCCGACGCGGGGCTCACATGTGCCTGAGGCACTCATGCACGAACTGAACCGCCATCGCGCCTTCACCTACGGCAGAGGCGACACGCTTGACGGAGCCGGACCGCACATCCCCGGCGGCGAACACGGCGGGCCGGCTGGTCTCGAGCAGAAACGGTTGGCGGCCGGAAGTCCAGTATCGGGAACGCGCCAGATCGGCTCCGGTCTGGACGAATCCCTTGGCGTCTCTTTCGATTTCAGGAGGTAGCCAGCCTGTTCTCGGCTCGGCGCCGATAAAACTGAATACGCCCGGAGTCTCCACGGTCCGTTCCTCACCGGTCCTGCTGTTGACGAGGTCCACTGAGCTGAGGTGCGTATCACCGTTCATCCGGCGGATGGTGGTGTTGCAGACCACCTCGATGTTCGCGGTCTGCTCGATGCGCCTCGCCAGATAGCTGGACATGTTTTTGTAGAGGTCATCACCCCGGAGCAGAAGCAGCACCTGACGGACGTGCCCGGCGAGAAAGACTGCCGCCTGGCCCGCGGAATTCCCGCCGCCGACAACGACGACCTGGTAACCCCCGCAGATTTTGGCTTCGGCGACGGTGGCGGCATAGTAGACACCCGTCCCCTCGAATCGCTCGGAGCCCTCCACCCCCAAGCGGCGGTAATCCGCGCCGGTGGCGATCAACAGACATTTTGCGGTTACCGCCTCACCTCCGTCCAGGTGTACGACGGTATAGGCGCTCTCGAAAGCCAATCGGTTCACGGGAGTGGGAACCGATAAACGCGCTCCGAATTTGTTGGCCTGCAAGATCGCGCGGTCGGCCAGTTCGCTGCCCGTCAAGCCGGTCGGAAACCCAAGATAGTTTTCGATTCGCATGCTTGCCCCGGCTTGCCCGCCGGGTGCGGCAGTCTCGAGCACCACTGTCCGAAGCCCTTCGGATGCCCCGTAGACGGCGGCCGCCAGTCCCGCCGGGCCCGCCCCCACGACGACCAGGTCATAGACCACATCCTGAATCGGCTGCCGGATGCCGACAGCGTCGGCGAGTTGCCGATTGGAGGGATTGCGCAGGAGCAACATGGCGCCACAGGCGACGATTGGGGTATCGGACTCCGTCACGCCGAATTGCTTGAGCAGCCGGTCCACATCCGGGTCGGTTTCCACGTCCACCCATGTGAAAAGGATTCGGTTCCGGGATAGAAAATCGCGGACCCGGAAAGTATCCGTCGAGTAGCGGGACCCAATCACCCGCAGGCCGGTGAAGTTGGGGGACTCGCGCAGAAGCTGTCGGCGCGCGATGAACGCCTGCAGGATGATGTCGCTGACGTCCGGACACTGGTTCAGCGCGCCTCGCAAGGCGTCTCCGGACACCTCGTGCACCTCGCAATCGCCTCGGGCAAAGCCGTTGACGATGGCCGGGAGGCCGGTCAAATGCGAGATGTCGCCGGTGAACTCTCCCTTGCGATGAACCGTAACTGTCTTCGGTTCGTCACCGGAACAATCCACGATCTCGACTTCGCCCGATTCAATGATGAACATGCTCATGTTCCGGTCGCCGACCCTGAACAGAGTCTCCCCGTCACGATATGATTTGCGCGCGGCATGGGTGCAGCGTACTAACTCTTTGACTTGCGCCTCGCTAAGCGTCGGGAATGCGACCGACAGAAGATTGCGCTCGTTCATAAATCTCTCCCAAGCGTCCCTACGCCTGCAGGAACGCGAGCAGGTCCGCGTTGACCTGGTCCTTGTGAGTCGAACAGATACCGTGCGGCGCGCCCGGATAGATCTTCAATGTGGCCCCTTTGACGATCTTGGACGAGAGAAGGGCCGACGCGCCGATAGGCACAATCTGGTCGTCGTCGCCGTGGATGATGAGGGTCGGGACGTCAAACTTCTTGAGATCTTCGGTGAGGTCCGTCTCGGAGAACGCTTTGATACAGTCGAAGGCGCCCTTGAAGCCGGCCTGCATACCTTGAAGCCAAAACGAATCCCGCAGGCCTTGTGACATATTGGCCCCCGGCCGGTTGCCGCCGTAGAACGGCACGCTGAGATCCTTGAAGAACTGCGAGCGGTCGGCGAGGACGTTGGCGCGGATATTGTCGAAAATCTCGATCGGCAAGCCGCCGGGATTCGCGGCGGTCTTCAGCATCAGCGGGGGCACGGCGCTGATCAGCACAGCCTTCGCCACACGCTTCGTGCCGTGGCGGCCGATATAGCGAGCCACTTCCCCCCCGCCGGTGGAATGGCCGACGTGGATGGCGTTGCCGAGGTGCAGCGTTTCGACAAGCATCGCCAGGTCGTCGGCGTAGGTGTCCATGTCGTTGCCATCCCAGGGCTGGCTCGATCGCCCGTGACCGCGCCGGTCATGGGCAATGGTGCGGTAGCCATGGGAGGCCAGATACAGCATCTGGTCGTCCCAGGCGTCCGCTGTCAGCGGCCAGCCATGGCTGAAAAGTACCGGTTGTCCCTCGCCCCAGTCCTTGTAATAGATCTCGGTACCGTCTTTAGCCGTGATCGTTGGCATGGGAGCTCTCCTTTTCGTTACGTGGTCAACCCGCCAGAGGCTGGAGTTCTCCGAGCATCGTCGGAATGAGTTCCGAAACCGTAGGATGAATGTGAACGGCCCGTTGGATCGTGGTGTACGGCGCCTTCGCGTACATGGCGTCCAGGATCGAGTGGATGACCTCGTCACCGCCGGTGCCCAAAATGGCGGCGCCCAGAATTTCGCATGTTTGCGCATCCACCACGATCTTCATGAATCCCTGCGTCTCTCCCTTCTCCACGGCACGGGAGACTTTTGTCATGGGGCGTTTGCCGACCAGGGCGCGCCGGCCGCTCTTGCGCACTTCGGCCTCGGTCAGGCCCGCACGTCCGAGTGGCGGGTCGATGTACAGCGCGTACGCAAGGATGCGGTCGCTGACCCGGCGCGGGTCGTTGTCCAGAAGGTTGGCCGCTACGATTTCGCCATCGTTGAAGGACGTGTGGGTAAACGCGCCTTTGCCATTGCAGTCGCCCAGGGCCCAGATCCCGGGGACGTCGGTTCGCAACTGATCGTCGACGACTATGTATCCCCGTTCGTCCAGTTTTACGCCGGCTCTCTCAACGCCCAGGTCGTCGGTATTCGGGTGCCGGCCCACGGCGAGCAGCAGGTGCGTTCCCTTGACCTCGGTGGCGCCGGTCCCGCAGTCCACATGCGCGATGATCGCATCGCTTCCCCTGGAGAAGCCGATGCACTTGGCGTTCAGGCGGACGTGAACTCCCTCGCGCTCCAGGATCTCCTGAACAGCCTCGGATACATCTTCGTCTTCACGGTGGATCAGGCGAGGCCCCATCTCTATGATGGTGACTTCGCTTCCGAACCGCCGGAACATTTGCCCAAACTCCAACCCGACATAGCTGCCGCCCACGATGGTCAGGTGCGGAGGAACAAAATCGATGTACATAAGCGAGCTGTTAGTAAAGTATTGGACATGCTTGAGCCCGGGCATTCGAGGCACGGCCGCGCGTCCACCGACGTTGATAAAGATCCGATCGGCGGCGATCCTGTCCGTGCCCACACTGACCTCGCGAGGAGACTCGAAACGAGCGTGGCCCTCGTAAACGGTGCAGTTCTTCATGCCCTTGAGCCATGTCTCGAGCCGCACCCTCGACTGCCCGGATACAGCGTCCTTCCTCGCCTTCACGCTCCGCATATCCACGCTCACCCTGTCGTCGACAGCCACTCCGTACTCCGCTGCGCGGCGTGCCATATGGGCGGCATAGGCGCTCGCCACCATTGTCTTGGTGGGAGTGCAACCCGTGTTGACGCACGTGCCGCCGAACAACTTACGTTCGACGACCGCAACCTTCATCCCCGCTGTTGCCAGCCGATTAGCAAGGTAGGGTCCGGCTTGCCCCGTACCGATGATGATGGCTTCGAATTGGTTAGTCATGAAACGCGTGAGACGATCACAAGCGCGCCGCAGATCGCAACAGCGTCCTCGATGAGAGCGACCGGACGATCTTTCCCGCCCGTCGCCTTCACAACCCGGGTCCGGATCTCGTAGCCGCCCAACGTTCCCGCCGCCGCGCCAAACATGCCGGAAAGAAGCCCGCCGATAAGAGCCTGTCGTGGTGCGCCAAGCGCCGCTCCGCATAGCCCGCCGGTAATTACGCGGCCAGCGAACGGCACAAGCGATTTCCGGCTGGGGGTTTTCGGCAGCTTGTCTAGCATCAACTCCCCGACGGCAAGCAGGCTCAGGATGTTCGACGTGATCGCCGAACCAAGGAACGCCAACCCGGTATTGTCCACATGCAGCCAGCCAAGGCGCGCTCCCCAACTGACCACAGCCGGCGCGGTCATGGAACGAAGTCCGGCAACCATGCCGATCGGGAAAGCCAACGCATATACCGGCATCTGATCACCCTCCCCCGTTGGATAGCACTTGATCGAGGTTAGCCCTTTGCACGTGCTCATGTCCAGACCCGAGTAGCTCACGGTCCCTCCGCGCATGAGAAGATATCAGCAGAGGGGGCACATCGTATGGCCGAGGGGTTTCGTGGCATTTCTCACATCTCCGCCGATATGTCCACCGGGTTAGCGCGTGATAAGAGTTTGCTGTGGCCCGACCTGCCGCTCGCAAGCTGGTCTGCCACGGCTTCTACGCTTCACATGTGGACGCAGATTATCGGCAAGGTGCGGCTTGCACTGACTCCTCATGTAAATCATTGGTGGCAGGTCCCGCTGTATGTTACCGTACGGGGCGTTTCGACTTCTGGGATACCGTATGGGAATCGCGTTTTTGAGATCGAGTTCGATCTTCTGGACCATAACCTTGCAATCCGCGACAATAACGGGACGATAAACGTTGTGCGGCTGTACGCGCGGTCGGTCGCTGATTTCTATGGCGAGTTCATGGCGGTGTTGCGGGCCATGGATATCAACGTCAAGATCTGGCCGAAGCCGGTTGAGGTGCCTGATCCGATACCGTTTGCGGATGACGTGGTGCATGCGTCGTACGACCCCGAGGCTGTCAGGAAGTTCCACCGCATCCTGCTGAGCGCCGACAGCATCTTTAAGGAATTCCGAGGCGGATTCGTGGGGAAGACGAGCCCGGTTCATTTCTTCTGGGGTAGCTTCGATCTCGCTGTGACGCGCTTCTCCGGGCGGCGCGCGCCACCACGGGAAGGAGCCGATTCAATCACTCGTGAGGCGTACTCGCACGAGTGCGCCAGTGCGGGATTTTGGCCTGGCAGCGGACCGGTGACGGATCCCGCATTTTACGCCTATGCGTCACCCGAGCCTCAAGGCTATTCCGCCTACCCGGTGCGCCCGGCGGCCGCGTTCTACCACCCCGACATGCGCGAATTCATTCTGATGTACGACGACGTCCGGAACGCAAGCTCTCCAGTCGAGGCACTACACGAGTTCCTGCAAAGTACATACGAGGCCGGCGCTATTTTGGGTAAGTGGGATCGCTCGGCATTGGAGCGTCCCGTAAACGCAACAACGGAGCTTTCATGAGGACAACATGCACGCACCTCGATCAGATCCGGATCAGGAGCACGGAAACAGACGTGTGCGAGGACTGCTTGAAGACCGGCGACGACTGGGTTCATCTGCGCCTGTGCCTCACATGCGGCCACGTCGGGTGTTGCGACTCTTCGAAGAATAAACATGCCACGAAACACTTTCGCGGAACTAAGCACCCGCTCGTGCGCTCCATCGAACCCGGGGAAAACTGGGTGTGGTGCTACGTGGACGAGATGGCTCCCGAACCCCCCGAACCGATGCCGATGACCGCGTAACATGGCGACCCTCGTCGAGTTCCGCGGCGTGACGTATCAGATTGGCGGGCGCCAGGTTTTGTGTGGGATCGATCTCTCAGTAGAAGAGGGCGAAACGGTGGTCCTTTTGGGCCGGAGCGGCGCCGGAAAGACGACTTTGCTCAAGATGGTAAACAGGTTGCTCGAGCCCACGGCCGGCGAAGTGCGGTTCGAAGGCAAGCGCGTCACGGAATGGGACCCGATTCGGCTGCGGCGCCGCACGGGCTATGTGATCCAGGAAGGCGGATTGTTCCCGCATGCCACTGTCGCGCAGAACGTCAGCCTTCTTCCCAGGCTGGAGCGCTGGCCGGAAGAACGAATCCGGCAGCGCACGACGGAACTGCTCGACACCATGGGACTGCCCGAGCCGGTGTATGGATCGCGCTATCCCAGGCAACTCTCCGGCGGCGAAAAGCAGAGGGTCGGCATCGCACGAGCGCTGGCCGCTGATCCGCAACTGCTGTTGCTCGATGAACCGTTTGCGGCGCTCGATCCGGTGACACGGTACGAAATGCAGCAGCGTTTCGCACAATTGCAGCAGGATTTCGGCAAGACCGCGCTGTTCGTCACCCACGATATCCGTGAGGCGTTGATGCTCGGCACCCGGATCGCGCTGCTGAAGGAAGGACGGGTCGAGGTGATCGCGCGGCCGGAGGAGTTCGTTAAGGCGCGTTCGCAGGAGGCGAGAGCTTTCCTCGTTACCCTTGGGCAGATGACACTCGATGAATCGCATGCGACCCGCTGAGATCGCCACATTATCGGCCGAACACCTGTGGCTCGTTGCCGTAGCAATATTCGCCGCACTGGTCATCGCCGCGCCCTCGGCGGTGCTTCTTACCAGACGCGCGCGGCTACGGCGCTGGACCCTTGGCGTGGTGAACGTGATCCAGACGGTGCCAAGCCTGGCGGTTTTTGGCTTTCTCCTGCCGCTCCCGTTGCTTGGCGGCGTAGGAAAGCAAACGGCGATCGTCGCGCTCACTTTGTACGCGCTTCTTCCGATTCTCCGGAACATGGTCGTCGGAATTCTGGGCGTGGACCCGGGTGTGCGGGAGTCGGCTGTCGCCATGGGGATGACGAGCCGCGAGATTTTGTGGGGCGTGGAGTTGCCGCTTGCGTTTCCGACCGTCCTTGCCGGCATCCGCATTGCGACGGTGACAACGATTGGGACGGCTACCATCGCGGCCGCCATTGGAGGAGGAGGGTTGGGCACCTTCGTCTTCCGCGGCATCGCCATGGCTGATACCAGGACGATTCTGGCCGGTGCCGTCCCGGCTGCACTGATGGCTATCGTGGCAGACGAGGTACTTGGATGGATCGAGCGGCGATTCTCATCCTGATGGCCTCGCTTGCGGCCGGGTGTTCGTCAACGCCGCGAATTACAGTCGGGTCGAAGAATTTCACGGAACAGGTGTTACTCGGCGAGATCGTGGCGGGCCATATCGAACGGCGTCTCAACCTCACACTGGACCGCAAACTAAACCTCGGCGGCACTCTGCTGGCTCACGAAGCACTCAAAAGCGGCTCCATCGATCTTTATCCCGAATACACCGGGACTGCCCTCACAGCCGTGTTGAAGCAGCCGGCCATCAACGACGCGAAGCTCGCGCTCGAGCAGGTCCGGGAGGGCTACCGGACATGGCGGCTGGAGTGGCTTCCTCCGTTCGGGTTCAATAACAGCTTCGCCATGGTGGTGCGTGCCGACACTACCCGCGAGCATGGCGTGCGGACACTCAGCGACGCAGCTCGGCGGCCGGCGCCCTGGCGCCTGGGCGTGGGCTATGAGTTCACTCAGCGGCCCGACGGACTGAGCGGCCTGGTCCACACCTACGGTTTGCGGGTGGCCGGGGATCCGGTGGCCATGGATTTGGGACTTCTCTACCCCGCCCTCCAGGCGAAGACGATTGATATGGCGGCGGCAAATGCGACGGATGGAATGCTGGCGCGTCCCGAGTTCGTGGTTCTCGACGATGATCGGCACTATTTCCCGCCTTACGAGTGCGCCATCGTCGTTCGCCAGGAGGCACTGGAACGGCATCCACGCTTGAGGCCGGTGCTGGCGGAACTCTCTGGCCGCATTTCGGAGTCCGTGATGCGCCGCATGAACGGATCCGTGGATGTGGAACACCGGCCGGCGACGGAGGTCGCGCGCGAGTTTCTGAACGAGTGGAGGTGAATAATCGTATGTACGCCACACAGAGTTTAACCAACGACCGCCGGATGCTCCTATCGAGGCTGTCAGAGGCACGGGCGGAAACGGACGCGATCTTCCGGATGGTGCGGCCCGAAGCGATCTATGACCGGCCCATTCCAGAACGCCACCGCATCGTCTTCTATGTGGGCCACCTGGAAGCGTTCGACTGGAACCTGCTCAGCAGCCCCTGCGGTCTGGCGAGTTTTCACCCCGGCTTTGATCGTCTCTTCGCGTTCGGCATCGACCCGGTGGGCGGAGGTTTGCCAACGGATCAGCCCCAGGACTGGCCGCGGCTTCAGGAAGTAAATGAGTATGGGAACCACGTCCGCCGCGCGCTGGACCAGGTGCTCGATACCGCGCCGGCGCCGGATTTCGGTGAGGGGTCGTTCGGTCAACTGCTGAATGTCGCGATTGAGCACCGCTTGATGCACGCCGAGACGCTCGCCTACATGTTTCATCAGATGCCGTTCGAGCGAAAGACCGGCATAAAGCCGCGGCGCGTGCTTCAAGGCCCTTCATTCACGCCGGAGGACGTGCGCGTTCCCGCCGGTCGTGCGACGTTGGGAAGGCGCCGCGACTCCGCGGTGTTCGGCTGGGATAACGAGTTCGAGGTCCATAGTGTCGACGTCCCGGCATTCACGATCGACAGGTTCAAGGTTACGAACGGGCAGTTTCTGGAGTTTATGGAGGACGGCGGTTACAATGACCGCACGCTCTGGGCGGATGCCGACTGGGAGTGGAAGGCGGCGCGGCAGATCTCGCATCCGGTGTTCTGGCTTCGGCGCGGCAATCGCTGGATATACCGGTCAATGTTCGACGAGTTGCCTCTCCCGCTCGAATGGCCGGCCTATGTCAGCCACGCGGAAGCGAGTGCCTACGCGCGATGGGCGGGCAAAGTGCTGCCGACCGAGGCGCAGTGGCACCGGGCCGCATATGGCACCAACGGAGCGGGCGAACGCGAATACCCGTGGGGAGACGAACAGCCCGCCTCCTGGACCCAGGCTCCCGCTCCCGACGCATGGGACCCGGCGCCCGTGAACGCGTGTACCCTGGGCGCAAGTGCTTTCGGCGTCGAGGGGCTGCTGGCAAACGGGTGGGAGTGGACATCGACAAAGTTTGGGCCATTCCCCGGATTCCAGTCTTTCGCGTGCTATCCGGGGTACTCGGCCCAGTTTTTCGACGGAAAGCATTACGTGATGAAAGGCGGAAGCATCCGGACCGCCTCGTGCATGCTGCGCCGAACTTTCCGCAATTGGTTCCAGCCCCACTATCAATACGTCTACGCGGGCTTCCGCTGCGCGAGCGCTTAGGAATTAAGGAGACATTCGAGATGGCCACATTCGCGAACCCAACGAGCGACTCCGCAGCGCAGTTTGCGTCGGATGTACGCGCGGGGTTGTGCAAAGAGGGGCAAAAGGAGCTTCCGTCCAAGTATCTGTACGACGCGTTGGGGTCCACGCTGTTTGAGGCCATCAGCCTGCTTCCGGAGTACGGGCTTACGCGCGCCGATGAGCGGCTGCTCCGGCTGCATGCGAAGGAGATTGTGAGGAACCTGCCGCGTCCGGCGCTGGTTTCCGAACTCGGAAGCGGCAGCGGAAGGAAGACTCGCTGGATTCTCAACGCGTTCTGCGAGCGCGAAGCTGTGTCGTACTACCCGATCGAGATCTCGCGCGCCGCGCTCGCGTCCTGTGAATCCGAACTGGGCGATATCGAATGCGCCAGCATCGTCGGTGTTGAGCGGGAGTACCTGGACGGCCTGCGCGAAGTCGCCGCGCTGCGGGAGGATGGTGCGCACCTGTTGCTGCTCTTCCTGGGCAGCACGATCGGCAATTTCGATTCGGGGGCGGATGCCCATTTTCTGAGTGAGGTTCGAAGCGTTCTGGAACTGGGCGATTCGCTCCTGCTAGGCACCGACCTGGTGAAGCCGCTCGGGCAGATGCTGGCTGCTTACGACGATCCTTTAGGCGTGACGGCGGCTTTCAACCTAAACCTGCTGGGGCGCATCAATCGGGAACTGGATGGCGACTTCGATCTTCGCCAGTTCGAGCACGTCGCACGGTTCAACTCGGCGGTCTCCAGTATCGAGATGCATCTGCGGTCGAAGAGGCGGCAATTAGTGAATGTCCGGCAAACTGGACTCGCCGTGACGTTCGCGGCAGGTGAGACGATCTGGACGGAGAGCAGCCACAAGTACACCCCGGGAGAGATCGCGAAACTGGCTGTCTCCTCCGGGTTCCGCACGGAGGCGCAGTGGGTCGATCACGAGTGGCCTTTCGCGGAAACCCTGTTGGTGGCTGTCTGATGTCGTCTTTACGCCGACAGCGTCGGGTGAATCGCGCTACTGTAAGGTGTGCTCTCCGCACGCTGCCCGCATTGCCGATCCGTCGACTTCAGAGGGGTGGGAGTCCGGAACGCAGTTGAAAAAGCCATCTCCTGGCTACTCCTGCCGTTTCGGTGCTCTCTCTGCGGCCGCCACTTCTTCGTCTTTCGATGGTCGGTGCCGGCAGACAGATCTGCCTGAGGCGTTCGCCTAACGAACCGTCAGCGGCCCTTCGACGACGCGCGTTGCGCGGACGATTTGCGCACCCAGAGGACTTGCCCAGCTTCCGCCCACGCCTCCTGTGTACGAAGCGCGAAACCGCGCGCTTTGGGCGGAAGGCAAACCGAGCCCCCAAGCGATATCCGAGGGCGCGATGCGTCCCCCGCCGAGGTCGCCGGAGAGACGGCAACTCAGTTCACGCACATTTGTCAAACCGTTGAAGATATTGCCAGGCAGGGTAAACCTCGAAGAGAGATCGACCGTGACCCGCGCTCCGGCGGTGCTGTCCCACGCAACCGTCCCGTCCTGTCGGTTCATCTCGGCGCTAGGGTAGATCTGCGGTGGCGGCGGTAACGGAAGGACGCCCACCGCCGACGGGATGCCGCTCGGATCCCGCATTGCGTAGTTCTGTGCCGGGCAAGCAAATGGCGCAACCGCTCGAAGCACGCCATCCTCCGAGATACTGAAGGTCCAGTTGCAATTTCCGGGTCCGGTGACTGAAACTTCCAGGGCACCGGGGACGCGGCGCAGTCCATAAATCTCCGGCGGAAGCGCGGGTTCTGCCCGGCCAGGAAGCGGATTAGTGGAACGGTCGAAGCTATACTCGCGGCGGCCGCAGGTCACCGATCCCACCGCGGGCTGGATGTCATAGTTCGCAAGCACGCTCAGGTAGGCGGCGTCGTATTCGCCGACCCATGCCGCGGCGCTTTCGAGGCTGCCAGCATCACCGGCTGTCACGCTGAGCGCTGCCACCCGCACCGTGCCGCCTCGATCCAGTTCCTCCAAGCCTTGCGGCGTGATAGCCAATTCCGTCGCGCACGGGGGCGCGGCGCCGCTGGAGACGGTGTACACGGCGCTTTCCGCGTCTCCCAGTCTGACGTTGAACGGCAAGAAGCACCGGCTGGTCACGCCTTTCGGCACGATGAAGTTGATTTGATCCACGCCGGGAAGTCCCGGTGCGGGACCGGCATAGAACGGTTTTACTTCGAACATGCCCAGGCGAATGGTCACGTCCTCGCGCGCCTGCGTTCCGAGACCAGTGCCCCAGAGGACGAGTGCGTCGCCCGCGGACGCCGGATCCATCAGCCGGTTCAGCGTGATGCCTGTGGGCCGGTACTGTTGAACGATCGCGGGACCGAACGGCCGCCCCGTCCTGGTGAAGGCCGTGAAGCGGAAGTCCACCATCGGCACGTACAGGGGATCGCTTTCACCGGCCGAGGTAACAACCGAAATCGCGGTGCGTCCGAGAGGCATTTCCGCCGGGACGCGCGCGTTGATCTGGGAGGAGGACGCAAACAGCACCGGGGCCTCGGCCACGACCTCGCCCGCGCTGAACTTCACCCGGACAGTGCCGGAGGTAAGATTCCGGCCGTAGATACTGATTAGACTGCCGCGCGGCAGTCCGAGAGATGCGCTCGAATTGTCCGCCGCACTTACGATTCCTCCCGGCAGAATCTCCGGAGCGGGCTGCGCTAACAGCGCTGGGGCGACGAGCAGCACAGCCAGCACGGGAAGGGCTCGCATGAGCCCAGTATAGGAACTCAAGCCGGCTGTCTTCAACCCGGCAGGCTCCAGCGCTGAGTGCGGATGCGCCACGAAGTGAGGGACGCGACCGCAAGGTGCATGCGGCAAAAACCGCTGCGGTCCCTTTCCGCAGTCACGTATCATTGAAAAATGGAACCGATCCGCCTGCTTGCGTTCTTGGAAGCGAACAGCGTGACAGGTCCGGCTAAAAACCTGCTGCAATTCGCGGATTTGGCCCGTTCGGGGCAGGCGGGGCCTCGCGTGGAAATGGCAATTGCGGCTTTTCGACGCGGCAACCAGGCGGATGCGTTGATCGACGTTGTCAAACGATTGTCCATCCCGGTCTTCTGCATCGCGGAAGAGGGCCCCTTCGATCGGGCGGTCATCGGGCAAATGCTGGGGGCCGTGCGGGATTTCCGGCCGGACCTGATCCAGAGTCATGGCGTAAAGGCGCACTTTTTAATCCGGATATCCCGGATTCATCACAGGGTTCCTTGGGTGGCTTTTCATCACGGCTACACGTGGCCGTCCCTTCGCATGCGCCTGTACAATCAACTGGACCGCTGGTCCTTGCGCGCGGCGAAACAAGTCGTCACCGTCAGCCTTCCGTTTCGGGAGGAGTTGATTGGCTTTGGGGTCGAGCCCCGGCGAATCGAGGTCGTGCATAACGGCATTGCTCCGGAATGGGGAGCCGCGGCGAAAACCCCCCAGGCGCAGCAAAAGCTCCTCGCCGCATTGGGTATCGGCCCGGAACGAAAGGTCGTCTTGATTGTGGGCCGCCTCTCGCGCGAAAAGGACCACGCGACTCTGCTGCGGGCATTTCACAATCTCCAGACGGACGGCCACTCCAGGGATGCACTCAAAGCGCATCTGGTAATCGTAGGAGACGGACCGGAAAAGGAGCGCATCGCTGCGCTGGCGAAGTCGCTCGGCATCGCGGGCGCGGTCACCTTTACCGGGCAAGTCCCCTCGGCAGAGCCGTATTACGGCATCGCCGATGTCGCCGTCCTCAGTTCCCTCAGCGAGGGATCGCCAAATGCCCTGCTGGAAGCCATGGCATCCCGCGTGCCGGCGGTGGCTACCGCGGTCGGCGGCATTCCTGAAATCGTTTCGCACGAGGAAAGCGCTTTACTGATTCCGCCGGGTTCTTCGGAGGCTATGGCCGGCGCGCTCACGGCCATTCTTTCGAACCAGGCGCTGAGCCGAAGACTTGCGGATCGGGCCCATGAACTGGCTTTGACGCGTCATGCCCCCGCCTCCCGGACCGAACGCCTGTCCGCCATCTATGCACGCCTGTCCGCCAAGGTAGCGCGAACGGGCGACGCCATATAGGCTAGAGAAGAAGCTGCCAAAGGAACCATTCCAGACCTGAACTGAGGAATTCTATGTCGACTCCGAAAGAAGCGCTGTCGTCCAGGTCGTTGTTCAAACACATGCTGCAAGCGAGCGGCCTGTACTCTCTGGCATTCGTGGGTCAGCAACTGGTCAGCTTTGCCCTGATCCCTATCAAAACCCGCTATCTGCCGCCCGCCGATTACGGGGTGCTGGGGCTGCTGGAGAAGACCGCAATCATCCTGTCAACATTGCTCGGCGCGAGTCTCCCAGGCGCTATTGGCTATTTCTATTTCAAAACCGGTTCCCGCGAGATGCGCCGGCGGGTGGTGATGACCGCGGTCGCCGGATCAGGCGGCCTGGGACTGCTGGCCTGTGTGTTATGTTGGCCTTTCGCTCCCGCCTTGAGCCGCCTGCTGCTGCGCAACGAAACCATCACATATTCGCTTTTGCTGGTGTTTCTGAGCATGCCCCTGGCTTTTACCCTGGAAGCGCTGTTCGGCTGGCTGCGCGTGGAAGACCGGCAAAAGATGTGGCTAGTTGGCGCCCTGACCCGCCTGGCCGTCACGGTGGTCGCGGTGGTGCTCTTTCTGGCGGCATTCCGGCTAAGGATCATAGGGGTTCAGTATGCCGCGCTGGCCTCCATGGGCATTCCGTTGATCATACTCGGCGCGTATTGCTTATATAAGAATCGTCCGGAGTTCGACCTTGGCCTCTTCCTGCAAATGCTCAGGTTCGCCATCCCCTTGGGACTGGGCGGCCTGGCGATGTTCCTCATCCACTTCGGGGATCAGTTCTTCCTGGTGCGCTACGTGACCCTGACCGAACTGGGCCTTTATTCTTTCGCCTATACGCTCGGGATGCTGGTCAGCGGGGTTTACGGGTCTTTTGCGGTCTACTGGGGCGCGCAGGTATACCAGATCATGCAGAGGGAGGATGCGGAACCGGTCTTTGCCCGCGTTTTCACCTATGTGGCGCTGGGCATCGTATTCTGCGGACTGGGGATCGTCGTCTGCTCGAAACCGGCTCTCGGGTTGCTGACGACGCGCTCCTACGCCGGCGCCCTTCCATTGATCCCGGTGCTGGTCATGGCTTATTGCGTTCGCTCTTTCGGCGAGTTTTTCCGGTCGTTGTTTATGGTCGCCGGCCGCCCCGGCCACGATGCGGCGTGTACCTGGGTGGCCAGCGCGGTATGCCTGGCCGGATATGCGCTGCTCATCCCCCGCTTTGGCGTGTGGGGCGCCGTCGGGGCGACGGTAGCCACGTTTTTCGTTTTCACCGCGGTTACAGTAGTCTGGACCTATCGGCTGAGGCATTATCGAGTAGAGCCGGGCCGGTTGCTGAGAATTGCAGCAGCACTCGCTGTGATCGGGATACTCTACGCCCGCTTCCCGGTATCTTCACTGGTTTGGCAAATCGGATGGGCGGCGCTGCTGATTGTGCTGTTCCCTCTTCTGTTGTGTGCCATGCAATTTCCCACGCCGGGTGAACTCGAGGCCGTCCGTTCGGTCTGCCGCCGGATCGTGCGAGTGCCTAAGATCCGGACGCTTTAGCTGTTACAGCACGCAATCCAATTACAATGCGCTAAGGAAACGAAACTCGATCAAGATGCGCATATCGGTGGTCATCCCACTTTACAATAAGGCAGAGCGTCTTCCCGCCTGCCTGGATTCCATTGCCCGGCAGACTTTCCGGGACTTCGAGGCCATCGTGGTGGATGACGGCTCGACGGACGACGGCCCCGGCTTCGCCCAAGCTTATCCCGATCCTCGCTTCCGCCTGATCCGGCAGCCCAATGCGGGGCCGGGCGCGGCCCGCAATCGCGGCTTGGCCGAGGCGCGCGGCGAGTACATCGCGTTTCTCGATGCCGATGACGTCTGGCTGCCCGTCTTTCTCGAGACCAACGCCGCCATCCTGGATGCACACCCGACCGCAGCGTCAGTCAGCAGTGCTTGGATCGACTACCCCGGCAAAATACCGTGCGCCGCCGTGTGGTCACGTCGGGGCATTTCCGAAGGGCTGCATCGCCTTTCGCCCAGCACCCCATTGGGGCTTTTCGCCGCCATGGTAACTTACATGACGCCGTGCACCACCATCGCCCGCGCCAGCGTGCTGCGCCGTCTCGGCGGTTTCCAGGGGAACGGGTGCCGGTATGCCGAAGACACAATTCTTTGGCTGAAAATCGTGCTGGATTTTCCGGTCTGCTTCCATCTGCTGCCACTCACGGAACTGCACCGGGAGGCATCGGAATTGAGCGGGAACTACGCCCGCCCGCGGCCGGTGGAGTCATTTCTTGAGGACCCTGACGAGGTGGCATCGCTCTACCCCGCGGAACTGAGGCCGCTGCTGGCCCGCTTTTATGCCCTGCGCGCCTGCAAAACCGCTTGCATGCTCAGTTATTGGGGCGAATGGCGACGCGCCCGCGAACTGCTGGGCCGCCTTGTCACGATGCGCGACTGGCGGGTTCCGTTGTTCTTCCCCGCGCAGGCAGGGAGCACCCCTTTGGGAGCCGCGGCCGCCTATCTGTGGCGTAGATTTCGAGGACCCGGTTCCCGTCCGGCACCACCGCGCCTGTTCTGAACAGAAGCGCAGCCTATCTATGCGGGCGCGCCCTCGTGCAGTCCGCTCCAGCGCACGAGCGTCGCTCCCCACGAGTATCCCACTCCGAACCCGACCACCATAACCACCGCGCCTTCTTGCAGCCGCCCTTCGAGCGCCGCGTGCTTCAACGCGATGGGGATGGTCGAAGAGACGGTGTTTCCGCAATGGGCCATCGCCAGATGGAACTTCTCCGGAGGGATCTTCAGCCGCTTCCGCAGATGGTCCAGCATGAATTTGTTGGCCTGATGGAACACGAACAGATCCACGCCCGCCTGGGTCATCCCGGCCTTGCTCAGCAGCGCGGCGACGCTTCTAGGAACGGCGTCGAGCGTGAAGCTAAAGATCTCGGCTCCATTCATGAACAGATTGTCCGGGCTGCGCACGTTCCCGCCTTCATCTTCCACGGCCATGCCGCTAGCCGCGGTCCGGGCGCAGCGCATCCCACCGGTGGGAACAATCAGGTTCGGGGCACCCCTTCCATCCGTTCCGTACACGAACGGGCCAATCAAGGGCGCGGGCGCGTCCCGCGCCACAACCAGCGTCGCGGCACCGGCGTCTCCAAAAATCGTGCGCACGCTGCGGTCCCGCTGGTTGATGAACTTGCTGTATGTTTCCGCCGTGAGCAGCAACACTTTGCCGGCCTGCCCCGAGCTGATCAAACCTTGCGCCAGTCCGAGCCCATAGACGAATCCCGAGCAGCCGAGGTTGAAGTCCAGCGCTCCGGCCGAAATGGGCACTCCGAGCCGGTCCTGAATCAGACACGCCGTGGTGGGCAGGAAATAATCCGGGCTCTGCGTGCAAAAAAGGAGGAAATCGATATCCTCGGGACGGCACGCACCGGAATCGAAAAGCTTTCGAGCCGCGGCGACGGCAAGGTCCGAGGAGCACTCCCCGGGGGCGGTGATGTGCCTCTCCCGAATGCCCGTCTTCTCATCGATCTTGGCGGCGGACCATTCCGGAAACTCGGCCGAGAGGTCCGCGGTGGAAAGCGTCTGTTCAGGCAGGTAGTACTCGATTGCCGCAATGGCCGCTTGCATTTGACTCCTTTGGACGCTACTGCTGGACGCTACTGCGCGGAGTAGCCGCCATCCACCACAAGGGTGGTTCCCGTAATCCATCGGCTCATATCCGAGATCAGGAACGCCGCTGCATTCGCCACGTCCCGGGGAGCGCCGAAACCGAGGGGGTGGGCCTTTTCCAGCGCCTCCAACTCCCCGGCCGAAAGCCATTCGCGCACCTCCGCCAGCATTTCAGTTTCGACAAACGCCGGCGCGATGCAGTTTACCCGGATCCGTTCCGGCGCCAGTTCCACCGCCAACGACTTAGTGAAACCCATCAGGGCCGCTTTGCTGGCGGCGTAAAGTGAAACCCCGGGTCTTCCGACCAATCCCATTACCGACGAAAGGAAGACAATGCTGCTTTCCTTCCCGTGACAGCTTCGGTGGCAAAGTCCGCGCGCCAGATGGATCGCGCTGTGCAGGTTGGTCCTGAGGATATCATCGACGTTCTGCGGGGTGGTGAACCGGGCCGGCGATGCGATCTGTTTTCCGGCGGCATGAACGACGCCGTTCAGCGGGCCCATTTCCGCCGTTATCTTTCGCATCCACTGCGGAATCTGTTCGGCGCAACTGAGGTCGAAGACCTCCATTCGATGCCCCTGGCCCGAAAGAGACGCCATGGTCCGCTCCAGGCGCTCCGCATTTCTGCCCGTAATCGCGACCCGGGCGCCCAGAGAACTCAACAGAATGGCGGTGTCCCGTCCAATGCCGCTCGAAGCCCCGGTTACCAGAACGGTCGAGCCCGTCAGGTCCAGCGGGTTCGCGGGCAGTTCAGTTGCCGGCACTTTCGACTTTCGCAAGCTCCAGCAGATCCGCCACCGTCGAGCAGTTCGGAATCTGCCGCGGCGAAATCCGGGCGCCGTTGTTGGAATCGGCGAGTGCAATGAACCCCATCATCGCCATCGAATTCCAATGTCCCAGCTCTTCCAGCTTTTCGGGACCTCTCAATGTTCCGGGCGCCAGCTCGAGAATATCGTCCAGTTCCAGCAGAAACTCGTCGTGTGTCATCAAACTCCACTATATCGCCGTCCGGACTCGGGGAAAATGCGCCCGCGCCCGAAATCTGTTACAAATGGAGGGCGCACACGGCAGTGAGCTTAAACCGCTTCATTCTTAAGATCCGGAAAGGGGAAACACCTTTCTACCGGGCTATCCGCACCCTCGCGCGGAGTATCTATAACCATCGCGCGCCCCGCGTACCGGATTGGTTGAAACCGCCGTTTCGAGTCCTTTACGAGCTGCATTTTTTTATCCTCACCGTCATCAGCATGCTGGTGACGATGCTGTACAAACACCCGTTGTTTCAGGCGCGATGCGCGTCGGTCGGCAGGAATCTATCACTCGGAGGCCTGCCGTTTGTGGCCGGACATCTGCAGATTCATATCGGGAACGATGTGCTTCTGGGCGATGGACTAGCTATCTTCTCCGGGCGCTGGGTGGAAGATCCCCGGTTGGTGATTAAAGACCGCGCGCAGATCGGCTGGAATGTCGAGTTGGTCGTCAACCGGGAGATCATCATTGAGGAAGATGTGAGGGTCGCCTCCAGGTGCCGGATTGCGGACAGCGACGGCCACCCCCGCGAGGCCGATCTTCGCGCCCAAAATGCGCCGGTCCATCCGCAGGACATCCGCCCCGTCAGGATCTGCCGTTACGCCTGGATCGGCCAGGGTTCTTCTATCATGAAGGGCGTCACCATTGGCGAGGGAGCCATTGTCGCTTCGAACAGCATGGTAGTTTCGGATGTGCCGCCCTACTCCCTGGCCATGGGCAACCCCGCCGAGATCTATTTCCGCAACTACGGCCGCCCGTCGAAGCCGCCCGCCGATGGTGCCGCGACGGCGTGACCGGCGGTCAACCTTCAGGGCGTGACCTCAGCGACGGCTTTGATTACACGTGCTGGGCTGCCGACGGCCACCGAATTCGAAGGGATCGGCCGCGAAACAACCGACCCAGCCCCTACCGTGCAATTGGCTCCGACATCCGCCATGATGATGGCCGCCGCTCCTATCCAGCAATCCGGGCCGATCGAGACCGCAGTGAAGATGCCGTCTTCGGCTCCGGAGATCCCGCCAGAGGGGCTCCTTGAATGCTGATGCGCGCCGCTCAGGATCTGAACGCCAGACGCAATCTGCGTTCCTGCGCCGATCATGGCCCTACCAATAATGCAGTAACCGCCTATGTACACCGATGAACCAAGGCGAACTTGCGGGTGCGCGAAAAAGGATCCAAAGGATATCCGGACCGCAGGGGGGCACTCGTCGAGCGTCAGCCTATAAAACGCCGCGCGCAGGTAATCCCCGATAATCCCCGGAGCCAAAGCGCAACTCTGAGCGAAAAACGTGTACGGCGATCTCCACCGGCCGAATGCGGATACCAGTGCGAGCGGAAACGCTATCCCAAGAAAGATGCCCCGCAAAGCAGACTTAAACATCTGTTTCCACATCGGGACCATGATACCGAACAGAGACGAGGTGTGTACTTCAGGCGTTAGAAGCCAGCCGGCCATTGCAGAGCCGACGGCCCATGCAGGGAAAGCGCATTCATGCGGGTCCGGACAAGATTGAATTATTATAGGAGTTGCCCGACCGCATTCCTATTCTACTGCTCGTCAGAGAGTTGCACGTTGGCGGCAACGAGCGCGACGTGGCCAAACTCGCGCGTTACCTGGACCCAGACCGCTTTGAACCGCACGTAGGCTGCTTTCTACCCTCCGGCGAGCGCCGGGCCGAGTTGGATGCCGCCCACGTCCCGATCCTGCATCTTCCTGTGCGGAGCTTGCGGAATCGGACGGCTTTGGATGGCGCTCGGGTTTTGCGGTCTTACCTGCGCCGGCACAACATCCAACTACTCCATGCCTTCGATGCTCCTACCAGCATCTATGCCGTTCCGCTGGCCCGGTTGTTCCGGGTACCGGTTGTTCTCTCCAGCCATCTGTATTTCCGTTTTCTAACGTCTGCCCGGGACTCCCTGGCACTGCGAGTGGTGGACCACCTGGCGCATCGCATCGTGGTGAACTCGCAAGCGGTGAGAAACCACCTTATGGAGGATTTCCATATCCCGGCGGAGCGGCTCTTCGTAGCGTACAACGGCGTCGAGACGGATGCGTTCTTTCCGCGGCCGGAGGCGCCCCCGCCGTTTCTCCGGGACGCGTCGCTGGTTATCGGATCGCTGTGTGTGCTTCGTGAGGAGAAGCGGCTGGAATTATTACTGGAAGCATTCGCGAAGGTTCGCCAGCGCGAGCCGCGCATGCGCCTGCTAATTGTTGGCGATGGTTACATGCGGGAAAAATGGATGGCATTGCGGGACGCGCTGGGGCTGGCGGAGACGTGCCGGTTTGAAACAAGCACGAGTAATGTGCCGTTTTGGATGCGGTGCATGGACGTTTTTGTCCTGCCATCCCGCTCGGAGGGTTTTCCGAACTCTTTACTGGAAGCTATGGCGTGCGGTTGCGCCGCCGTCGCGTCAAACGTTGGCGGCATACCGGAACTGGTCGAGGATGGCCGCACGGGCCTTCTGTTCCGATCGGGCGATTCTTCCGACCTGGCACGGCAACTCGCGGTGTTGATTGAGAATCCGGAACTGCGCAGGCAGTTGGGAGCGGCCGCCGCCGTCCGCGCGCGCGAATGCTTTTCAATGGAAACTGCCGCCCGGCGAATGCGGAAGTTTTATGACTCTTTGTTAGTCGCGGGAAGAGTCTCTTAACCAACCTGCCGCCCGCGACGTGGGCCGGATGCGGCCGCGCTAAGCCTCTTCGTACCACTCAGGGAGGCGACGATGGGTTCCATTTCAGAGCCAGCGCCGATCCGCAGCAAGGTCTCCCAGCCGTCGTCGCACTTTCGAAACACCGTGACGTGGTTGTCGAACGGAGGCTCAACGAGGGTTCGCCCGACAATCCAGACGCCTCCCGGATCCAGGCTGGTTTCCACGGCCACCGCCGCGTCCTGCAACTGGTCGTCCGTGAAATACGCACGATTGAGAATATTCATCGTCCGGATCACGTGCGCTCGGTGTTTCGCGGGCTCGAAAACCGAATGAGTGCGTATATGAAACCGTTCGCCGCATAAGGCTGTCGCATCGGGGTGGACGAGCGGCAAACGGCGCAGAACAAACGGCGGTGCTTCCACTGAAGTCACACCGGGGTCTTCCGAGTCATGCCATTCGGCGGGGATGCGTAGTCGCGTTGCGAGCGCCTCGCGCCAATTTCGCAGGGCCGACCTTTGCAGGATGCGGTTGACCGGGTAGAGCCAATGCTGCGACTGTACCAGGCTCAGCACGAACGGGGGGCGAATGTATTGCAGTGGCGCACCGTCGGGCTCCACGATGTACGTCTCGCCAGTTTCCGGCAGTCGCGCCTCAACAAGGTACGTGAGCCTGTCCGAAGCCGTCAAATCAACGTCGGGATAGTTTTGCCGCAACACTGTGAACCACTCGGCGGCGGTGATTCCGCTAGAAACCGCCCAATCCTGTACGCGAAGTGAGAATCCGGGCGGGAAGATGGTGGCGAGGCATTCCTGCACGGCGGCGTCGAGACCTGTGAAGCGGCCCGGGGTGGTAATTCGGTTCACCCCACCGGAATCGCAGATCTCCGGCATGAGGCGCTCGAATAAAGCTTTCCCCGCGGCTGTGGGCTGCCGGGTAAAGGCAAGCAAGCTGGCGGACATTAAACCGCGCCGCCAGAACCGCTGGAACGGGCAGTCCTGGGCGAGGCTGCAAATACCAAGTTTCAGCGCCATCGTCCCAATTGTTACACGTTTCAATGGTATCTTAAACTGGTACCGTGTCCCATTCGACCTAGCAGCGCGGCAATGGTTTCACCCCGCCCCTACCCTCTTTTGACGAGCGGTCCACCCGGCCCAGCCGCGGCGGCGAGCGGATACTCCTCGTTACCGCCTCAGAGCGACGTGTGCCGAACGATTCCGGTGATCCTGGGCCTGGCGCTGGTCTTCCTGCGCTTTAGCATGCTCCACCAAGTACTGGAAGCTAAGACGGGCGTGAATTTTCGCCTTCTTTACGTATTCGGAATCCCTGCGCTATTGGGGGTAGCGTTGAGCGGAGGGTTCAATCGAGCGTTTCGTGGGAGGCCCGCCTATTATTGGAGTGCCTTTCTGCTGTGGATAGCGATCTGCGTGCCATTCAGTTATTGGCGAGCGGCTTCGTTCGGCTGTTTCAGCTCTTACCTCAGGACCAACCTCGCGATGCTGTTTATCATTGCGGGCCTGACGGTTACCTGGCCGGAGTGCCGGCGTCTTATGACGGCTATCGCATTAGGCGGCGTGGTGAACCTGTGGACCGCCCAGATGTTTCAAAACGACGGGACCGTGGCGCGTTTCGGCGGAGGAGTCGGGACAGTTGCGAACTCGAACGATTTTGCGGCTCACATGCTCCTGGTTCTGTCGTTTCTACTTTGGATCGCCCTTGGAGCCCGGTCCACGATCCTGCGCATTATTGCGCTCGCAGGCGTAGCGTTCGGTGTTTTAACGATCGTGCGCACGGGATCTAGGGGTGCACTGGTGGGGCTAATTGTAGCTATTCTGTTCTTCCTTTGGCGAGGAACAATCGGCCAGCGGATCGGGTTGCTGGTCGCGGCTCCCGTCGCAGTCTTAACGATTTTGAGCCTGGCTCCCGCAGACACCCTGCAGCGCATTACCTCGTTCTCCTCTGGCAATGAGGAGGCGCTCGCTTCCCGGTCGGAAAGGGAATATCTGTTTGAAACGAGTCTTAAGTACACGTTCGAGTTCCCAATCTTCGGTGTGGGACCCGAGCAATTCCCGGCATACGAAGGGGCGAATAACATCCGTCCCGGATTTACGCATGGGCGATGGCAGGGCACACATAACACATTTACGCAGATATCGAGCGAATGCGGTATTCCCGGGCTCGTGTTCTTTGTCGGAGGAATTGTCTCGACGCTTGTGTTGTTGAATGCCACTTACCTTGAAGCGCGCCGCCGTCCGAATTGCGCAGATATTCGAAACGCTGCATTCTGTGTAATGATGGGTTACACGGCTTTTATAGCGGCCATTGCGTTTCTAAACTTTGGATACTTCTTCTACTTCCCCGCCATGGGCGGACTGGCGATTTGTATATCTTGCGCGGCGCAGGAAGAATTTCGTTCGAGGGCTGCCGCGCGCCCAATTCCCGGCTTGATGCGGGCCTGAGCGTCACACGTCACAGCACGATACCAAACGTATCCCAGATCTACTCCCACGCAGGGCACTGCATCCTCTCCTGAAGTTCAGTCACACGCGCTACGAATTACTTATCCTATTGCAATTACGCGCGTTATGGGTTATCCGTACGGGCTCCAACTCAATCGGCATGCTAGTGTTTAGCCGGGATGAGATTCTGTTTCAGAGCGCTTATCATGACCCTTTGGGGGTTGACCGCAACCGCGCAGACGAAGATCGATTTGCGCACTCAGGCGAGGGATGTCGATTTTACCGGTGCGACGTCCACTAAGCCGATCAAAACCGGGACAACACTGCCAAGCGCGTGCACGGTAGGGGAAATGTTTTTCAAGACAAATGCGCCAGCGGGCGCTAATCTCCACGGGTGCGCGGCGACGAATGTCTGGGTGCTCCAGGGGCTCGGGGGGGCGGTATCCGCCGCTCAACTGCCAGCCGTGGCGATGCGCACCGATCAGAGCAACATGATCACGGCAGGCACGCAGGATTTTAGCAGGGCCGACCGCACGCTTCCGATGAAGTCCGGCCCTTTGGCGAGTTTGCCGGGTGCCTGCACTGTGGGCGAAGCGTACTTCGCTACCGACGCGCCCTCGGGGAGCAACATGTACGGGTGCACCGGGGCGAATGTTTGGACGCCACAGGGCAGCGTTACAGTCAAGAGCGACGACACGCTGGTGGGGATCCGGGGGGCAACGAATTTCGCGCCTGGGGCCGGCCTGGTCACGGTACTTTCAGACACGGGATCACAGATCGACATACGGATGGCCCTGGACACGGCCGTGGTCCAGACGCAGATGGGTGAGCAGAGCGGCGCGGCTTTGCTGTGCGCGTCATCGGGGGGGTCCAATCAGGAGTACCAATGCGCGCTTGACCCGACGGCCGCCGCGTATACCAGAGGCATGGTGCTGCACTGGGTACCAGATGTAGCTGGGGCTGGGGGGGCCACCACGATCAACGTGGATACATTGGGCGCGGTGCCGGTCAAATTGGCCGATGGGGTATCCGATCCGGGGCCGTCGGATGTCATTGCAGGACGGTTTCATGAAATCTGGTACGACGGCACGAACTTCCGTCTGATCGGACTGGGGGGCGTAGCGGGTAACAGTGCGGTGGCGACCGTCTTCGGACGCACGGGGTCGATTACGGCGCAAACCGGGGACTACACGACGGCGCAGGTGACGGAGAGTGGGAACCTCTACTTCACCAACAGCCGGACACGCAGCGCCCTCTCGGGGACCGGGCCGGTCACCTTCGATGTCACCACGGGAACATTCGACTGCCCGACGTGCCTGACCACTTCTTCGACTGCGGACACGGATCTGAGCGGGACCTTCCCGCATCTGAGCGTGACCGGAATCCAGGGTCGTCCGGTGGCGAACGCAGCGCCAACGGACTTACAATACCTCGGCTGGAATACTAGTGTCCTGAGCGGTAAATACGTTTACAAAGGCGTTCGACCTTCCCGAGAATGAGGTCGGCGCTCGCGGTCCAGATGAATGGCTTCGGATCGCGATTGCGCTGATCCAGGTAGGCGAGCATGGATTTCTCGAGCGAGCGC